>NZ_VKLU01000010.1:0-427161 GCF_007352635.1 Corallococcus sp. Z5C101001
CGGATTCCTTCAGTGCGGCGGGGGCGCCGCCCTCCTGCTACGCAACGCGATCCGCCTGGCCGACCCCGGGGCGATCCACTTGGCCGACCCTGCTACGAACAGCTTGGGTGACCCCGCTGCGATCCATTACCCCGGCCCATGACAATGTGGTTGGCATCAAGGGCGAGACGTCTGTTTGGCCACCAGGCAGCACCCCAACCATTCGCAAGAAGCCGCCGGGCAGTCGCGGCCGGCCTTCTTCTCGGCACTACGACGACAAGCATCCGCCGGTGCTGGTGGGCGTGCTGGCCAAGGAGTTGAAGTACCGCGCCGTCAGTTGGCGCGAGGGAAGCCGTGGCTGGCAGTCCTCTCGCTTCGCAGCCGTCCGCATCCGCACGGCGCACCGGCATATGAATGGAGTGCCGCCTGGAGATGAGCAGTGGTTGTTGTGCCAATGGCCCCAGGGAGCGCAGGCCCCCACGAAATTCTGGCTCTCCTCCCTCCCGGCTGACACGTCCATACGCACCCTGGTGCGCCTGGCCAAGCTGCGTTGGCGCATCGAGCGCGACTACCAGGAGATGAAACAGGAACTCGGCCTGGACCACTTCGAGGGCCGCACCTGGCGGGGCTTCCACCACCACGCCACCCTCTGCGCCATGGCCCATGGCTTTCTCGCGCTCCGACGAGCGCTTTCCCCCCCGGGGCCGGGTGAAATGGACGCTGCCTGAAGTCCGCCGCCGTCTTCAACAGGTGCTGTTGCGCTGGATAGGCGTCTGCCCCCTCTGCCGCAGGCTCGTCGACGACTCGAACCTACCGCGCGGCCCATCACGAATCTGATCAGGTGGTACTAGGGGCTGTCCCTGATTAGCGCAGCCAAAGAAGCATGGATGCGACGTGCAGGACGGCGAGGTAGCTGATCGCCGTCTTGTCATAGCGGGTGGCGACAGCACGAAAGCGCTTGAGGTCGTGGAAGAAGCACTCCACCCGGTAGCGTAGCCGGTACAGGGTGCGGTCCAACGGCAACGCCCACTTGCGGCTCGGGTTCGAATGGATGACAGGCTTCATCCTGAGCTTTCGAACGTTGGTGCGAATGCGGTCGGCGTCATAGCCGGTATCCGCGATGAAAGCTGCGCCCTCGGCGTGCACCAGAAGTTCTTCGGTCATTGGTATCCGTCCGGCCAACGACGTGCCGTGAGGGATTGCCGTATCCGTCCGGCCAACGACGTGCTGAGAGGCGTTGAGTGAGGCGTCGGGGCGGTGGACCCTGGCGTGCATGTCGAAGCCAATGGAGAAGCCGGAGTGGGCGCGCGTTGCGGAAGCGTTCGAGGCGAGCGGGCTGACGCAGAAGGCATTCTCAGCGCAGCGAGGCGTGCGGCTGAGCACGTTGCAGTCGTGGGTGTACCGGCGTCGGCGGAGCGGGGCGTCGCGAGCGGAAGCCGTGAGACTCTTGCCGGTGCAAGTGGGGACGTCCCCTGATGCGACGGAGTGCCTGCTGGAGGTGGTGGCCGCGAGCGGAGCGCGGGTGCGATTCGCCGTGGGCACCGACGTGGCGTACGTGGCCCGGCTCGTCGCGGCGCTGGGGCGGTAGGCCGTGTTCGCCCTGCCTGCGTCGGTGCGCGTGGTGCTGGCGGCGGAGCCGGTGGACATGCGCAAGTCGCTTGACGGGCTGATGGCGCTGGTGCGCACGGCCTGGGGCGAGGACGTCTACTCGGGGCGCCTCTTCGCCTTCGTCTCGCGCAAAGGCGACCGCATCAAGGTGCTGACGTGGAGCCGGGGCGGCTTCGTGCTTCTCTACAAGCGGCTGGATTGACTCTTCCGGTTGGGGGCTGAGGGGCGACTGCTGTCTGGCGACGGGTTTCAACGGCGCCTGATGGTGGTCGTCCAGCAGCGGTGTTTCGTCGAAGAGGACTTCTTTTTTGAGGTCCGCGGTGCCCAGGGGACGCGACCGATTCGTATGAGGGGGCGGCAGGTCGCGAGGGGAATGGTTCCCTGTCAGGATGCGTCATGGGTGGGGGTCCCGCCCGTTGGGGTGAGTTTCCTTCATGATGTTCTTCCTTCCACTGGGCGTGGATGGCGCGACGTTGGATCGTCGCCCCTGGGTGTCCGTCACCATCGCGGCGATCTGTGTCGTCGCCTTCTTCGTGACCTGGGTGGTTCCAGCGAACCCGACGGGCGTGAGCGAGCGTGAGCTCGTTGCCCTGATTCGGGAAACAGCCGAACACCCCCAACTGGAGCTGGCCCCGGGCTGCAACGCCCTGCTCAGTGAGCAGGGCAAGGAGCTGATCACCCAGCTGCGCTCCCGGGCGAAGGCTCCGAGCCCGCGCGTGGACGTCGCGGCGCTCCAGGCGCGGCTCGACGCCCACTGTCAGCAGGTCCTGGAGCGCAAGGATTCGCACCTGCTCCATCGCCTGGGGCTGGTGCCCGCGCGGGGCGTGTTTCAATGGGGCTGGCTGACGTACATGTTCCTGCACCTCGGCTGGATGCACCTGCTGGGGAACATGCTGTTCTTCTATTTCGTGGGGTTGCTTCTCGAGGACGTCTGGGGGAGGCCGCTGTTCGCAGGCTTCTACGTCGTGGGCGGATTGGTGGCGGCGATGGCCCACTTCACGCTCGATCCCCGCTCGGAGACGTTGATGGTCGGCGCCTCCGGTGCGGTGGCGGCCTGCATGGGGGCCTTCTGTCTGCGCTTCGCCACGCGCAAGGTCCGCGTGGGCTACCTCATCTGGCTGCTGCGCATCTGGCGCGGCACCTTCGGTGTCCCGGGCTGGGCCTGGGCGGGCCTGTGGTTCGGCAATGAAGTGCTCGATTTCGTCCTCTGGGGGAACAACACGGGCGTCGCGGTGATGGCCCACATCGGCGGGTTTGTCTTTGGCTTCTGCGCGGCCAGTGCGCTGCGCATCACCCATCTGGAGGAGCGCTTCGTCGCACCCGCCATCGCCGCGCGCGAGGGGGGCTGGGTCGCGGATCCCCGCCTGGTGGAGGCCCAGAGCTCGCTCGAGAACGGCGACCGCGAGAAGGCGCGCGCGGGCATCCTCCGCGTGCTGGGGGGCCAGCCCGACAACACCGAGGCATTGCTCACGCTGGGGCGGATGGAGCTGGAGGACGGCAAGGATGCGTCCGGTGCCGCGAAGGTGGAGAAGGCGCTCCAGTTGCTCGTGGCTCGCGAGACACCCGAGCCCATCTGGCAGGCCGTGGAGTTGCTCGGCCCGCTGCTTCCCTTGGATTGCCTGCGCCCCGGAGTCGCATGGCGGGTCGCGCAGGTGCTGGAAGTGGAGGGCGCATCCTTCTCCGCCCTCCGCATGGCCGAACCCCTGTATGCCGTGGCTGGCAAGGGCAGCGGCATCATGGCGGTACGGGCCTTGATTCGCGCGGCGGAGTTGCGTCTTGCGGGCCGTGAGGAGCCGGCGCGGGCACTCGAATATCTGTCGCGGGCGAAGGCGCTGGCGACCGGCGATGCTTCGGCATTGGCGGAGCGCGTGGGGCAGCTCGAGTCGGAAGTCACTCGGATGGAGGCGCGGCTGAGGGACCGTGGCATCACTCTGGACACGGAGGCTGCCACACCGAGAGCACGCGCCATCGCGGCCCAAGCGCCCGTGATGCCCGGAGGCTCGACGATGCCTCCTCGCATCATCCCCTGTCGCATCCTCAGCCTGTCCGACAAGGCACTGATGGTGGAGGCCCGCGGCGGTCAGCGCAGGTCGCTGTCCGTCACCGAGATCCTGGCCGTGGCCGTGGGCATGTTGCCGGCAGCCGTCCCCGAGGGCGCCGCTCCCCGGCAGACAGTGCTCACCGACCTCGTGGTGTCGTGGGGTGACACGACCCATGGCCCGACCGTGCTGCGCGTCCCGGCCGCCGGGCTCGGGCTTCCGGAGCGGTATCCCGGTGTCGCTCCTCGCGAGGCCTACTCGCGGTTCCTGTCGGAGCTGCTGGAGCACACAAACGCCAGCGCCATGCCCGACGCGCCGGCGCTGGCCGAAGGTCGCTATCCGCGCTTCGACAGCGAAGGCCGACTCACGCATCACTATTACGGCCAGGGGCCTGCGGACGCGTAGCCGGCCGACGGTCCTTCGCGGACCTCTCTCGGCAACACCTGCTCACGGGCGAACTGCGCGGCCCGCGCGGCCCCCGCTTCTGTTCAGCACCGTCCTCCACATGGTATCTCCGGGGGTTCCTGGCGTGCCGGTGCTGGCGCCAGCTCCGGTCGCCACCGAGACGAGCGCTGCCTCCGGCGCGAAGGGGTTGTGATGACGTCGGCTTCGACTCCCCACTGGCGGTCTTCCGTCTCCCGGCTCGTGATGCTCCTGACCCTTTCAGGGGGCATGCTCGCGGGGTGCGAGAACGAGCAGGAGAAGGTCGTGCGCACGCTCCTCGCGACCCGGGCCTGTAACGGCTGTCAGCTCGCGGGCGCGCGGCTGGAAGGGGCGGCGTTGCCTGGGGCCCAACTCCGGCAAGCCATGCTCAGAGAGGCGCGGCTCGCTCAAGCGAACCTCCGTGGCGCGGACCTGACCGGCGCGTCCCTGACCTCCACCGACCTTCGGCGGGCCGACCTCCAAGGCGCACGCTTTGATGGCGCCTACTTGACGGGCGCCCAGCTCCAGGATGCCAACCTGGAAGGCGCGGATCTTCGCTCCGCATACGCCCTGGACGGGGCGGACTTCCAAGGCGCCAACCTTCGGGGTGCCCAGCTCGCCGGGAGCAAGTTCTTTGGCCCCGCGGGCCCCTATCAGCGCACGGAGCGGACCCACGCCTATTCCGTGCCCAGCGGTGGTTCGAACCTGCAGCGCGCGGACCTCCGCTCGGCCGACTTGAGCGAGGCAGTCCTCTCCTACTGCAACTTGCAAGGCGCCCGCTTCCAGGGAGCCCACCTGCGCGACGCCTCACTGGAAGGCGCGGATCTGCGCGGTGCCGAACTCCTCGAAGCCGACCTTCGAGGCGTCCAGTTGGAGCATGCGACCTGGGTGGATGGCACCCGCTGCGGCCCCGGCTCCGTCGGCCGGTGTGTTCCCCTCAAGCCTTGAGCGGGGTGCCTGCCGCGAGCCGCTCAGCGCTTCTTGCTCGTGATCTGTCCCTCAATCACGGACCGGACCTTGGGATAGAGCTCTTGCCTGCTGACGGAGTGCGAGACCCGCATGAAGTAGTCCATCGTCCCGTAGGTCACGGCTGGCTTGAGCTCCAGCTTCGCGGGGGCACGGGGGAATGGCTCGAGGGTCTTGTTGGGGACTGGCAGGCGCGTCTGGTTGAGAGAAAACGGCTGCAACGGCGAGAAGAGGGGCGTGACCTCCAGCTTTCCAACGCTGCGCTCCTGGAGGACGGTCACAAAGGATTCAACCGCTCCGCACAGCTCGGCGAGTGACGCGACCACGGGGATGCTCGCCAGGTGACTCGCCTCGCGTAACAGGTTGATGGGCGAGAGAGGACTGAGGACATGCGTGTCCGGAAGGAACCGCTCCACCTTCAGGCTGATCGTCACCCACTCCAGGATGACCCGGAGGTTGTGCACGGTCTTCCCCCAGTCGGACACCAGGTTCTGGACCAGGCCCACGTTGGCCACGAGGGTGAAGATCAGATCCATCAGATCGGTCTGCGTCGAGTACTTGTCGTACCGGACCTCACTGGTCTCCAGTCGACCGACAAAACGCTTGTAGGTCGCTTCGAGTTGAAACTGGCTGTAGGGATCCGCCGCGGTGATGTCGACATCCGTGAGGCTGGCGCTGAACGGCGTCGCCTTGAGCTGGGCCCGGGGAGAGGTGCCCGTGTTGTCGAAGGCTTCAATCTGATGTTTCAGGATGCCGGCGATCAAGTCACACAGGGGGCCGCTCAGGGTCTTGACGTCCACCCGCAAGAATTGGGCAAGGGCCTTCAAGAACGTGGAGACATGCAGGTCGTCGAAGAGGCCGTCGAGAGGGTATTTCCCACTCTTCTTGCGGTCCTTGAGCGCCTTCATCAGGGGCGACAGGCTCTTTTCGAGCTTGTCCAGTTCACTGATGAAGCGGCCGGCCAGGAGCTCGGGCAGGATGGCGCGCTTCGTGGCCGCCTTGCCTTGGAGCTCGATCGCGACTGGGAACTCAAAGGGCTTGCTGAGCGTGCGGATGATTTCGCGGAGCTTGGCGAAGATGCCGTTGATCTTCTCCAAGAGCTGGATGCAGTGGTCGTAGAGCTTCCCGGCCTTGTCGGAGGACATCAGGAGCTTCAGATTGATCCGCCATGAATCATCCGCGTCCCTGGGGCGCGTGGACTTGATGGCGTCCTTGAGCAGCTGGCCGTCGAAGTGGATGTCGGCCAACAGCTGGGTGACCTGCTCGAACCCTGCCTTCTCCAGCGCGTCGTGGAATGGCAGCAGCGAGAAGTCAGCGACAACCCGTTGGGTCAGGTCGTATTGATTGTGGACGTTGACGATCTTGCATTCTTCGTGGAACACGGCCGTGTCCACCAGATGCTGTCGCTGGAAGAAGGGTGTCGAGAGATAGGTGACGCTGCGAATCTTCCAGGTGCGCGGCCAGACCTTGGCTGCCTGTCGCGTCAGCTCGTTGATGACGTTCCCGCCATGCGAGTGGCCGATGAAATGGAACGCGACCTCCTGCTTGAGGAACTTCTTGTAGTAGGCGACTTGTCCCTCGGCCCCACAGAGGCGATTGGCCAGATAGGTTCCGGCGACGCGCCGATTCGACTTGCCGTTGTCTCCAGACCAGCCATGCGCCGTGAAGATGTGGACGTTGGTGTATCGCTGGCGCAGGGCCTCGATGTCCTTGCGAAGTCCGGGGTTCTCTCCCCAGTACCAGTCCGGATCCGTGATGGGCTTGGTGTTCTGATAGCTGGCGGAGTGGGAGCGGGTGTCGGTGTTGGTCGGGTCCGTCGTCCCGCTCACCAGCACGATGATATTGGGGATGTCTCGCATGCGTGGTCCCTCGGGTCGGTACGGATCACCAACTGCCGCTGGAGCCCGCCCCGCCAGACCTGCCACCACCGCCGCTGACTCCCTTGCCCTCGCCGTTCGTGAGCACCTGGCTCTTCAACGCCGGGTGCAGCGTCAGCAGGTTCTGGACCCACTTCTTGGCGTAGAGGTCTCCGGGCTTCTCGAGCTCCGCCTGTCGGCGGTAGACGCCGCGCCAGGTGGCCTGGCTGTCCCAGAGGCTGCTCCCGTCATCCGTCGTGTAGCTCTTGGGATGCCCGACGTTCAGCCGGAAGCCCCTGGCCTGGACGTAGTTGGCCAGGAGGATGCTCCAGATGGAGACAATCGCTTTCCGGATGTCGATGAGGAGGTCCCCCCCTTCCTCCATCAGCTCATACAGGAGCATCGAATAGCGTTCGACCGCGGCGGACTCCAGGTAGAAGAGCGGTGGGGGTGCCCCGCTGTAGGCCTTGAACTTTCCGCCCTCGTTCTTGCCGATGAGGACCCCAGGCGTCCAGCCGGGCATGCCGGGTTCGACGAGCCCGAACACCCAGGAGCGGCGCCCCGCGAGGAAGTGATACTGGTTGAGCCGGTTGAAGACCTCTCCCAGGAGGGGCGACATCGTGGACGTCAGGTAGTCCGCGCGCTCCGCGAAGTTGCGCTTGAGCGTCTGCGCCGCGAAGCCCTTGTTCGCGTTCTGCCAGAGGACGTGGACCCAGTCGCTGTGAATGTCGGGCAGGTTGATGCCCAACCTCTCCGACCTGAAGTCGAGCACGAACCGGAGCGTCTTGTTCAGCTCGAACTTCTTGGTGGACCAGGCCACCGTGGCCTTGTTCTCGGTCAATCCCTTTTCGACGCCGTTGAAGTACCGGGGGAAGTCCTTGATGAAGTCCGCCACGAGCAGGGGCACCGCGTTCCGGCCGTCCCCCTCCAGCCCGGGGATGCTGAAGTGAATCCGGAACTGGTTCACATGGAAGTCGCCGGTACCTCCGGCGATATTGAGTTCTGTGAAGTCCATGGTCCTCCCTTCGGAGTGATGCGACAGGCGTCAGGAATTGAAACGGTCAGCTCCGCGCGCGCCTCGCTTGCCGGCCGAGCCCCAGCCCCAGCAGCAGCAACAGCGCCAGCGCCGCGGCTCCATCTCCGCTGGTTCCACAGGCGCAGCCACCGCCAGTGCCTCCCAGGGTCCGGGCCTGCCCCTTCAGCGTGAGCGCGGCCTCCGCGGTCGTCTCTCCCCGGAGGCGCAGCCGCAGCGTGCCCTCCGCGGGGCCGCCCACCTGGCCGCGGAAGGTGATGCCCACCGTCGCCTGGGCTCCCGGCGCCAGCTCCGCGTCCAGCGCGCTGGCGTCGATCTCGAACGAGGGGTTGGTGTTCTCCACCACGCTCAGCCGCGCGGGCGACGCGGACTGGTTGGTGAGCGTCACGCTGCGCGGCGCGCTGGTGCCCCCGATGTCCACCCAGCCCATGTCCAGCTCCATTGGCTCGATGGTCAGGAAGCTGGCGACCGTCACCCCGGACAAGGCGACCAGCGCCGCGCGCTCCTGGTCCTTCGTGCCCAGGACCAGCGTCGCCTTCGCCGCGCCAATCTGTGACGTGTCGTACTTGAGCTCCAGCGTCAACGAGTCGCCTTGCGCCAACACGCGCCCGTCCGCGCCCAGCGTGGGAGACACCACCACGAAGTGCGTGGCCTGCGGCCCTTCCAGCTTGGGCGGCAGCAGGATCAGCTCCTGCGTGCTGTCGTTGGTGAGCGCCACCTTCGTTGTCACCGGCTCCGCCTGCTTGACGGTGCCGAAGTCCAGCGTGCGGCTGAGCGAACGGAACACCGTGGAGAGCCCGCGGCCCGACAGCGCCACCTGCGCCACGGGCGACTCCAGGTCGCTCGTCACCACGGTCAGCGCGGCCTTGGACGTGACGTCCGGCCGAGGCACGAACTTGATGAACAGGTCCTTCGCCTCCTGCGCCGCCAGCGTGAAGGGCAACGTGGGCGCGGACTCCACGCTGAAGTGCGACGGCTCCGAGTTCTCCGACACCCCGATGATCTCCAGGCCCTGCACCTTCAACGGCTGGAGTGATTCGTTGGTGAGCCGCACCGAACGCACCGCCGACGCGGAGGACTCGGCCACCCGCGCTCCGAACTCCAGCGTGGGCGTGGAGAGGC
The DNA here is from genome assembly GCF_007352635.1 of Corallococcus sp. Z5C101001. NCBI lineage: Bacteria > Pseudomonadati > Myxococcota > Myxococcia > Myxococcales > Myxococcaceae > Corallococcus > Corallococcus sp. Z5C101001. Next base: position 9,027 of record NZ_VKLU01000010.1, read on the forward strand.
TGAGCTGGTTCGTCCGGCCCCGGCCGCCCAGCGTCACGAGCAGGGTGCTGGCGTGGCTGTCGTCGGAGGTGATGCGCAGGACCGCGTTGAAGCGCCGCTGCGCGTCCGGATGGAACTGGAGCGACAGGTCCATGCTTCCGCCTGGCACCAGCCGAACCGGCATGGGCGGCTTCTGCAGGACGAACGCCCTGGCGTCCTCTCCATCCAGGATGATGTCCTGCACGGTGAGCATGCCCGCCTCCGTGCCCGCGTCCGCCCCCCCGAGCGGCGCCACGTGGGTCAGCCGCAGGCCGATGAACTCGGAGGTGGTGTTCACCCGCGTGCCGCCGAAGTCGAGCGACCCATCGAAGGCCACCGCGTCCCGGCGGGTCACATCCAACTGCGCCGACGTGGCGGTGCCCTGGAGGGTGAGGGTGATGGGGTCCTGCGAGGCCGTGCCGCCCACGCGCAGCGTGGCCAGCAGCGTCCGGGGACCTCCCGTCGACCCCTGGGGCCGGAAGCGCAGCGTGAGCGGGGTGCTGCCACCGGCGGGCACCACCAGCGGGAGGTTCTGCGCGGAGAACTCCGAGCTCCCCGCCGCGAAGTCCACCGACACCTGCGCGGAGGTGATGCCGGTGTTGGTCACCGTCACCGATTGATCCGAGTACGAGCCGAAGTTCACCGGCCCGAAGTTCACCGAGCTGGTCGGCAGTGACACGCTGCCCACGCCCTCGACCGCCAACTGCACGGTGTTGGGGGTCGTCTCCGCGTTGCTCACGATCGTGAGCACGCTGGTGATGTTGCCCCGCGCGGAGGGCTTCGCCGACACGAGGAACGTATGCGCGTCACCGGGCAGCACCGTGAAGCCGGAGAGGGCGGACGGGCAGCCGTCGGTCTGCGTCCCATCATCCGGACGCAGGCAGAAGTCGCCGGGGACCGTCACGGAGTAGACGACCAGCGGCGCCTTGCCGTCGTTCTTCACCACCAGGGGCTGGCGCGGCCCCTCGATGCCCAGGGCCTGGGGGGCGAAGCGGGGACTCGTGCCGCCTGGCAGCACCAGCAGCGGCACCGTGCCCCGGCCCGAGACGACGATGGGCAGGTCGGTGGTCTGGTCGGAGTTGCTCAGGACGTGCAGGGTGGCGCTCACGTCCTGCGCCGTCTCCGGCCGGAAGGTGACGTCGAGCTGGGTGGTGGCGTCCCGCGCGAGGTTGATGGGGAACTGGCCGTTGTTCAGCTTCGCCGTGAAGGGGCCGCTGCCCGTGACGTTGTTCACGGTGAGCTGCGCGGAGCCCGTGTTGCGCAGCACGATGGACCGGGTGCTCGTGCCCAGCCGGGGCACCTCGCCGAAGACGAGCTGGTTGTTGCTCAGGTCCAGCTTCGCGAAGGCGCCCACGCCGGAGAGCTGCCGGGAGAGCGCGAGCGCTCCAGGTGACTTCTTCAGCCGGATCTCCAGCTGCGAGGAGAAGGACCCGGTGGCCGTCGGGTTGAAGGTGAGGTCGATGCGGCGCGTGGCTCCCACCGGGATGATGGTGTCCGGCCACTGGTCCACGGTCGCGCGGAAGTAGGTGTCCGGCACGGTGCTCACGCTCAGCAGATCGATGGGCACCTGACCGGAGTTGGTGATGACGAGCGAGCGCAGGCTCGTCGCGCCTGGCAGCGTGGCGGGGAAGTCGACGGCGTCGGTCGGCGCGGACATCTGTGCGTCCGCGCCCCGGCCCGTCAGCACGAAGCTGCGCGTGGTCGTGACGCCCGTCGTGACGCCCTGGTAGACGATCTCCAGCGTGTCCTCGTGCTGCTTGCCCACCACCGTCGGCCGGAAGGTGATGTTGAAGGGCTGGGGGCGCTCCTCACCGCGACCGATGATTGGCTCGGAGCCCGTGATGGGATCCACGGAGAAGGCCGAGCCGGCGGGCAGGACGCGCGCCGCCGTGACCTTGAGGCCCTCCGAGGCCTGGATCAGGTTGCGCAGGGTGAGCTGGCCATTGACGTGCGCCTGGTCGACCTGCCGGGCCCCGAAGCTGATGGCGTCCACGCCGAAGATGGCGATGGGACCCGCGGAGGTGCCCTTGACGATGAGCGTGCGCGGCAGGACCTTGTCGTCGGTGGTGAAGAAGCGCAGCCGCGTCTCCAGCGCTCCCACGTCCGTGGGACGGAAGCGGATCTTCACGGTGGCGGTCTGGTTCGGCTGCACCGTCTGGGGCAGGAAGTCGACCACCTGGAAGTGCGCGTCGCTGTCCGGGGTGATCTTCGACAGGAAGAGGGCCTGGTTGCCGGTGTTGCGCAACGTCAGGTCGGACGTCTGCTCGCCGCCAGGGGCCACGTTCGGGAACACCAGGGGGTCCACCAGCAGCGTCAGCTCGGGCGCGAGCGCCCGGCCGGTGATGGCCACCGAGGCCACGGCGACGGTGGCGTCCGTCTGGAACTGGAGCGTGCGGGGGAAGGACTCGCCCCAGGCGCTCGCAGCGAACGTCACCGTCAGCAGGGCGCTGCTGCGCGCCGCGATGGTCAGCCCCGAGGCGGGAATGCCCGCGAGCGTGTAGGGCGCCAGCGACTCCGGTGGGACCGGGAACACCTTCACGGGCCAGTTGGTGGAGTTGGTGAGCGTGACCTGCCGTGTGGGGGCCGCCTCGCCCACGATGGCGTCGCCGAAGGGCAGCGACGCCGGGCTGACCGTCAGGGACGTCTTGCGCGCCGTTCCACTCAGCGCGACGTCAGACGGGCAAGCCGTGGACGGGGATGTGCCAAAGGTGAGCAGACCCTGCAGTGCGCCGCTCTCACCGATGCCGGGATTGAAGGTGATCAGGATCTCCCGTCCCGCCGAGTTCGGTGCCAGCGTGAACGCCGTGGCGGGGTTCAGCGAGAAGGCATTGCTGCCAGTCAGCGCGGGCGTCACCGTCAGCGCGACGTTGCCTGAGTTGGTGACCGTCACCCGGCGCAGCTCGCTGGTCGCGTCACCGGACTCCTGTTCGGCGAAGTCGAACGACCTCGGGGACACGTCCATGCAGGCCGTCCCCGGCGTCGTCGTGCCCGTGAGGGCCAGCTGCGGCGCGGGGAGGGTCGCATCATTGCTGGTGAAGGAGAGGGTTCCGGAGGCGTTGCCCGCCTGGGTCGGACGGAACGTCAACGTCAGGCGCTGGGTCTCCCCGGCGGCGAGGTTGAAGGCGGCCGAGGGGTCCACGCGGAAGGGTGCGCCCGGGGACATGGTCAGCGCGGAGACCTGGAGCATCGTGTCGCCGCTGTTGCGGACCGTGACCTCCTGCGTGGCGCTGTCGGTGCCCACCGCGGTCTGGGGGAAGGACAACGTGTCGCGGCTGAGGATGAGCTTCGCCGGCAGCTGGCCCTCGCCGCTGAGCCAGGCGAAGGGTGGGGTGGGGCACATGGAGCTGGACGCCAGGGTGAGCGCACCCGTGAAGGTGCCCCGGCTGGCGGGCGTGAAGGTCACGGTCAGCGGCTTCGACGCTCCCGCGGCGATGGTCAGCGGCGCGTTGGGCACGCTGAAGGGCGCGGTGGCGGAGGGAACCTCGGAGAACGACTCGTTGCCCAGGTTGATCACCGTCACCTGGCGCGTCGTCGGCGTGTTCACCAACTGAGGCCCGAACGCCACGGACGACTGCCCGAGCACGAGCAGCGGCCCGGTGCCCTGACCGTCGAGCGTTATCGGGAGCGACTGACGCTCCGGATCATCCGTGTAGAGCGTCAGCGTCCCGTGGAAGGCCCCGGGCTGAGGGGGAACGAAGCTCACCCGCACGTCCAGCCGGTTCGTGCTGCCCTGGGGCATGGCAGGCACGGTGCAGGGCAGGGCGCACAGGGTGTTCGATGTGGTGTACAGCCCCAGGAAGGTGAAGCCCCCGCTGATCGTCGCGTGGAGGATCTTGCGCGTCTTCGTGGAGGGGTTGCGCAGCGAGACCGCGCTCGAACCCGAATTGCACGAGGCCTGCGGGCCGAAGTTGATGGAGGAGTCCGACAGGGTCAGCGGGAACTCCTGCACCTCAGGACCTGCGTCGCCGAGTCCCGCGTCGCCGAGTCCCGCGTCACCGAGTCCCGCGTCGCCGAGTCCCGCGTCACCGAGGCCCGCGTCGCCGAGTCCCGCGTCACCGAGGCCCGCGTCGCCGAGTCCCGCGTCGGTGGAGCCGGCGTCGCCTCCGTCGGCGGGCCCGGCGTCGCCCCCGTCTTCAGGGTCCAGGTTGTAACGCCCGAAGGCGATACGCGGTTCGTCTTCGCTCTCGCGGCCACAGGCGGAGAGCACGCACAGCGAGGCCGTGAGGAGGAGCAGGAGCCGTTTCATGGGCGACCTCAGTTCTTGGCGGTGAGCGCCGGTGCCTTGGCGCCGGAGGCAGGGGGCGCCTTGGGGGCGGTGGGGGCTTCAGGCGGCTTCGGTGCACCGTCGCCGTCAGGTTGGCGCGGCTCCGCTGGCTGGGTTCCGGTGCGGATGCGCCCTTCGAGCAACTCGATGTCCAGCGAGCCGGGCGCGGGCGCGTTGACGAACTGCTGCCACGTCCCGTCTGGCGCGGTGAACAGGAACGACACCGCCACCGGCGCGTTGTCCGGCAGCGGCACCTTCATGCGCTGGATCGTGCCCGGATAGATGAGCGCCGACAGCAGCACGTCCGCGTCCGGCTGGAAGACGCGCGCGGACACTTCGCCATAGGACTCGATGGCGAACTGCTTGGGATCCACCTTGCGCACCAGCATGTAGAGCGGCCGCCCCTGGTTGGTTCCCGAGGGGGCCTTCACGCTCAGATGGAGCGTGCTCGGCTGGCACGCGGACAGCAGACACAGCGCCGCCAGAAGACAGCTCGCCCAGGGTTTCATCGCGGCACCTCGCGGAAGGGGATCCAGGGCTCACCCTTGAGCCCGAAGCGGAGGTCCATCGCCCCGTCCGTGGCCGCGCTCCCGCGCGCGCGCAGCGACCACTGACGGTGCTGGTCCTCCGTGGCCTGTGAAGACTCCAGCAACCGGAAGCAGCTCCACGCCGAGCGCGACTTCTCCAGCGACGCGTACTGCACTGACTGGTCCGCGGGCGCGCGCACCTCCACCATCAGCGACGCCGTCTGCTGATCCCACCAGGCCAGGGGGAACTCCTGCCACGACGGGCTCTGGTTGTAGGCCAGGAAGGTCGTCTTGCCGCACTTGAGCGAGCCCAGCGTCACGAAGCTGCCCGGCGTGGGCGCCTTGGGCAGCGGCAGCGGCATCACCTGCAGCAGCAGCGGCCGTGGCCGTCCTTCCGTGTCCCACAACACGCGGGCCAGCCGGGACAGCCGTCCCAGCGTGGGCAACACGCCCGCGGGCAGCGCGAGCCGCGACTGGAGCGCGCCGCGCGGCACCCACTCCGAGCCGCGCTCCTCGCACACCGGCGCCAGCACCCGCGTGACGAACTCCCAGAAGGCGCCGTCCTGCCGGCGCAGGACCTCCAGGTCGCCTGGGTCCACCTCCTGGGTCGCGTCCGCCGTGAACGGGTAGCGCCCCAGGAGCGGGCGCAGGAAGCGCCCGGAGGCGTCCTCCCACTGGCGCTCCAGGGTCCGTTCGATCTCCCGCTGCCCCAGCTCGCGCACCGCGAGGAACGGCTGGCGGAAGGGCTGGCGCAGCTCACCGATGAGCCCCTGTTGATCCAGCCACGCGTCCACCTTGTGCAGGTAGGACGCCTCGTCCTCCAGCATCATCGCGAACGCCAGACGCCCCAGCGGCGTCAGGAGCTCCGGCAGGCGCGCGGCGCCGGTGTTGGGCGCTGGAGGGGTGGCCGGGCCGCCGGTGAGCGACGCGGTCGCCCCCGGGGGCACCGCGCCCGGACGCGGCACCGCGTTCAGCTCGTCCGACATCTGGGCCACCAGCGCGCGGTAGGGATTGAGCGCCGCGTAGTTGCCGCTCTCGTCCGGCTTCATCACCGTGGCGATGGGCTTGAACGGCGCCACCGCGTTGCGCAGCGATTCGTAGAAGGGGCCCTCCAGGGGCTCCAGCGCCACGCCCTGGGCCACGTCGCGCAGCATGTCCACCAGCTCCGAGGAGGGCTGGGTGAGGCGCGCCAGCTCCTCCGCCAGGAGCGCGGGCACCAGCGCCTGGAAGCGGTAGGTGGACACGCGCTGGAACAGGCGGTTGCGGTACTGGAACGCGAACTGGTTCACCTTGCGGCGCACGTGCTCCTGGCGCTGCGACACCTCCTCCACCGGCAGCCCCGAGCCCTTGATGCGCTGGGTGAACTCATCCACCATCGGGCGCAGCCGCGTATCGAACTCCAGCCGGTCCGCCGCGAGCCCCGCGCCTCCACGCGCCGCGCCCCCGTCCTCGCCCGCCGCCACCGCGCCGAAGGGCAGGCGCCCCGTCTTCTCGTGGTAGCGCAGCAGCGCCTGGTGCAGCAGCCGCGAGCCGTCCTTGGGACGGAACTCGAAGGTGCTCTGGAGCACGGGCACCTGGAGCACCGCCGGCCCGTTGCCCGGCAGCCACAGGCCGTCGCGGACCAGCAGCTCCGCCACGCTCATCTTCTGCACCGCCTTCACGCCCAGGTAGGCCTCCTCCTCCATGCGCAGCACGTTGGAGAGCACCTCGCGGTGGTCGTTCATCCACGCCACCGTCTTGAGCGTGGAGGGGATGCCCCGGAAGCGGCTGGTGTCCACCCGCGCCTCGGAGGCGGCCAGGAGCTCCAGCGCGCGCGGCAGGCTGCTGAAGCGCGCGCTGTCGTCCAGCAGTGACTGGAGCCGCCGGCGCTCGTCCTGGATGGCCTCCAGGTCCGCGTCCAGACGCTCCAGGTCGTGCGGCTCCACGGAGCGGTTCTGCAGCAGGTCCTGCAGCCGCCGCAGGTGCGACTGCCACGGGGCCAGCTGGGCCTCCAGGGTGAGCGGCTCCGGGAACGGCCAGCGGGCCCAGTCCGCCTCGGGCGTGTCCGGCGCCTTCCAGGGCGGATCGCTCATGAGGACGTAGTCGGCCACCAGCGGCTCGCTCAGGCCCACCGCCGACACCCAGGAGCGCGCCGCGTCCAGGGTCGCGCCATCCGCCGCGGGCGCCGGTCCACTGGCCTCCGGGATGAAGCTCCAGGTGGGGCGGGTGCGCAGGCTCGCCAGCACGAGCTGCCCCAGCGCCTCGTCCCGTGAGCCGTGCAGCGTGGCCAGCAGGTAGACGACCTGCTCCGGCCGGCACGTGTCCGGCTGGCGGTGGCACTTCTCCAGCGCGGGCCGGATGTGCGCCTCGCGGATGCCCCGCGCCAGACGCTGGCGAAGATCCTCGCGCGCGCCCGTGAAGCTGTAGCGCAGGAGCGGCCAGGTGCTCATGGCCCGCCACAGCGTGTCCAGCGACTGGCCCGCCGCGAGCACCTGATCCTGCGCCACGGCCCCGGACACCTCCTGGCCCTGGTCGCGCATGCGCTGCACCGTCTCCTCGAAGCGCTGCACGCGCGTGCTCGCCTGCCCCAGCCGCCACGCGAAGTGCCCGTAGGCGATCCCCAGGGGCAGCGCGCACGCCAGCCCCAGCAGCACCGCGCGGCGCAGGTGCGTGTGCAGGTAGCGCTCGCGCACGGCGCGCGCCGTGCTGGCCTCGGCGGACACGGACAGCACGTCCGGGTCGCGCGTCTGCGCGTCCGCGGAGGACAGCGACACGGTGGAGAGCTTGGGGGCGTACGCCAGCGTCTGGCCCTCCATCAGCGCCGTCACGAAGCGCGCCAGCGCTTCGAAGGGCGCGTGCCCCTCCGAGTAGAAGCGCTCCAGCCGCTCGAAGGACTCCACCGGCAGCGCCGTCAGGCCCAGCGCCAGGTACTGCTCGTGCGTCTTGAGCAGCGTGGACAGCTTGCCCTCCTCACCGACCGGGGGCAGCGTGAAGCGCAGCGGCACGTGGTGCGCGCGCAGCAGCCGCGCGAAGTCCCCGTAGCCCTCCCGCTCATCCAGGTGGGTGAGGCACACGCGCGTCTCCAGCGCGCCCTCGCGCACCTCCGACAGGAGGTTGAGCTTGCCGCGCAGCAGCTGGGCCGCCCGGCGCACCTCGTCCGGCGGCGTCTCCGCCAGCCAGCGCGCGTCCAACACCAGCACCGCCAGCGCTTGCTGGCCGTGGCCGAAGGTGTCCTTCCACAGCCGGCGGAGGGCCTCGCGAGCCTCGGGCGTCTCGTCCTCCAGCAACTGCGCGGACACCTCCTGCGCCACGACGTCCGCGCCCAGGTACACCTGGAGCAGCGAGTCCGTGAGGAGGCTGGGCAGGAACTGCCGCGCCTGCCGCTTCCAGTCCAGGTCCAGCTCGATGAGCCGCGACTTGCCCGCGCCCGCGGGCCCCAGCACCACCACGCCCGGCAGGTCCGTCACCGCCACCCGGTGCCGCAACGGCAGCCCGGCGAGGAACTTCTGGCGGACCTGACGCAGGCGGTTGCGCGCCAGGGGCAGGGGGGCGGCGGGCGCGGCCGAGGCCGCGGCCTTGCGCTTGGCACGCCAGGCGAGGAACAGCGGAACGCCCAGCGCCAGGAGCGCCAGGGCCAGCAGCACCCAGGGCTTCCACGCGGGGGGGATGAACGCCGTCAGCTTCTTGATGACCTCCATGGCTCAGCGCTCCCCCCAACCCGTGACGTCCTTGGCCCGGCCCGCGCGGTGCAGTGCCTCCAGGATGTCTTCCAGCGTGTCCAACGTGCCGGCGAACGCCGCGCAGGCCTGCTGCTGTGCTTCTGGCGCCAGCCGCGGATCCGCGGGGCCCGGCAGGAGCGCGGCCAGTCCCTGGCCAAGCTCTTCCAGCAGGGGTCCCATGCCGCGGCGTCCGGGCCCGAAGCGCGCGTCGATGAGGCGGCACAGCTCCTGGAGCACGGCCGGCGCGGACTCGAGGCCCGGCGCGGCGGGGGCGCCCGGAGCGGGGCGTGGGGGCGCGGTCGTCACCGGGTCACCCACCACAGCACGGCCTGCAGCCCCAGCACGCTGGCGGCGCTGATGGCGTAGTAGCGGGCGGGAAACGCGTAGAGCAGCGGCCCGGAGCCGTCTCCGGGCGCCGAGGGCGCGGGCAGGGGCGGGGGCGTCACGATGCGCGCCGCCAGCCGCTCCTGGTACTCGCGCAGCTTCGCGGTGTGGCCCAGGTAGCGGCCGCCGAAGCCCGCGGTGATGCAGAAGTGCAGCATCTCGAAGAGGAGCGCGGGGGAACCCGGCTCGTCCAGCCGCTGATCCGCGAGCGCGTAGAAGGCCTCGCCGCCGCCGTCCTCGCCGAAGAGGCGGTACTGCAGCAGCGGCCACAGGGGCTGCTCCGCGTCCGCGAGCCGCAGGAGGACCCGCTCGTCCACCAGGTACGTGAAGGGCTTGAGCGCGTCCTGCACTTCCTCCTCCCGTGCGTGCGCACCCAGGCCCGCGCGCAGCCGCTCCACCACTTCCAGGAGCTGCTCCTGGAGCGTCCGCAGCCCCTCGCGGCCCACCAGCCCCGAGGCCGCGCCCGAGCCGGGCACCACGGAGGGCAGCCACGTCTCCAGCACGGCCTGGGCCTGCCGGTACTGCGTGAAGACGACCTGCCAGTGCTCCAGCTTCATCGCGCCCCCTCAACCCACGTTCACCATGGAGCCGCCCACGGTCGTCATGCCGCCCTTCAGCTCCGCCATCGCGTCCGACTTGAGCGCCAGCTGCACCTCCGCGGCCACCTTCACCTGGGGAGCCGCCACCACCACGTCCTTGGTGCCGTCCATCTTGACGGTGGGCGCCTTCAGCGAGACCGCGCCGGTCTTGCCCTCCACCTTGACCTCGGAGCCCTCCACGCTGAACGCCTTCGCGGCCTTGAGCGACACCGCCTTGTCGGAGCTGAGCGACGCGTCCGCCGCCGCCTTCTGCGTCAGCTTGTCCTCGGTGGTGAGCGTGAAGGCCTTCTTGCTCTCCAGCGCGAACGTGTCGTCGCTCTTCCACGAAGACGCCTTCGAGGAGGTGACCTCGATGGTCTCCGCCTTCAGCACGAACGACTTGCACGTCACGGTGACGCTGTCCTGCTTCTGCACGACGGTGCTCGTCGCGTCATTGCCCTTCACCTCCAGGGTGATGGCCTCGCCATCCATCGTCACCGTCTGGAGGATCTTCCCGTCCTTGTCCTCGGTGGTGAGGATGAGGCCCTTCTCCTTGTCCATCTCGATGGTGCAGATGAGCTTGCCCATGTGCGCCGTCCCCCTTGGAAAACGCTCAGGCCCGACGCCAGTAGAGGAGCACCTGGGCGCCCTCCAGCGCAGGGGTGGCGAAGAAGGTGAGGCCGTCTTCCCGCTGCGCGGACTGCCATTCCTCGCTCTGGTGTGTCAGCTGATACCAGTCGATGTCCGCGTCGAAGGAATGGGGAAAGGAGGGGTAGGCCACGTGCCGGTACGGCACGCCCTTGAGGGCCTGGCGGCGCACCGCCGGCAGGCGCAGCGGGCTGGCGATCTTCACGCCCTCCATGGACCGGGGCCGGTCGCGCTCCTGGCGGCGCACCAGCAGGTAGAAGTCATCCGGCGGCGGTGTCTCCCGGGGCAGCGGCGTCAGCCGGAAGTGGCCATCCTGGAATTCAAAGGCGCGGTAGGACAGGGGGCTTGCCTGCGGACGGAAGCCTCGCGTGAGCAATTCCATCCACCGCGCGAGCCCAGGGCCCGGTGCGTCATGTTCATACGCGGGCAGCGCGTCGTCCGGCTCCGCCTCCAGGTAGCAGCAGGTCTCGAAATACAGCCGCCGCAGCGCCTGCATCAGGTGGTAGGGCGGCGGCTGCACGCCGTGGCGCATGTCCTGGCGCAGCACCTGGAGCCCCCGCACCTCGCAGAGCGCCCGCCGCGCGCTGGCCAGCCGATCCCCGCGCACCAGGCCTTCCCGCAGGGAGGTCCGCAGCTGTCCCTGGGCCTGCTGGAGCAGCCCGTCCAGCTGCTCGAACAGCGGCGTGAGGAAGGGATGGGGCCCTACCCGTAGCAGCGGGGGCAGGTGCGTGCCCGACAGGACCCATGGCCCCTCCGCGTTCCGCGTGAAGACCGCCAGCGCCAGGCTGCTCACGGCGTCGTCCACCACCGACTCCAGGGACAGACACAGCCGCCGCACCGCGCGCACCACCGGGGGCGCCTCCTCGCCCGGCCCAGGCGTTTCCTCCCGGGGCTCCACGACGGCCAGCAGGTGCAGATACACCGTCAGCTTCGTGCGGCCCGACTCCTCCAGCGACAGCGGCGTCACCTCCGCGTTGCCCGGCACCTCCACCAGGTGTCCACCCGGGAGGACGGCGCTCAGCTCCTCCAGCGCCACGGTGCCCTTGTCCAGGAGCACGTCGTTGAATCGCAGCGCCCCCACGCCCACCACCGGCAGCCCCGCGAGCCCCGCGTAACGCCGGGCCTCTGTCGACAGGGATTCTTCCTGGGCGCGGAAGTGCTCCGGCAGCAGGGTCTGCCCTTCCTGCCACAGGACTCGCGCGAGGGTGTCTGGGTTCATGGCAGGGAAGGAAACGGCTTGCGCGCCGAGCGGGCATCCGGAGGGAGCGATACAAAATCAGCCCGGATGAAAAATATTTAAAAAAGCTACAGGCTCAAAGCCCGCGGCGTCAAGCCACCCCCGGGAATCCACCGTGTCTGGTTTCATGCCCTTTGGGGAGGGAGACATCATGGGTTGGGTCTTTCTTGTCTCCCGGGTGAAACGGAGCCCAGCGTGTCAGGTCATATGTCCAGGGTGTATTGATTTTATGTATTCGTATGGTTTATCAATTCCTGTACAAACGGCGGTTCCGTTCCGGGGGCACCCATGGCCATCACCGACGAAATTCCCAGATCACGCATCACGCTGACCTACCGCACCCAGGTGAATGGCACCCGGGCGGACAAGGCGCTTCCGTTCCGGCTGCTGGTGATGGGGGACTTCTCCCGGGGCACCTCCGCTGACCGCAAGAAGGACCTGGATCAGCGGGAGATCCGCAACCTGGACGGCAAGAACCTGAACCAGGTCATCCAGAACATGGGGATGACGCTGAACTTCAGCGTGCCCAACCGCGTGGACAAGAAGGACCCCGTGGACGGCTCGGCGCCCGCGCCGCTGGAGGTCAACATCAAGCTGGACTCGATGAAGTCCTTCAGCCCGGTGGAGGTGGCTCGCCAGGTGCCGAAGATCAACGCGCTGCTCACGCTGCGCAAGCTGTTGCTGGAGCTCCAGGGCAACCTGGACAACCGCAAGGAGTTCCGCCAGCTGGTGCGCCAGCTGGCCCAGAACCCGCAGGCCGTGGCGAAGCTGAAGACGGAGCTGGCCGCGTTCCAGTCGCTGGGCCTGCCCAAGAAGCTGGCCGCGACGAACCCCACGCCTCCGACGACGTGATGCCGGGCACAAGCCCTTCCCCACGACCTTCCTGAACGAGAGCCATCCGCCATGCCCACCGCCAACACCCCGTCGTCCACCACCGCCACGACGACCGCCGTGGCCGACCCGCCCCTGGACATCCCGTTGTTCCTCTCCAGCGTGCGGCTGGGCGCCGCGCCGCCCGCGCGCGACCCCGCCACCCAGACGGACCTGATGCTGGTCCCCGACGACGCCACCCCCGAGGAGCGCTTCGTCTCCAGTCTGGCGGCCATGGTCTACAACATGGACACCGACGAGGGCCGCTTCGACAAGCAGACGGTGCAGGAGCTGGTGGGCACCATCGACACGCTGGTCGCGGATCAGCTGAACGCCGTGCTGCACGCGCCGGAGTTCCAGGAGGTGGAGGCGCAGTGGACGGCGCTCGCGGACCTGGTGCGCAACACCAACTTCAAGGCCAACATCGAGCTGAGCCTGCTGGACGTCTCCAAGGAGGAGGCGTACTCGGACCTGGAGACGAACGCGGCGGACGTCGCCGGTTCGGAGTTCTTCAAGAAGCTCTACGTCGCTGAGTACGACCAGTACGGCGGTGCCCCGTACGGCGCGCTGGTGGGCCTCTTCGAGTTCGCCAACACGCCGCAGGACATGCTGTGGCTCAAGACGATGGGGAAGATCGCCGCGGCCAGCCACGCGCCGTTCGTGGCCTCCGTGTCCCCGCGCTTCTTCGGCTGCGACAGCATGCGGGAGGTGGCCCAGCTGCGGGACGTGGCCAGCCTGCTGGACTCGCCCAAGTACTCCGCCTGGAACGCGCTGCGCGAAACGGACGAGGCCTCCTACGTGGGGCTCACGCTGCCGCGCTACATCGTCCGGCCCCCCTACAACCCGGAGACCTATCCCGCCCCGGGCATGACCTTCACGGAGGCCGTGAAGGGGGACAAGGAGGAGGAATACCTCTGGGGCAACGCGGCCATGCTGTTCGCCCGCAACCTGGTGCGCTCGTTCGAGACGTCCGGCTGGTGCCAGCACATCCGGGGCCCCCGCGGCGGCGGCCTGGTGGCGGGCCTGCCCGTGCACCTGACGCACCTGCGCGGCGAGGAGGAGATGAAGCTGCCCGTGGAGATGTCCATCCCGGACTTCCGCGAGCTGGAGCTGGCCAATGGCGGCTTCATCCCGCTCATCCACAAGAAGGGCTCCGCGGAGGCCGTCTTCTTCAGCGTCCAGTCCCTCAAGCGTGCCCAGGTGTTCGAGGACCCGAAGGACTCGGAGAACTCGCAGCTGGTCACCAACCTGGCCTACACGTATTCCATCAGCCGCATCGCGCACTACGTGAAGGCCATCATGCGCGAGAACATCGGCAGCACCGCGGGTGCGCAGTACATGCAGCAGCAGATCGAGCGCTGGATCTCCCGCTACGTCACCACGCTGGTGAATCCGGACGACCTCACGCTGCGCTACTACCCGTTCAAGGCCTACAACCTGACCGTGGCGGAAGTGCCCGGCAAGGTGGGCTGGTTCCACTGCAACCTCTCCGTCCTCCCGCACATCCAGTTCGAAGGCATGAACGTGGATCTCCGCGTGGATGCGCGGCTCGGCTGACAAACCCCGCATCAAACAGGAGGACATGAACCATGGGTGATGGACCGCTTGGCATTTCGTGTGACTGGCAGGACACCATCCAGCAGCGCCCCCAGAAGAACAACCCGGTGGGCTACCTGCTGGACATCAAGGGACTGGGCAGGGATGACGGCTCGTTCCCCAAGGGCACCAGCCTCTTCTATACGCCGTTCGACGGTGAGCCCGCGTACAGCGAGGTCAAGGTGGAGGCCGTGGGCGCCAAGAAGGCCGTGCGCTGCGTGGGCCTCATCACCCGGCTCAGCTGGGACGGCGGAAAGCTGGACCCCATCGACTTCACGGTGCTGATCTCCCCGGAGAACAAGCCGGACTTCACCGGGGTCACCAACACGGAGCTGAAGCGGCTCGCGTTCTGGATCTGCGAGTGGGACAGCGCCGCGGGCAAGTGGTACGAGAAGTGCTACCCGCTGGGCGACGAGTCCGGCGGGCCCGCGAACGCGCTGGCCGGGAAGATCAACCAGAAGGGCAGCGAGGTGATGTTCACCGTGGGTGAGCCGGAGTCGGTGGGCGTCACCGACATCAAGTTCTGCCACCTCACGTTCCAGGTCATCCCGGACAAGAAGCACCTGTGCAACTTCCACTACGGCCACAACGTGGAAGCCAAGGACGTGTACAGCTGGGGCTACCGCGAAGGCAGCTCATAGTCGGTGCCGGGGCGGGGAGGGCGTGCGCCGCTCCCCGTTTCCACCGCGTCACCCGGCGGTGCCCCACCGGGTGACGCGGCGCTCCTGGGAGTTGGTGGCGAACTCCAGCGTGGTGCTCTTCTTCGGCGCGGGGACCACCTTGAATTCGAAGCGGTAGAAGCGCACGTCCACGCCGCCCGACAGCGTGACGGGCTGATTGTCCAGGAACACCCGGGGTGCGCCATTCACCGTGTCGATGAGGGCCTCGGCCGTCCGCGGGCTCTTCAGGTGGGCGGCTTCGAACCACTGGTCGCCGTCCTCGTCGAAGGAGACGATGGCCCACGCCAGCTTCAGGCGCAGGTTCTCCAGCGGATTCGAGAAGTGGTTGAGCACGTTGGCCGCCGTGGTCCGGCCTACGTACACCCGGAAGTCCAGGGGGCCGGAAGGGCCGTCCATGGTCAGCTTCTCAATGAGGCCAATGCATTTCACCGTGGGCCCGAAGTCCCCCACCTTGGGCGAGGACAGCGCCAGGTCCTTCTGGAGGTTGAGCCCCCCGCAGCCGTTCCATTCCAGCAGATAGCCCAGCGAGCCACGAAAGCCGGGCCGGTACTGGAAGCCGGTGCGCCAGTTGCATTGGATCTCCAGCAGGTCGGGCTTCTCGAGGGTCATGGCTGTCTGTCCTTGGTAATGAAAGACATGTAACATGAAGTGGAAAGACAGACCATGAGAGACCTGAGCCTGTGCCTGCGCCCGCTCCAGGGCGGCCCGATGGAGCGCCTGGAGGCGCACGACTCGCGCTTCCTGGCGGTGGCGGACCTGGTGCAGCAGGAGTCCTACGCGGAGGCCGCGGACGCCATCGAGGCCCTGGACCGCGAGGGGCTTCATGAGGTGCGGCTCGCGGCCTACTACCTCTTCGCGGCGCTCCGCGAAGAGGGGCTGTCGCGGCTGCCAGAGGTGCTGGAGACGCTGCTGGAGTTGTCGCGGGCGGTGGCGCCCCCGGAGTCGGCCGGAGCCAAGGCCACCAAGCCAGTGGTGTTGTTCGACAAGGCGCTGACGTGGCTGTTCCAGACGCTGCTGAGCGCGCTTCGCTACCACCACGGAAAGAAGGACGCGGGCTGGGAGGCGTGGACGAAGGGCTTCACGGACGGCCGGCGCCGCGACACCCTGCGCGGCATCCAGGCGCTGCAGGCGCAGCTGGAGGCTCCGGGCTACCGCGGTGGAGCCCAGGGGCTCGCGGGCCTGGGGCAGTGGCTGAAGGAGACGCAGGAGCGCGCCGCCGCGCCCGCGCCTCCGGCGGAGCCCGCGCGCCCCGCGGCTCCCGCGAAGGGCCGGGCCGCGAAGGCCGCCGCGCCCGCCCCCGCGCCGTTCCCGCGCACGGTGGGGCCGCTGCAGCTGCGCGGGTCGGCGCACCTGCTGGAGCTGTGCGACAAGCTCAAGGCCTTCGAGGTCCTGGTGGCGCGGGGCGACTTCCAGAAGGCGGCGCTGGTGAGCGACGACGTGCTCCGGACGCTGGAGGACTTCGATCCCCGGCGCTATCTGCCGGAGCTGTTCTCCACCTTCGGGGGCCTGCTCAACCGGCACGTGTCGGACATCCAGGAGCACTGGGAGCGCAAGGACTCGATGGAGTGGCGCACGCTGTCGCAGTTCTACCAGGTGGACCTGGCCGCGTTCGTGGGGCCTGGCGAATGAGGCGGTCCCGGTCATGAGCGGCGCGACGCCGCTGCTGTCCGCGCTGGAGCGGCGCATCCGCGCTCGGGCGAAGGACTTCGACCTGGGGCCGCTGCTGCGGCTGCTGGAGTCGGAGGGCTACGGGCGCGAGCGGATCCTCTTCGAGAGCAACCCGGAGCCGGTGGCGTCGGCGTCGCTGGTGGAGGAGGTGACGTTCCACACCTCCCCGTTGCGGCGCGTGGTGGTGACGCTCAACCTGGGCCTGCTGGGCACGCCGGGCCTGTTGCCCAGCTACTTCCTCCAGGTGGCCGAGCAGCTGCCGGAGCCGGAGCCGTTCCTCGACTTCATCCGCTTCTTCGACCACCGGCTGCTGACGGCGCTGGTGGACGCGCTGCACCCGGAGCGGGACGTGGGGCTCGTGGGGGACTGGGAGCGCACGAAGGGGTTCTACCTGCGCATGGTGGGCGTGGACTCGCCGGCGACGCTCCAATGGCTGTTCCAGCAGGTGTTCCCGGAGCTGCGCGTGACGTGCGTGCGCCGTGCCTTCCGCACGCGCTTCTCCGGCATGCGCCCCACCTTCGGGCCCACGCCACTGGACGGCACCGGCATCCTGGGCAACGCCTATGCGACGGACGTGGGCGGCTTCCAGGTGGAGCTCTTCGCGGACGAGGAGGCGGACCTGCGCGGCCGCAACTGGCCCCCGCTGGTGCGCCACCGCTTCCACCGGCACGTGCTGCCGCTGCTCGTGCCCGCGCGCATGCAACTGGAGGTCCTCTTGACGGTGCGCGCCCACGGGCGGGCGGCGCGGCTGGGGCCCACGGGTTCGCTGGGCTACGAGCGGCTGCCGGGCGCGGAAGGCCAGCCGCTGCGGCAGCTCATCTACCTGGGCGACACGGCCGTGCCGGTGGCGGCGCCCGCGCGTCCGGAAGGCGAGCGCCAGGGCATGGCCATGGGCACGCCGAAGGCCGCGAGACGTTAAGGGGGACGGACCATGGGCTTTCTGCACCGGAAGTTCCTGGGGGTGACGGAGACGCCGCGCGAGGCGGTGCTGCGCAACCTGGGCCACCTGCTCCAGGCCAAGCTGGGCGCGGCGTCCGTGCTGCCCGGCTTCGGCCTCACGGAGACGGGCTTCCGCTCGGACGCGGAGCGGCTGGCGGGCCTGGGCGCGGAGATCCGGGAGACGCTGTCGCGCTACGAGCCGCGCGTGGAGGTGCTGGAGATCGACGAGGACCCGGCGCAGACCGAGGGCGCGCCCGGGCTGGTGGTGCACCTGGTGCTGCGGGACACCGGGGAGCCGGTGGACCTGCTGCTGGATCCCGCGTCGCGCCGGCTGCGCGAGCGGCCTGCTGACGCGGCGCCACGGGAGGACGAGGCATGAAGTTCACGGAGCCGCTGAAGGTGTCGCTGGAGCTCAAGGCGGGGGACAAGGACTTCTCCATCCCCGCGGGCAGCCTCAAGCGCCTGTCGGTGAAGGCGTGGTCGCACGGCTTCGAGGCGCGGGTGGAGTGGTGGGTGCGGAGCCGTGAGAGCGCGGACGAGGACACGCTGTTCACCCCCTTCACCGACTCCAAGCCCCTGACGGCGACGCTGAGCATCGAGCGCCGCTACGGGGCGAAGGCGGAGGGGCGCGACGGGCCGGAGGCGAAGCCCCTGAAGTTCGTGGGGCGGGTGGAGGCGCGCCACGTGCGCGAGCGCACCCTGGCGAACGTGAAGGACGCCCCCGTGATGCAGCGGCGCTACCGCATCCGGCTGGTGGACCCCGCGGCGATGCTGTGGCGCCGCCACTTCCCCAGCGGCGTGTGGGTGGACAAGTCGCTCCAGGAGGTCATCCAGGCGAACACGCCCAAGGGGCTGGACGTGGCCTGCGAGTGGGAGTCGGCGAAGACGAAGCATCCCTTGCACGCGTTGGGGCTGGGCGCGGACGAGGACGGCGGGGCCAGCTTCCTCGACTTCCTGCACTGGGTGCAGGCGCGGCGCGACGCGGGCCTCTTCCTGGACCCGGCGACGGGCAAGTACACGCTCGCGGACGCGAAGCCCGAGGGCGGCGAGGCGCTGGCGCTGGCGCGCGACGAGGTGAAGCAGGTGGACCTGCGCTACCCGGAGCCCCGTCGCGACGCGCTGTCGGTGCTCAACAGCTACGTGGACGCCGGCACGCCGCGCAAGGCGGTGGAGAACGCGGACGCGATCTCCGGCGTCCTCACCGAGCGCCTGTTGACCTCCACGCTGGAGGGCACGCTCACGGACCAGGTGTCGCTGGAGACGAAGCGCGTGCGTCCGGAAGGGCCGGAGGTGCGGCTCACCTTCGCGCGCTACCCGCGCGTGGCGCTGGTGCTCAACGGGCTCTACACACTGGGGCCGGACTGGAGCAAGGGCTTCGCGACGCACGGCAAGCAGTACCGCCTCCACACGCTCTCGCTGGAGGCGCGCGCGGTGGAGGCGGAGGCGGAGGCGGCGCCGGACGGCGTGTTCAACGTCTACCGGATGTCGCTCACCGGGGCGCTGGAGGAGGCGGCGGACCCGACCTTCCGGCGCCCCCGCTTCCGCGTGCCGCGCTGGCCCTTCTTCGCGGAGGGGCGGGTGGTCAGCGAGGAGGGCAAGGAGGAGGAGCGCACCTACCAGGTGCGCCAGGACGAGGAGACGTCGCTGGAGTCGTACCGGGTGAAGCTGCCGCTGTGGGACGCGGAGGTGCGCGTCCCCTATGAGCCGCACCAGCAGCCCGGGCACTTCTACTTCCCCGCGGACAAGACGACGCGGATGCTGGTGGCGCTGAACTTCCAGGACGCGCGCCTGGATCGCTTCCTGGAGTGGCGCCCGGGCGCGAGGCTCCCCAAGGAGTCCCAGGGCAACCACCTGCTCCTGGGCAAGACGGACAAGAGCGAGACGTCCGTCCAGCACCTGTACCAGGACTCCAAGCCGCTGCTGCGCATCCAGCGCACGCAGGAGAAGGACACCCAGCTCATCGAAGTGGCCGAGGGCCGGATGTTCCTGCGCGTCCAGGAGAAGGAATAGCCCATGCGGATGGACGAAGCGCTCTATGCGTCGTTCCTGGAGGAGCTTCAGGCGCTGGAGAAGTTCCGGCTGGGCTACACGGCTCTGCACCCCACCGCGCCGCTGGACGGCGAGGACGCGGACGTGCGGCGGCTCACCGAGGCGATGGCGCTGTTCACCGCGCGCACGCGCCGCGCGGGCCAGCGGGCGCTGGAGAAGAGCACGCTGCGGCTGTTCCAGCAGCACTTCGCCTACCTGCTGAATCCGGTGCCCGCGATGGCCATGGTGCGCGCGGAGCCGGATGCGCGCTTCGTGGACGCCGCGGAGCTGCCCCGGGGCACGCCCTTCCTGCTCAACCCGGGGGAGGGCGGCGGGCCCACCGGGCCGCTCACGCTGCGCACGCTCACGCCGCTGCGGCTGTTGCCGGTCCGGCTCACGCAGGCGCGGCTGGAGCGCCAGGGGGATGACGGCGCGCTGCTGCGGCTCGTCTTCGAGGGCGGCTTTCCGCGCAACGACTCGCCCGGCGTGGTGCGCCTGCACATCAACCACCTCAACGACTTCCGGGCCGCGCTGGCGGTGTTCTTCCAGTTGAAGACCTCCGTCCGGTCGGCGACGGTGTGCTTCGACGACGGGGCGGTGGAGCACGAGGTGAAGCCCTTCGACGCGCACGAGGGGCCGGTGCGCTTTGGCGCGCCCCCGCCCGTGCCCGCGGAGGGCGAGCCCTCCGAGCACCCGCTCCAGCGGCTGCGGCAGCTGCTGCACTTCCCCCAGCAGGAGCTGTTCCTGGAGGCCCGCATCCCGCCCGCGCCGCGCAACTGGCAGGGCTTCACCCTGTGCCTGCGCCTGACGGGGCGCTGGCCGTCGGAGCTGGTGCTGGGCCCGGACTCGTTCGTGGCGCACGCGGTGCCGGTGGTGAACCTCCAGCGCGCCATGGCGACGCCGGTGGAGCATGACGGCACGAAGGAGCGCCACGCGGTGCAGCACCCGGATCCATCGGGAGGCTACCGGCTGAACACGGCGGTGGGCGTGTACCAGATGGGCGCGAAGGGCATGGTGCCGCTGCGGCCCGGGGCCATCTCCGGGGGCGCGGACACCTACGAGCTGGAGCACGAAGGCCAGGGGCTGGCGCGCACCGCGTGGCTGGCGGTGGAGATGCCGGACGCCTTCGTGCGGCCGGTGCGGCTGGGCGTGGACGGGCTGTGGCATCAGCCGCTGCCGCCGCGCTTCGACGCCCGGGGCTACCGGCCCGTGCTGGCGGACCGCTTCCTGGAGGGGGTGCCGTGGAGCCTGGTGGGCACGGTGGCCCCCGGCGGCGACAACCCGGTGGAGCACGGCCAGCAGTCGCTGTTGCAGCTGCTGGCGCTGCGTACGCAGCGGTTCATGGGGCGGGACGACCTGCTGTTCGTCCTGGAGGTGCTGGGCGTGCGCACGCAGCGCTACTTCCGGGAGCTGCTGCCGTCCCTGACGGAAGTGAGCGTGAAGCCCAAGCCCTTCGCCCGGAGCGCCGCGGGCTTCAAGTACGTGTACCAGATGGGCTTCGGGCCCATGGACGCGTCGCTGCTGCCGCTGGTGGATCTGCTGTGCGGCCGGCTGGTGGAGCTGCTCGCGTGCTGGAGCGCGGAGGACGTGGTGGAGCTGGAGGTGCGGCTGCCCCAGCGCGAGGCGCCGCTGCGCTACACGCCGCGCGCTTGAGGCTGGCGCGTCACTTCACCTGGGCCTTCATCTGGCCGGGCACGTTGATCTTGATGACGCCGCCCCAGGCGCAGTTGCAGATGGACTTGTCGGTGAGCGCGGGCTTGCCCTTGATGAACACCACGGGCGAGCCGGGGAGCCAGGGGGACACGATGACGGGCAGGCACGGCATGGGCGTGAGCACGCCCATCGCCGCGGCGGTCGCGAGCGCCACGGTGGGGTTGCTCGGCGACTGACACATGCCGAAGGGCGGCACGTTCATGGCGGGGACGTTGTCCATCACCGTGCCCGCGGACGCGGTGGCGTTGACCATGTTGACGGGCAGCACCGACAGCGCCGACGGCGCGGCGCCGAAGCTGCATTGGAGGGCTGCTCCGGACGCGACCTGGGTTCCCATCAGCGTGTCTCCACCCGGGCGCGCAGCGTGGTGAGCGCCAGGAACAAGGGGTCCCTCGACTTCAGCCGCAGGGCGCCCGTGAGGTACTGCGTGCGGCACCAGTCCTCGTCCACCGGCCCGTCCCGCGGGCCCTCGACGCGCCGCGCGTGGAGCGGGAAGCGCTCGATGCGGTCGGGCAGGGCGTCCGGGCCCAGGGCCTGTTCGATGCGGCGGCGCACGTCCGCGTCGCCCACCTCCATGCCCGGCGGCAGGTCGCCCGTGAACACCAGCAGCACGCCCCGGTACGCGCCGGCCATGCCGCTCATCGGCAGGGCGAGCCCCACCGCGTCCAGCCGGGGGCCCGGCCCCTCGCGCAGCACCTGGGCGACCTCCGCGAAGGGGAAGATCCGGCCCTCCCGCCGGGGCTCTCGCGCGCCGGCGTAGTGGTACTGGCCCCGGACGCGGGCGAGGACGACGTGCGCGGGCGGACGTCCGTCGTCCGGCAGGGGCGTGAAGAGGCCCGCGTCGCCCGCGGCGTCCTGGCCGCTGCCGGTGAAGTCGCGCAGCGCCCAGGGCCGTCCGGGCGCGGGCGCGGCGTCCGTGTGCACGTCGCCCACGCGCCGGTGCGAGCACAGCACCGCGCCGCCCCAGGTCGCGTCCACGGACACGTTGCCGCCGGGCACGCCCGACAGGCCGCAGGCCTTGAGTCCGTCGCGCCACGCCAGGAAGTCGAACGGGGCCTGCGGATCGCGGAACCACAGACCCACGTTCTTGAGCGGCAGGCGGGCGCGGGCCACCAGGTCGCGCACGGCGGGCGTGAGGCCCAGCGCGCGCACCGGGTGTTCGGTGAGGAGCGCGGGGGAGACCTCCAGGTCCGCGGGCTCCACGTGCAGGTACGTCGCGCCCCTGAGGAGCGTGGTGAAGTACAGCGCGGGCAGGTGCTGGAGCGGGTGGAAGCCCGGCGCGGCCAGGTGCTCGCCGGGGGACAGGCCGAAGGTGAGCAGGCCGTCCACCAGCGCCCCGCGCCACGCGTCCCCGGCGGTGAGCGGCACGGGCACGTCGCCAGGGTCCGCCAGCGGGGAGAACAGCAGGCCCACCGGCTCCGCGGGCTTGTACGTGTACGACAGCAGCGCGGGCGGCACCTGGGTCTGGAGCGGCAGCAGCTGCGCCGCGTACTTGCCCAGGAGCGGCGCCTGATGCGGCTCCGCGGCGACGTGCTGCGGCTCCAGCGTCTCCAGCCTGCGGGCGATGAAGGCGCGTGCGCCGGGCGGCAGCAGGCTCACGCATGCGCCCAGGCCCAGCGCGGCGCAGAGCGACACCATCAGCTCCGGGCCGGGGTGCAGCAGCAGGCACAGCTTCGCGCCTGGCTTCACGCCCAGGCCCGCCCAGGCGGTGGCCCGCCGCGTGGCCTGTTCGTGGAGCTGGCGGTAGCTCAGCGTGCGCCAGCCCTGCACGCGCGAGTATGTCCGCAGCGCGACGCGGTCCGTGGTGGCGTGGCGTCCCACCAGGTCGTGGAAGAAGTCGTGGTGCTGGCCCGCGCGGCTCTTGAAGGGAGGGCTCCGGCCGACGTGGAGGGGGGCGAGCGCGGCGGCGAACCCGTCTGGGTCCTCCCAGCTCCGCGCGAGCCAGCCGGGCACGGTGTCCGGAGGCGGCGTGGTGCCGTCGAACGCGGCGAGGACGGTGCGCGGCTCGAAGGTCATGGCGGAGACGTGGGCGCGGGCTCGGGGGGAAGCAGCTCGCGGGTGGGCACCGGCTCCACGCGCGAATCCGGCGTGCGCTCCGGCCGCGTCTGGAACTCCTCCAGCCGCAGCTGGGGCACGGGCTCCGGGAGCGTCTCCATCCGGGGGGGAGGCTCCTGGCGGAACGACACGCCCAGGAGCACGCGGGCGATGGGGGTCCCGGGCGAGCGTCCCAGGCCGGGGCCCGCGAGCGCATGCAGCTCCAGGCCGTCGGAGAGCGGGAAGTGGCCGCCGCCCAGGATCTCCACCGCGGGCTGGGTCATGTCCCCCGCGAAGGCGGCCTTCACGGCCAGCTCGCCGCGCAGCCCCTGGCCGGCCGTCGTCACCCCCGCGCCCAGGCGGACCTCCAGGGCCTGTCCGGTGGCGCCCGGCGCGGAGAGCGGGTTGCGCGAGCGCAGCAGCACGCCGGCCTCCAGCGTCGGCCGCAGGAAGCCCACCTGCGTGCCCATGGCGGTCAGGGCCCGCACGCGCAGGCCCCGGTCGCGGCCCAGCACCGCCGTGCTGCCAACGGGAAGGCCCACGCCCAGATCCAGGGACAGGTCCAGGGGGTGCTCGTCGCGCCGGGACAACAGGCCCATGCGCGCCTGCACCTCCGGGGTGCCCAGCCCCTGGGAGGCCAGGGGCGTGACGCCCAGGGGACCGGGGTCGTCGCCGCGCTGCCACAGCACGACGGGCACCTGCGCGCCCACCTCCAGCCACGGCAGCACGCCATAGCTGCCCGCGAGGATGGCCGACGTGCGATTGCGCACGGCCTCCAGACGGCGCTCGCCATTGAGGAGCACGAGCGGCAGTTGTTGATACTGGCCCACGAGCCCGACGCTCAAGCCGCCGGGAACCCGCAGCTCGCCGTTGCGCATCACCACCGTTCCCCGTCCTGGGTTGATCTCCAGGTGTTCCAGTTCGAAGCCGGGCAGGGCGGTCTGTGCCCCGGCGGGCAGGGCGCTCAACAGGACCGCGAAGACAGCGCCGTGCGCGGGCAGGGATCTGGGCATGGGAATGATGGCGCGCCGGCCGCTTCCGGCGGGACGCGCTCCACGAGCCTCATGATACCCAGACAGCGTCTCGAAACATAGCCGTCGCGGCTGTATCGGATGAGCAGGGAATGGGTCGAAGCGGCCCTGATGCGTGGGGTTGCCAACTCAGCGGGTCCTGGTGTTATGGCGGCGGAGGGGCTTCGCGACCTTGTTTCGCTTGTTTGTCTCAGGGGGCTGGAGCGAGCCGGGCCAGGGGCAGCTCGACGATGAAGGTCGCCCCCTGGCCCGGCTCGCTCTCCGCGCGCAGGGTGCCCTGGTGGGCTTCGACAATCTGTCGCGTGATGAAGAGGCCCAATCCCAGTCCGCCGTAATGTCGCGTGGAGACGGCCCGGGTGAATTTCTCGAAGATGTTCTGGAGGCTCCCTGGCGCGATGCCAATGCCTTCGTCCTTCACGCTCAGCCGCGCCCGTCCCCGGATCCGTTCCACCTTGAGCGTCACCGGGCGGCCCGGGCCGTACTTCAGCGCGTTGGAGACGAGACTGCTCGTCACCTGCTCCAGCCGGTGCCGGTCCCAATGGCCTACCATTCCGGAGGGGGCTTCGACGACGAGCTGGCAGCCCGCCTTCGCCGCCTGGGCCTTGAAGCGCTCCGCCACCGCATGGACCACGGTGGCCAGGTCCACCGCCTCCAGCCGCAGCGGCGCGGAGGGACCCGTGAGCTGCGTCACTTCCAGCAGGTCGTTGATGAGCGTGGTCATCTTCCGGACCTGCCCGGAGACGGCCTCCGCGGTGCGCACCACGCGCGCTCTCAGCCCCTCCAGGGACTCGGCCGTCCGGGCCTCGCGCACCAGCGCCTGGAGCTTGAGCTGCAGGGGCGTCAGCGGCGTCTTCAATTCATGGGAGGCCACCGTCAGGAATTCGTCCCGCAGGGACACCGCGTGCTGGAGCTGGGCCTGCGTCTTGCGAAGCTCGGTCACGTCCTGGAGCGCCAGCAGCACCGAAGCGGAGTGGCCGTGCTGGGCGGGCAGGGGGGCCGCCTCCACCAGCACGGAGTAGTGTCCGGTGGGGGTGTGCCAGACGACCGGCTCCGCGTGCACGGGCTTGCCCAGCGCCGCGCGCACGCCAGGGATCTCCTCGCTGGTCAGCTCGCGGCCCTCTTCGTCCGTGAATTGATGGAGGCCCGTGTAGCTCTCCGCGCGCAGGCCCTGCGGCACGTCGCCCCCGGCCATCTGCCGAGCCGCCTGATTCGCGAAGAGCGTCCGGCCGGACTCGGGCTCCATCAGCAGCAGGGCCACGGGTGTCTTGTCCAGCACCGCCTCCAGCCACTGCTGCTGGTTCTCCAGGGACGCGGCCCACTCCTCCAGCTTCTTGCGGGCCTCCACGCGCTCCGTCACGTCGATGGCGAATGACAGCACGGTGTCCACCCGGCCATGCACGTCGCGCAGCGGCTGGTAGGTGATGTCGAAGCTCCGCGTCGAATCCACCCCGCCGCCGTAGTCGGAGGTGACGGGGACCTCCGTCTCCCATTGGGCCTTGCCGGTGGTGTAGGCCAGGTCCAGCATCCGCGAGTACTGCCGCGCCCGGGGCTCATCGATGTCCCGCACGGAGATGCCCGTCACGTCGACCCCTCGCGACAGCACGCGGTAGAGCGGGTTCACCAGCATGAACACCTGCTCTTCTCCGGAGAGGAGGGCGATGGACGCGGGCGCGCTCGTCAGCACGGCGTGGAGCCGCGCTCGCTCGGTCTCCACCTGCGCCTCGGCCTGCTTGCGCTCGGTGATGTCCTCCGCCGTGGACACCCACTCGCGGATGGCGCCCCCGTCGCCGAAGACGGGGACGGCCCGGCCCACCACGTCGCGGTAGCCTCCGGAGTGGTAGCGCAGGCGGAACTCCCCTCGGTACGAGGTGCGCGTGCGCAGGGACTCCACCCAGCCGCGCACCACGCGCTTGCGGTCGTCGGGGTGGATGGCGGCGAGCCAGCCCAGGCCCAGGTGCTCCGCGTGCGTCTGGCCCGTGTAGGCCAGCCAGCGCGGAGCGGGGTCCACCACTTCGCCCCGGGCGTTGGTGGTCCACACCGGCTGCGCCATGGCCTCCACCAGCGAGCGGTAGCGCTGCTCGCTGTCGCGGAGCGCGTCGTGGGCCTTCCGCTGTTCGGTGACCTCCACCACGATGACGCCCGTGCCCAGCAGCACGCCCGTGGCGGTGCGCACCGGGTAGTAGCTGACGAGGAAGTGCCGCTCCACGCCCACCTCCTTGGGCGTCATGCCGCTGATCTCCAGCGTCTGCGGTCCCCCTCCGTCCATGACGCGCTGATACTGGGGGCGCAGCGTGGGCCACAGCTCGGGGAGGACCTCCTGCACCTTGCGGCCCAGGTGGGCGGCGCGCGGAACGCCGTTGATGGAGGCCAGGGCTTCGTTCACCTGGATGAAGCGCAGCTCCAGGTCCACCACGGCGAGGCCCACGGGCGTGCTGGCCACCAGCGTCTCCAGGAGCAGCCGGGAATGCGCCTCGGAGAGGGCTCCGGCGGCCACCGGGTCGAAGCTCGCGCTGGGACTCTCCACGCACGCCTCCTCAGGCTCCGGCCCTTCCCGGCGAGCTTGGAGGCAGGGCCTCGTGACGCCGCTTCCCACCATGGAAGTGGCCTGATCTGGAGGGTGTGCATCCTCGGGGTGTCAGGGCAATCAGCACCCACCCGGGGGCGCGGCCGCTGACTGGCTGGCACCTGCCCAGGCCCAGGCTGCTCGGGCGCCCCCGTCCTCGCGAGCGTCCGGTCGTCGGCCAACACATGGGTTGGCGGGGAACCTCAGGGGCCAGGCCCGCCCTTCGCGTCGCGGTCCTCCAAGCGCTGAGTCGGCTGCCACGGCCAACGCCCGTCGATCTCCACCTCCAGGGTGAAGCTGAGGAACGTGCGGATGAGGACGATGAGGCCCAGGATGATCACCTCGCGCAGCGTGGGGGCTTCGGCGATGGTCCGGATGATGTCCGCCGCGACGAGCAGCTCCAGGCCCAGCAGGATGGTGCGGCCCAGGTGGTGGCGCAGCAGGCGGTAGGCCTCCGCGCGCTGGGGGCCCCGGTAGCCCTGGACCACGAGCAGCACGGAGACGAGCGTCCCCACCACCATCACCCCTACACCCGCGCCTTCGAACAGGCGTGCGGCCAGGGCCACGAATTCGATGAATCGCATGGGCCGCTTCCCCCACCCGGGAAGATGGCGCATGCCCACCGGCCCCACCACCCCATGCCATCCTCCCCGTGGGGCAGGTCCACCGTCGGATTTGTCGCAAGCGCAGACCCCGGGAGGCCTCAAGGGCATACCTCGTCGGAGGTAGAGGCGGGACGTTCCAGGTGGGCTAATGAATCCTCCTGAACGCAACCGGGTCCAGCCGGCGGCTCGAGCGGGTGCGTGACAACCGGTGTTCCCCTGCCAGTAGCGCGAGGAGTTTCGATGTCCGCCAGGAAATCGTCGAGCCTGATTCACGCGATGCAGTCCACCGGTACGCATCACTTCATCGAGCGGACCTATCGAGAAGGGGGTGCCTTCCAATGGGCTCGCGAGACCTTGGTGAACGCCATCGAAGCCGGGGCCACGCAGGTCGAGTACGGCATTGAATGGCAGGCCGTCGCGCGCAAGGGCGTCTACCGGCGGGTCATCGCGGATGACGGCAAGGGCATGCGGCACGATGAGCTCGTTCGGTTCTTCAATACGTTTGGCGGGGGCGGCAAGCCGATTGGCGGCGTCACGGAGAACTTCGGCGTGGGTTCGAAGACGTCCCTCCTGCCGTGGAACCGCTACGGGATGGTGGTGGTGTCATGGGTGGAGGGTGAGCCGTCGATGGTGTGGCTCATGCAGGACCCTGACACCTGCGAGTATGGGTTGAAGTACTGGCACCTCTCCGACGAGGAAGAGGGCGGGGGGAGCATCGAAACGGAGCGGCCGCCGTTCGACGATGAAGAACATGGTTGTGATTGGCGCGCCGTGAAGCCGGATTGGATCAAGGCGCACGGAACGGTCATCGTCCTCCTGGGGAACTCGCCAACGGACGACACGGTGCTGGGCGACCCCAGCCGGGACGAAAGCGGCGTGCATGGAATTCCCAGGTACCTCAATCACCGCATCTGGGAGATTCCGTGCAACACCACCGTCGTGGTGGATGTCCTTCAGAGCGACACCAAGGAGAACTGGCCTCGTGATGCGCAGGAGGCGCAACACCACGGCCTCCGGCCGACCCTCCGGCGCACGGTTCGCGGCGCCCGTCACTGGATTGAATACCCGCGGGGCCATGACGGCGGCAGTCTGGCCGACAAGGGGGCCCTGACGCTGGAGGATGGCACGCGGGTGGATTGGTTCCTCTGGTCCGGTGCGCGCCCCAACATCCACGGCTATGCGGCGCGGTACGGGTACATCGCGGCGCTCTACCGCAACGAGCTGTACAACTATCAGACGCACCATTCGGTCTACCGTTCCCTGGGGGTGAGCGCCTCGCAGGTCCGGCAACTGCTCTGGATCGTGTTCCAGCCGCCGGAGTTCGACGGCGAGGGCCGCAACGGTGCCTTCCCGACCACGGACCGGAACACGTTGAAGCTGCGCGGAGGGCCGGGCGCGAACGACGACCTGCCGTTGAGCGAATGGGCCAGTGAGTTCGCCGACAAGATGCCTGAGCCCATCCGCAAGGCGCTCGCGGAGGCGAGGACAGGCGAGTCCCGGGGCATCGAGGATGAGGCTTGGCGGGACCGGTTGATCGAGCGCTTCGGGGCGCGCTGGAAGATGAGCCGGCTGTCGGCGAGGAAGGACGGCCCGGAGAAGGTCACGCCCGTCCAGCAGGGCGCCCAGCTGACGCTGCCCGGAACGCCGAGCGGGTCACGGCGCCCTCGGTCGGAGACGGTCTCCGCTCGAAGGAGTCCGCGGGGACCGGAGAACCTGGGGTCCACTCCTGGCGCCTCGGCCGCGCGGAGTGCCCGCGTGGGGGGCGGGCTGCCGCACTGCCGCGCCGTCAAGAAGGAGGACATGGATCGTCCGGGACTCCTCGCGGTCTGGCAGCCACGAGACCCGGAGTACCCCAACGGCGTCGTGCTCCTGAACGTGGAGCACCCGGTCCTGACGCAGCAGATCGCCCACCATCAGGCGCAGTACCCGGATCACTTCGCGGAGGACGTCGCGACGGAGGTCCGCAACGTCTACATGGAAGTGGCCATCGCGAAGATCGCGCACTCGGAGTTCTTCCGCTCCATCCTCCCATCGCCGGAGGTGGACGGGGAGCTCAGGTCGCCCCACGCGTTGACGCTGGCGCTGTTGGGGTTGGTCTCGGAGGACTTCGTCATCCACAACCGCCTGAGCAAGAAGTTCGGCAAGGCGCGGCCGGTCGATTGAGCCCGGGCTTCGGGCGATGTCAGGGAGTTGACGCGCCGGGAAGAGGGGGCGGCAGGGGGCCCTGCCACCCCATTGGTATTCCGCCAATGGATTGGAGGAAGTGCTGACCTGGTGGCGGCGCGGGTGGTAGAGACCGGCACATGACTCAGAGCGGGACTGAAGGGGTGTCGGCCCCGGACTTCCGGGAGGCGATGTCCCGTTGGGCGAGCGGTGTGGCGGTGGTCTCGGTCCGCGACGCGGACGGGGTCGCGGCGACGACGATCAGCTCCTTCAGCTCGCTCTCCCTGACGCCTCCGCTGATCGTGCTGGCGCTGCAGAAGACCTCCCGGACGCTTCAGCGGGTGGAGGCCGCCCGTCACTTCAGCGTGAGCGTGCTGTCCACCACCCAACGCGAGGTGTCGGTCCGATGCGCGAAGGGGGAGGTCGAAGGCCTGGTGTTCGACGAAGGTGCCTTCGTCCAGGACAGCCTGGTGGGCCTGGCATGCAGTCTGTTGGATGTGCACCGTTACGGCGATCACCTGTTGCTGGTGGGCCTCGTGGAGCGCATCCAGCAGGGGGCGGAAGGGGAGCCCCTGCTCTACTGGAACCGGGCGTATCGCGCGCTGACGGCGCACCCGGAGCCAGGGCCCGCCCCGAAGTAGCCGACGAGAAGACGAACCACACTGAACCCAGAAAGGACGAACCCGATGCCGTTCACGCTGCCCGAGCTCCCGTACAAGAAGGACGCGCTGGCCCCCCACATGAGCGCGGAGACGCTGGAGTTCCACCACGACAAGCACCACGCCGCCTATGTGAACAACCTCAACAAGCTGGTGGAGGGCAAGCCGGAGGCGAACAAGTCGCTGGAAGACGTCATCATGAGCAGCGACGGTGGCGTGTTCAACAACGCCGCGCAGGTGTGGAACCACACCTTCTTCTGGAACTGCATGAAGCCGAACGGCGGAGGCAAGCCGACGGGTGAGCTGGCGGACGCCATCAACCGTGACTTTGGCTCCTTCGACAAGTTCAAGGAGGAGTTCTCCACCGCCGCCGCGACGCAGTTCGGCTCCGGTTGGGCATGGCTGGTGAAGGACGGCGACAAGCTGGCCATCATGAAGACGTCCAACGCGGACCTGCCGATGAAGCACGGCAAGAAGGCGCTGCTCACCATCGACGTCTGGGAGCACGCCTACTACATCGACTACCGCAACCTGCGTCCCAAGTTCATCGAGACGTTCCTCACGAGCCTGGTGAACTGGGACTTCGTGGCGGCGAACCTCAAGTAGTCCAGGCGTGACGTCACGGGAACCGCGCGGCCCGGCTCGGCACGGTCCGGAGCGGCGCGGTTCTCCGCTGGAGGGGGGCTCAGGGGGCGAAGCGGCTCTCCGTGTAGGTTGCGCTTGCGAATGGGATATGGGGGGTAGCATTTTGCGCGCCCTTCATGGCGCTCCCTCCCTCATCCCCGGGCCTTTGTCATTCCAGGCGGTCGTGGGTCCCTTGGGGGCTCGCGGTGGTCGTCCTGGTCCACCATTTCGGTCTCTGGGCCTGGACGTCATGGCATCGCGGCATCTCGCCGCTCCTGCTCTTGGATCGATGGGACTCGCACCACTACAGCACGCTGGTTCTTGATGGCTATACGTGGCCTCTGTGGGCCTTTCTGCCGCTGTATCCGGGCCTCGTATGGCTGTTGCGGTGTGGTAGCACCTTGCCACCCCAATTCGTGGGGACGGCCTTGTCCACGGCGTGTCTGCTCGCCTTCATCGGCTGGAATACCCACTGGGGCAGGCACGGGTACCTGCGCGAAGGGCTGACGGCCCGGTCGTCTTGGGGGTGGTTTGTCTTTCTTTGTAGTCCCGCCAGTTTCGCCCTGCACTCGCATCACACGGAGGGATTGTTCCTCCTCTTGTCGTTTGGGGCGTTGGCATGTGCATCGCGCGGAGTACGGCTGCCTTCAGGCCTGCTGGTCGCGCTATGTATCTTCACCCGGAATCAAGGTTGCTTCGTGGCGATTGCCGCAGCGCTCCTCTTTGCGCTGCGCGAGCAGACATGGCGCGAACGGATGGTGCGGTTCGTCTCATTGGGGTGCGTGGCGGTGCCGGCATTTGGAGGGCTGCTTGTCTTTGAGTGGAGCCAGTCCGGCGATCCCCTCATGTTCTTGAAGGCCCAGCGTGAATGGAACCACGTCGACTCCGTATGGGGAGCGATCCGGGGGGTGTGGTTCGGGAACCCCTGGCACCAGGGTTTTAGCTGGTGGCTGCTGCTGCGGAATATCTTTGGAGCGGCGTGGCTGGTGTTCGCCTGTCTGTTGTGGCGCCGCGACCGAGCGTTGGGGCTCTACGCCCTGTTGTCATTTCTGGTGATGTTGCCCCAGGGAGATCTGGGAAATGCCTTTCGCTTTGGGGCAGTGCTCTTCCCGGTGCTGTTCCTCGCGGGGGACTGGCTGGCCACACGCGCGGGATGGCTGCGGTGGACGGTGGCGCTGCTCCTCGTCTGGCTCAACCACAAGGTGACTCACGCCTATGCCATCGGGAAGTGGCCCTATTAAGCGCGCTCGAAGCGAGTGTGGCCCGGACGTGCGCTGGCCCGGGATTCTCTTCGCCGTCCACATTCCGCGCAACCCGCGTCGAGTCCCTTGTGCACTCCGCGCGGAGAGGGTGAAACATGCAGCGCTTTGCCCTCTCGGGTCTTGCACTCCTCATGGCCTGTGCAACGCCTGTCCGTCGGGCTGCGTCGCCCGTCGTCCCCGGAACTCAGGCGTTCGAGCCTCCACGGGGGGCCAAGGCAGCGGCGCCGGTCAAGCCCAGCCCGGTCTACGTGTTCGAAGGCGTGGAAGTGTTCGGCTCACGCAAGGTGCCCAAGGAAAAGCTGCTGGAAGTCATTGGAATGCCCGCGCCCGGCGCGCGCTTCAACCTCGAGCAGGGAGCGTTCACGCCGCATCTCACCGAGAGCGGGCCGCGCCTCCTGGCGGCCTACACGTTCGCGTTCTGCCGGGACTCGATGCGGGACCTGGGGGGAGATCGGGCGGCCTGGCACCGTTGGGTCGAGCAGACGTGCGCCGCCAACGGCGCCCGGAACTGACGGCTGAGTTCGGCATCGCCTGAGCTTCGGGCCGCGGTGAAGACAATCCTGAACACATCTGGGTAGGGTGCCGGTCGGGCAAGATGGGGGCGTAACCCCTCGGAAGCATTGGCGGTAGAGCACGGGAATCGAACTCGCCAGGGACTGCTCTCGCAGCCCCTCACCGGTTTTGAAGACCGGGCCGGCCACCAGGTCCGGAGGCCCTACCAACTCCGATTACCGCCGCTTGCGCCCGGTCCGTCAACCGCGGTCACGCCTTCCGCGCGGAGATCAGCGCGTACTCGTCGCACTGGAAGGGCGTGAAGTCGTCCTGGAGCGTCGGCATGTGCCCGCCGTCACGACCGAGGACAAGGTTCCAGGCTGGCAGCTCGTCTACTCCTGGGTCTAGTTCAGCGACATCGACGCGCAGCCGGCGCTCGTGAACACGAACCTCACGAAGCTGCCGGATGGATGGCGTCCCACCGCCACCGTCTTCGATTCAGCCGCCGCTGCTCGCCTGGCAGATGCCGGGGCAGTCCGCCCCGGAGCCGGGCGTGCACGTGTCGGATGGATCATCCACGCAGTGCGTCCCCGACACATCCGTCGCGCAGCCTCCGAAGAGCCCGCCACAGCACGCGACATAGCCGTCCGGCACGTCACACGGCGTCTCGAAGCCCTGGCACGTGCCGCTGGCCGAGCGCGCGAACACCTTCACCCGTGGACACTCGCGCGGCACCTCGCTCCCTCCGCCCGTGCACCCCGCCATGCCCAGCATCGCCATCAGCCCCAGCCTCATCCGTGCATGCATGGCACGCATCAGGGCAGGGGAGCGCGGGGCTAGTCCAGTCCCCGCTCCCAGAGGTCGTCTTCATCCAGACCCATCAGGTGACCCACTTCATGCATCACCGTGATGCCAATCTGCTCGATCAGCTCCTCGCGGGTGCGCGCGAAGCGCTCCAGGTTCTTCTGGTACAGCACGATGGACGGCGGGAAGTGATCCGCCGCGTCCATCACGCTGCGCTCGCCCACCGGCGTGCCCCGGAACACCCCCAGGATGCACGGGGACAGGGGCGGCTGCTGACCCAAGAGGTCCTCGTCCGACGGCAGGTCCTCCACCGCCAGGGTGACGTTGTCCATGTACTGCTTCACCTGCGAGGGCAGGGCGCCCATGGCGTCCTCCACCGCGCGGTCGAACGCCGCCTCTTCCAGCGCCACCGGCGGCGGCAGCTCCTCGGGCGCCAGCGTCTGCGCCCGCCCGAAGCGCTTCTTCGCCTCGCGCCCGTCCCCGCGCCGCTCCGCGATGAGCCCCAGGTAGTGGTGCGCCCAGGCCTCGTCCGGCGCGTCCTTCAGCACCCGCTCGAAGGACTCCTGCGCGGGGGCGAAGCGGCACAGCTCGAACAGCGCGATGCCCCGCTCCAGCTGCGCGTCCGGCGAGCGCGGCATGTGCATGAGCGCCGCGTCCAGGCTCTTGAGCGCGGACTCGCATTCGCCCAGCTGGTTGAGGCCCATGCCCTCCAGCAGCAGGAACTCGTAGACGAGCTCCACGTCGTCGGCCTTCTGCGCGAGCTTCCTCCCGCGGCCGCACCACTCCAGCCCTTCCTCCACCGCCTCGCGGTCCTCACCCGTGCGGCAGACGAGGAACTCCGCCGCCCCGAAGAGGATCTCCAGGTCCTCCGGCGCGGCCTTGAGCGCGGCGCCGTAGGCCCGGCCCGCGTCCTCCAGCCGGCCCACCTCCACCAGCGCCGCGGCCCGGTAGTGCAGGGCTTCTGGTGACTCCGGGACGTCCCGGAGGAGGGCGTCGGCGCCGACGAGCGCGGCCTCGAAGTCCTGGGCCTCGAAGGCGTCCGCCACCCCGTCCAGTCGCGCGTCCACGCCTCGCGCCTCCCCTTGCTTCGCCGTGCGCTTCGCCATTCGGGCAGGCAGCTAAGAAGCCGTCCTTCGCGTTGTCAACGACCGGCGTGGCTGTTACCTTCCAGCGCCCCGTTTCGGCCCGAACCCCGTGAACATCCTGGTCGTAGACGACGATTACGAGCTGTGCACCATGCTCTCTCGCTACCTGGAGATGCACGGGTACACCGTGTTCTCGGCGTCGGACGCGCTCCAGGCCCTGGACATCATGGAGCGGCACCCCGTGGGGCTGGTCATCACCGACTACCTGATGCCCCACCTGGACGGCATCCACTTCACGGAGATGCTGAAGGCGGACCCCCGCTTCCAGAGCATCTCCGTCCTGATGATGACGGCCAGCACCGACGCCAACATCTCCGACCGGGGCCTGCGCAAGGGGGTGGCCATCACCCTGCAGAAACCCCTGGACATGGGGCAGCTGCTCAACCTCGTCCGCTTCGCGGAATAGCCGTCGTCCCCGGTCGCCGGGGCCCCCACCCGGGCGGGCCAGAAGGCGTCCTCAGGGTCACACGCCTGCCCCTTTCCGTTGACATCGTCGATGCGACCCTTATGTTGGCGCTCGACATGGCCGAGTGCTAACGGCCATCCCCATTCGTAGAAATTCCCCAAGTATTATCGGAGGTTGCGATGGCAGCGAAGGAAATCTTCTTCCATCAGTCCGCGCGCGATTCCATCCTGCGCGGCGTCCGGATCCTCGCGGATGCGGTCGCGGTGACGCTCGGTCCCAAGGGCCGCAATGTCGTCATCGAGAAGAGCTTCGGCTCGCCCACGATCACCAAGGACGGCGTCACCGTCGCCAAGGAGATCGATCTCGAGAACCGTTTCGAGAACATGGGCGCGCAGATGGTGAAGGAGGTCGCGTCGAAGACCTCCGACAAGGCGGGCGACGGCACGACGACGGCGACGGTGCTCGCGCGCGCCATCTATGAGGAGGGCCTGAAGCTGGTGGCCGCCGGCCACAGCCCCATGGACCTCAAGCGCGGCATCGACAAGGCGGTGGAGGTGGTGGTCGCGGAGCTGAAGAAGCTCTCCAAGCCCACGACCGACAAGCACGCCATCGCGCAGGTGGGCACCATCTCCGCCAACGGCGACGAGACCATTGGCCACATCATCGCGGACGCGATGGAGAAGGTGGGCAAGGAGGGCGTCATCACCGTCGAGGAGGCCAAGGGCCTGGAGACGACGCTCGACGTGGTGGAGGGCATGCAGTTCGACCGCGGCTACGTGTCGCCGTACTTCGTGACCAACCGCGACCGCATGGAGGTCGTCCTGGACGACCCCTACATCCTCATCAGCGAGAAGAAGGTCTCGTCGATGCAGGACATGATCCCCGTGCTGGAGGCGGTGGCGCGCTCGGGCAAGCCGCTGCTCATCATCGCGGACGACATCGAGGGCGAGGCGCTGGCCACCCTGGTGGTCAACAAGATCCGCGGCGTGCTCAACGTGGCCGCGGTGAAGGCGCCGGGCTTCGGCGACCGCCGCAAGGACATGCTCAAGGACATCGCCACGCTGACGGGCGGCATGGTGGTGAGCGAGGAGCTGGGTCACAAGTACGAGAACCTGACCCTCAATGACCTGGGCCGCGCCAAGCGCATCACGGTGGACAAGGACAACACCACCCTCGTGGACGGTGCCGGCCAGAAGTCGGAGATCGAGGGCCGCATCAAGCTCATCCGCACCCAGATCGAGACGGTCACCAGCGACTACGACCGCGAGAAGCTCCAGGAGCGCATGGCGAAGCTCGTGGGCGGCGTGGCGGTCATCAACGTCGGCGCGGCGACCGAAGTGGAGATGAAGGAGAAGAAGGCCCGCGTGGAGGACGCGCTGCACGCGACCCGCGCGGCCGTCGAAGAGGGCATCGTCCCCGGCGGCGGCGTGGCCTACATCCGCAGCCTCAAGGCCCTGGACGCCCTGAAGCTGGGCGGCGAGCAGGACTTCGGCGTGGAGATCATCCGCAAGGCGGTGACGGAGCCCCTGCGCAAGATCGCCAGCAACGCGGGCGTCGAGGGCGCCGTCGTCATCAACAAGGTCAAGGAAGGCACCGGCGCGTTCGGCTTCAACGCCCGCACGGAGACCTACGAGGACCTGGAGAAGGCGGGCGTCATCGACCCGACCAAGGTCGAGCGCACCGCGCTGCAGAACGCCGCGTCCGTGGCGTCCCTGCTGCTCACCACCGAGGCGATGATCGCCGAGCGCCCGAAGAAGAAGGCCAAGGGCGGCGCCGGTGGCGCGGGCGGGATGCCGGAGTACGGCGGCGACGACATGGACTACTGAGCCACTCCGGCTCAGACAGTCACTGAAGGGCGGCGGGCCTCACGGGTCCGCCACCCGTCGGGTTTCCGGCCCCGGTGGGCCTCGCGCGACGCGGGGCGCCCGGGGCCGGAGTCTTTTCAGGGCTGGGGCTTCTTGAAGGCGAGCCCCAGCTCACGGCTGAGCGCCGTGGTGTCGGAGAGCAGCTTGGGCAGGCACGCGGCGGCTCCGGCGCGCAGCGACGCCAGCGCCGTCTCCATGGTGAGGTGCTCGGCCAGGACGACGAAGGGCGCGCCCTGGCTCAGCCCCCGGGCCAGCTCCAGCGCCTTCTTCCCGTAGGCCGGCGCGAAGTCCCACGACACCACCACGCCCACGGGGGGCTCCATCGCGGCCACCTCCGCGCCCGGGACGACGCGCGCCTCCAGCCCCAGCAGGGCCAGGGCCTCGGAAATCAGCCGGGCGGTGGCCGGGTGGTCCTCCAACACGTCCACCCGCCGCGTCGCGGTGGTGGAGGCGGGAGCGGGCGGTGCCGGGGGCGTGTACAGCGCCTGGCGCAGCAGCGCGCGCACCTGGCGGATGTCGTCGAAGGGCTTGAGCAGGTAGTCCACCACGCCCAGCTGCAGCGCCTGCTGCGTCGTCACCAGCGACGGGTAGCCCGTCATCAGGATGACGCGCGAGGTGGGGTCCAACCGCCGCGCATGCTGGGCCAGCTCCAGCCCCGACAGGCCGGGCAGGTTCTTGTCCGTGACGATGAGGTCCACCTTCGAGGAGCGCAGGAGCTCCAGCGCGGCCTCGCCCGTGGCCGCTTCGATGACCTCGCACTCCTTGTCCATCAGGTCCTTGAAGACCATCCGGATGATGCCCTCGTCATCCACCACCAGCAGCCGCTTGCGCGGGGGGCGGGGCGCGTCCGTGGGCGGGAAGAGCACTCGGAACACGGTGGCGGGCGGCGGCACGTCGCGCAGCGTCGTCGGCGGAACGAGGGCAATCTGCGCGTGGTGTTCCTGCGCGATGCGGCGGCAGACCGCGAGCCCCAGGCCGGTGCCGCGTTTGCTGGCGGAGACGTAGGGTTCGAAGATGCGCGCGCGCAGCTCCTCCGGGATGCCCGGCCCCCAGTCGGAGACGTAGAGGGCCGTGGACGCGCCCTCGCGCGCGAGCGTCACCTTCACCCGGCCCCGGCCGGACATGGCGTCGCGCGCGTTGTTGAGCAGGTTGAGGGTGAGCTGTTCGATGAGCCGCGCGTTGCCCTGGATGGGGAGGTCCTCGGGCGCCTCCACCTCCAGGGAGATGCGCGCCGAGTCCGGATTGACGCTGAACACCTTCGCCGCGGCCCAGATGGGCGCGGCCAGGGACAGCCGCTGCTGCGGGGCGGGCCGCTCGCTGGCCAGGCGGATGAAGTCGGAGACGATCTGCTCCATCCGCTCCACCTGCGCCAGCAGCAGCTTCAAGGGGCCGCTGGAGCCGCCTTCCTCCGCCAGCAGCTGGGCGTAGGCCTTGGCGCCCAGCAGGGGCTGGCGCAGCTCGTGGAGGACCTCCGCGGCGACCTGGTGGGTATGGGCGTTGGCGCGCTGGAGGGCCGCCGCCGCGAGTCGGGCCGCGGGCAAATCCCCTGCATCCAGGGCCTGGAGCAGTTGCGCGAGCGGCGAGGGGGTCTCCATGCGTCGGGAGCATGGCGGAGGCGGGTGTTCACGCGCAACGCGTCCCCCGCGGGATTCGGTTGACCGGATCCTCCGCCGAACGGATGCTCGCGGCGCCTTCCAGCCGGGCACGGGGGACGTGCGTGCCCGCCCGCTCGCTGGGGGCTCTCCCTGTCGCAGAGGTCCGCATGCCGCAGACGAACCCGTTCCACTCGCTGACGCCCCGGAAGCTGACGGACTCCGAACTGGCCCGCTCCATCCGGCTCAACATCGAGGCGGAGCTGGACGCCATCAACCTCTACGCCGCGCACCTGGACGCCACGGACAACGAGGAGGCCAAGGCCATCCTGCGCCACGTCATGGACGAGGAGCGCGAGCACGCCGCGCTGTTCTGGCAGCTCATCGCGCGGTTGGATCCGCAGCAGGCGCAGCACGACCGCGAGGCGTCCCAGAAGTACCAGCTCATCACCACCGGCGCGTCCCACGAAGAGGTGGAGGCGGTGGGGGAGGGCGGTGCCGCGGAGGCGCCGGACGTGGAGCTGCCCAAGCGGCTCACCGTGGGCAACCTGCGCAAGTAGCGCGGGCCCCGGGCCTTCTCTCCCCGGGCGTGGACGTTCAGCCCTGGGGAGGCGGGCCGTGGCGGCGCTCGGCCGGGGTGGCTTCCAGGTCCTGCGCCGCCATGTAGACGACGTTGCGGCTGCCGCGCTTGCCCCGGTACATGGCCCGGTCGGACAGGTCCAGCAGGTGGTCCTTGTCCTGGGCGTGCTCCGGGAAGCTGGCGACGCCGATGCAGGTGGTGAGCTTGAGGGCCAGCCCCTCACGGCCGAGGAACTGGTGGGTCTCCATGGTGCGGCGGATGCGTTCGGCCACCTTGAGGGCGCCGCCGGAGTCGGTGCCGCGCAGGAGCACCACGTACTCGTCGCCGCCGAAGCGCGCGACGACGTCCGGGTCGCGCACGCAGCCCTTGAGCACGCGCGCGGCCTCCACCAGCACGCGCGAGCCCACCAGGTGCCCGTGCGTGTCGTTGATGGCCTTGAAGCGGTCCAGGTCCAGGAACAGCAGGGAGAAGGGCCGCTGCGTCTGCCGGGCCTCGTTCACCTCGCGGTCCAGCACGAGGTGCAGGTAGCGCGTGTTGAACAGGCGGGTGAGGTCGTCGACGTACGCCAGGTCCTCCACGGCGGCGAAGCGGCCCAGGTTGCGCAGGGCCAGCGCCCAGTTGCGCACGAGGAAGCCCACGGTCTCCGCGTGGTGCTCCGCGGGCGCGGTGTCGTGGAAGAGCACCGCGTGGCCCAGCACCGTGTCGCCGTCCACGGCGGGGAAGGCGAGGGTGCGCGGCCAGGGGACCTGGAGCCCATCCAGCTCCGCGGGCGTGCGGGTGACGGACAGGCGCTCCGTGAGCTGCGGAAGCAGCGTGTCGTGCAGGTCCTCCGGCAGGCCGCGCATGCCGTGCGCGCGGAAGCCGGAGCCGGGGTCGCGCTCCAGGAGCATCACCGCGGAGGCGTTGGCCATGGACTCCAGCGCGTCCGAGGCGGCCGTGGCCAGCCGCTCCCGGTCCAGCGTGGTGGCGATCCGCTGGCCCGCCTCCAGCAGCGCGACGTGCTGGCGCAAGGAGGCGTTCTCACGCATCAGGTCGCGCGTGGTGAGCGCGCGGCGCAGGGCGTGCTGCAGGGCCTCCGGCGCCACCGGCTTGACCAGGTACTCCGCCGCGCCGCTCTTGATGGCGCGCACCGCGGGGGCCACCTTGTCCAGGCCGGTGATGACCACCACCTCCACGCCGGGGTAGCGCTCGCGCACGTGGCGGAGCACCTCCATGCCGTCGCCGCCGGGGAGGATGAGGTCGGTCACCACCGCGTCGAACCGCTCCGCGGCGAGGGCGGACTTCGCGTCCGCCACGGTGGGCACGGCGGTGACGATGTGTCCCGCGGCCGTGAGGTAGTCGCCGTAGAGATTGCGGGCGATCTTTTCGTCGTCGACGAGGAGCAGTCGCGCCATGACTGTTCACGGCTTAGCACCCAACCCCGGAGTGCTGCTAGGGTCCCCGGCCGTGTCGCCCTTTGAAAGCGGACGCCGGCTCTGCCTGCTGGTGGAGGCCGGTGAGACGCGCTACGCGGTGGAGGCCACCTCCGTCATCGAGGTCGCCATGCCGGGCGCTCGCGGCGCGAGCCTGCGCGGCGTGCTGGAGGTGAAGGACCTCTCCGCGCTGCTCGGAGGGCCGCCGGAGGACGTGCCGGGCATGGTGGTGGTGCTGGATGTCAGCCCCACGCTCGCGGTGCGCGTACGCTCGGTGGTGGAGGTGGCGGACGTCGCGCGCGACCCCTTCTTCCTCCTGCCCCCGGGGCTGGCGGACTCGCTGGCGCCCCTGAGCCGGGGAGCGGTGCTGCACAAGGACCGGCTGTATCTGGAGCTCATCGTGGAGGCGCTGCCCCACCGGGCGGGCCCCCGGGCCGCGCCTCCGGAGCCCCGGCCGGTGCACTGGGCGGACGAGCCGCCCGAGCGAGCGCTGGTGCTGGAGTCCCAGGGCGTGCTGTTCGGCGTCCCGCTGGGCTGCGTCTCCCAGGTGGTGCCGAAGGGGGAGGCCTTCAGCGTGCTCCCGGTCCAGAGCGGACCGGTGGCGGGGGTCTTCCCGCACGCGCAGGCGCTCTGGCCCATCTGCTCGGTCCCGGCGTTGCTGGGGGCCCAGGCGCAGGTGGAGGACCTGTTCGTGCTCACGGAGCTGGCTGGCCGGAACGTAGGGCTGGCGGCCACCCGGGTGCTCGGCGTGCTGCAGAAGTTCAAGCCAGCTGAGCTGATGGGGACCTTCCGGGCGCCGGGGCTGCCGGATCCGGTGATGTTACTGGACCTGCAGCGCATGTTTTCTTGATCGGCCCGACGCGCGAATCCTAAGCTTCTCCGATTGACACAGGACCAGCAGGCAGGCTTGCTCGTCCGAAATCTCAAACGAATTCAGGGGGGTATGCGCCCCCCGAGGCCGGAGCCGATGCCCAAGAATCTGCTGATCGCCGACGACTCGCTCACCATCCGCAAGGTGATCGGGATGATCTTCGCGACGGAAGACTTCCAGGTGACCGCGGTGGACAACGGGCTGGACGCCATCTCCCGCACGCGCGAGCTGCGTCCGGACGTGGTCCTCGCCGACGTGACGATGCCCGGCAAGAGCGGTTACGAGGTCTGCGAGGCGCTCAAGAGCGACCCGTCCACGCAGGCCATCCCGGTGCTGCTGCTGGCCGGCACCTTCGAGGCGTTCGATGAGAACCGCGCGAAGGCCTCCCGGGCGGACGACCACATCACCAAGCCCTTCGAGAGCCAGATCCTCCTCGACAAGGTGAAGGCGCTGGTGGGCCAGAAGTCCAACACGATGCCCGCCTCCGCCGCGACGCGCGTGCTGCCCCAGACGGCCGCGCCCACGGCCGTCGCCGCGCCGCCCGCCGCCGCGCCTCCGGGAGCACGTCCCCCGGGTGCGCCTCCGCCGGGCGCCGTGCCTCCGGGAGCGCGTCCTCCGCCGGGCGCTGCTCCTCCGGGTGCGCGTCCTCCGGGGCCTGGCGTGCCGCCGCCTCCGGGCATGGCGCGTCCTCCGCCGGGCGCTGTTCCGCCGGGCGCGCGTCCTCCGGGTGCGCCTCCACCGGGCGCCGTGCCTCCGGGTGCGCGTCCGCCGCCGGGCGCCGCTCCTCCGGGCGCGCGTCCCCCGGGGCCGGGCGTGCCGCCGCCTCCGGGCATGGCGCGTCCGCTGCCGGGCGCCGTTCCGCCTCCGGGAGCGCGTCCTCCGGGCGCTCCGCCCCCGGGCATGGCCGCGCGCCCTCCGGCTCCGGGTGCACCGAACATCCCGGGTGGCTTCCCTCGGCCTCCGGGCGCCGCGCCGCTGCCGGCCGCGCCTCCTCCCGCCGCGGCTCCGCCGGCGGCCCGCACCCGGGATCCGTTCGGGCTGGGGGCTCCGTCCGCGCCCGCCGGCATGCAGGCCCGGCAGGAGAGCATCCGCATCGAGGACTCGCTGCCCGAGCCCAGCGGCGCGGAGGAGATCTCCCTGGACATCGGCGGCCCCGGGCCGGCCGCCCCTCCGCAGCGCGCCCGCCCGGCCGCGGATGGTGGCGAGGCGCTGCTTCGCGAGGCGCTGTCGAAGGCGTCCCGCGACGTTATCGAGAAGATTGCCTGGGAGGTCGTCCCGCAGCTGGCGGAGACGATCATCCGGCAGGAGCTGGAGCGGCTCATCAAGGACCGCGAGACCCAGCATTGATTCGCAGTCCCCTCTGATTCCCCGCCGGCCCCGTCGGGGGCCGGCCGTCTTCAATGACTGACACGACTGAACTGTCCAAGGCCTACGAGCCCTCCGAGGTGGAGGCGCGGTGGTACAACCACTGGCTGGAGCGCGACTACTTCCGCGCCGAGGCCACTTCCTCCAAGCCGCCGTTCAGCATCGTGCTGCCGCCGCCCAACGTGACGGGCAGCCTGCACATCGGCCACGCGCTCACGGCGACCATCCAGGACATCCTCACGCGCTGGAAGCGCATGAGCGGCTTCAACGCGCTCTGGCTGCCGGGCACCGACCACGCGGGCATCGCCACGCAGATGGTGGTGGAGAAGGAGCTGAAGAAGGCGGAAGGCAAGAGCCGCCACGACCTGGGCCGCGAGGCGTTCCTCGAGCGCGTCTGGACGTGGAAGGGCAAGTACGGCGCGCGCATCGGTGAGCAGCACCGCTACCTGGGCGCGTCGCTGGACTGGAGCCGCGAGCGCTTCACGATGGACGAGCAGTCCTCCGCCGCGGTGCGCGAGGTCTTCGTCCGGCTGTACGAAGAGGGCCTGATGTACCGGGCCCAGAAGCTCATCAACTGGTGTCCGTCCTGCCGCACGGCGCTGAGCGACCTGGAGGTCGAGCACGAAGAGAAGAACGGCTCGCTCTGGCACATCCGCTACCCGGTGAAGGGCAGCGACCGCACGCTCACCGTGGCGACGACGCGTCCGGAGACGCTCCTGGGCGACACCGCGGTGGCGGTGCACCCGGACGACCCGCGCTACGCGGACCTGGTGGGCAAGACGGTGGCGCTGCCGCTGACCGACCGCGAGATTCCCATCATCGCGGACGGGGAGCTGGTGAACATGGAGTTCGGCACCGGCGTGGTGAAGGTCACGCCCGCGCACGACTTCAACGACTACCAGACGGGCCTGCGCCACAAGCTGCCGATGCTGTCCATCCTGGACGAAGCGGCGCGGATGACGAAGGACACCGGCAAGTACGCGGGCCTGGACCGGACCGAGGCGCGCAAGCAGGTGCTGGCGGACCTGACGGAGCTGGGGCTGCTGGAGAAGGAGGAGCCGCACAAGCTGAACGTGGGCACCTGCCAGCGCTGCGCCACGGTGGTGGAGCCGCGCCTGTCGCCGCAGTGGTTCGTGAAGATCGAACCGCTGGCGAAGCCGGCCATCGAGGCGGTGGAGCAGGGCCGCACGAAGTTCGTCCCGGAGACGTGGACGAACACGTACTTCCACTGGATGCGCAACATCCACGACTGGTGCGTGAGCCGCCAGCTGTGGTGGGGCCATCAGATTCCCGCGTGGTACTGCGCGGCGTGCAGCCCGGCGGGCGAGGCGCGGTCGCTGGACACGGCGGACGTCATCGTGTCGCGCACGACGCCGGAGTCCTGCCCGAAGTGCGGCGGCACGCAGCTGGTGCAGGACCCGGACGTGCTGGACACGTGGTTCTCGTCCGCGCTGTGGCCGTTCTCCACGCTGGGGTGGCCGCGCCAGACGCCGGAGCTGAACACCTTCTACCCGACGTCCGTGATGGAGACGGGCCACGACATCATCTTCTTCTGGGTCGCCCGGATGATGATGATGGGCCTGCACTTCATGAACGACGTGCCCTTCCGCACCGTGTAC
Organism: Corallococcus sp. Z5C101001; assembly: GCF_007352635.1. Taxonomy (NCBI): domain Bacteria; kingdom Pseudomonadati; phylum Myxococcota; class Myxococcia; order Myxococcales; family Myxococcaceae; genus Corallococcus; species Corallococcus sp. Z5C101001. The sequence continues at coordinate 52,967 of NZ_VKLU01000010.1, forward strand.
CTGCACGCGATGGTGCGCGACGAGAAGGGCGAGAAGATGTCCAAGACGAAGGGGAACGTCATCGATCCCCTGGACGTCATCCTGGGCGCCAAGGCGGACGCGCTCCAGCCGTCCCTGCGCAACCGCTTCCCGCAAGGGATGCCCGCGTTCGGCGCGGACGCGCTGCGCTTCACGCTCGCGTCGCTCACGCAGCAGGGCCGTGACATCAAGCTGTCGATGGACCGCCTGGGTGGCTACAAGGCGTTCTGCAACAAGCTGTGGAACGCCAGCCGCTTCGCCCTGATGAACATGGGCGACTTCAACCTGGACCGGACGCCGCTGGAGGGCCGCGCGCTGACGCTGGCGGACCGGTGGATCCTCTCCCGGTTGCAGAAGGCCACGCTGGAGACGCGCGCGTCCCTGGAGGCGTACGGCTTCGCCGAGGCCGCGTCCACGCTGTACCAGTTCCTGTGGGCGGAGTTCTGCGACTGGTACATCGAGCTGGCGAAGGGCTCGCTCTACGGCGAGGACGCGCAGGCCAAGGACACCACGCGCGCGGTGCTGGTGCACTGCCTGGACCGCATCCTGCGGCTGATGCACCCGTTCATGCCGTTCATCACCGAGGAGATCTGGCAGAAGCTGCCGATGTCCCGGTCCACGGAGAGCATCTGCATCGCGGCGTACCCGGAGCCGGAGGCGGCGCGGGTGGACGCGTCCGCGGAAGCGGAGATGGCGCCGGTCATCGCGGCCATCGAGGGCCTGCGCACGCTGCGCGGCGAGAGCAACCTGCCGCCGTCCGCCAAGGTGAAGGCGGTGGTGCAGAGCCCGGACGCGACGACGCGCGAGCTGCTGGAGCGCTGGCGCGCGTACCTGATGCCGCTCGCGGGCCTGTCCGAGGTCGTGGTGGGCCCGCCGGGCGCCAAGCCCCCGCAGGCGGCGGCGTTCGTGAGTGGCAATCTGGAGATCTACGTCCCGCTGGCGGGCCTCGTGGATCTGGACGCGGAGCGCGACCGCCTGAAGAAGGAGATCGCCCGCGCCGAGCAGGAACTCACCGGTTTGCAGCGCAAGCTGGACAACCCCAACTTCGTGGCCCGTGCTCCGCCGGACGTGGTGGAGAAGGACAAGGCCCGGGTGGCGGAGCTCCAGGAGCGCGCGGTCAAGCTGCAGGATCACCTCCAGCGCATCGCCCCGGAGCCCCCCATGTCCGAGACGCCGTCGTCGTTGCCGGGCAGCACCGAGTCCGAAGCCCCTGAAGTGTCCGAGAGCCCCGCCCCCGAGAACGCCCAGGTGAAGGTGGCCGCCGAGCCTTCGTCGCCGAAGGGTGAAGAGGTGAACCTGGGGCAGGAGTTGAAGGGCGAGATGGAGGCGGAGGCCGCTGGGCAGGCGCCCCAGGCCGCCGACCCGGTGGTGGAGGACGCGCTCAACAAGCTGCGCGAGGGAACCAAGGAAGGGTTGTCCGCCGCGGACCACCACGACCTGGGCGTCGCGTACATGAGCATGGGCCTCGTGGACGACGCGATGCGCGAGTTCGACCGGGCCAAGGAGGGGGGAGACTCCCGCGAGGCGCCGGAGGGCACCTCCGCGCCCGTGAAGAAGGCCGCGGGCAAGAAGGCGCCGGCGAAGAAGGCCGCCGGAAAGTCGGCGCCCGCGAAGAAGGCCGCGAGCAAGAAGTCGGGCGCGAAGAAGGCCGCGGCCAAGAAGGCGCCGGCCAAGAAGGCCTCCGCGAAGAAGGCGGCGGGGAAGAAGTCCGCGGCGAAGAGGGCCACGGGCAAGAAGGCGCCGGCCAAGAAGGCTTCCGCGAAGAAGGCGGCAGGGAAGAAGTCCGCGGCGAAGAAGGCCACGGGCAAGAAGGCTTCCGCGAAGAAGGCGGCGGGGAAGAAGACCGCCGCGAAGAAGACCACCCGGGGCAAGCCGGCACGCAAGGCGCGCAGGTAGGAGGCGGAAGTGCAGCAGGATTATCTCGATCGGCTCATCGCGCTGTCCCTCGACGAGGACCTGGGTGCCGCGGGGGACGTCACCTCGCTGGCGGTGGTCCCCGCCGACGCGGAGGGCAGCGGTGAGCTGGTCGCGAAGGAGCAGATGATCGTCGCGGGCCTGGATGCCTTCGTCCGCGTCTTCCACATGGTGGACGCGGAGGTGGAGGTCGAGGTCCTCAAGCAGGACGGCGAGGAGATCAAGCCCAAGGTGGTCGCCGCGCGCGTCCACGGCAAGCTGCGCGCGCTGCTGGCCGCGGAGCGCACCGCGCTCAATCTGGTGCAGCGTGCCGCGGGCATCGCGACACTGGCCCAGCAGGCGATGACCTCCGTGCGAGGCTCGAAGCTGAAGGTGCTGGACACGCGCAAGACGCCGCCGGGCATGCGAGGGCTGGCGAAGCACGCGGTGCGCATGGGCGGCGCGTCCAACCACCGCTTCGGCCTCTTCGACGGCATCCTCATCAAGGACAACCACATCGCGGCCGTGGGCGGCGACATCACCGAAGCGGTCCGCCGCGCGAAGCTGAATGGCCCGCGGCTGGTGAAGATCGAGGTGGAGGTCACCAACTTCAAGCAGCTCGAGGAGGCCATCGCGGCCGGCGCGGACGTCATCATGCTGGACAACATGGACGACGCGCAGATCCGCGAGGCCGTGAAGCTGACGGCCAGCCGGGTCCCCATCGAGGTCTCCGGAGGCGTCACCCTGGACCGTCTGCCTCGGCTGGCGAAGCTGGGCGTGGACTTCGTGTCGATGGGCGCGCTGACGCACTCGGCGCGGGCCATGGACCTGTCGCTGGAGATCCAGACGACGAAGAAGCCCGCGCGAAAGCCCCGCTCCGCGCAGGGCTGACGCGAAGGTTCATTCCAAGGAGTTCCGTGGGCAGGCCGGGTCGGTGAAGACGACTCGACCTGCCCTTTGTCCTTGGCGGGCATCCATCGGTGCGAAGGTCCGACCCGGTGGGCGGCTTTCTCACCGAGCCCCTGTAAGCGCCTCCGCGCGAGGCTTGCCCTCCGCTGACGCGGGCATCCCCATCTCCAGGAGCGCGGACAGCGTGGGCGCGACGTCCACGGGATTGATCTCCTCCAGGTAGAGCCCCGGCTTCACGCCCTTGCCCGCGAACACCACCGGCACCTGCGTGTCATACGAATACGGCGTGCCGTGGTTCGTGCCGCGCGGGTAGTCGCTCATCACCTGGAACGGCTTCGACATGAACAGCACGTCCCCGCTGCGCATCGGGTAGTAGCCGCGCCGCATCGGCGCCACGAGCCCTCCCGCGTCCGCCACCGTGTCCAGGTCGTCCCTCGCCACCGCCATCACCGCGTACGGCTGCTTCGCCAGCCACGCCGCCGCCGCGCGCCGCAGCGCCACGCCGTCCACCTGTCCTGACTCCAGCGCCTTGCCGCCCAGGTACACGTCCAGCTCCAGCAGCTTCACCGTCACGTCCACGCCGAACTTCGCGCGCAGCTCCTGCGCCAGCCCCTTCGCCGCCTCCACCGGGTTGAGCCGCATCGCGGGCAGCCCCGCCTGGGCCCACGCCTCCGGAATCTCCGCGCCCCCGTGGTCCGCCGACAGCGCGATGACCAGGTTCTCCCGGCCCCCCGCAGCGCGCTCGGCCGCGGCGATGAGCTCGCCCATCGCCTGGTCCAACCGCAGCATCGTGTCCTGCATCTCCCACGAGTACGGACCAAACGCGTGGAACACCGCGTCCGTCCCGCTGAAGCTCACCGCCAGGATGTCCGGCACGTCGTCCTTGCCCAGGCCCTCGCCCACCAGCGCCGCCTTCGCCGCCTGCACCAGCAGGTCATGCGACAGCGGCGACACCGCGAAGGCCCGGTATGACGCCGGGCCCGGTGCCTCCAGCCCGCCCTTCAGCGGATGCGGGAACACCCGCCCCATGCCATAGGCCTCCGGCTCCATGGGGCGGTCGTCGTCCCCCACGTACTCCGCACGCGGACGCAACAACTCCCAGGACTTGCTGAACCCCGCGTCCGCCAGCTTCCGCGCGTTGAACACCTGCATCCAGGCGGGCTCCGCCTTCGTGTACCAGGTGCTCGTCACCATCCGGCCCGTCGCCTCGTCGAACCACCAGGCCTGCCCTGTTCGCCCGGCCAGCGGGATCGCCGCCCGCGCCTTGAACGACAGCGCCACCACCTTGCCCCGGCCCTGCGTGGACACACGCAGCCGGTCCGCCAGCGTCTCCGCGAGCAGGTTCTCCGGGCTCGTGTCGGACCCAGGGGGCGTGTCCCCGTACAGCACTGGATGCGTCGGGTCCGTATAGACCTGCACCGCCTGTCCGGCCGCGCGGTCGTAGATGTCGTTGTCCACGATGCCGTGACGCCAGGGGTTGGCCCCGGTGGCCAGCGTGGCATGGCCCGGCGCGGTGCGTGCCTCCGCGTAGGCGTACCGGGCATAGGGGTAATAGGCTCCCGTGGAAAGCAGCTTTCCCAGCCCCCCGGTGAGGCGTGGACGGCTGCGAAGCAGCAGGTCGCTGCCCATCGCGTCCACGCTGATGAACAGCGTGAGCTTCGGCGCTCGGGCGGAAGCGGGCAGGGCGAACAGGACCAGGAGGGCGGCGAGGATGCGCGACATGGGGGCAGCCTCCCCGGCCGGATGGTCAGAAGCAACCAACATGCGCGCCCACCGCTTGGACACGTCACCCCGCCCTGATATGGGCGGCCCAATGGTCGAGGCACGGCTGCGCGTCATCTACGGCGACACGGATCAGATGGGGGTCGTCTACTACGCGAACTACTTCCGCTACTTCGAGTTCGCGCGCAGTGAGTTCTTCCGCGCTCACGGGGGCAGCTACCGCGAACTGGAGAGCACCGGACTGCTGCTGCCGGTCGTGGAGGCCAGCGCCCACTACAAGGCGTCCGCGCGCTACGACGACCTGCTCCTCATCCGCACCACCCTGCGCGAGTTGCGCCGCGCGTCGCTCGTGTTCACCTACGAGCTGCTGCGCGACGCGGAGACCCCCACGCTCCTGTGCACCGGCCGTACGATGCACGCCTGCGTGGGCCGCGACGGAAAACCCCAGCGCCTTCCCGAAGCCCTCGCCCGGCTGAAGGCCGCTGACGACACCGACACCTGACCGTTTCCCTTCCCGAATTCCCGAACGAGGAGCACCCCACAATGGATCGCAACCTGGCAATGGAGGTCGTGCGCGTCACCGAGATGGCGGCCATCGCCTCCGCCCGGCTCATGGGCCGCGGCGACAAGAACGAGTCCGACCAAGCCGCCGTGGACGCGATGCGCCGCGCCTTCGACGCGCTCAACATCGACGGCACCGTCGTCATCGGTGAGGGCGAGCGCGACGAAGCGCCCATGCTCTACATCGGCGAGAAGGTGGGCCGCCGCTACGACGGCGCCCCCGCGGTGGACATCGCCCTGGACCCCCTGGAGGGCACCAACCTGTGCGCCTACGGCCGCCCGGGCTCCATCTCCGTCGTCGCCATGTCCAGCCAGGGCGGCCTGCTCAACGCGCCCGACACGTACATGGAGAAGCTCGCCGTGGGGCCGCGCGCGAAGGGCGCCATCGACCTGACCAGGTCCCCCACGGAGAACCTGCGCGCCATCGCGGAGCGCATGAAGGTCTACGTGGAGGACCTCACCGTGATGACGCTCGACCGCGAGCGCCACGCCGACCTCATCAAGGAGGTCCGCGCCGCGGGCGCCCGCGTGCGCCTCATCGAGGACGGTGACGTGGCGGGCGCCATCGCCACCTGCTTCGAGGGCACCGGCGTGGACGTGCTGATGGGCATTGGCGGCGCGCCCGAGGGCGTCATCGCCGCGGCGGCCATCCGCGCCACCGGCGGCGACATGCAGGGCCGGCTCGTCCCGCGCAACCAGGGGGAGATCGACCGCGCCAAGAAGATGGGCATCAGCGACATCCACAAGATCTACACCGCCGAGGAGCTGGCCCGCGGTGAGGTGATGTTCGCCGCGACCGGCGTCACCAGCGGCGACTTCCTCAAGGGCGTGCGCTTCTTCGGCGGCGGCTGTGAGACGCACTCCGTCGTCATGCGCAGCAAGACGGGGACGGTCCGCTTCATCCAGTCCGTTCACAAGTTCGACAAGAAGCCGGGCTACGCGCCGTAAGCTGTCCCCCTCGCTTCGTCGCTCAACCCAGGAGACACCGCCATGGCCGGCGCCACGCGCACCATCACCATCAACGCCCCCGTCGAGAAGGTCTTCGACATCATCACCAACTACGACCGCTACGCGGAGTTCCTGCCGGAGGTGAAGAAGGTCTCCACCTCCCAGCGCCAGGGCAACACCGTCCAGGTGCACTACGAGGTCGATGTGGTGAAGCGCATCCGCTACACCATCAAGGTCACCGAGGAGCGCCCCAAGCGCATGTCCTGGACCTTCGTCGAGGGTGAGGTGATGAAGGACAACAAGGGCAGCTGGACCCTGGAGCCCGAAGGCGAGGGCAAGACGCGCGCCACCTACAACGTGGAGATGGCCCTGGGCGCCCTCATCCCCAAGACCATCATCAACACCCTGACGGAATCCCAGCTCCCCAAGATGCTGGACGCGTTCAAGCGCCGCGCCGAAGCCCCCTGAAGCCCCGCCGTCCGACGGCCTGCCTCAGCCTCCGCCTGCCTGCCTGTCTTCCCACCCGGCCCCTGCCGCGTTGGGAGCAGGAGGGCAGGCGGGCCCTTTTTGGCCGGAACCGTGCGGTAGGAAAGGTGGGGACCCACTTGAAACGAGTCGGGTTGCGGCGCGCGTTGAGCGCATTAGGATCAGGCGGATTTCAAACGTCCGCTGCGGTTCCCATGACATGCGTGCCACGGTTGCCATGGCCCCGGTGTCGGGAGGTGGACGAGCAGCCATGCGGAATCATGGCGGCGCACCCAGAAAGAAACCGGGGTTCTTAATTTGCATCAGAGAGATGTGGAAGTGGTAAGGGGGCGGGACGGCGGGCGTACATCGGGGTACGTAGGCTGAGGGAGAGACCGAACCCATGCTCGACGCGTTCATCATCGAAGAAATCAAGCGCCGCGAGCGGCTCCGCCGCGAGGACTACGAGCGGCCGGTGGTGGAGCTCCCACTGCCCGCACCGGATGACCGTCCCCACCGGAGGACGGACACCGAGGACGAGAAGCCGTCTCGGGGCGTCGTCGTCATCGACCTGCTCGCCTGAATGACGCAACCCCCCGTGGCCCCTGCGCCACGGCGTGTCCTGGAGCCCGCGGCCGAGCCGTCCCTCACCGGGCGGCCCCCCGCGGGCTTCTCATTTGCGGGCGGTGGCCGTCGCGGGACGGCTAGGCCGGGGCCAGCAGCAGGAGGTGCCGGGGGTGGTAGACCTCCCACAGCACCGTTCCTTTCTGGAGGGGGTTGTAGGGCTGGAGGGCCAGCAGGACCTTCTGGCGCCATTCCGCTGGCAGCGCATCCTCGCCATGGAAGGCGCCCAGCAGCGCCCCGGTGATGGAGGCGTGGACCTCCGTGTCGCCGCCCCGGTGGATGACGTCCACCAGCGCGCGCTCCACGGTGGGGACGTGCAGCAGCTCCCAGAAGGCCAGCCGGAACGCCGCGCGCACCGCGTTATTGCCGGGCCGGTGGAGGTGCAGCTCCGGGCCATACAGCTGCGGGTCGTCCTGGGCCGCCAGGGCCAGATCCTCGCGCAGGAGGGCGGAGGCGCGGGCCACCTCCTGGACGTGGTCCTTCTCCTGACGCCCCAGGGCGGCGCCCGCGAGGGAGATGCCGACCTCCGCGGCGGGCAGCAGGTCGGCGGCCTTCAGGGTGGGGCCGCCCGTCACCGCCTTGGCGATGGCGGCGCACAGCCCCGCGCTGGCGAGCTGGCAGCGGGGGTCGAAGTGGGTGAGGGCGGTGTCCTCGAGGGCGGCCTTGGCCAGCGCGAAGGGGTCCTTGGTCAGGTGGACGCCCAGGGGCACCACGCGCGGCAGGGCTCCGGCGGGGGCCACGCGGCGGAAGTTCTTCAACCAGACGCGCCGGCCGGCCTCCTTGACCTGGCTGGTCATGCCCGCCTCGCACTCCTGCAGCACCTCCTTCATGGGTTCACTGACGGCGAAGGCGTGGGACTGCCAGGCCCGGTATCGCCGGAGCGCGTCCGCGGCGTCGTACCGCTTCACGTCGCGCAGGCTGAGCGTCAGCGCGACGGCGAGCTGGGTGGGCTCCGTCACCTGCCCCTTGCGCAGCTCGTGCGGGCCGCCACCGTGCAGGTCCAGGTAGGGCCCCTCGGCGAGCTGGGGGAAGGACGGCGCGAAGAAGGGTCTGCCCGCGGTGGGGACGGCCAGGGCATTGCCAATGGCGAGCCCCAGCAGGGCACCCCGGGCGCGTTGCCCGGGAAGCGGGTCGGGACCCGTGGCGCGGCGCTTGGGAGGAGGAGGCATTCGGCGGCTGGACACTGTAGCAGGGCGACGGTGCGAGCGTGCTTGCCCGTTCCGGCCGTGCCTCGTAGAAACGGCGCCCTATGACCGAGATCGCTCAAGTCGTGGCGCGTGAAGTGCTTGATTCCCGTGGCAACCCCACCGTGGAGGCCGAAGTGCTGCTCGTGGGCGGCGCGCGTGGCCGTGCGACGGTGCCCTCCGGCGCCTCCACCGGCGAGCACGAGGCGCACGAGCTGCGCGACGGCGACAAGCACCGCTACCTGGGCAAGGGCGTGCTGAAGGCCGTGGACCACGTGCGCGACACGATTGGTCCCTCCATCATCGGCATGGACTCCGTGGACCAGGTGGCCGTGGACCAGCGCATGATCGAGCTGGATGGCACGTCCACCAAGGCGAAGCTGGGCGCCAACGCCATCCTCGCCGTCTCCATGGCCACCGCGCGCGCCGCGGCGGACGCGCACAGCCTGCCGCTGTACCGCTACGTGGGCGGCCTCCAGGCGCGCACGCTGCCCGTGCCGCTGATGAACATCCTCAACGGCGGCGCGCACGCGGACACGCGCGTGGACGTGCAGGAGTTCATGGTGGTGCCCGCCGGCGCCAAGACGTTCGCGGAGGGCCTGCGCTGGGGCGCGGAGGTGTTCCACGCGCTCAAGAAGATCCTCAAGGGCCGCAAGCTGGCCACGGGCGTGGGCGACGAGGGCGGCTATGCCCCGGACCTGCCGGCCAACGAGGAGGCGCTCAAGCTCATCATGGAGGCCATCGACGCGGCGGGCTTCAAGGCGGGCGAGCAGCTGTTCCTGGCGCTGGACGTGGCCGCGAGCGAGTTCTTCGACAAGGGCTCCAAGAAGTACAAGCTCAAGGGCGAGGGCAAGGAGTACGACTCGCAGGGGCTGCTGGAGTACTACCGGGCCCTCGCGCAGAAGTACCCCATCATCTCCATCGAGGACGGCATGGCGGAGGATGACTGGGAGGGCTGGAAGAAGCTCACCGACGCGCTGGGAGACAAGCTGCAGCTGGTGGGCGACGACCTCTTCGTCACCAACGTGGAGCGGCTCTCCAAGGGCATCCAGACCGGCACGGCGAACTCCATCCTGGTGAAGGTGAACCAGATTGGCACGCTGACGGAGACGTTCGACGCCGTGCGCATGGCGCACAAGGCGGGCATGACGTCCATCATGAGCCACCGCTCCGGCGAGTCCGAGGACACCACCATCGCGGACCTCGCGGTGGCGCTGGACTGCGGGCAGATCAAGACGGGCTCCGCGTCGCGGTCCGACCGCGTCGCCAAGTACAACCAGCTCCTGCGCATCGAGGAGGAGCTGGGCGCCGGCGCCCGGTACGCGGGCCGGTCCGCCTTCCGCTCGCTCGCGAAGAAGCAGTGACCGTGAGTACGTCTCGCCCCCGCATCCTCGTCTCCAACGACGACGGCTACTTCTCCGAAGGGCTCCAGACGCTCGTCGAGGCGGTGAGTCCCCTGGGCGAGGTGTGGGTGGTGGCGCCCGACCGGGAACAGAGCGCCGCCTCCCACGCCATCAGCCTGCACCGGCCGCTGCGCATCAAGGAGGTGCGCGAGCGGTGGTTCGCCGTGGACGGCACCCCCACGGATTGCTCGTATCTGGCGGTGAACCACTTGCTGAAGGACAATCGTCCCCAGCTCATGGTCTCCGGCATCAATCACGGCGCGAACCTGGCGGACGACGTCACCTACTCCGGGACGGTGGCGGCGGCCATGGAGGCGGCCTTCCTGGGCATCCCCGCCATCGCGTTCAGCCTGGTGTCGCGAGGTCCCTTCGACTTCGCGCCCGCGGGCCGCTTCGCGCGCGCGCTGGTGACGGAGGCGCTGTCGCGGCCCCTGCCGCCCCGGATGCTCCTCAACGTGAACATCCCGGGGGGCGTGGAGCCGGACGGCTACGCCATCACCCGGCAGGGTCGGCACTCCTACGGCTACAACGTCGTGGAGAAGGAGGACCCGCGCGGCCGCAAGTACTACTGGATTGGCGGCACGGAGTACGCCCACGAGAACATCCCGGGCAGTGACTGCAACGCCGTGTTCGATGAGAAGCGCGTGTCGGTGACGCCGCTGCACTTCGAGATGACCGACCACGGCCGCATCCCCGAGCTGTCGGGGTGGAACCTGCCAGGCTTCACGCGGCACGGTCCGGGCGGCGGTGCCTGAGGTTGGGGCCGGGTGGCTCCAGCCGAGCGGGGAGGGCGCTCTGGGTGTTGTTCGCGGCCGCGCTGTTCAGCGGCTGTGTGGGCACCCAGGCCGCCTCCTCCTCGCACCTGGGGACCGCGGGCGAGCTGCCCGAGTCCCCGGGTTCGGGCAAGCCGTTGGCGTTCGCGCTCCGGTCCACGCATGACGAGCCAGAACTGGTGGCGGTGCGCCACCGCGTGGCCGCGGGCGAGACGATGTACCGCATCGCCAAGACGTACGGCATCACGGTGGAGGAGCTCGCCCAGGCCAATGGCATCAAGGATCCGCGCGAGCTGTCGGTGGGCCGTGAGCTGACGATTCCCGGGAGCGAACCACCGACGTACGGCGACCCGGGGCCGCTGTCGGACGAGGAGCCGGAGCTGGTGCTGTCGAAGCCCGGGCAGGCGCCGGTGTCCACGCCGCGCCGCTCCGTGCCGGCGGTGTCGCGCCGCGAGGACCCTCCGCGAGCGCGGGTGGTGTCGGGGCGTCCAGGAGCGCCGTCGCGTCCGAAGCTCGCGACGCAGGGGCTGCTCGACTGGCCGCTGCGCGGCGTGCTGTATGGCCGCTTCGGCAAGAAGGGCCGCGAGCCGCACGACGGCATCGACCTGGCGGCGCCCGCGGGCACGCCCATCAAGACCGCGCAGGAGGGCACGGTCCTCTACGCGGGCGAGCAGAAGGGCTACGGCCTCATCGTCATCGTGGAGCACGCCCCGCCGCTCATCACCCTGTACGCGCACAACCGCGACCTGCGCGTGCGCACGGGGCAGAAGGTCCGCCGCGATCAGGTCATCGCCACGGTGGGGGAGTCCGGCCGCACGTCGGGCCCGCACGTGCACTTCGAGGTGCGCGTGGATGGCAAGCCGGTGGATCCGCTGGAGTACCTGGGCGTGATGCCGCCCGCGAATCCCTAGGACGCGTCCGGCGTCGCGCGGGGCGGGTAGCCTCCCGCGTGGCGCGCGCGCTCACGGACCAGGGCGAGGATGTTCTCGCAGGTGGGCATGGGCCTGCCGACGAGCTGCCCCAGCTCCACGACGGCGCCCAGCAGCGCGTCGATCTCCATCGGGCGGCCGCGCTCCAGGTCCTGGAGCATGGACGTCTTGTGCGCGCCGACCTGGGACGCGCCCTGGATGCGCTCGTCCACGCCGATGAGGAAGCGGGTGCCCAGGTCTTCCGCCACGGCCTGGGCCTCCACCATCATCGCGCGGGCCACGGCGCGCAGGTCCGGCTGGCGCGAGAGCACGTCGAGCGTCGCACCGGTGAGCACCGACAGCGGGTTGAAGGCGAGGTTGCCCCAGAGCTTCACCCAGATCTCATCGCGGATCCGCGGGCGCACCGGTGACTTGAGCCCGGCCTGGATCATGATCCGCGAGAGGGCCTGCACGCGAGGGCTCTTGCTGCCGTCGGGTTCGCCCAGCGTCACGCGGTCGTTGTACGTGTGGACGATGACGCCCGGGGCGACGACCTCCGCGGCCGGGTACACCACGGTGGCGATGACGCGCTCCGGGGGGAGGGTGCGCAGCAGCACGCCCCCGGGGTCCACGCTTTCGAGGTGGCGGCCCGCGTAGGGGCCTTCGAGTCCGTGGAAGTACCAGTAGGGCACGCCGTTGATGCCGGTGACGAGCGCCGTCTCCGGGCCCAGCAGCCGGGCGACCTGTGGCGCGGCGGCGGGCAGGGCGTGGGCCTTCATCGTGAGGAACACGTAGTCCTGGGGCCCCGCCTCGTCGGGCGAGTCGGTGCAGGGGGGATGCACGGTGACGGTCTCGCCGCCGCTCGTGAGCGTGACGCCGTTGGCGCGCATCGCGTCCAGGTGGGCGCCTCGCGCGATGAAGGTGACGTCCGCGCCAGCCTGGAGCAGCTTGACGCCGAGGAACCCGCCGATGGCGCCCGCGCCGAAGATGGCGATCCTCATGACGTGAGCCCCAGCCGCTCCGCGAGCCCGATGCGCTGCACCTTGCCAGTGGGCCCCTTGGGCAGCTCCGTGAGGAGGACGACGCGGCGGGGCACCTTGAAGTCGGCCACGCGCGCCGCCACGAAGTCGCGCAGCTCGCGCTCGGTGGCGGCCTGGCCTTCGCGCAGCACCACGGCGGCGGCCACGTCCTCACCGAGCTTCGGGTGGGGCAGGGCGAACGTCACGGCCTGCAGCACGGCGGGATGATCCAGCAACACGGTGTCCACCTCCAGCGGGCTCACCTTCTCCCCGCCGCGGTTGATGAGCTCCTTGAGCCGGCCGGTGAGCCGCAGGTAGCCCTGTGCGTCGAGCGTGCCCTGGTCGCCCGTGCGGAACCACCCGTGGGTGAAGGCGCGCGCGTTGGCTTCGGGGTTGTTCACATAACCAGACATGACATTGGGGCCCCGGATGACCACCTCTCCGAGCTCCCCCGAGGGAAGCAGCGCGCCCTCGCCGTCCATGATGGCGACCTCGGGCCCGGCGGCGAGCCCCACCGAGCCCGAGTACCGGGGGCTCGGTGGAAGCGGGTTGGACGCCATCTGGTGCGCGGCCTCGGTCATGCCGTAGCTCTCGATGACGGGCACGCCGAAGACGCGCTCCAGCTCTTCCATCACCTGGGGTGGGAGCGACGCGGAGGAGGAGCGGATGAAGCGCAGGCGGTGTCCATCGAGGCTCCGCGTGTTGCGGCGGGCGCGCTCCAACAGCGCTTGATGCATGGTCGGAACGGCCGTGTACCAGGTGGGGCGGACCTCCTCGAACCAGGCGAAGAAGCGCAGGGCGTTGAACCCTGGCGTGCACACCACGCGGCCTCCAGCGCCCAGGCTGGAAAGCACCGCCGCCACGAGGCCATGGATGTGGAACAGCGGCATGATGTTGAGGCACGCATCGCCAGCGCCCAGGCCCAGCCGTGTCCCGATGTTCCTCGCGGAGGCGGTGAGATTGGCGTGGGTCAGTGGCACGAGCTTCGGTCGCGCCGTGGTGCCCGACGTGTGCAGCACCAGCGCGACATCCTCCTCGCGGGGCGCTCCGGGGCGCCGCGCTGTCCCTGCCAGGGGCGGCTCCGAGCGGAGGCTGAAGTGGCCGGCCGGTCCGCCGGAGGTCGGCGTCAGTTCGATGAGCGGGAGGCTCCGGGCACGAGCGACCTCGCGTGCAGGGCCTTCCGCACCCTCCAGCACGACGAGGGCACGGGCCTGGAGGTCGTCCAGATAGAAGGCGAGCTCGTCCGCGCGGTAGGCGGGGTTGAGCGGAGCCGTCGTCGCGGCGCTGGCCACGGCGAGGAAGGCGGAGGCCATCTCCGGCCCGTTGGGCAGCACCAGCGCGACGCGATCTCCCTGTCCCAGGCCCCACGCATTGAGCTGTTCACGGACCCGCGCGGTGAGTTCCCGCAGCGCGCCGTAGGTCAGCCCCGGACGTCCTGGAGCGCCCAGGGCGTCGTCCTCCGCGCGTCCCTGCGCGAGCAGCGCTTCGAGGGTGTTCGTCCGTTCCATGGCCACGCTCCCGTTCCGGTGCCCTTCCCGGATACGGTCCTCGGCGCGTTCGTGCAATGGCTTCGTCGGGGAGGCGGCGGCCGGCCATCCGCCATGAAGCACCGGGTTCCCTGGCCGCACGGCGCGCGGCGTGCGGACGAGCTGCTATATCGCTCGCTGGGAGGCTTCACCATGTCGCGGAGAGTGGCGCTCATCACTGGCGCGTCAGTGGGACTCGGGGAGCAGTTCGCGGAGCTCTTCGCGAAGGACGGCCACGACGTCATCCTCGTGGCGCGGGGCGTGGCGAAGCTGGAGGCGCTGGCTCGGAAGCTGGAGCAGGCGCACGGCGTGAAGGCGCACGTGCTGCCGGCGGACCTGAGTCAGCCGTCCGCGCCCGAGCAGCTCTACGCGCGGGTCCAGGAGCTGGGGATCGCGGTGGACTTCCTGGTCAACAACGCGGGCTTTGGTTCGTCCGGGGCGTTCCTCGAACAGGACCTGGCGCGCGAGGCGGAGATGGTGGAGGTCAACTGCACGGCGCTCCTGAAGCTGACGCACCTGTTCGCCCGGCCCATGCGCGAGCGCAAGCAGGGGCGCATCCTCAACATCGCGTCCACGGCGGGTTTCCAGCCAGGGCCGTACATGGCCACGTACTACGCGACGAAGGCGTTCGTGCTGTCGCTCACGGAGGCGCTCGCGTTCGAGCTGGAGGGCACGGGCGTGACGGTGACCTGTCACTGCCCGGGGGCCACGCGGACGGAGTTCACGGCGCGCGCGGGCAACGCGGAGTCGCGTCTGTTCAAGCGGTCGGGAGTGGCGGAGGCGCCCGAGGTGGCCGCGCATGCCTATGGGGCGATGATGAAGGGGCGGGTCCTCGCCGTGCACGGCGTCCTCAACTGGCTGGTCGCGTTCTCGCTGCGGTTCAGTCCCCGTGCCGCGGTGCGTTTCGTCGCGGCGAAGCTCAACCAGCAGGCCTGAGCGGGCAGGGGAGCGGGCGCGCAAGGCGGAAGTGTCGGGCCGCGCGGCACGGAGGCGCTGGGCGCGGGCCTGGAGGAGGGTAGAGTGTCGCGCGTGTCACGCACCCCCTGGTTCCTCGTTCCGTGCCTCATGTCGCTGGCGGTGCCTGCCCTCGCGCAGGAGGGGATGGCCTTGCCCCCCGCTTCAGCGCAGGCTGGGACGCAGGCCCTGCCCGGCGAGTCTTCATCCGGAGCGGGGGCGGGCGCTCCGGGGGCGATGGTCCCGGACGTGGAGGTGACGCAGGCCCCGGCGACCGTGGCCGTGCTTCCGTTCGAAGCCAACGCGGCGGGGAAGGAAGCCGCGCCGGGCATCACGTCCCTCATCGCGAGCCGGATCGCGGAGTCGCCTCGGCTGCGAGTGCTGTCCCAGCGCGACCTCCAGACGCGGCTCAGCGCCGAGCGCCAGCGGCAGCTCCTGGGCGACACCACGTGCGAGAAGGGCCACTGCCTCCAGGAGTTGTCCACGCTGACGGGGGCCCGCTTCGTCCTCACCGGCCGGCTGGACCGCTTCGGGGACCAGTACCTCCTCACCGCGAGCCTGGTGGACACGCAGGAGGGACGCAGCCTCGCTCGACCTCGTGCGGAGGCCTCCGATGACGGAGAGTTGCTTCGCACGGCCGTCGCTGTGTCCGATGACCTGAGCGCCGCGCTGGAGTCTCCCGGCGCGACCGTGACGGCCCGGCCGCTGCTGGGCGGGGCGGTCGCGTCGTCGCCGGGCGGTGGACTGACGTTGGGGTTGCGCTTCAACAACAGCTTCATCGACAAGCTGTCGTCGTTGAATCCGGGGCTGGACCTGGAGCTGGGGTATTGGTTCCACCCGGAATGGCAGGGCTTCCTCCAGGTGGGCTTCACGCTGGTCCGGGCCAGCGGCGAGAGCGGCGATGGCAAGCTCAACGTGCTTCCGAGCATCCTGGGGGCACGGCACTACCACCGTCTGGACACGTCATTGCGCCCCTACTGGGGTTTTGGTCTGGGCGTGCAGTTGTCGTTCGGCGACTACGGCATCTTCCAGAACACGGGCCCGCTGCCGTCCGTCGTGGGTTTCGTCGGATTGGAGTACCTGCTGGTGGGCCGCGTGGGCTTCCAGTTGGAGCTGGGGACGAACATCGCGCAGGCGGTGCTGGGACTCGCCGACGACGGCGCGGGCGATGGTCTCAATCTGGATGTCAACGCTGGCATCGCGTACCACTTCTGAAGTCCAACGGAGCTTCCATGTACTCGCGCCTGCGCGCCCTGCCGCTCCTCGCATTGCTGGCCTCCGGGGCCTGCACCGACACGCCGAAGCTCGACCCGAAGGACCAGGCGGAGGGGCTCTACCTGCGAGGCAACTCCGAATACCTCCAGGGCAGCTTCGACGCCGCGCTCAAGTCCTTCGACGAGATGAAGGCCCTGTCGCCCGGCGACCCACGCCTGCCCGCCGCGAGGGGCGAGGTGCTGCTGTCGATGAGCCGACTGGAGGAGTCCGCGAAGGAGTTCGAGGCGGCGCTGCGGCTGGATCCCAAGCGCTCCACGAACTGGAGCCGGCTGGGCTTCATCCAGGCGCAGCTGGGCAAGAAGGACGAGGCCCGGCAGTCGCTCCAGAAGGCGCTGGCGCTGCATCCGCGCGACTTCAACGCGCTGGAGCAGCTGGGCGAACTGGCCGAGGACCGGGGCGACCACGACGAGGCGGTGCGTCAGTTCACGCAGGCCGCCGAAGCCGCGCCGGACGCGTCGAAGGCGGACCTGCTGGTGCGAGCCGTGGACGTGCTGACGAAGCAGGGGCGGCAGGACGAGGTGCTCGGGCTGCTGCGCAAGGCGACGGGGCAGGGCGTCCGGACTCCGGACGTGCTGAGCGCGCTGGGGGACGCGGAGGTGCGTGCGGGCCAGCTGACGGAAGCGGCCGCGGCGTACGAGGAGGCCGCGAAGAAGTCGCCGAAGGACCCCACGCTGTGGGAGCTGGTGGCGGAGATCCAGCTCAAGCTCGGCAAGCGCGAGGAGGCGCTGAAGGCCTACGGTGAATCGCTGAAGGTGAAGGACCGGGCCATCGTCCACGTGGAGCTGGCGAGGGCGCACCTCGCCGCGAACGACCGGGCGGCGGCGGAAGGCGAGCTGCAGAAGGCGTTGGACACGGTGTCGGGGTCGGACGTGCGGGAGATGCAGGAGCTGGCGGAGCTGCTGACGGCGTTGGGGCGCAAGCAGGACGCCCTGCGCATCCTCACGAGCCTGGGCGCGGAGCCGGGGCACGCGAAGAACCTGGACCTGCAGCTCGCCACCGCGAGGCTCGCGCGGGAGTTGAAGGACACCGCCACCGTGCAGGCGGCGTGCGCCCGGGTTGCCTCCGCGGCGGATGGCGGCGTGGCGAAGTGCCCTTGAGCCGCGGTCCCAATGACGCGGAGATGTAATCGTTCAACCAGGAAGGGCGGTCGTGGCGTCGCCCTTCCTGGGGCAACCGCCTACGTCCGGCCGCCCTGCAGCTTCCGGTACACGCCCACGACCTGCCCCAGGATCATCGTGGAGCGGAAGTCCGTGCGGTTCACGTAGATGGGCTGCATGGTCGCGTTCGCCGGCTGGAAGCGGATGCGGTCGACCTCCGGGTAGTAGCGCTTCACCGTGGCCTCGTCCTCGATGAGCGCCACCACGATCTCCCCCGGCTGCGCCGACGGCGTCTTCTTCACGAAGAGGTAGTCCCCGTCATGGATGCCGTCGTCGATCATCGACTGGCCCTTGACCCGGAGCGCGAACACCTCCCGGCCGTTCACCCCGCCCAGGAGGAAGCTGTCGATCTTGACCGAGTCCTCCATGTGCTCCTGCGCCAGCGCCGGCGCACCCGCCGCCACCTTGCCCAGCAGGGGGATCTCGATCATCCCGGACTCGCGGCTCTTCATCCCCAGGCCCAGGAGCAGCCTCGCCCGCTTGGTGGGCACCAGCGAGCGGCTCTGCTGCTCGCCTCGCGTCAGGTAGCCCTTGCGCTCCAGGGCCTTCAGGTGGTCGTTCACCCCGTTGGTCGAGCGGATGTCCATGTGCTCCCCAATCTCCCGGATGGTCGGGGGGAAGCCTCGGACCTCCGACTCCTTCACGATGAAGGTCAGGATCTCCCGCTGGCGCTCCGTGAGCTCTTCCATGGCCGCTCTCCTTCGCCCGCCTGCCCGCCCGCTCCGGCGGTGATGGGCAACAGAATTTCAGTACCCCATGCTCCCTGAACATACGTGTAGAGTCAATCCGTTCAGTGCCCCCACCCATACCGTGCGTGCTGCCCTCAACCCGACTTTCTCGCAACTTGAGGAGGCGCGTTGATCTCGGCGTACACTTGGCGCCGCCGTGTCCGACCTCCGCCACACGCTGCTCTTCGTCGATGACGAGGCCGACGTCCTGGACATCCTCAGTCGGATGTTCCAGCGGCGCTATCGCGTCCTCACCGCCCCCAACGGCCGCGCAGCCCTGGAAATCCTGCGGACCGAGGCCGTGGACGTCCTCGTCACCGACCAGCGCATGCCAGAGATGACGGGCATCGACCTCGTCACCGCCGCCCGGGCGGAAGGCATCGATGTCACGACGTTGCTCCTGACGGCCTACACGGACCCTCAGGACATCATCGCGGCCATCAACCAGGGGCAGGTCTACCGCTACGTCACCAAGCCCTGGGACGTGAACGACCTGCTCATCACCGTGAAGAACGCGGTGGAGTTCGCGCAGCTGCGCAAGGACAAGGAGAAGCTCATCCGCCAGCTGCACCAGCGGGTGGAGGCCCTCTTCGTCCTCTACGAGGTCAGCCGCGCCAGCGCCAACGACCCCGCCAGCTACGACGCCATCATCGACCGCGTGCTCACCGCCGTGGCCCGCGTGCTGCCGTACGACTGCGGCGCGGCCCTCATCGCGCCGGACGGCCAGCGCGGCGCCACGCTGCGCCTGCGGTGCGTGGGCAACGTGGGCGAGCAGGCGCTCCTGGGCGTCAAGGAGTCCATGCTCGGCGCGTACCGCAAGAGCAGCGGGCTGGCCCTGCCGGAGGACCGCGTCATCACCCGCGTCACCGGCACCACCACCCAGGACGCCGCGTCGCCCGTGGTCTACCCCAACCAGCTCACGGTGAACCTCACCGCCGCGGGCCGGCCCGTGGGCATGCTGTCGCTGTTCTCCCACCGCGCGGACGCGTTCACCGAGGACGACGGGCTGCTCCTGGACGTGCTCGCCAACCAGACGGCGGACGCCATCCAGTCGCTGCGCTCGGCGGAGGAGGAGGCCCGCCACCGCATGGAGCGCATGGTCGCGTCCATGGCGGACGGCGTGGTGCTCACCGACGAGAAGAACGACATCGTCGTGATGAACCCCGCGGCCCGCCGCATCCTGCGCACGGTGGAGGAGGGCGGGCAGGTGCCCTCCAACCGCCTGCTGGAGGAGCGCCTGGGCTTCCAGCCGTTCCAGCTGGTGCGCAACCTGGAGTACAGCGGCCACCAGGTGCTGCGCGAGGACGTGAAGCTCTTCGAGCGCACCGTGCAGACCACCGTGACGCCCGTCAACGACGCGCGCGGCACCCTGCGCGGCGTGTGCGTGGTGCTGCGCGACATCACCGACCAGAAGCGCCTGGAGGAGCGCAAGGACGCGTTCGTCTCCATGGTGAGCCACGAGCTGCGCACGCCGCTCACCTCCATCACCGGCGCGCTGGACCTGGTGCTCAACCGGATGGCGGGGGACATCAACGAACGGCAGCACCGCTACCTGTCGCTCGCCAAGGACTCCGCGGAGAAGCTCAACAGCATCGTGGATGACCTGCTGGACCTGTCGAAGTTCGCGCAGGGCCGGCTGCGGATGAGCTTCGAGCGCATCTACCTGGAGGAGCTGGTCCAGCGCGTGGTGGAGAAGTACGGGCCCGCCTTCGCGGAGAAGCGCGTGCGCGTGCTGCCCCAGCTGCCGCAGCACCCGCTGCGCGCCATGGTGGACCCCAACCGCGTGAACCAGGTGCTCAACAACCTGCTCAACAACGCGGTGAAGTTCACCCCGGAGGGCGGCGAGGTGCGCGTGGAGCTGCGCGCCACCTCCAGCCTGCCCGGCTACGTGGTGCTCTCCTGCTGGAACAGCGGCGACCCCATCGCCGAGGACAGCCTGGAGCGCATCTTCGACCGCTTCGAGCAGGCGCGCACCCAGGCCAACCGCACCGTGCGCGGCACCGGCCTGGGCCTGGCCATCTGCCGCAACATCGTGGAGGCCCACGGCGGCCGCATCTGGTCCGAGCCTTCTCATGACGGCGTGCGCTTCATCGCCGTGCTGCCCACCGAACCGCCCCAGGACGTGCTGTCGCAGGCGGGCGTGGACACGCTGCCCGCGCCGCAGCCGGTGCGCTCGGACTCGCGCGGCAAGGTGCTCATCATCGAAGGCGAGCCCGAGGTGGGCCACATCATGAAGGCCCTGCTCGGCGCGCGAGGCTACCGCGTGCGCCTGGCCGGGTCCGCGGAGGAGGGCCTGAGCGCCGCCCGGAACATGCACCCGGACGTGCTGCTCGTGTCGGTGCGGCTGCCGGACGTGGACGGCCTGCGGCTGGCTGAGATCCTCCGGCATGATCCGGAGACGCGCCGCGCGCCCCTGCTGCTCACCTCCGCGTTCGACGAGCGCCAGCGCGCCTTCCGCGCGGGCGCGGATGCGTTCCTCGTGCGCCCCCTGGCTGGCGACAAGCTGATGGCCACGGTGGACTCGCTGTCTCGAGGCCGGGGCGGCGGCCAGCACGGGCGCGTGCTGGTGGTGGACGACGACGCGAAGATCGCCTTCATCTGCCGCGAGGTGCTGGAGGGGCTGGGCTTCGAGGTGGGCGTCGCGCACAGCGTGGAGGAGGGCCGGCGCTCCCTGCGCGAGCGCAGGCCGGACGCGGTGCTCCTGGACGTCACGCTGCCGGACGGCGACGGGTTCGCGTTCCTGGAGGAGATCAAGGCCGAGCGCGCCAGCGGACACATCTCCGTCATCTTCATCTCCGCGCGCACGGAGACGTCCTCCAAGGTGCGCGCGCTGAAGCTGGGCGGCGACGACTACATCACCAAGCCCTTCGACGCGCTGGAGCTGGGGGCGCGTGTGGAGAGCATGCTGCGGCGCAAGGAGCAGGAGCTGTCCTCGTCGCCCACGACGCAGCTGCCCGGCTCCACCGCCATCGAGCGCGAGGTGCAGCGGCGGCTGTCCGCGCGCCAGCCGTTCGCGTTCTGCTACCTGGACCTGGACAACCTCAAGGCCTACAACGACTACTACGGCTTCGCGAAGGCGGACGGCGTGGTGCGCCAGACGGGGGACCTGATGCGGGAGATCTTCCAGCAGGAGGGCGCCACCGGAGACTTCCTGGGCCACGTGGCGGGCGACGACTTCGTCTTCATCACGTCCGTGGAGTCGGTGGACCGGGTGTGTCAGCGGGCCATCGAGGCGTTCGACCGCATCATCCCGCTCTACTACGACCGGCAGGACCGGGAGCGCGGCCACATCGAGGCGGAGGATCGCTTCGGGGAGAAGCGCCACTTCCCCATCATGAGCGTGTCCGTGGTGGCGGTGATGACGGACGGCGTCGCGCATGACCACGCGGAGCTCGCGCGCCGCGCCGCGGACATGAAGAAGCGGGCGAAGGCCATCCCGGGCTCCGTCTTCCTGCGCAGCGACCTGGAGCGCGTGGTCCGCTCCGTCACCGGATGAGGCTCTACCAGCAGCTCATCCTCTTCATGCTGGCCACGACGGTGCTGCCCCTGGCCGTCGTGGGCTTCCTCCTGCTGTCGCGCGCGGAGACGGCCGTCGCCGACCACATCGACGCGCAGCAGCGCGCGCTGGCCACCGCCACCGCCGAGGCCGTGGAGGCGAGCCTGATGGAGGTCGTCAACGGCCTGGCCCGGTCCGCGGAGCTGCTGCCCTGGGAGCACGCCACGCCCGACGAGGTGCGCGGCATGCTCCTGCTCCTGTACGGCCAGTCCACCACGGTGAGCGCCGTCATCCAGACGGACGCCGAGGGACAGCCCCTGGGGCCGGCCGTGTACCGCGCGGAGCCGGCCCAGGGCCATCCGGGCTTCGACTCCGCGGAGCTGGAGCGGCTGGCGCACGCGGTGCCGGTGGCGTCGCTCCAGGGCGGCAAGGGTCAGGCGGCGCTGGGCGGTGCGTATCCGCACGGAGGCAGCGGCGCCGCCGCCGTCGCGGTCGCGGTGAAGCTGGGAGCAGGGGCCGAGGCGCCCTTCGCGGTCGCGGAGATCGTCTTCACCCAGTTGGAGGCGCTGCTCTTGCGGCGCGCGGGGGAGGGGCTGGCGCGGCTGGACGTGGTGGACAGCGAGGGGCGCGTGCTGGCCAGCTCCCTGCCGACCCGGCGCATGGTGGCGCTGGAGCCGGAGCTTCGCGAGGCGCTGAAGTCCGTCCAGGGGTCGGACACCGCGAAGAGCTTCCGGTTGAAGGATCCCGCGCGCCGGGTGAGCGTGGCCCGGGTGGAGGCCCTGGAGATGGGCGTCGTCCTGACGGTGGACGAGGCCCTGGCGCTGATGCCGGTGCGGGAGCTGCGCACCACGGTGCTCGCGTCCGTGGCCAGCGCGCTGGCGGTGCTGCTGGCGTTGGGCACGCTGTTCACCCGCCGGCTCGACCGCCGGCTCGGGGAGGTGGTGGAGGGCGCGGAGGCCTATGGCCGCGGGGAGCTGGAGCGGCGCCTGCGCGTGGAGGGCCAGGACGAGCTGAGCGAGCTTGCGTCCACCTTCAACCGCATGGGCGCGGAGCTGGAGGCTTCACGCGCGCGGCTGATGAGCTGGAACGACGACCTGCGCGTCCGGGTGGAGGAGGCCACGGCGGAGCTGCGCGCCGCGCAGGCGCAGTTGGTGGAGGCGCAGAAGCTGGCGGCGGTGGGCCAGCTGGGCGCGGGCGTGGCGCACGAGATCAACAACCCGCTGGCTGGCATCCTCGGCAACGTGCAGCTGCTGTTGCTGGACCGGGGCGGCGACGACGCGGACATCGAGACGCTGCGGAAGATCGAGCAGAGCGCCAAGCGCTGCAAGGACATCACCCAGAACCTGCTGCGCTTCTCCCAACAGCGCGAGCGCCCGGACCTGCGGCCCGTGGACCTCAACGCGGTGGTGCGTGACGCGCTGAGCCTCACGGAGAACCAGACGCGCGGGGAGGGCATCGACCTGGTGACGGAGCTGAGCGGGGAGCTGCCTCGCGTGAAGGCGGACCCCGGGCACCTGTCGCAGGTGTTGCTGGCGCTGCTGTCCAACGCGCGCACCGCGATGCTGAAGTCGCAGGTGAAGCGGCTGACCCTGCGGACCGGCGAGCGGGACGGGATGTGCACCCTGGAGGTGGAGGACACGGGCAAGGGCATCGCGGAGAACATCCGGCCGCGCATCTTCGAGCCCTTCTTCACGACCAAGGACGTCTGGTCCAATGTGGGCCTGGGCCTGAGTGTCGCGTGGCGAATCATCACGGAGGCCGGGGGGACGCTGGAGGTCCGCTCGGAAGCAGGGCAGGGGGCTCGGTTCACCATCGTGCTGCCCCGGGCATGAAGCCCACCGCGTGTGCTAGCTAAGGCCTTCGCATGGCCGCTCCTTCTTCCCGCAGACGACCGGTGCCGTTCCTCGTCGGGCTCGTGCTCATCCTGGCCGCGCTGCCGGTGGGCTGGTTCGTCTTCCTGCGGGAGCCGCCCGTCCCCACGCCCCCGTCCACCCCCCCGCCCGTCGTCGTCGCGCCGGTGGAGCCCGCGAAGGCGGTGGAGCTGGTCCTGAGTGACTTCGACGGCACCGTGGACGTGCGGCACGGTGACGGGGCCTGGGGGCCCGCGACCCGCAACATGCCGCTGCGCCCCACGGACGTGGTTCGCACGGGGGACAACTCCTTCGCGGTGCTGGTGAACGGGGACCTCGCGGAGGTGCGCCTGGAGGATGGCACCGAGGTGTCCGTGGCGGCGCTGACGGACTCGCTGTCGCGGTTCTTCCTCAACAACGGCGAGGCCACCGCCACCGTGCGGGGCCGCGCCAACAAGCGCCACACCTTCGAGCTGAAGGCGAAGGGCGGCGACGCGGAGGCCAGCACCACCGGCGGCACGTTCACCATGACCAACAACGGCGCGGGCACCGTGAGCGTGGGTACGCGCGCGGGTGACGTGAAGCTCACGGGCAAGGAGGGGAAGTTCGTCATCGTCCGCGCGGGCCAGCGGTCCACCATCCTTCCCGGTCAGGCGCCCAGCGAGCCCGCGGCCATCCCCAGCACCGTCTTCCTGAAGATGGCCTGGCCCGACGACAAGGCGCTGCGCAAGCGGACCGTCACCGTCACCGGCGACACGGATCCGGGCAGCCGGGTGGTCGTGGACGGCGTCCTGGTGCCGACGGACAAGGACGGCCATTTCGAGCGCGAGGTGGCCCTCAAGGAGGGCCGAAACACCGTGAAGGTGGTCGCCCGCGGCGTGGGCGGCGTGCGTCAAGAGGATCAACGCGACGTGCTGGTGGACACGAAGGCGCCCAGGATGCAGGTCAAGACCGAGGACCTCTGGAAGCGGGCCGGCGACGCCCCTCCGTGAGCCGCGGGAGGTCCTGCGGGGGCGGTTCCACCTGGAGGGTCGGGCCCGCCGCCGGGGAGGACGCCCGGGCCGAGGGGCTGGGGGATCCGCGCGCGGGTGGCAGCAAAGTGGTGCAGTCCCCGCGGAGGGCCTTGTAGAGTCGGGTGGCCCTGGAACGTCTTCTGATCACCGCGCTGGTGTTGGTTTGTGCCCCGGTCTGGG
Source organism: Corallococcus sp. Z5C101001 (assembly GCF_007352635.1). Taxonomy (NCBI): domain Bacteria; kingdom Pseudomonadati; phylum Myxococcota; class Myxococcia; order Myxococcales; family Myxococcaceae; genus Corallococcus; species Corallococcus sp. Z5C101001. The sequence continues at coordinate 77,573 of NZ_VKLU01000010.1, forward strand.
CGGCTTCCCTGGAGCTGCTCGGCCCGGATGTGCCCGTGCCGCCGGAAGGCTTCACGGTGGCGGTGGTGCGCCGCGATGCCCAGGGGCGGCCGGTGCCGTTCACGCTGTCCACGGTGACGGCGGACGGCGCGCAGGTGAGGCCCGGCCCGACGGCGGCGCCGCTGTGCACCTACGTGGTGGTGCCCCTGCCCCAGGCGCGTGAGGTGGTGGTGCACGCGAAGGGGGAAGGGGAGGAGGCCCAGGCGCGCTACGACGTGGGGCCGCCCGCGAGCCGCATGGAGCTGTCGCTGGAGCCCGCCCTCCCGGTGAAGGGGCGCGACACGGAGGCGACGCTCACCGTGAGGCGGCTGCGTCCGGACGGCACGCCGGATGACAGCGGCGCGCCCCCGGTGCTGCGCGCGAGCACGGGGCAGGTGGAGGGGCTCACGCACTCGGGCCCCGGGACCTACGTGGCCCGCTACGTGCTCCCAAAGACGCGCCTGCCCGAGGCGGCCATCCTGGTGGCGCTGTCCGCGTGGCCGCATCCGCAGTCGGTCCATGGCGCCTACGGGCGGCTGTTGGTGCCGCTGGCGGCTTCGGTGGACCTGCCGGGCAAGAGCGAGCCTGGGGCGCAGGTGTCCCTGGAGGTCGCGGGCAAGCGCTTCGGGCCCGTGCAGGTGGGCACCGATGGGCGCTTCGTGCTGCCGCTCGTCGTGCCTCCTGGCTACCCGATGGCCCGGGGCGTGGTGGAGGATCGCGCGGGCAACGAGGAGCGGATCGCCATCGATCTCCAGCTGCCACCCACGGACGGTCTGGCGTGCGTGCTCAACCCTCAGCGGCTGCCCGCGGACGGCGTGTCCCAGGCCCGGCTGTTGTGCGCCACCAGCGACGCGAAGGGCCTCCCGGTGGGCGATGCCCGCGTCACCGTGAAGGCGAAGTACGGCCGGCTGGAGGGGCCCCTGCGCGATCCGAACGGCATGCTGGAGTGGCGCTACACGGCGCCGCGCACGCTGGCGGCGGATGAGCGGATCGACGCGGCGTGGCCTCAGCGCGGCCCCGGATCGCGCGAGTCGCTGCCCATGCAGCTGGTGCAGGGCGCCGTGCGCGACGTGGCGGTGTCGCTGCCAGAGCCGCTGATCCACGAGGGCACGACGGGCGAGGTGGTGGTGGTGGCGCGCGACGCGGCGGGCCAGCCTCGCCCCGACGCGAAGGTGGAGCTCGCCTCTTCCGTGGGAACGCCGGGCCAGGCGGTGGAGGCTCCGCTGGGGACCTTCACCTTGCCCTGGCGGGCGCCGACAGGGACCGGGGCTTCCAGCGCGGAGCTGACGGTGCGTGCGTTCGGGCCGCTGGGGACGGAGCCCGCGCGGCTCGCGGTGTGGCGGCTGGAGGGGGGGCTCGTGGCGGGGGTGGTGGATCTGGCGGGCTGGCCCGTGCCGCGGCAGCCGCTTCGCGTGGGCGCGGTGGAGAAGGTGACGGGGGAGGATGGCACGCTGCGGTTGGGCGCGTTGGATCAGGGCGCGGGGTCGACCGATGGGCTGCGCGTGTCGCATGCCGTGTGGCCGGGGCTCTCCGTCACGGTGCACGTCCTGGCCCCCGGGGGGCCCGTGTTCCCGGAGTCCGAGCCGCTGGTGCCCGCGCCCGTCGTGCGGAAGGTGGAGCTGGGGCCGCCGCTCCCGGTCAACGTGCGGGTGCACGTGGAGGGCGCGCGGGTGACGTGCTGGGTGGAGGACTCGCTCGGCCACGTCCTGGTGGATCGGCCGGTGCACGTCGCGCTGTCCGAGGGCGAGCGGAGCGAGGAGTCGGTGCGGGACGGGCGCACGCGCTTCACGGTGCGGGGCGCGAGTGGCCCCGTGAGCGTCTCCGTGGCGGATGTGCGCACGGGCGTGACCGCGATTGAAGAGGTGCGGCCTTGAAGTGCCCGTGTCCCGCGCACGCCGCGACGACCGCGCCCGAGTGGGGCGGGGATGCGCGTTCGTGTCTCGCGACATGGCGCGAGGCGGAAGTGCCCGGACGGGCTGGGCGCGGGCTTTCGAGCCTGATGCGCCACGTCGTCCTCGTGGGTGCGCCCGGACGGGTTGGGCGCGGGCTTTCGAGCCTGACGCGCCACGTCGTCCTCGTGGGTGCGCCCGGACGGGCTGGGCGCGGGCTGTCGAGCCTGGTGAGCCTCGTCGTCCTCGTGCTGCTGCTCGCGCCGGTGGCCTCCGCGCAGACGCTGGCGTCGGAGCCTCCGACGCAGGCCTCGACCATCGCGGGCCGGGTCTGCGTGGACGTGAATGGCGACGGGCTCTGCGCTCCCGACGAGCCCGGACTCGCGGAGGTGCGGCTGGTGCTGGCCACCGGCCGCGAGGTGCGCACAGACGCCGCCGGCCGCTACCACCTCACCGGCGTGGACTCCCGCGTGCCGGACCTGACCGACGGCCCGCACCTGCGTCCCGGACGTCACCAGCTGAAGGTCGACGTGCGCAGTCTGCCGCCGGCCAGTCAGGTCATCCCCAGGACCGCGACCGTGGAGGTGCCCTGGGGCGCCGCCGTCCTCCAGGACTTCGCCGTGCGTACCCCTCCCGAGCGCCCGCCTGTGCCGCTCGCCACCGCGCCCAGCCGCCCCCCCGAGGCGCGCGTCGCCCCAGGTGGACTTCGCTTCCTCATCAGCGGTCAGGCCTCCGCCGGAGATCGGATCCGCGCGGGCGACGTGGAGGCGACCGTGGACGCCTCCGGTGCATGGCAGGCGAGGGTGCCGCTCACGCCGGGTGCGAACGTCATCACCCTCACCACCACCTCCGCGGACGGAGCGGTGGACTTCCTCCAGCAGCGCTTCGACGTGGTGCGACGCGGCGCGCGCGGCTGGCTCGTCATCCCGGGCAAGGTGTCCCGCCTGGGCACCGTGCGCGGGCTCTCCGCGGAGGGCCCTCTGCCCACCGGGGACACGTCCCTGCGCATCGAGGCGGCCCCCGGCACGAGCGTGACGTCACCTGACGAGACGTCCTTCGTGGGCCCGGACGGCCAGGCGCGCCTGCCCGTGCGGCTCGGGCCAGGACGCAACGACATCCCCCTCACCCTGAGCCCTCCGGACGGGACCTCGGGCTCCGCGACGGTGTCCGTCGAAGCGCGCGCCCAGCCCTTTGCCGTGGGTCTGCTCGACGTGGAAGCCAGCATCGCGCCAGCGGGCGGCGGCTTCCGTCTCCGGGGCCGGGGCGCGGTCCATGGCGAAGCGCAGGTGGGGCCGGTGCAGGTGGTGGGTGAGCTGGAGCTGAGCGACATCGACGTGCGCCAGCTGCATGACGCGCCCCTCGTGGACTGGCTGCGTCCTCGCCTGCCGGAGCGCTTCGACCGCTGGCCGGATCCCGACCTCGTTTCGGCGCAGTGGGGCGATGACTCGGTGTCCCTCACCCCCAACCCCTCGGAGGGGCGCCTGCGCCTGGAAGCCCGCCATGAGCAGTACGGCCGCGCGGGCTTCGGCACGTACCGCGCGCTCCTCCAGGACCGCGAAGTGGGCCGCTACCACCGCCCCCTCTTCGGCCCCTACGCGGAGCTGCGCGAACAACTGGGCGAGGTGCGCGTGGGCCTGAACATGTTCGCGGGGGGACTGGTCGACCCGACGCGCGGACTGGCCGCGGTGCCCGCGCATGAGGAGCTGCGGGCCACCGGGGGCAGCCTCTACTACCTCGGGGGCGGCGCCGTGGCGGAGGGGTCGGAGCTGATCCGCGTGGAGGTGCGCGACGGCGTCACCGGCCTGCCGCTGGGCGAGCAGCACCTCGTGCGGGGACGCGACTACGACATCGACTACCTCGCGGGGCGCATCCTGCTCGCGCGCCCCCTGTCGTTCCTCGCCGGGGCTTCGCTGCTGCGCACGGACGCGCTCACCCAGTGGCCCGAACCGGTGCTCGTCGTGGACTACGCCGTGCTGCGAACAGGCGACCCGCGCGACTCGGTGGGGGGCGAGGCCTGGGCGCGCTGGCGCGGCTCCACCGTGGGCCTGGCCGCGGTGCGCGAGCGCCGGATGGGTGCGCCCTTCCAGCTGCTGTCCGGACGCGGCCAGACGTCGCTGTGGGGCTATTCCCTCATCGCCGAGGCCGCCTCCAGCCGGGGCCTCGCGGTGGAGTCCAGCGTGTTGGGCGTCTCCGACGACGGAGGCCTGTCCTTCCTCCGCCCCGTGGGCACCCAGGATGACCATGGCGGCGCGGTGGGCCTGCGCGTGAGCGGGTCGGATCCCCTGGGCCAGGGAGGCTCCCTGGATGCCGCGTGGCGCGAGCGCTCCAAGGGCTTCTCGGATGGCGCTCACCTGGATGCCGCCCGCTTCCGGCAGCTGTCACTGCGGGTGGTGCAGCCCCTGGGGCCGGTGTCGCTCACGCTCCTGGGCGATGATCGCCGCTCCGCGGATCCACGCCTGCCCTTCGAAGACACGCCCTTCGCGGCCCGCACGCTGGGGGCCGCGGTGGGCTACGAGTTCCGCCCCTTGGGCGTGAGCGTGGAGGTGCGCGACAGCTGGCTGCGCGCCGCGGAGGTGGCCGGCGTGGGAGAGGCGCTCGAGGGCGGCCGGACGTCCCTGGGCGTGGCGGGCTCCTACGCTGTGTCTCGTGGCATCACCGTGACCGTGGGCCACCGGCAGCGGGTGAACGAGCGGGGCGCGGGCCCGGGCCGGATGGATGACACCTTCACCTCCGCGGGCGTGGACGTGATGCTGGACGAGGACGCCAGCGTGGGCGTCAAGGGCGGCTGGGGCCCTCAGCTGGGCCCACAAGCGTGGCTGGACGCGCGGGTGCGGCGCGGACTGGAGACGTACTACGGCGGCTACTCCGTGGACGTGGACGGGCCGGACTTCGGCGCGGCCCGCGCGGTGACGGGCGCGCGCACGGAGGTGGGGGATGGCACCACGCTGTTCGTGGAGGACGTGAGCGCGCACGACGCCACGGCCCTGCGGCTGGCCCGCGCGGTGGGGTTCCAGTGGGCGGCGGGCCAGAGCGGCTTCAGCGCGGGCGCCCGCTACGAGCGCGGCGTGCGCCAGCCGCTGGACATCAAGAGCGACCTGCGGCGCGACGTGGCCAGTGTGTCCGCGCAGTGGCTGCGGGAGCGCTTCCGGGCGGACGTGCGCGCTGAACTTCGTCACGAGGAGGGCACCCCCGCGCGAGGCGCCCCGGGCCCGGTGGACCGCACCCAGGTGGTGCTGGCGCTGGCCGCCGAGGCGCAGCTCCTGAAGGACGTGACGGCCTCTGGACGGCTGGACTTCGCGCACACCGCGGGCCGGGATGGCCTGGAGGCGCGGTTCGCGGAGGGGTTCGCGGCGCTCGTCTGGCGGCCCGGGCCCTGGCTGGTGGTGGCTCGCTACGGCCTCACGCGCGAGCTGTCCCCCGGGGCGCGTTCCGTCTTCGGGGACCGGGTGCTCCAGACGCTGTCGTTGATGCCGGCGGTGCGGCTGGGGAACCGGCTCTCCGTCGCGTCGGGCCTGCACGTCGGGCGCTCCAGCCTGGGGGACTCCGCGCGGTGGGTGTGGACGGGCACGCTGCGTCCGTCGGTGCGGGTGCTGGGGGGATTGGAGGTCGCGGTGGAGGGCGTGAGGCGCACCTCGGCCGCGGACGGGCAGGGGCTGAGCGCGCTCCGTCCGGAGGTGGCGTACCGGCTCGACGAGCGCCTGCGGATTGCCCTGGGGTACACGGTCCTGGGCTTCAGCGGTTTGGGTCTGGGAGCCGAATCGGAGGATGCTCCGGACCGCCTCTACCTGCGGGCGGAAGTGGCCTGGTAGGCGCCGGGCAAAGGGACGTCGAACGTGCGAGTCTGGCGGATCATCCTGGGACTGGCGCTGTGCGCGGGCGTGGCGCGCGCGGAGTGGACGAACGTCCAGACCCAGACGGGCGTCCCGAAGGACGTGGCCGTCTTCGGGCCCGGCTTCTTCGCGGTGGCCACCAGCACGCAGCTCTATGTCTCCCGCGACGGCGGCGTGACGACCCTGAATGAGGGCATGGCCGGCAGCTTCCTGCGCGGCCCCAACTGCGTGGTGGGCATCCGCACCGATGGGACGCTCAAGAGCGTGGGCGCCTGCTCCCCGGCCGACGACGGCCGGCACCTGTTTCCGGACGTGGGGAACGACTACGTGGTGCGCGCCGTGCGCGTCACGGCGGATGGTGGCGTGGGCTACGCCTCCGCGTCCGTGCTTCCGCTGATGAACTCGGAGTTCCGAACGTCGCTCCTCCCGCCGGATGGGACGGCGGATTGGGGCGCCCTCGACATGCCGCTGGCGGGCGTCGCCACCGAGTCGCGGCTCGCGGTGCTCCCCCCCCAGTCGGATGGTGTGCCCCACGCCCTGTTCTCCGTGTCGTCGGAGAAGGCCACCTTCGTCTGGTACCGGGGCACTTCCAGCACCCCCTACCCCGCGACGGGCATCACCCCGCCGCTTTCGGCCCGCAGCGTGGCGCTGGTGCCTGGCGTGGATCCGGCGCAGCCGGTCGCCTACTTCGGCAACGACGGGGGCTTGTTCCGGGGCACGCTGGGAGGTTCCCCCGCGCCCTTCGAGCCCATTCCGGTGGGCGCCGGTTCGGTCGACGCGCTCGCCTTCGACGTGGCCAGCGGCTCGGATGCGGGCACGGGCTTCGGCCTGATGCTCGTCAAGCAGCCGGACGGCAAGGTCGCGGCGTTCAGCGCGGAGCCGGTGGAGCGGTCCGCGCTGCCGGGCAGCCTCTGGCGGCAGAACACGGACCTGCCCGTGGGCGTCACCCAGTCCGCGTTGCAGCTGGCGTGCGCGGATGCGTCCTACTGCGTCGCCATCCTCAATGGTCCCGCGCAGAACGTCCTCATCTACAAGAACCTGAACCGGCCGGACGTGAGCGCCCTGCCGGCGCGCATCCCCGTCGACGAAGGCACGACGCAGGTCGTGGACCTCAAGCTCCGGGACGCGGACGGGGATGCAGTGCGCGTGTCGGCCTCGGTCCGGGCCCAGGGCAGCCCGCTCAACGTCGTGCAGGCGCCGCTGGGTTCGCGCGAGGACAGCGGACTCAGGCTGACGCTCACGGCGCCCCCGGGCATCTGCACGACCCAGACGTCCTTCCTGGATCTGGTGGCCTCCGATGGACTCCGGACGCACGACACGGCGAAGACGGTGGAGCTGGAGATGCGGCACACCGTCGCGCCTTCACCCCCGCAGAAGGCCGCGGTGGGAGTGGTCGGCGGCGCCTTCTTCATGGGCGGTCCCACGGGCACCCTCACCCCGGTGCGAGGGGCCTCCGGGTGCGAGCCCGTCACGTACGCGTGGATGACGCCCAGCAAGGCCCCGGCGCTGGAGGTGGATGCCGCGGGCGTGGCCACGCTCACGCCGCCCTCCAGCCGGGCGGAGCGCTGCAAGCCGGGCCCCAACGTCTTCAACTACGAGGTCCGCGCGAACGACGGCGCGCTGACGTCCAGTCCCACGACGGTCCCGGTGGACCTCCACCCATGGGGGCCCCCGGACGCGCCGTTCACCAGCGGCTCGCGCCCGGTCTTCTCCGGGACGGCCCTGTCGCCCCAGGGGACCCATACGTGCGCGGGGGTCGCCGGGCTGCCGGCGGTGACGACGTGGTGGTCGGTCCTCGACAATCCGTCAGGCGTGGCGGTGGCGGCCCTGCTGGGCAATGATCGCAATCCGGTGGGAGCGTCGCCCGTCGAGGGCACCTCCGTGCTGCTCACCTCGGCGACGTGCGTGGACACGCTTCAGCTGCGGCTGCGCGCGTTCAACCGCATCACGGTGGATGGCTACGCCCTGGATGGGCCCTCGTCCGACCTCGACGTGTCGGTGGAGCCGCGCTGGGTGCCGCTGAGCATGGTGGTGCCCACGGTGGCGGTGGAGCGTCTCGAGGAGCGCAAGGTCCACGGCCGCGTGGCGACGCCCACCCTCAACTGCACGGGCATGCGCCCGCTCACCACGGTGGTGACGCTGGAGGACCCCGCCGACCCGGGCCGGGTGCTGGACTCGCGCACGTTCGTCGGGGCCGCGGGCGAGTTCGAGCTGGACCTCCCCGCGACCTGCGGCAGTGGCACCTACACCCTGCGGGCGCGCGTCCAGGAGGCGTCCGTGAGCGGGCCCGTGTTCGCCCCCGACGCGGTCCTGACCTTCGACCGGCCCGCGCGCCCCGTACAGCTGGGCGAGGTGAGCGGCGAGCTCGTCGCCGTCTGCGGCGAGGGCGCCCGGGGCACGCTGCGACAGACCCTGCCGGAGGGCTCGTGCTCCGTGGTGGACCTCGCCTGGGCCCACGCCGGGGGGCCGGAGCTGGCGCCGCCCCTGGCGAGCGGCGACTCGGTGGTGCTGGCCACGACGGACACCGAGCTGGAGACGCTGGTGGGCGAGTTCGTCACGCTGGACGTGACGGCGACGGCCACGGGGGCCTCCGGCGCGACGCGGGCGCACGCGGTGCGGATTGGCGCGCGGCCCTTCGTGGGAGTGGAGCGCCAGACCGAGACAGGGCCCGGCACCGACTCCGGTCAGGTGGGCGTCCGGGTGACGCTGCGCAATGACACCGCCTGTGGCGTGACGGCCGTGCGCCACGCGGAGGCCGTCACCGGCGCGCAGGTGGTGCCTGGGAGCGTCACGTTGAACGGCCATCCGGTGACGCCCACGGACGTGACGGACAGCGGCTTCGCGGTGGAGTCGGTGCCGCTGCCGGCGGGCGCGACCGCGACGCTCACGTACGTGGTGCGGCCGGCGCTCCTGAGCACGCCCGGATACCAGGGCGTCACGACGATGCGCGGGGTGGCCGTGTCGGAGGAGGAGGTGCCCCGGCCCTCCACGTCGGGCTGCGGGTGCTCCGGGGGCGGCTCGGGCGTGACGGCCTTCGGGCTGGGGGCGCTGGCATGGGCCGCGCGGCGGCGGCGCGGCGTCAGAGCCCGAAGCTGATGCGCTGGCGGCGGTTGGGCGTCTCCTGACGCTCCTCCAGCACGCCCGACAGCTCCAACCCGCGCAGGGTGGCCAGGGTCTCGCGCTCGGACATGTCGGTGAGGGCCAGCAGGTCCTCCACCGTCTTCGTTCCATCCGCGAACGCGAGCAGCAGCGCCTGCGGGCCCTCCAGCTTCAGCTCGTGCAGGCCGTACGGCGGATCCGCCGCGGGGAACAGGCGGCGCCCGGGCGCCATGCGCTGGCGCAGGGCCACCAGCGTCTCCGTGCGGGTGACGCCCTCCAGGATGAGGTCGCCGGGGAAGAGCGACAGCGGCACCAGGTCCGCGCGCTGCGGCCGCATGGGGCTGAAGCCGTAGCCTCCTTCCGTCCAGGCGAAGGTGGACCAGAGGATTTCCTTCACCTGATCCTCCAGCAGCCGGCGTCGCTGCTTGGGGCTCAGCAGGCCGCGCTTCAGCAGGGCGTCGCCGGTGCGCAGCGTGTGCTCGCGCGCGTAGCTGGTGGCCTCCGCCAGCTGGGCCTCCGTCAGCGCGCCCTTGCGCAGGCAGAAGCGGCCGAAGCGCTCCGGGGCCAGGTTGGAGGCGGCGTACACGACGCGCCCTGCCTCGAAGTAGACGACCTTGAGCACGGTGCCCTGGCGCAGCTTCAGCTCTCCGTGGTGGCGCGCCTCGTAGTAGGCGTTGAGCAGGCGCGGCACCGAGGTGTGCGCCAGGTCTCCGCTGAGCGACCATTCCGGCAGCTGGCGGCGGCGGCGCGCGGGGGCGGGGGCCGCCTCCGTCCACACGGCGGCGCGCTGGGCGAAGGGCAGGGGCAGGGCCTCGGAGACGTCCGGTTCCGCCTCCGCGTCGCTGGAGGGCGCGGGTTCCGCGGGCTCGGCGGATTCGGAGGACGGGGCCTGCGCGGACGGCGCGGGCACCGGCTCAAGGTCCGCCGCATCCTCCTGGACCAGCTCTTCCAGGACGAGCAGGTCCACCTCGTCGAGCAGCTCCCCGTGCGTCACCGGCGGCACGCCCGCGGCCTCCTCCAGCGCCTCGAGCACGGCGTCCAGTTCGAAGGGCTTCTCGAAGAAGGCGAGGGCGCCGTGGACCTGCGTGGCCTCCTGCGCGAAGCGGTCTCCCTTGTAGACGCCGCTGACGGCGATGGCGGGGATGGCGTGGGCGCGCAGCGCGGCCAGCACCTCGCTGCCGCGGATGTCCGGCAGCAGCAGGTCCACGAGCGCGGCGTCGAAGCGGGTGACGGGCCCCAGGGCCTCCAGCGCCGCTTCGCCCGTGAACACGGTGAGCGCTTCATGGCCCCGGTTCTGCGCCACGGTGGCGATGAGGGAGGCCAGTTCCTGGTTGTCCTCGACGATGAGCAGTCGCGCCATGGGCGGGCAGACCCTACCATCAACGCCATGAAGGACGTTCAGGGCTTCCACCATGTGGCGATTCAAGCGAACGACGTGGAGCGGGTGACCACGTTCTATCGGGACCTGCTGGGCTTTCCTGAGCTCAAGCGCCACCTGCGCGAGGACGGCACCCTGCGGAGCATCTGGGTCGCCGTCCCCGGGGGGGCCTTCCTGGCCATTGAAGCGGTGGAGGGGTTGCCGGAGCCGGTGCCGTTCCGCCATCCGGCGCCGGGTCTGTTGATGTTGGTGTTCCGAATTCCGCGCGAGGCCCGAGGTGGGGTGGTGGAGACCTTGGCCCGTGTGGGGGTGCCGCTGGAGCATGAGACGCGCTGGACGCTCTACGTGCGCGACCCGGAGGGCAACCGGGTGGGCTTGAGCCATCACCCAGAGGACTAGAGGGGGCGAGCGGGCCTGGCCGGATGCTTGCGGAGGGTGAGGGGGCATGGCTACAAGCGGGCCCCATGCGCCTGGGTGAACTGCTCGTGAAGGACGGCCTGGTGTCGGCGGAGGCGCTGGAGGAGGCGCTGGAGTCGCAGGTCGTGCACGGCGGTCGGCTGGGAACGAACCTGGTGGAGCTGGGGCTGCTGTCCGAGCAGGACCTGGCGAAGGTGTTGGGCCGGCTCCACAACTGCGCCTACGCGTCCGGTGAGATGGTTCCCGACCCGAAGGCCGTGGCGCTGGTGAACCTGAGCGAGGCGGACGACAAGGAGTTCCTGCCAATGCGTTCGGACGCGACGCGGTTGAGCGTCGCGGTGGTGAACCCGCACGACTTCCCGACGTTGGACGCCATCGCGTTCAAGACGGGCAAGCGGGTGGTGCCGGTGGTCATCCCCGAGTTCCGGATGAACCAGCTGCTGCGGCGGTACGCGAAGGCGTTCCGGCAGCTGCGCGCCATCGACATGAACGCGGTCCAGGCGCGGCCGGCGAAGGGCGCGGCGGCGGAGCTGGCGAAGGCGCAGGAGCGGCCTCCCGACCTGATGAGCGAGGAGGAGTTCCAGTCCGTCTACGCGCAGGCGCTGCGCGGTGGTTCGGAGACCGACGCGGACGTGCTGGAGGGGGAGCTCATCATCACGGGCGAGGAGGTGCAGGAGGCGCCTGCCGCGCTGCCCGCTCATCCTGCGGCGCAGCCGCGTTCCGGAGCGCCCGCGCAGTCCCCCGTGGGCCAGAGGCCCGTGTCACCGCGCGTGGACATCCCCGCGCATGTGGCTCCGCCCGTTCCGGTGCAGGGCATGCCCGCGCAGGCGGCCCGCGCCGCGGCTACGAGCACGGTGGGGCAGGGCGCCAGCGCGCCGGGAGTGCCCGCGCACGTGGCGGCTCAGGCGGGTGCGCCAGGAGCGCCTGCGCACGTCGCGGCTCAAGCCGGTGTGCTGGGTGGGGTCTCGCACGTGGCGGCTCAGGCGGGTGTGCCAGGAGCGCCTGCGCACGTCGCGGCTCAGGCGGGAGCGCCCGCGCATGTCGCGGCTCAGGCGGGTGCGCCGGGAGTGCCTGCGCACGTCGCGGCTCAGGCGGGTGCGCTGGGTGGGGCCTCGCACGCGGCAGCTCAGGCGGATGCTCCAGGCGTGCCCGCGCATGTCGCGGCTCAGGCAAGCGTGCCAGGCGTCCCCGTGCACATGGCGGCTCAGGCGGGTGTGCCGGGAGCGCCCGCGCAGGCGGGTGTGCCGGGAGCTCGCGCTCGCACGGCGCCCCAAGGCCGGGCGCTGGGTGGGTCCGCGCATGTGGCGCCTCCCGCGACCCCGCTCACGTTCCCGGAGGCCCAGGCGGAGCTGGCGCGCAGCTCGGACCGCGAGGACGTGGCTCGCACGGTGCTGCGCTTCGCGCTGGGCAAGTGGCGCCGGTGCCTGCTGTTGTCGGTGCAAGGCAACCTCGTGACGGGCTGGCACGGCATGGGGCAGGGCGTGAACGACGAAGGCGTCCGCCGCATTGGCGTCCCGCTGCGCGACCAGAGCACCTTCCGTCTCGTGCGCGATCTGCGCTCGCACTACGTGGGCCCGGTGAAGCGGGACGCGGCGATGGGCATGTTCTACCGGCTGCTGGGCGGTGGCTTCCCCACGACGGCGGTCATCCTCCCGCTGCTCGTGCGCGGCAAGGTCGTGCACCTGCTCTACGTGGACAACGGACCCGACCAGCTCACCCCGCCGGACGTGGGCGAACTGCTCATCCTCTCGCAGGGCGTGGGCCGCTCGTACGAGGCGATGATGCGGCGGCGCAAGAGCGCCTAGCCTCGCGGCCCCGGCGGCGACCGCTCAGCCGTTCCCGGTGGGATGCGCCACCGGGAGGCCCAACGCGGGCATCGCGTCGGGACGGTCCCACAGGACGAAGTGGCTGCAGCCCTCCAGGGTCACCACCTCGACTCCAGGCCCGGCGAGCCGGGCGCTCGCGTGCATGGAGGACGACTCCAGCACCCGGTCCTTCCCTGGAACCAGCACCGTGCCGCGCCGCACGTTCTGGAACAGGGACGCATCCCGCCCCTGACTCCAGGCGTCGATGTCCAGCAGGTTGGCCATCAGGGTCGCCACCCGCTTCGGGTTGAAGGGGAAGGCCATGATGAGCTCGCGCTTGCGCGAATCCTCCAGCGGTCCCCACGCCCCCCGGTTGTGCCGTGCGATGGGCGCGAGCCGCCACAGGGGGATGAGGAAGGGCAACAGCCACACCTGCGGCCGCGTCAGGCTCCTGTAGGGGCGCCCCTGGGGCAGGACGGGCGCCTCCAGCACCACCTCCACCCGCTCGAACAACTCTGGCCGCTGCTTCGCGGCCTCCAGGACCACGGCGCCTCCTCGCGAATGCCCATGCACCCGCACGAGGTCCGTCCTCGGCAGGTGCTCCAGCGCCTGCACCAGCACGGCCGCGTCATGGGCGATGGTTCCCTCGGGCTCGGCCGGCACCTTCGCCCAGGGCGCGGGCTGCTCCCGAGAGCCGGTGATGGGCAGGTGGTAGTCACAGCTCGTCAGCAGGATGAGCTGGACGTCCGGCGCGCTGTAGTGGCGCGTGAAGTAACGCATGTCCGCCACGAAGCCGTGCATGGCGATGACCGTGGCGCGGGGCTGCTCGCAGCGCCGCTCGGCGATGACCGCCTTGCCGACCCGGTGGATGTGTCCGTCGAAGGGCTCGGTCGTGCGGGGCGAGCCCTCGCGGTTCATCAACCACCACCGCAGGCCGGCCACGAGAGCGGCGGTGCCTGCGACGACTCCAAGGACCACGGACATGGGTTCACCTGCTGCGGAAGGGCGCCGGAGCCTCGCGGCGGACGGCTGGGTTCGACCCGCGCATCATAGGGCGCGCGAGGACGGTCGCGGAGCTTCAGCGCGGCGCTCCCTGGATGCCTGGCAGCCGCGAGAGCATCCGTGTCGATGAATCGCCGGGCTGCCACTTGGGTTGACACAAAACTTGGAGTCACTCCATATCCTTGGGTGGCTCACAAGAAAGAGCAGGGCCCCATGGTCTACGACGTGATCATCGCAGGTGCCGGCCCGGTCGGCCTGTTCCTCGCGTGCGAGCTGCGGCTCGCGAAGCTCTCCGTGCTGGTGCTGGAACAGGCGGAGGATCCGCACTCACCCCTGAAGCGGCTCCCGTTTGGAAGGAGAGGACTCTGGGGCCCCAGCGTCGACGCCTTCTACCGGCGCGGACTGCTGGAACAGCTTGCGTCGAGACGTCGCGCCGATGAGAGGGCCCCGGGCCAGCCGGGACCTGGCTCCATGGCGTCCGGAGCGCAGCTCCGCGGGCCGGCCGGACACTTCGCGGGCATCGCGTTCGACTACGGCAACATCGACGCGTCGCGGTGGACGTACCGGCTCCCGAGCCCGGCGGACACCCAATTGGGGATCGAAACGGAGCACCTCGAGCGCGTCCTCGCGGCTCATGCACTCTCCGTCGGAGTGGAGCTCCAGCGCGGCCAGGGGGTCGAAGGCTTCGAGTCCTCGGACGATGAAGTCACCGTCCATGCTGGCGAGCAGCGCGTTCGCGCGCGGTGGCTCGTGGGTTGCGACGGCGGCCGCAGCACCGTCCGCAAGCAGGGTGGCTTCGAGTTCGTCGGGACCGAGCCTGAGTTCACGGGCTACTCGGTCCAGGTCGAACTCGCCGACCCCGAGATGCTCCGCCCGGGCCGTCATTACACGCAGACCGGGATGTACAACCAGGGGCAGCCAGGGGTGATCGCGATGGCCGACTTCGACGGCGGCGCGTTCCATCGCACCCAACCGGTCACGCTCGAGCACGTGCAAGCCGTCTTGCGGCGCGTGTCCTGCACGGACGTGACCGTCAAGGCGTTGCACGGCGCCACGACATGGACCGACCGCGCGTACCAGGCGACGACCTACCGCAAGGGACGGGTGCTGCTGGCGGGCGACGCCGCGCACATTCATTCACCGCTCGGCGGACAAGGTTTGAACCTCGGACTTGGAGACGCGATGAACCTCGGGTGGAAGCTTGCCGCGACCATTCGAGGCGATGCCCCCGAGGGCTTGCTCGACAGCTACACCACGGAGCGGCATCCGGTCGGGGCGCGCATCCTCGATTGGTCGCGGGCCCAAGTGGCGCTGATGCGGCCCAGCCGACATTCCCGTGCGCTCGAAGCCATCCTGCGCGACCTGATCGACACGCGCGACGGCGCGACCTACTTCGCTGAACGCGTCTGGGGGGCGGCCCTGCGCTACGAGCTCGGCGATGAACACCCGCTGGTGGGCCGCAGCTGCCCGGACTTCGAGCTGGAGGATGGAGCGAGGCTCGGCGCGCTGCTCCGAGATGGTCAGGGTCTGCTGTTGGACTTCGGCCGGCAGGCGTCGCTCCACGCGCTGGGGGGCCTTTGGGGCGACCAGGTCAGATACGTGGCCCAGGACGCCAAGGAGCGCCTTGGACTGAGTGCGCTGCTCGTGCGTCCGGATGGGTTCGTCGCGTGGGCAAGCGATGCGACTCCCAATCCCGAGGACATCACGCGCGCCGCGGCGAGGTGGTTCGCGATCCGCGCGCGCTGAGCACCCCCGCCAGGGCGAGGTCTTGTCAGCGGCCCTTAGCGCGCCACTGCGGCGGGCGCCACGGACGTCTCGGGCACCACGAGCTTCCGCGCCTTCTGGAACAGCGGCACCGGCGGATCTTCCGCCACGTACACGCCCCAGTAGTATTCACCGGGGGCGAGCCCGGGCAGGACCACTTGCTGCGGACTGCCCTCGCGCACGAGCACCGGGTGGCGCAGCTCGCGGTCGCGCGCGACGACCAGCCGGTAGCGCGGCGCTCCACCGGTGGACTGCCACGCGAAGACGATCTCCTCGGCGGCCGTCGCATCCGGCGTCTCGTAGCCGTCGCGAGGGGCGACGAGCATGGCGCGCGGTCGCTTGCGGTCCACGAAGATCCGGCGCGCGAAGCCAGACTCCCCCGGTTGTCCGGAGGCATCCACCGCGGCCACGCGCCAGGCGAACATGCCGGGCTCCGGCGGGATGAACATGAAGCCCGGCTCCTCCACCCGCATGTCGATGACGCGTCGGGTGAACCCCAGGTCGCGCGCCACCTGCACCTGGTAGCCCTTCGCGCCGTCCAGCGCCTTCCAGGTCAGCGGGATGCGCAGCTCCGGGCTCCACGCGATCCGCGCGTCCACGCCCGGTGAGAGGCTCGCGGGGAAGGGCGGGCCGTCGGGTTCGGAGTCCTCCAACCCGCGGCTCACGTCCAGCCAGCCGCCCGCGTCGAGCGTGCGGCGATTCCCGCCCTCCGACAGCACCAGCCGGCCTCGGGACACGCTCAGACGCATGCCGCGCGGGGTGCGGGTGACGCGGAACTCCGTGGGCCCGGTGTGCGCCCCCGCCGTGAGCGTCACCTGCCGTCCGTCGTCCCCCCGAAGCACCAGCGGGCCGCTCCTCTGCGCATCCTCGGCAAGGACGCCCCAGGTGCTCCCCGATTCCAGCGTCACCACCGAACCGCCCCCTTCCTCCGGGGCAGGGCGCTCCACCACCACCACGGTGAGCTCCTCCAGTTCGATGCGGCCGCCTCCCCGAAGTTCGATGCGCACGAAGGCCCCCGGCCCGGTGCGCACCCAGTCCCCGGCGCGGAAGGTGGCCCCCGCCTCGAACGGCTCCCAGTACGCGCTCGTCGTGCGCATCGTGTCCACGGGCCCCTGGGCCGCCGCGCAGGTGGCCACGATGGCGGCCAGCTCCCGCGACGCGGCCTCGGACACGCCCTCGCCCTCCGAGGTCCGGGTGCAACCCGCGACGGTCAACAGCAGGACCAACCCCATGAAGGCCCCGCGAGGTCGCCGGGAGGCCTGGAGCGTCGCCCCGAGCCGGAGCCTCACCATCCTCCACAGTCCGGCCCAAGGCCCTCGTCGCGCTCGTGGCACCTTCTTCCGGGAGCAGCGCGGGCGCGTGATGCCCCGGACCGGAGCCTTGCAGCGCCGCACGCGCTCGCTCATCGCCCCCTCCATCCGGAGGGCGCCCGGCGCACCTCGCCCTCCAGGAACCGGAGCCGCATCCGTGGCGCGCTCCGCTCGGGCGCGGCCTCGAGCGCGCCGCGCAGGTGCGCCATCGCCTCCGCCACGTCGCCCCGCTGCGTGGCCTCCGCCGCCAGCCGTTCAAAGGCATCCGCCAGCGCCGCCAGCCGCGTGCGCACGCGCGGGTCCTCGGGCCGGAGCGCCCGGGCCGCCTGCAACTGGGCCAGCGCCGTGTCCTCGCCCGAGCCCGACAGCTTCGCCACCGCGATGAGCTGATCCGCGCGCAGCAGATGCCCGGCCACCTCCCGCTCCCTCGCATGCAGCGGCCACAGCAGCGCCCCACCGGTCGCGAAGAGGAGGGTGAGCGCCAGCGCGCCCCAGCGCAGCGCACGCACGTGACGCGAGGCCGCCAGCTTCACCGCCCCCGGAATCCGCTTCGCCGCGGCATCGAGCCACCGGTGGTAGCGCGGGAAGGCGTGGGGCCGGTCCTTGCCCCGCGCGATGCCGATCAGCGTCTCCGTCTCCCGCTGCGACCGGTCCAGCGCTTCGCCGAACAGCTCGCGCAGCGTCTGCTCCAGGTCGAAGGGGGGCAGGGTGCTCCGCACGCGCTCCAGCGCCTGCCGCAGCACCTTGGCGCTGGGCGCCCGGCCCGAGGGCTCCGGCGCGGTGGCCCACTGCACCAGTCGCTCCAGCTCCGGCGTCACCTGCGGATTGAAGTGGGACGGCTTCAGGACCCCCGCGGGCGCGGTCTCCTTTCCGGGAGGCCCCTCGGAGGCGCGGTGCAGGGTGAGCAGCTCGTGGAGCACCAGCCCCATGCCGTGGATGTCCCAGGCGGGCTCCGGGCGTCCCCCCGCCGCCTGTTCGGGCGCCATGTACGCGCGCTTCCCCACCACCAGCAGATCATTGCCGCTGGCGATGCTGGCCGACGCCACCCCCATGTCCACCAGCTTCACCTCGCCGTGCAGCCCGATGAGGAGGTTGCCCGGGCTGACGTCGCGGTGCACCAGGTGCAGCGGGCGCCCGTCCAGGTCGCGCTGCCCGTGCAGATACTCCAGCGCCTTGCCCAGCTCGATGGCGATGCTCACCGCGAGCGCCACGGGGGGCTGCCTCCCGCGGTCCTGGAGCCGCTGGAGGAGGTCCGCGCCGTTGCGGCCGTGCACGTACTCCATGGCCATGAACGGCCGGCCCGCGGCGCTCCCCACGTCGAACACCTGGATGACGTTGGGGTGTTGCAGCGTGGCGCTCAGGCGCGCCTCGGTGAGGAACAGCTCCGACAGGCGCGGGTGGCGCGCGTACTCCTGGAACACCAGCTTGAGCGCCACCAGCTTGTCCACGCCCTCGGCCATGGTGCGCCGCGCGAGGAGGACCTCCGCCATGCCGCCCGTCCCCAGGCGCTTGAGAAGCTGGTACGGGCCGAACGCGTCGAACGGCCTCAGGCCGCCCTGCCATGCCTCCGGGTCGCGCGCGTGCAACAGCTCCAGGTGCGAGTAGTCGTTCAACGCCGACGTGGCGTCCGCCGTCGAACGGGGCCGGATGCCCACCGGCGTCGGCTCCTCGCGCCAGGGGCCCTCGCTCCCCGGGGCCACGGGCCCGGGTGGGTCGGAG
Organism: Corallococcus sp. Z5C101001; assembly: GCF_007352635.1. NCBI lineage: Bacteria > Pseudomonadati > Myxococcota > Myxococcia > Myxococcales > Myxococcaceae > Corallococcus > Corallococcus sp. Z5C101001. The sequence continues at coordinate 95,804 of NZ_VKLU01000010.1, forward strand.
GGCGGCGCCCCGGGCGGTGTGCTCGGCGGCGCGCCGCGAGGGCTCAGCGGAAGCGGGAGGCTGCCTTCGTCCAGCGCGACGAACTTGACGAAGTAGCCGCGCACCCAGCCGGACACGCCGTGCTCCATCACCCGGACGCGGCCGGAGACCGCGGGCCCGGCGCCCTGGAAGGCGACCTGGAGCGGGAACTCCGTTCCGATGGGCTGTGGCGCATCCTCGGGAACGAACAGCCCGTGCTCCGTCATGCTCTTCCACAGCCGCGCGCGCGACTCCGGTGCATCCGCGAACGGCAACCGGAACAGCCGGCCCTTCTTCCTTGGCAGCTTCACGCCGGTCTCCTCCCCCGTTGAATGGCGCCGCGCTTCACATCCCGAAGGGCCGCGTCTCACCGCGACGCGGTCAAGGTCACCTCGATAGGCTCGGGCCGGTCGCCCACCATCACCTCGGCCCGCCACGTGGCATGGCCCTCCAACTGGACGCTCACCTGATGGACGCCCGGCGCCAGGGGAAGGAGCGTCCCCAGCTGACGTGCCAGTCCCACCGCCCGGCCATCCACGAACACGCGGGCGCGCTCTGGCATCACGTCGAAGCGCAGGCCCGTGGGACGCACGCGCTGCTCCACCCGCGCCGCCGGGCCCAGGGGCACGGCCGGGCGCATCGCCTCCATCCGCAGGAGCGTCCGGGCGTCGCTGTCACTCGAAACGGGCGCGCGCGCGCAGGCGCAGGTTCCGGCCAGCAGCACCGCGATGAGCAGACGTGTCGGGGGCGGAGGCATGACAGGGATTGGAGCGCGAGCGGCGGGGCCTCCGTCAAGGCACCGGCCCCCGCGTCGCAAGGGTTGTCTCCACCCGTACAGCCGGGCCTCCGGATGTCTCGGAGTGTGCCGAACGCCCCGCGCGAATGAATCCATTTTCCGAGTGGAGACAGCCGGTGTCTCCCGCCGGACGGACCGCTCCTGGACGCCGCCGCCACGGCCTCCATGACGGGTGTGCCAGGTGACCTGGGAGGTGGCTGGAATTGAGAGGCATTGGACGCGGGTCCAGGTCGGGACGGGTCCGGGCATGTCAGAGCCCACCCGTAATCTGCGACACGTCTCAGCCTGAATCCCACCCATGACGACCCGACATCCCATGCCCGACGCCGCGTCCAGGACTCCGGTCCCGTCCCCCCACGCCAGGCCGTTCCCTTCAAGGCGCGAGGGCCTCATCCGGAGGCGGACACCACGCGCCATGGACCTCCGGCCGCCGCGCGTGGAGGGCTCGGGGGCCGGGACGCCCAGCCCGCGGAAGGCCTTCGCGTGGCGGCGCGGCGCGCACCGTGCCACGCCAGGCTTCTTCAACCTGGAGCGTCTCGGGGGCTCCGCGTCGCGCCACCCGCTGGAGGGGCTGTCCCAACGCCACGAGGCCACCGCCCAGCGTGTGCTCCTGTCGCAGCCGTTCCTCCGCACCGCGGGCCGCTTCTTGGAGAGGCCGCCGCGCGGACGGGAAGCGCCAGGGTGGGCGCTCCGGCGCACGGTGGTCAACGGTGGCGGGCGCACCGTCCTCCTGGGCTTCGCGATGCTCAAGGGCGACCTGTGCGCCTCGCCGCTGGACGCGAGGTCCACGTCGGCGCGAGTGGGAGGCGCCCGTGTCTGAGCGCGCGTGGCGGCGGCGGGACGAGGGCGGGCCGGAGCACGTGTTCTTCTCACCGCATCCGGATGACGTGGCGCTGGGCGCGTACGCGAGCCTCTTGGGCGTGCCCCGAGGCGTCGTGCCCACGCTCGTCACGGTCTTCTCGCAGAGCTGTTGGGAGTTCGAGCTGCCGGTGGACCCGTCGCGAGCGCTGCAGGTGTCGTCGCTGCGGATGGGCGAGGACCGGCGGTTCGCCCGGGCGCACGGCGCGGACCTCGTGCACCTGGGCTTCCGGGACACGAGCCTGCGCTCGCCGCCGGGGGGCGCGCCGGAGCCGGAGGAGGCCCTGGCGGCGCTGGCCACGCGCCTCCGGTTGGCGCTGGAGGAGGTGCTGGCCTGCGTGTCCCCGGAGGCGGTCTGCTACGTGCCGCTGGGCATCTCCAGCCATGTGGACCACCTGCTGGTGCGCGACGCGGTGCGCGCGCTGCGCGGCGACCGGGGCGTCGTCTACTACGAGGACCTGCCGTACTCCGCGCACCCGCCCGAGGATGAAATCGTGGACTACGCGTGGGCGCTCGGGCTGTCGCCCCGGTGTCTGGACGTGACGGCGCTGTGGCCCGCGAAGCTGCGGGGGCTGTCGTTCTACGCAAGCCAGCTGGAGCCGCTGACGCTGCCCGCGGTGGAGGCGCACGCGCGGCGGTTGGGGGCGGGCAGGGGGCTGTGCGAGCGGGTCTGGACGGTGGCGCCATGAGCACGGTGGACCTGGGGGCTCGGGGAGATCTGCTCGTGCATCTCTCCCACGAGGCCACGCGCACGCGCGGCGGGATGGGCGTGGTGCTGGAGCACCTGCTGGCGGCGCCCGAGTACCGCCAGGCCTTCCCGCGCACGCTGCTGGTGAGCCCGGCGGTGCGTCCGTGCGGGCCGGGGAGCTACGCGTCGGAGGCGTCGCTCGTTCACGACCTGGAGGCGCACGGCGAGGTGTTCTATAGCGGCCTGCGGCGCCACAACCCGGAGCGGTGGACGCGCGTCTTCCGTCCGCTGGAGGAGAAGCACGACGTGTCGTTCGTCTACGGCCGGCGCGACGCTCCGGGCGGGCCGGTGGAGGTGCTGCTCGTGGACGTCACCGACGTGCTCCGGGGCCACCGGGTGCGGATGGGGACGCTGCCCCGGTTCCTGGCGCGGCTGCACACCCTGCTCGGGGTGGACCTCGTGTTCGACTGCCGGGGGCGGCGTCCGGCGCCGTGGCGGATGCTGTCGCGCGTCTGGCGCCAGCGCCACGGGACGCGGCTGGGAGCGGCACCGTGGGTGAACCGGCTGTTCCGGCGCGCGGTGCACCATGGCCTCGTGGATGCGCCGCCGTTGGATCACGACGCGATGCTGGCCGTCACGCTCGCGGAGCCCGTCTTCGACGCGCTGGAGCGGCTGCGGTCCAGGGACGGGGCGGGGACGGTCCTCCTGGCGCAGGAGCACCTGTCGCTGCCGCTCGCGTACAAGGCGCTATTGGACGGACGGGACTGGTGCCGCACGGTGTATTACGCGGGCGAGGTGCGCACGCCCCGGGCGCTCGTGGAGTCCGGCGAGCAGGGGCAGGGCGCGTCCGACGCGCGCTACTACAACATCCAGCGCCTGGGCCTGGAGGCGGGCCGCACGCTCGACGAGGTGTATCCGGTTGGCGCGTGGCCCAGCTTCCAGATCCTCCGCAACGGCCACCTGTGCGACCGGGTGGGCGCGGTGAGCGCGTCCGTGGCGGACGAGCTGCGCTTCCTGGACACGCGCTACGCGCTCCACCCGGTGACGGTGGTGCCCCACGGGCATCGGCCGATCGAGACGGGCTGGGACGCGAAGGAGGCGGCTCGGGCGCGGGTGCTGCGCCATGCGCGCAAGCACTGGGGGAAGGACTTCCGGCTGTTGCTCACGCACATCGCCCGGGACGAGGTCTGCAAGGGCCTGTGGCGGGACGTGGACGTCTGCGAGCACCTGGCCACGTTGTTGCCGCCGGAGCGGAAGCCCGCGCTGCTGGTGATGGTGACGGAATGGAACGAGGCGGAGCCGTCCGACAACCTGCGGAGCGTGAAGGCGAGGGTGGAGGCGTTCAACGCGAAGGACACCGGCGTGCACATCGCGCTGGTGAACCAGCCCACGTGGCCCGAGGGGCTGGACTTCACGCGGGACGACCTGCACCGGGCCACGGAGGTGTCCCTGGGGCAGTCGCTCTACGAGTCCTACGGCCTCGCGCAGCTGGAGGCGCTGGGGTGCGGCGCCATCTGCGTCATCTCCGGGGTGAGTGGCGCGCGGCGTGCGCTGCGCGCCGTGTGCGAGCGGCAGCGCCTGTCGGAGTCGGCGCATCCGAACCTGGTGGTGGCGGACCCGGTGGCGGACGCCAGGGACGCGGGCCTCGCGCACACCGTGGAGGCCTGGAAGGCGCTGGCCCCGGCGGTGCTCCGCGAGCAGGAGCTGAGGACCGCGGAGCGCGTGGCGGAGGAGGTGGTCCGCCGCCTCCCGCGCGACGCGCATGAAGGCCGCCTGCTCCTGGCGACGGGGTGGGCGCTCTCGGAGCGGCTGGGCTGGGAGCCGCTCATCCGCGAGCAACTGCTCCCGCTGCTTCGCTTCCCGGCGCAAGAAGCGGAGTCGGCCCTGGAGTGGCGCGAGGCCCATGGCTGAAGCAAGGCGCCTCCCGGGGTTCGCCATCCTGGCGCGTGAGGACGCTGAATCTCCGGGCTATCCAGGGGGATGTCGCATGTTCTCTCCTGTCTCACGTCAGGTTCCGGAGTTGATTGCTATTCGAGTTTGGCGTTTGTCCATCCCCGCCTGCTTGTTTCCGGATTGCCAATGACACGGGAACTCACCAGCATGGCGGCGAATGGCCGCCCCGGTTGTCGCGCGAGGCCCCAGGGATGCCCCGGCCCGGGCGCCCCTTGAAGCGGGTCTGAAACACATCGCGCTCTGGCGCAGGGCCCTGCCGTGGTCGAGCGGTGGAGGGCTCGCGCCGACGGGGTTGTCGTGGGCGGCCCGGGCCATCCACGCGCCGTGGGCTTCGGCCCCGGCATCCTCCGTCCCCGTCCTGGGTCGTGCGCTGACGGCGCCCCCGCGTTCCTCCGGTGAAACCCCGCGATGAGAATCCAACTGTCCGAAGCCGATGTGTCCGCGCGGTCGCGCCAGCTCTTCGAGGAGCAGTGTCTGACATTGGGCCGGCGCACGGACCGGACCTTCGTGGTCCTGATGGTGTTGCAATGGCTGGCGGGCATCATCGCGGCGCTCACCGTGTCTCCCCGGGCCTGGGAGGGATTGGAGAGCGCGGTCCACTTCCACGTCGAGGTGGCGGTGGGGCTGGGGCTCCTCTTCGGTGGGCCGCCGGTGGTGCTCGCGCTGGCGCGCCCCGGACGTGAGTCCACGCGGCACATCATCGCGGTGGGGCAGGCGATGATGTCCGGGCTGCTCGTCCACCTGACGGGGGGACGCATCGAGACGCATTTCCACATCTTCGGTTCGCTGGCGCTGCTCGCCATCTACCGGGATTGGAGGGTGCTGCTGACCTTCAGCGGCGTGGTGGGGGCGGACCTCTTCCTGCGAGGCGCCTTCTGGCCGGAGTCCATCTTCGGCATGCACGCGCGGGAGTCCTGGCGGTGGATGGAGCACCTGGCGTGGGTGGCCTTCGAGGACTTCTTCCTCATTGTCTCCTGTGTCCAGGGCCAGCGGGATCTCCGCTCGGCGTCGGAGCGGGAGGCGCAGCTGGAGCTGTCGCGGCAGGCGGTGGAGGAGCGGGTGGTCCGGCCGCTGGTGGGGTCCGCGGATGCGCTGCGCGACTCCATGCGGACGCTGTCGGAGTCCACGGGTGAGCAGCGCCACGAGCTGGCCCGGCAGGCGCGGGCGCTGGAGGAGACGCGCGTGACGGCGGAGGAGATCCGCCAGACGTCGCTGCTGGCCTCCGCGCAGGCGACGAAGGTGCTGAGGAGCACGGAGGAGGCCGGGGACGTGGGCGCGGCGGTGGAGGAGGCCATGGGCCGGAGCGTGGAGGGACTGGCGGACCTGCGTGCGCAGGCGACGGACCTCTCCGAGCGCGTCCAGGCGCTCGCGGCGTACACGGAGCGGATCGCCGGCATCACCCGGACGGTGCAGGACCTGGCGGACCAGTCCAACGTGCTCGCCATCAACGCCGCCATCGAGGCGGCCCGGGTGGGGGAGGCGGGGCGAGGCTTCGCGGTGGTGGCGCGGGAGATCCGGGGGCTCGCGTCCCAGTCCGTGACGGCGACGCAGCAGGTGCGCGCCGTGCTGGATGACACGCGCTCGCGCATCCAGGGCGTGGTGGACCTCACCCGTCAGGGCGGCGAGCGCATGGGGCGGAGCATCGAGACCATCCGCGCCTCCGGAGACCGGCTGCGCATGCTGTCCGGGCTGGTGCAGGGCAACGCGGACGCCGTGCGCCAGATCTCGGCGTCGGTGAGCCAGCAGTCCGCGGGCGTGTCGCAGATCTTCAACGCCGTGTCGGACCTGACGGAGCTGATGCAGGCGTCGGTCGCGCGGGTGGAGGCCACCCACGCCGCGGCCGACAGCCTCCAGCACGTCACGGATCAGGTGCACGGCGTCATCGCCCTCTATCAGGACAGGACCTGACCGGTCGCCGACAGGGAGCGCGCCATGGAGTACATGGAGGGCATGACCTCCAGACTCCGTCGTTTTCTGTCGTTTTCCTCGATTCCATTCCTCCTGAGCTGCGGCGCCGCCGCGGTGTCGGACAACGCCGTGCCCGCGCTGGCCGCCCAGGGGCAGGAACTGGCCACGGGCACGCCCGCCGGCAACGGCGTGGTGTCGTTCCTCAATGATCCGTCCACGACGTTCTCCGTGCTGGACACGCAGGTGCCGCTGAACTCGCAGGCGGCGCAGAGCATCATCGACTGGCGCGAGGGCCCGGACGGCGTGCTGCACACGGGGGACGACCGGCGGTTCGTCTCTATCGAGCAGGTGGCCGCGCTGAACCAGGTGGGGCCGGTGGCGCTCTCCTTGCTGGAGATGTACGCGCGGGGCACGGGCCGGGTGGAGCTGCCGGTGGACGGGGCGGTGGGGACGTTCCAGGGGGTGCCGTTCAACGTGGCCGAGGCACGCCGGGCGCTGGCGGTGGTGAACGCGCAGTCGGTGGGGGCGTTGCAGACGACCTACGGCCTGTCGGCTGTGGCGGCGAACGCGGTGGTGGCGGCGCGGCCGTTCCTCCACATCCTGAAGCTGGGGCGGCTGCCGGGCGTGGATGGCACGTCGCTCCAGAACCTCAAGACGGCGACGCGGCAGGGGGCGGAGGGGGACCCGTGCACGGGCGCGACGACCTGCCAGTCAGGGCTCGCGTGCGAGGGCATCCCAGGCGACGCCTCCAGCCCGTACGGCCGCTGTGTGACGACGGCGAGCCTGCCGGGGGACAGCGCGGCGTGCTCGCTGTTCGTGCCGTGTCAGGCGGGGCTGACGTGCCACGGACTGGCGTCGGGCGCGACGGAGGGCTGGTGCCGGCCGGCGTGGATGTCGGGTGAGTTCACGGCGTACTCGGACCTGGCGTTGCATGGCAACACGACGCCGCAGTCGTCGTGGCAGTCGGTGGTGGGGCAGGCGACGGTGCCGGAGGACATCACCGTGGAGCTGGACCTGGTGCACAACAACCCGTCCAAGCTGGTGCTGACGCTGGAGGATCCAGGCGGTGAGACGGCGCTGCTGTGGGACGGGCCGAACGAAGGCACGCCGCCCAAGCGCATCCCGGTGACGCGAGGCATTCCTCGCGACGGCACCATCAACGGCCTGTGGAAGCTGCACGTGGTCAACCCGTCCGGCGTGGGCAATGGCCGGCTTCGCGAGTGGATGCTGAAGCTGACCAGCCGCTACGACTGAGCGGGGACGCACGATGGCCCGCCACGCCTGGTTTTCAGCCTGGGCGTGGTAGGGCGGGTAGGATGGTTTAACTGCTTAAACAGGCTGTGCTATCACAATGGGTCTCTCCAACCAGGAGTCTCCCGTGAAAGTGCGTCTGGTGGTGATGTTGGCTGGGTTGTCATTGGGGCTGTTCGCCGCGTGCGGCAACATGGACGTGGACTCCGCCGCGCTGGCGCAGGATGAGGCCGCGCTCGGGACCGAATGTCCGTGTGGGGGCGTGGGCCCGTTCAATTGTCTGCCGTGTGCCTTCATCTGTGGTGACGGCTTCTGTGACGCCGCCCATGGAGAGTCCATCGACACCTGCGCCGAAGACTGCACCCCGCTTGCCTATTGTGGGGACGGCTGGTGCAACAACGGTGAGACCCACGCCACGTGCCCGTCGGATTGTGGCCCCTCCACCTGGTGCGGCGACGGCATCTGCAATGGCGGCGAGACGGTGGCCACCTGCCTGGCGGACTGCGGGAGCCAGACGTGCGGTGACGGCCTCTGCGACTTCCACGAGGTGGGCTGGTGCACGGCGGACTGCCTCCCTGGCCCGCAGGAGCCGCAGAACCCGTAGTCCAAGCGCTCGGGGCCGCCGCGCCCCTGCGTGTGACGGTCCCCGCTCCACGACGGACGCCGCCCGGAGTCTCCGCATCCGGGCGGCGCGGGTGGAACATGGTATAGGGCTCGGCAGTCAGTGCCTGTTCCAGAGGGGGAACACGGATGTCGGAGCGGCAGATTGAGATGTTCTGGCGGTGCACGAACTGCACCCACCGCAACCTCGGTCGCCATACGGTGTGCCAGTTCTGCAAGAACGCGAAGGACGGCAGCGAGCAGTACGAGATGCCGGAGGACACGGCCTCCGCCGTGACCGTGACCGACGCGGCGCTCCTGCGAATGGCCACCGCTGGACCGAACTGGCGCTGCGCCTACTGCGACAGCGACCAGCGGGCCTTCGACGGCAGCTGCCGGAACTGCGGTGCCGCAGCGCCCGCGAGCGAGGGCGCCTCTCCGGCTCCGGCCGCGGGGCAGAAGACGCAATCGTCGTTCCGGCGCGGGTGCGGTTACGCGCTGCTGGTCGTGGTGTTCTTCGGGTGTTGCTGTCCCTTCGGGATCGGCGCCTGGAACGCCCCTGCGCCGTCCGCTGCGGCGATCTCCGAGCAGGTTGTCCCGGCCGGGCCGGAGTGGACGCGGGCGCTCCAGGTGAAGGAGGTCGCCTGGGAGCACACCGTGACCGTGGAGCGCTACCACCTGGTCGACCACGAGGGCTTCGCCGAGGACCGGCCGGAGGGCGCCCTCCAGGTTCGAGCCCAGGGCCGGCGCCACCACCACGACGACCAGGTGCCAGACGGCTACGAGACCGTCTATTACACGGAGCAGCGTCAGTCCGGGTACACCACCGAGACCTACCGGGAGAAGGAAGCCTGCGGCGAGGACTGCTCCACCACGCCCGAGACGTGCAAGGAGAACTGCACGAGCAACCGGAACGGCTTCGCCACGTGCAAGACCACGTGTACCGGCGGCGGGAGGCGCTGCACGACCCGCTATTGCTCGGTGACGAAGACGCGCAAGGAGCCGCGTTACGTCGACGTGCGGCTCTCGCGGCAGGAGCCCCGCTACCGGACCGTGTCGCGCGACGCGCAGTGGTACGCGTGGAAGGAGTGGAACTGGACCTTCGAGAGGACCGTGAAGGCGAGCGGCACCACGCTGGAGACACGCTGGCCCTCGGACGCGGAGCTTCGCCCCGCCAGGGCGTTGCCCAAGGGTGAGAAGGAACGCAACTCACGCGGCGCGAAGTACACCGTGGCCTTCCAGGGCGAAGGCCATCCGCCAGTCGCGTACACGCCGGAGACCCTGGAGGAGTTCCAGCGCTTCGCGATCGGCAGCACGCACACCCTTCAGCAGGACAAGGGGAAGGTCTCGGTCGTCACGGTGAAGGCCCCGGAGCCTGCTCCGGCGAAGTGACCGTCCACCGCGCCTTTGGGTTACAAGCGATGGAGATGTCTCACCGCGTCTACCGCCGCCCCCGCTGTCAGCAGTGCAACCTCCCGGTGCACCTGTGCCTGTGTGCCGAGATCCCCCGGGTGGAGACGCGGACCCGGTTCCTCCTCCTCCAGCACGTGATGGAGGGCGGGAAGAAGAGCAACACCGGGCGGCTGGCCGCGCTGACCCTCACGAACGTCCAGCTGCTCACCTACGGCTCCCCGGTGGAGTTCCTCGACACCGCGCGGTTGTCGGAGGCGGGCACCTGGCTGCTCTACCCGGACGGGCCCCTCGCGCCGCCAGACGCTCCCGCGCCGAGGCAGCTGGTGGTGCTGGATGCGAGCTGGTCACAGGCCCGCAGGATGACCCAGCGGCTCCCCTTGCTTCGGGGGCTCCCCCGTCTGGTGTTGCCCGCGCCCGAGCCTGGAATGCTCCGGCTGAGAGACCCCTCGCACCCGGCGGGGATGTCCACCCTGGATGCGGTCGCCCGCGCGGTGTCGATGCTGGAGGGGCCCGAGGCGGCGGCCCCACTGGAGCGGCTGGCCGCGCTCCGGGTTCAGCGGATCGCCGAGTGCGGGACGCTGGATTGAGGCATCGCGCCAGCTGGGTTCGTGACTCCGTCACACGGACTTGATCGCGAGCTCGCGAGCCGCCTCGACGAAGAGGCGCAGCGGCCCGGAGCGCTGCGCACGACTGGGGAAGTAGAGGAAGAATCCGGGAACGGAGGGTGCATAGGCCTCGAGCACCACCTTCAGCCGTCCGGTGCGCAGTTGCTCCTGCACCATGGGTTCGAATGCGTACGTGAGCCCGGTCCCTGCCTCGGCCAGGGACAGCATTGCCTGGCCGTCGTTGGTGATGACGCCTCCTCGCACCGGCACGCGCCAGTTCTTGCGGCCGCGCTCCAGCTCCCAGGCGTAGATCGTCCCGTTCGTCTGGGAGCGGTAGGTGATGCAATCGTGGTGCAGGAGGTCCCCGGGTTTCTGGGGCGTGCCGTGGCGCTCGAGGTAGCTGGGGGCGCCGACCACCACGAAGCGGAAGGCACCGGTGAGACGCACCTGCACCATGTCGCGTTCGATGGCCTCGGTCAGCCGCACGCCCGCGTCGTAGCCCTCCGCCACGATGTCCACGAAGCGGTCCTCGACGACAACCTCCACCTCCACGCGCGGGTGCCGCTCGCGGAAGGAGGGGAGCACGGGCGCGATGACGAAGGGCATCGCCATCCCAGGGGTGGACAGTCGCAGCCGGCCCACCGCCTCGCCTGGCTGGGCGGATGCGGTGGTCAGGGCTGCCTGCAACTGGCGGAGCCCCGGGCCTGCCTCCTCGACGAGGCGTCTTCCCGCATCGGTCAGGGCCACGCTGCGCGTCGTGCGCGTCAGCAGCACCACGCGCAGCTGCTCTTCGAGCTGCCTCACTGCCTGGCTGACGGCGGACTTGGAGACGCGCAGCTCGCTCGCCGCGCTGCTGAAGCTCTGGTGGCGCGCCACGGTCAGGAACGCCTGAAGCTGTGGGAATGGAACCGTGCTCATCCGTGCCCCGCCTTCGATGACCGCGTCCGTCGTCGCGGAGGCCCACAACGCTACCGCGGGTGTCGAGTCCGATTGTCGAGAAGGGCTTAACGGCCCGTTTGTCCGAGGGCATCTGGTCCGTTGCGGTGTCGGGGCTTATTCCAGGGGTGTCGCTTCAGCGCGCCCCCTGGCCTTGGCAGTGCCGGGCCGCGCGACAACGAAAGGGACTCTCGATGAAAGCGAACAAGCAGACAGCTGGATCGAACCCTCAAGAGCGCCCAGCCCTCAGTCGCCGTGACTTCCTGGCGAGCAGCGCCCTTGTCGGGGCAGGGCTGGCTGTCGGCTCGGTGGCGTGCGCCACATCACCCAGTCAGCCCAAGGAAGACACCCGCGGGCCGCGTGGAAGGGAGAGCAAGATGAAGATGCGAAAGCTCGGCAGCCTCGAGGTCTCGGAGCTGGGGCATGGATGCATGAGCATCAGTGCCAACTACGGCCCGCCCGCCGACAGAAGCCAAGGCATCGAGGTCATTCGTTCAGCCCATGCGCGGGGCGTCACGTTCTTCGATACGGCCGAGGTCTACGGCCCATACACGAGCGAGGACCTTGTCGGAGAGGCGCTCGCGCCCATTCGAGACCAGGTCGTGATCGCGACCAAGTTCGGCTTCAACCTGGAGGGTCCCCCTGGGCTGAACAGCCGCCCGGAGCACATCAAGAAGGTCGTCGAGGGTTCGCTCAAGCGACTCAGGACGGACCGCATCGATCTCTACTACCAGCACCGGGTGGATCCGAGTGTGCCCATCGAGGACGTGGCGGGGGCAATCAAGGAACTGATCGCCGAGGGAAAGGTCCTGCACTTCGGTCTCTCCGAGGCGAGCGCGCGGACGATCCGCCGGGCGCATGCCGTTCAGCCGGTGACCGCGGTCCAGACCGAATACTCGATCATGGAGCGAGCACCCGAACGAAACGGCGTTCTCGCCGCGTGCGAGGAGCTGGGGATCGGCTTCGTTCCGTGGGGTCCGCTCGGGATGGGGTATCTGCCCGGGACCCTGAATGCGCAGACAAAGCTCGATCCCAAAACGGACCTTCGGTCTGGGTTTGATCGCTTCAGCCCCGAGAACCTGGCGGCCAACGCCCCGTTCGTCGATTTTCTCAAGAGCTTCGCAGCGAGGATGCACGCCACTCCCGCCCAGCTCTCCCTCGCGTGGCTCCTCGCGCAGAAGCCGTGGATCGTTCCGATTCCAGGCACGCGCAGCCTGAACCATCTGGAGGAGAACCTGGCGGCGGTCGGTGTGCAGCTGACGCCCGCGGACCTGCGTGAGATCCACGCGGCGCTGTCGAAGCTCGAAGTGCACGGGGGCCGCATGAATGAAATGCAGATGCGCGTCGTTGACGAAACGAAGTGACCTGACGCCCCCCCTGCGCAGGGGGGGCTTCGACTCGCGTGACGCAGCTACCGAAGTTCAGCTAGGGAGAGGGGGCGTACGGACTGAACGGGTGGGCGAGTCATGTTTCGATGGGTGTCCCTCACGGCGATGCTGGTGTTAGTCGGCGCTTGCCAGCGTCCCTTGACGCCAGAGGAGGACCGCGCGCAGGCGGTCGACTTCGTGCGGACCCGCGCGAGCGTCGCCGAGCGCGAGGGGTGCCCCGCGGATGTTGTTTCCGCGCGACAGGCGAAGCTCAAGGACTTCACGACCTACTGCGACGCGCGGCTCTCCAAGTGCGCGAGGCAGTGTTTCGAGTCGGATGCCACGGCCTGCTACGCCCTCGCCCTGGCCCTTCAGAACGACGCCGCCACCGCGAAGTGGGCGGAGCCGCTCTTCTACCGCTCCTGTGCGCTGGGGGTGAGCTCGGGCTGTTCGAACCGGGCCGCGGGGCTCCAGGTCGAGCAAGAATCCGACGACAAGGTGCTGTCCTGTGCCGCGAGGACCTTCGAGAAGACGTGCGCACAGGGAGACCCGTGGGGATGCTCCATCCACGGCCTCAACCTCGTGCAGGGCAAGCTCATGCCGCGAGACATGAAGAAGGCGCGCGAGGTGCTGGGGCGCTCCTGCAAGTATGGGCTGGAGGACCCCGCGTGTCAGGCCGCGCGGAGCCTGCTGGCCCAGATCGATACCCTCGAGCTGGAGCAAGTGCGGGAACCGCTCCCGAAGTGAGGGCGGCGACCGGGGCGAGCCGCGGGCGCCGCCTCCACTGAGAGCTAGTCTTCCGCGCTCTCAGGAGGGGCTTGGAAGTCCACGTCGAAGTTGACGCGCTGGCCGGGCTCGATGGTGAAGGTCTTCTGCCAGTGCGACGGGCCCACGGTGACGTTCAGCCGGTGATAGCCCTCGTAGACGTCCAGTTCCTCGACCGGGACGACGCCCACGGGCTTCCCGTCGATGGAGACGTTCGCGCCGGCGGGGCCGCGTACGTTGACGAAGGCCTTGTTGAGGAAGAACTGGAAGGCGGAGCGGCCCACGGGGGCCACCGTCACCGTGCGCGACACGGAGATGCCCAGCGCGCCGTTGGTGAAGGTGAGCAGGTGCCGGCCCGGCGGCAGCGGCGCGGACAGCGGCGTGCGGCCCAGCAGCGCGCCGTTGAGCGTGACCTCCACGCGGGGATCCACGGTCAGGTCCAGCATGCCCATCACCGGGCCCGCGTCCACGCCCGCATCCGCGAGGATGCCCGCGTCCTCGACGCCCGCGTCGAAGGGCGCCGCCACGACCGCGGGCACGCCCGCGTCCAGCGTCTCCACGGTCATGGTGCCCTGGAGCTGGCGCTGGATGACCACCGCGCCCGCCCCGAGCGTCAGCGCGAAGCCGCCTACCACGAAGGGCACCCAGGAACGGGAGGGCTTCTTCTCCGCCACCTGCGGGGTGGGGCTCGCGGCCCCGCCGAAGATGGGACCCGCGGGCCGCGCGTCCGCGGAAGCGGTGGCGGACGGAGCGCTCGTGGCCCCCGTGCCCTGAGTGCCCGTGGAGCCCGAAGGCTGGGCACTCGGAGCGGCCTGCGCGGAGCCCGAGCCTTGCGAGCCCGGAGCCGCCGCTTGCGTTGAGCCCGCGGCCTGCGCGCCCGAAGCCTGGGCACTCGGAGCGGCCTGCGCGGAGCCCGAAACCTGCGAGCCCGGAGCCGCCGCCCGCGCGGAGCCCGAGCCCTGCATGCCCGAGGTCGCCGCCTGCGCGGAGCCCGAAGCCTGCGTGCCCGGAGCCGCCGCCTGTGCCGCGCCGGAAACCTGGGCGCTCTGCGCCGTCCGCGCCGAGCCCGCTGCCTGCGCGCTCGAAGCCGCCGCCTGCGCGGAGCCAGCCGCCGTCACGGACGCCGGAGCCTGCGGGCTCGCCGCCTGCGTGGGCGCCGCCCCAGCCGTCGAAATCTCCGGCACCCGGCTCTTCACGGGCTCCGCGAGCCCCGCGCCCTGGGCGATGATCTCCGCGATCTGCGGCGGGGGCATCCCGGCCTTCGCCAGCGCATCCGCGATGCCCAGCTCAATCGTCTTGCGCCGTGCCGCCCGCGCATCGCTCTCCGGCGGGAACAGCTTCGCCAGATGCTCCGCGAAGGACTCGTGCGTCGGCAGCTTGCCCAGGGCATCCACCACGGCCTCGCGGAACGCGAGCGCGGACGGGTAGCGCTCCAGGGCGCGCTTGGTCGTCGCGCGGCGCACGACGGCATCCAGCTTGAGCGGCACGTCGGACGGCATCGGCGGGAGGGCGCGGTTGAGCACCGCCTTGTCCGGATCCGCCGACTCCTTGAACGGCATCTTCCCCGTCAGGCACTCGTGCAGCGTGAGCCCCAGCAGGAACACGTCCGACTGCACGTTGACGGCCTCGCGCCCGCCCAGCAGCTGCTCCGGGGACGTGTACGCGCGCCGGTTCTTCACCCGCTTGCCACCGCGCTCGCGGGGCGCCACGGAGAGCGCCCCGTAGCCCGTCACCTTCGTGAAGCCGCTGAAGGACACCATCAGCGTCTCGGGGCGGATGTCTCCGTGCACCAGGGGCGAACCGTCGTCGTTGCCCGCCACGTGCGCGTAGTGCAGGCCCATCGCCGCGTCCGCCACCACCAGCGCCGCGAACGCGGGCGACATGCGCGGGTGCGCCTCCAGCACGCGGCGCAGCGGCTCGCCATCCGCGAACTCGGTGACGCGCGCCAGCCCACCGTCCAGCTTCTCCAGGCCGTGGACGCGCAGGATGTTCGGGTGCTCGAAGACGATGGCGCGGTTCGTCTCGCGCTCCAGGCGCGCCACCAGCTCCGGGCTCTGGGCAATCTCAGGCGGTGCCCAGATGAGCACCACGGGGCGGGGCGTGGCGCCATCCTCCAGCGCCAGTCCGAGGAAGGCACGCGAGCCCTCTCCGGCGAGGAGGGGTCCGAGTGACTGGTAGCGAGGCGAACTCATGGGAACGGCATGCTAGTGCCCTTCCCGCCGATCCTGGAATCCCCGGGAGGCGACTACAGCCGCTGCCCTTCGAAAGGCAACGTCAGGTGGTAGCCGTAACGCCCGCGCCGCACGAGCAACAGCACGCTACGTCCCCGTCGCGCCGTCAGCAGGGCTTCACGGAAGGTGTCACCCGTGGGCACCGGCTGGTTGTTCATCCGCAGCATCAGGTCCCCCGGCTCCAGGCCAATCTCCGACGCGGCGGAGCCCGCTCGCACCGCGGCGATCGCCATCCCGCCCTTGCTCTCCTTCACGCGCAGTCCCAGCTTCTCCCACGCCAGCGTTTCAAGCAGGCGAGCAGGAAATTCGATGGGCGTGACCTGCACCGTGCGGCTTGAACCTGCTCGGAAGAGCACCAGGGGGAAGACCGAGCGCGCCGGATAGCCACGCACGCGCGAGTCGAAGTCCTCCGCGTCCTGGATGCGCGAACCGCCCAGCTCCGCGACCACGTCCCCGCGTTGCACCCCGGCCTGCGCGGCGGGGCTGTCTGGCTCCACGCGGGTCACGACGACGCCGTACGTGCGGTCCCACCCGAGGCGCGCGGCGACCTGCGCGGGCAGGTCCGCCGTGTCCATGCCCACCCACGCGGGACGCACCTTCCCGAAGCGCGTGAGCTCCTCCACGATGCGCCGCACCTTGTCCGCGGGGATGGCGAAGCCGATGCCCTGGCCGTTCGCGTAGATGGCGGTGTTGATGCCGATGATCTCCCCGTCCACGTTGAGCAGCGGCCCGCCGGAGTTGCCCGGGTTGATGGCCGCGTCCGTCTGGAGGAAGTCGTTGTAGACGCGGTCGTCCGCCCGGAAGGTGCGGCCGGTGGCGGACACCACGCCCGCCGTCACCGTCTTGCTCAGGCCGAACGGGCTGCCAATCGCCACCACCGTCTCGCCAATCATCAGGTCGGAGCTGGTGCCCAGCTTCGCGGTGGGCAGCGGATCCTTCGCGTTGACCTTGAGGACCGCGAGGTCGTTGTTGGCGTCGCTGCCCACCACCTCCGCGTCGAAGGTGCGCCCGTCCGCGAGCACCACGTGGATGGCGGACGCGCCCCGGATGACGTGGTCGTTGGTGACGATGATGCCGGACGGGTCGATGATGGCCCCGCTGCCCAGCCCCTGGATGCGCTGGCGCGTCTCCGGCTGCGCCATGCCCTGGCCGAAGAACTCCTCCAGCGGTGAGCGGGAGCGGCCCCGGAAGCGCGACTCCACCTCTTGTTCGGTGCCGATGTAGACGACCGCCGGGGAGACCTTCTCCACCACCTCCACCACGTCGCTGCGCCGCCGCGAGCGATCCGCGTGCGCGGGGAGCGCCAGCACGAGCCCCACCAGCACGAGCCCCCACCGGATGTGTCCTGCCCTCATGCCCTTCCTCCGTACGCCGCCGGGAATTGTCTCCCGGAAGACACTCTGAATGTCGGGAAGGCCCCAGCCATTCCCGGGATGTCTGGAAGCGGCGTCCGGGTCTTCATAGACCAGAAGCCGCGACCGGGATCGAACGCGTTCCAGGCACCACGTCCTGGAGCCTGCCTGATTGCGGTCTGGGGACACAGGACGGCGCCGCGGCGTTCTGGCGCGGCGTGTTGCTTGAAGCCCGCGGGGGCCGAGGAAGGGGTGGCGCATGAGTCTCGTCCTGGTCGCGGATGACGAACCGGCCGTGTTGGAGGTGCTGAGCCAGGTGGTGGAGGACCTGGGGCACGACGTGGTGCGCGCGCGGGATGGCGAGGAGGCGCTGATGCTCGCCCGGGCCCGCCGGCCCCGGCTGGTGGTGACGGACCACATGATGCCGCGCATGAGCGGCATGGAGCTGTGCCGCCGGCTGAGGCAGGAGCCCGGGCTGCGGGACGTGCCCATCATCCTGTTGAGCGCCGTCCTCCAGCAGGGGTCGCCGGACGCGTCCGCGTTCCTCAACAAGCCCTTTGAAATCACCGACTTCGAGACGCTGGTCCGCGACGCGCTGGAGAAGGTCCCCGCCGTGGATCCGGAGCCCGCGACGCCGGTGGAGGCCCTGGGCCAGTGGGTGGCGCGCTCGCTCCAGGGGCCGCTGGAGGCCGCGCGCGAACAGCTGAGGGTGCTCCAGTCGCTGTCGCCGGCCAGCCAGGGCGCGGTGGACGCGCTGGGCGCGCACCTCCAATCGCTGGAGCGGCTGGGGCGCTATCTCCAGGACGCGGCCCGGCTGAGCGCGGGCAGCGTGACGCTGCGGCCCGTGGAGGGCGACCTGCGCTCGCACCTGGAGGCGTCGGTGGCGCGCTGCCGCACGACGGGGCCCGGCGTCCCGGTGGAGGTGGAGGTCCCCCCGGAGTCGGTGGACCTGCGGTTCGATCCCGAGCGTTTGGGACAGGTGTTCGACGTGCTCCTGTCGAACGCGGCGAGGAAGGGCGGGGTGCGCGTGGAGCTGCGGGCCTCCCCGGAGCAGGTGCTGGTGCGGGTGAGCGACCCCGGGCCGGGCATCCCCCCCGCGGAGCTGCTCCGGCTGTTCCAGCCCTTCCCGGACGGCCCCGCGCGAGGGGACGCGCTGGGGCTCTATGTGGCGTCGGAGCTGGCGAAGCTGCACGGCGGAGCGCTGTCGGCCGAGTCGGAGCCCGGCCGGGGCGCGACCTTCAGCGTGTCGCTGCCGCGCGTGGCCTGACGCTCAGGCCTTCTGCGACTTCAGCATCCAGCCGATCATCTTGTAGAGCAGGCGGGCGCCCACGTTGGCGTCCCACTCGCCGCCCTCGGGGTCGGGGGCCACCTCCGTCAGGTCGAAGCCGACGATGGTGCGGCCCGAGCGCACCACGCCCGCGACGAGCGCGGTGGCCTCCGGGAAGGACAGGCCGCCGGGGACGGGGGTGCCGGTGTTCGGGCACAGCACCGGGTCCAGGCCGTCGATGTCGAAGGACAGGTAGACCTGCTGCGGCAGCTTGTCGACGATCTGCTTCACCTGCTGGTTCCAGGGCAGGCCGTCGAAGCGGTTCTGCTGGAGGACGGCGTCGAAGAACGCGTGGATGCGGCCGTTCGACTCCTCGATGTAGCGGTGCTCGTTCTCGCTCATGTCGCGCAGGCCGACCTGGACCAGCGTCTTCACGCCGGGGATGCGCTCGGCGACGTTGTAGAAGATGGACGCGTGCGACCAGGTGAAGCCCTCGTAGGCGACGCGCAGGTCGGCGTGCGCGTCCAGGTGGAGCACGCCCATGCCGGGGTACTTCTCCGCGTGGGCCTGGATGATGCCGAAGGAGATGGCGTGGTCTCCGCCCACGGCGGCCACGCGCTTGCCCTGGTCCAGCCAGTGCTTCGCGGTGCGGTAGACGTGCTCGTTGAGCTTCTCGCTGAAGGCATTGACGTCCTTCGCGGCGGCGAGCAGCTCGGGGGCGCCGGACTCGATGCCACCGGCCTCGATGACGACCTGGGCGCGCTCCTTGGCGCGGGTGTTCCAGTCGTGCAGCTCGGCGGGGGCCTCCAGCATGGCGATGCCGCGCTCGTAGGGACGGCCGGTCTCCACGTCGAAGAGGTCCACCTGCTTGCTGGCCTCCAGCAGGGCGGCGGGGCCCTGGGACGTGCCGCCGCCGTAGCTGGTGGTGGCCTCGAAGGGGACGGGGATGACGACGACGTGCGCCTCGTCGGGCGAGTGGGGGAGACCGAAGATGCCGGAGTCCGGCTGCGCGGCGGCGGCGGGGTCGAAGGAGGTAGCCATGGCGGCGCAGGATACGGTTCCGCATCCCATGCGCAATGGCTTCCGTGCCGCCGTGCCGCGAGGTAGCAAGGGGGCAGGGAGGCACGGATGGCGGTCCGGAAGAAGACGGTGGCGAAGCCGAAGCCCGCGAAGCGCGGGAGCCGGCTCACGGTGGACGACGTACGCGAGCTGGCGCTGGCGCTGCCCGCGACGGAGGAGCGTCCCTCCTACGGCACGCCCGGGTTCCGGGTGAGCGACACGCTCTTCGCGCGCGTGTTGGATGAGGACTCCATCGTCATCAAGGTGGACTTCGATCACCGCGAGGCGCTGCTGCGAACCCAGCCCGACATCTTCCGCGTGACGCCGCACTATCAAGACTGGCCCATGGTCATCGTCCAGCTCACCACCGTGGGGCGGCCGCTGCTGCAATCCCTGCTCAAGGAGGCCTGGCGCCGGTGCGCGTCACCCAAGGTGCTCAAGGCCCTGGAGGCTCCGGGGGCGGCGGCGAAGAAGGCGGCGCCCCGCAGGAAGCGCGTGTAGCGGCTCAGTCCCAGCGCACCACGAGCTTGCCCACGGTGCTGTTGCCCGCCATCCGCTCCAGCCCGGAGCGGATGTCCGCCATGGGCAGGACGGCGTCCACCACGGCCCGCAGCGCGCCGCTGTTGAAGAGCGGCAGCAGCTGCCGCTCCGCCACCTGCGTGAGCAGCATCTTCTCCTCCGCCGGCCGGCTGCGGAGCACCGTCCCCATCAGGGTGAGCCGCTTGCGCATCACCAGCCCCAGGTCCAGCTCCGTCCGGCTCCCCGCCACCGAGCCCACCTGCATCAGCCGGCCCCGCTGCGCCATCGCCTTCAGGGACTCCGGCAGGTAGTGGCCGCCCACCAAATCGAGGCACACGTCCGCGCCCCGGCCGTCCGTCGCGCCGAGCACCGCGTCCGCGAACACGGGCGGGCTGGCCTCGCAGAGCACCGTCTGGCCCACGCCCCATTCGGACGCCCGCGCCAGCTTCCGCGCGCTGCGCCCCGTGCCCACCACGCGCACGCCCATGGCCCGGCACAGCAGTGCCGCCGCGGAGCCCACGCCGCTCGCCACCGCGTGCACCAGCACCGTCTCCCCGGGCCGCAGGTCCGCCTGGAGCACCAGCGCGTCGTACGCCGTGAGGTACGCCTCCGGCAGCGCCGCCGCGTCCGCGAAGTCCAGGCCGTCCGGCATGCGCAAGGCCTCGCGCTCGTGCGTGGTGATCACCTCGCTCCACGCGCCCCCGCCCACCAGTCCCATCACCCGGTCGCCCACCTGGAACTTCCGCGCGCGCGGGCCCACCGCCACCACCTCGCCCGCGTACTCCAGGCCCGGAACGTCCTGGGGCACGTCGGGCGGCGGGGGATAGGCGCCCCGCACCTGGAGCAGGTCCGCCCGGTTCAGCGCGCTCGCCCGCACGCGCACCTGGAGGTCATGGGGACCGGGGACGGGAGCGGCCCGCTCCTCGAACGCGAGGACCTCTGGACCGCCCGGCTTCGTGATGCGCACGACCTTCATGACCCTGCTCCCACCGTGAAGAGACCCACCGCCACTCACAACAACAGCTTCGTCACCAGTCCGAAGTACGCCAGCAACGACACGTTGTCGGACACCGCCAGGACCAGCGGCGCCGACGCCAGATGCGGATCCACCTTCAGCCGCTTGAAGAGGAAGGGCAGCACCCCGCCCAGGCACGACGCCAGCGTGGCGGACACCGCCACCGCCCCGAACAGCGCCAGGGGGAACGCGAACCCCGGCGAATAGAGGCGCCCCAGCAGCGCCACCACCGCCGCCGCCATCAGCCCGGCCAGGCTCGCGGCCAGCACCTCCCTGGCCACGACCTTCAGGTCCACCTCTCCGTGCGTCACCATCGACGCCGCCACCGCCGTCGTCTGCACGCCCAGGCTCTCCGACAGCACCAGCACCATGGGGATGAAGGCGCTCACCACCACCAGATGGGCCACCGTGTGCTCGAACAGCCGCGTCGTCGTGGCCGCCAGGAACCCACCCGCGATGTTCACGAGCAGCCACGGGAAGCGCTTCAGCGCCAGCCGCGTGGGCCGCGTCTCCTTCAGCTCCCCCTGGGGCAGGCCGACGAAGCGGTAGACCTCGTCCCGGACCCGGCCCTCCACCTCGTCGAAGAGCGTGTCGGAGAACGCGTCCACGAACGCGTTCATCTCCACCACGCCCACGATGCGCCCGTCCGCGTCCACCACCGGGAACGCCAGGAAGCGGTAGGTGACGAAGAAGTCCTCCACCACCGCGTCGGACGCGTCCACCGGCAGCTTCACCACCCGGGTGAACATCAGCGACGCGATGCGCTCCTCGGGGCCCGCGCGGATCAGCTTGCGGATGGGCACCACGCCCACCAGCCGGCCCTCGGGATCGCACGCGTAGCAGTAGAAGACCTCGCCCGTGCCGGGGTGGGCGCGCAGCTTCGCCAGCGCCTGGGCGACCGTGTCCTCCACGCCCACGGCGGTGAAGTCCCGGGACAGCCGGTCGCCCTGCAAGAGCGTGTGAGCGGTCTCGGGAGGCATCTGCGCGCCCGGGGCACGAAACGTCCTGGCCCGCCGGAGCGTCAAGGCTTATCTAGGACTCCATCCACCATGCCACTCGCGCCGTGTCCCATCTGTCAGAAGCCCGTGCCTCCGCGCCCGGAAAACACCTCCCAACCCTTCTGCTCCCGCCGCTGCCGCGCCGTGGACCTGGGCCGCTGGCTGGGCGAGGAGTATCGCGTGCCCGACCGTCAGGCCGAACAGCAGGAGGACGAGCTGCCCTCCGACGGCGACACACGCAGGCACGACGCCTGAGGCAGTGCTGCTGCCTGCCATTGAAATATTCCCTGCCTGTTTGAATGACGGGGCAGGGGACGCGCCGCCGCGGGGCTCACGCCCGTCCGCCCCGGAGGGCGGGAGGCAGGCGTACCGCTGGAGTCGCAGGGAGAGTGACGCTATACCCGCGTGCCGTGAAACGCGCCGTCAACCTCATCGCCAGCCTGCTCGTCACTGTTGCCTTCATGTGGTGGGCCTTCCGGGACACGGATGTGTCCACGCAGATCGCCAGCCTCAAGGCGGCCAACTACGCGTGGATCCTCCCATACTTCGCGTGCCTGACCGTCATCCACGTCTTCCGCGCGCTGCGGTGGGGCGCGCTGCTGTCGGGGCTGGAGCGGGTCCCGTTCCGCAAGCTGAATGAAGCGTCCGGCATCGGCTTCATGATGCTGCTGGTGCTGCCGTTCCGCCTGGGAGAGTTCGCGCGGCCCTTCCTCATCGCGCAGCGCAGCTCCATCCGCCGCAGCGCGGCCATGACGTCCGTGGTGCTGGAGCGCATCGTGGACGGCCTCTTCGTCGCGGCGCTGTTCCGCGCGCTGCTCTTCTTCGTCCCGGTGGAGACCCCCGAGGTCCGGTACGTGAAGCTGGGCTCGTGGTTGATGTTCGCCGTGTTCGGCGGCGGGCTCGTGTTCCTGCTGCTGGGGTTGTGGCACCAGGAGCGCACCGTGCGGCTGGTGCGCGCCACCGTGGGCCGCTTCTCGCCCGGCATCGCCGACAAGGTGGCGGACGTGGTGGACACCTTCGTGGGGGCCATGCGCCAGCTCCCCGACCGCCGCCACATCGCCCTCTTCTTCCTCTACACGATTGGCTACTGGGCGGTGAACGGCCTGGGCATGGCGCTGCTCGCGCGCGCCTTCGACTGCTCCGGCGCCGCGCCGGGCGTCGCCTGCGAGCCCATGCGCCTGTCCTTGTTCCAGTCGTACATCGTGATGTGCGTGCTGGTGGTGGGCGTGATGATTCCGGCCGCGCCCGGGATGATGGGCACCTTCCAGGCCGCCACCAAGGTGGGCCTGGGGCTGTTCCTGCCCGCCGCGCTGGTGAACGCCCACGGCCTCGCCTACGCCAACGTGCTGTGGCTGTGCCAGACGGTGCAGCAGATCGGCTTCGGCCTCATCCTGCTGTCCGTCAGCCACATGTCCTTCCGTGAGCTGGCCGGCAACATGAAGAAGGACGGCGACGACGGCGCCGTCACCCGCTCGTCCGTGGCCTGAGAGCCCGCCGCGCTACGGGGTGGGCTGCGTGGCCTGCCCGCCGTCCGTGGCCACCGGGGCGCCCTGCTGGCCGCGCAGCGTGTTCTTCACCTGCTCGGTGACGGCGGCCGGGTCCACGGTGCCCTTGAACGTTCCGAAGGGCGTCTGCACGGTCTGCTCGCGGCGGCCCTGGGCGTCGGTGCCCGGCGGGCCGCACCAGGCCTTGTCCTGGTCCTCGAGCGTGCCCACGGGCGTGCGCACGGCGGTGCGCGTCTCGGTGGTGGACTTGGCCACGAGCACCTGGTCGCGCATCAGCACGCAGTGGTCCTCGTCGAAGTACCAGGCTGACGAACCGTCCTGGAACTCCTGCGCCCGCGCCGGCCCCTTGCCCATGGCGTCCGCCACCTGGGCGGCGGTCATGCCGGGGTAGAGCTTGTCGAAGCCGGGGGCCGCGCAGCCGGTGGCGGCGAGCGCGAGGACCAGGGGCAGCGGGGAGGGACGCTTCATGGCCGGGCTCCTGGAAGAGGATGCGCCGACCCTAGCGTGTTCCACCCGGGCGGCTCCAGGGAGGCCCTGGAGCCCGCGTGCGGGGGTCTACAGCTCCTGCTCCAACCAGCGCCGCAGCCGCTCCCGCAGGGAGCGGACACGGAGGCGGGGCAGGGGGCCGCTCACGACTCGCCTTCCGTCTTGGCGGGCATGCGGCCGTACTTGGACAGCAGGTCCTCCACGGCCTCGCGCAGGTACTCGCTCTGATGGATGCGGGTGCGCCGCGCCAGCTCGCGCAGCTTGTGCACCTGCTCCTCGGGGACGAGGACGTGGGTGGAGACGATGTCGGCCTCGGGGCTGCGGACCTCACCGGGTTCCACCACGGAGGGGGACGACGGAGCGTCGGGGCTCAGTGGGCTGGCGCTTCCATCCTGCATCGGGGCTTCCTCCAGGAAATCTGCTGCTACAGGCCGCTACCGACCTGACCCGGGCATTAGGGGGGCAGGCTCTCGTGTCGTCAAAAAAAGGGACACCCGGCGTGGCCGGTTGACTCACACCAGGGGCACTGCTACTGGCCTCCTCACGTAAGGGGAGTAGTTCCCGCCCGGGACCAGGGGCGGAGGGGCGCTCGACACACTGGCTGGTGACAGCCCGGGCCCCCACCTCGCTGGAGTGCGAGGCGAACGAGACCTTCGGACAGGGATTCAACGCTCCCTGGCCGAGGTCCGTCGTGCGCGCTCCTCCCTGAAGCGCTTCCTCACGACCCCCCGCGCCAGGAACTGGGAAGGGGTGCCTTCATGTCGTGGGAAGCAATCGCCGGTTCATTCGTCCTCGTCGCCGCCAGCGAGATGGGTGACAAGACGCAGCTGCTGGCGTTCTCGCTGGCGTCGAAGTTCCGCAAGCCGTGGGTCGTGCTGGGCGGCATCTTCGTGGCCACGGTGGCCAATCACGCGCTGGCGTCCTCGGTGGGCACGTGGGTGTCCACCCACGTCCCCGCGCGGGTGATGGCGCTGATTTTGGGCGCGCTGTTCCTGGGCTTCGGCCTGTGGACGCTCAAGCCCGACACGCTGGACGAGGACGCCGACAAGCCTCCGCGCTTCGGCCCCTTCCTCACCACGGTGGCGCTCTTCTTCGTCGCGGAGATGGGGGACAAGACGCAGCTGGCCACCATGGCCGTCGCCGCGCGCTATCAGGCCCCCGTGCTGGTGACGCTGGGCACCACCGCGGGAATGATGGTGTCGGACGGCCTGGCCGTCTTCCTGGGCGACCGGCTGTCGGGGAAGGTGAACATGAAGTACATGCGCTGGGGGACCGCCGCGCTCTTCTTCCTCTTCGGCGTCGCGTCGCTCTGGACGGCCTGGCGCGGCTGAGCGCACGCGAAGGCCCCGGCGCGCGCAGGCGGTGCCGGGGCTTCGCGCGGGCTTCGCTACTTCGCGTTCAGGCTCGCCGTGTCCACGACGAAGCGGTAGCGCACGTCGCCCTTGATCATGCGCTCGTAGGCGTCGTTGATGTGTTGGATGGGGATGACCTCCACGTCGGACGCGACCTGATGCTTCGCGCAGAAGTCGAGCATCTCCTGCGTCTCGCGGATGCCGCCAATGAGCGAGCCGACCAGCCTGCGCCGCCGGCCGATGAGCGAGAACGCCGCCACGGGGGTGGGGGCCTCCGGGGCGCCGACGAGGATCATCGTGCCGTCCGTCTTCAGCAGGCGCAGGTAGGCGTTGTAGTCGTGCGGCGCGGAGACGGTGTCGAGCACGAAGTCGAACTTGTTCGCCAGGGTCTTGAACGTCGCCTTGTCCGACGTGGCGGCGAAGTGCGTCGCGCCCAGCGCCAGGGCGCCCTCGCGCTTGGACGGCGAGGTGCTCAGCACCGTCACCTCCGCGCCCATCGCCTTGCCCAGCTTCACGGCCATGTGGCCCAGGCCGCCCAGGCCCACGACGGCCAGCGCGTCTCCCGCCTTGAGGCCGAAGCGCCGCAGGGGTGAGTACGTGGTGATGCCCGCGCAGAGCAGCGGCGCGGCGCGCTCCAGGGGGATTCCCTCCGGGATGCGCAGCACGTACTTCGAGTCCACGGTGATGCGGGTGGAGTAGCCGCCGTAGGTGGGCTGACCGTCGCGGTCGTGGCTGTTGTAGGTGTCCACCATGCCCTGGTCGCAGTACTGCTCCTCGCCTTGCAGGCACTGAGGACACTCGCGGCAGGAGTCCACGAAGCAGCCCACGCCCACGGTGTCGCCCGCCTTGAAGGTGGTGACGGCGCTGCCCACCCTGGACACCTTCCCGACGATTTCGTGGCCCGGCACCATGGGGAAGGTGGCGCCGCCCCACTCGTCGCGGGCCTGGTGGATGTCGGAGTGGCACACGCCGCAGTAGAGGATGTCGATGAGCACGTCGTGGGGGCGCGGCTCGCGGCGCTCCACGGTGAAGGGACCGAGCGCGGCGCGGGCGCTGGGAGCGGCATAGGCGGGGGTGGTGGGCACGGCGGGCTCCTGGAAGGAATCGAGGCAGGCGGCCTCCGGGGTGGTCCGGAAGCGGGGCGTCAATCTAATGAACGGGCCCTGCCGTCGCCGGGGGAAATCACGGGGGTGGACCCGCGGCGGCGGAATTCAGGAGACTCCGCGCCCATGAGCCAGGAACGTCTCCAGCAATCCCAGTCCGCCGGTGGCCCTCATCACTTCCTCTCCCAGTTGGTCGGTGCGTGGGAGGGCGTCGCGCGCACGTGGTTCGAGCCCGACACGGTGGCCGATGAGTCGCCCATCACAGGCACCATCCGCGGCGTGCTCGACGGCCGCTTCGTGGTGCACGAGTACACGTCGGCGATGGGCGGCAAGCCGCTGTCTGGGATGGCGACGCTGGGCTACCACCTGGACGGTGGGCACTTCACCATGGTGTGGGTCGACACCTTTCACGTGGGCACCGACATCTTGAACTCGGTGGGTACTCCCGGGGTGAGCGACCGGTTCTCCGTGCTCGGCAGCTACTTCACGGGGGAGCAGTCGCCCCGCTGGGGCTGGCGCACGGACATCGAGGTGCGCGGTCCCGACTCCCTGCTCATCACGCACTTCAACATCCAGCCCGGGGAGGATGCGCAGAAGGCCATCGAGATCCAGTACCGCCGCCGGAGCTGACAGGGGGCGGCGCTACGGCCGCGCGCCGCCATGTCTGTCTTTGCTGGGGCGACAGGCGAGCACCCGCGCCTCGTGTCGTCCGGAGTCCTCCGCCCAGTCCTCGGTGATGGAGAGGGATTGGAGGCCCTGGAGCAGCGTGGGCAGCTCGCCGTCCTCCAGGAGGAAGCGGGCGGACGGATGCGGGTGCTTCCGCAGGTTGCTCCGGGTGGGCTGGGCGAAGACGAACAGCCCGCCCGGCGCGAGCACCTGGGGCAGCGAGGCGAACAGGGGCCGCCAGAGGTAGTTCAGGCACACGACGAGGTCGAACGGACCGGGAGGCAGCGGCTCCACCTCCAGGTCCAGGCGCAGGAGCGCGAGGGCCACTCCCGCCTCGCGCGCGAGCCCCTCCGCCTGGGTCAGCGCCACGTCGGAGAGCTCCGCCAGGGTCACGTCCAGCCCGCGCTTCGCGAGCCAGCACGCGTCATGCCCCGGGCCTCCGGCCAGGTCGAGCGCCCGGCCCGTGCGCGGCAGCCGGTCCTCGAGCGAGCGGAGGAACGCGGAGGGCTCGCGCGGCGCGGGTGCCTGCTGCTGGTAGCGCTCATTCCAGCGCTGACGGTCGTCGTGGGACACGGTGCCTCCGGCGTCGCGGCTCAACGCCGGGTCATCAGCCCGTTGAGGGATGGATAGCTGGCGGCGGCTTCGAAGAGGGGCGCGGAGTGGCCCTCGCGCAGGAAGGTGGCGGCGAGCGCCTCGGCTCGCCCCCAGAGCGATTCCGCGATGGCCGAGCCCGCGCTGAGCCGCCGAACTCCCAGCCGTTGAAGCTCCGGCGCGCTGGGCAGGTCCGGATGCGCGAGGACATTCACCGGCAGCGGCGTTCCCCGGGTGATGGCCTGGAGGTCGGCCGCGCTCGTGGCGCCGGGGACGAAGAGGCTGTCCGCGCCGGCCTGCTGATAGCGGGCGGCGCGGGCCAGGGTCTCTTCCACGCGGCGCTCGGGGGGCACGAGCTTGCGCAGGTAGACGTCCGTGCGTGCGTTGACGAAGACGTCGACGCCCAGGCGCGCGCCGGCCTGCTTCACGCGTTCAATCTTCGCCGCGAGCTGTTCAGGAGAGCCGTTGCCATCCTCCAGGTTGCAGCCCACGGCCCCCTCCGCCAGGAGGCGGGCCACGTTCTCTCCGACGGTGGCCGGGTCGTCGGAGTAGCCGCCCTCCGCGTCCACGGTGAGGGGGATGCGGATGACGCTGGCGATGGCGCGCACCGTCGCGACCAATGCCTCCACGGGCAGCGCGTTCCCATCGGGGTGGCCCAGGGCCCAGGCGACGCCGGCGCTGGTGGTGGCGATGGCGCGGGCGCCCAGGCTTTCAAAGAGGCGGGCACTGCCCGCATCCCAGGCGTTCGGAAGCAGGAGCAGGTCGGGGCCCTGGTGCAGCGCGCGGAAGGTGCTGGCGGCTTCGGGACGGGTCGTCATGCGAGGAGACTCCGGAAGGGGTGAGAGGGATTCAAGCGTGGGTCCGCTCATGCTCGAGCAGCCAGCGCTTGCGTTCCAGCCCACCGGCATAGCCGGTGAGTGAGGCATTGGCACCGACGACGCGGTGACACGGGACGACGATGCTCACGGGGTTGGCGCCATTGGCCGCGCCCACGGCGCGCACGGCCTTGGGACGGCCGATGCGCTCCGCGAGCTGGGCGTAGGTGGTGGTGGTGCCAGCGGGGATGTCCCGGAGGGCGCGCCAGACCTCGCGCTGGAACGGCGTGCCCGCGGTCTCCACGGGAAGGGCCTCGATGGCGGACAGCTCCCCGCGCAGATAGGCCTGGAGCGCGGAGGTGCGGCCGGCAGGGTCTCGCGCGGTCTCGAGGACGCAGCCGTTCTCGCCGTAGTGCAGGCGCAGGAGCCGCTGCATGCGGGCCTCGTAGCCCTCCCAGTCCAGCGCGCGCAGGCGGCCTTCCTCATCGCAGACGAGGAGCGCCACGCCGGCGGGTGTTGGGGTGGAATCAATGAAGAAGCGCAGGCGTGCGGGCATGGGCGTCTCGTTTGGCGGGGGCGGGCGCGACGGGCCGGGTGGAGTCCGAGGCCGGCGCGGGAGTGGCAGGGGACCGCTTTCGCTGGCTGGCGTTGGCGAGGGGCGCGGCCGTCGTCCGCGCACGGGTCGCATCCGCGGTCCAGAGGTGCTGGGCGGCGTAGGCTCGCCACGGGCTCCATGCTTCTGCGCGATGGAGGAGGGCTTCCGGCGTGGGGCGTGGGCCGTCGGCCTCCGTCGCGGCGCGCAGCAGGGCGACGTCGGAGGCCGGGAAGGCATCCGTCTCCCGGACGGCGCGAAGGGCGATGTACTGGGCGGTCCATTCGCCGATTCCAGGCAGGCGCGTGAAGCGCGCGACGGTGTCCGCGAGCGAGGGGCCGGGTTGGAAGAGGGCGGGATCCGCCGCGGCCGCCGCGGCGAGGTGGGAGAGCGTGCGGGCCCGGGCGGCTGGCATGCCCAGTCCGGTGAGGTCCGCCGTGGCGAGCGCCTGCGGCCTGGGGAACGCGCGCTGGAGCCGAGCATCGCCGGTGAGCTCCAGGCCCAGGGGTTCGCCGTGGGCGGCGAGGAGCCGCTGCCCCAGTCCCCGGGCGGCGGAGACGGTCACCTGCTGACCCAGGATGGCGCGGACCGCGAGCTCGAAGCCATCCCAGCCCCCGGGCGCGCGAAGCCCTGGGCGGGCGGTCACGAGGGGAGCGAGCAGGGCATCCGTCGACAGGTGCGAATGGATGGCCTCCACATCCGCGCCCACGTCGAAGACGCGCCGGACCTGAGCGACGACGGAGGGCAGCATCCTCACGTCGCTGACGCGCAGGGTGGCGCTCAGTGCGTCGAGCCCCGGAGCGGGGGAGACCTCCACGGCACCCCGGCCCCAGGCATTGGAGAAGGCGCGCAGGTAGCGCCCGGATTCGACGTGCTCCATGCCGGTGAGCGAGCGGGCGCCCAGGTGGGCCATCAAGGCCTCCCAGTCATAGGGCGGCCGGTAGGGGATGAGGAGCGTCACCGTGGGGACGGAGGAGGTCGCGGGAGCGGCGCGGGTGCGGCGGAGGGCGCCGGGTGGGCGGCCGTAGAGGGATTGGAAGACGGCGTTGAAGCGCCGGACGCTCCCGAAGCCAGACGCGAGGGCGACCTCTCCCATGGACAGGGAGGACTCGTGGATGAGCTGGCGGGCGAAGAGGACGCGGCGTGTCTGGGCCACGGCGAGGGGCGAGGCGCCCAGGTGTTGCTGGAAGAGCCGCCGCAATTGACGACCGCCGACGCCGAGCCGGGCGGCGAGCACTTCCACGCTCGCGTCATCGGCATCGAGCAGCCCGTCCGCGATGAGGGCCATGGCGCGGGAGACGGTGGCGGAGGTGCCGCGCCACGGGGCCAGGGTGGGCGAGGTCTCCGGCCGGCACCGGAGGCACGGGCGGAAGCCGGCCTCCTGCGCGGCGGCGGCGGTGGGGAAGAACGTGCAGTTCTCGAAGCGCGGGGGGCGGGCCGGGCAGATGGGGCGGCAGTAGATGCGCGTCGTCTTCACGGCGGTGAAGAAGCGCCCGTCGAAGCGGGCGTCCCGCGTGGTCAGCGCACGGTAGCAAGCGGCGGGGTCCAGGCCGTTCATGGGAGAAACGTCCCACGGCGGGGCCCGGATGTCTGGCCGTTTTCGGACGTGGACGTTCTCCCCTGTGTGGCCGGACTGGCGGCGGCCCGCCTACCACCTCACCGTCAGGAGGGTCGTCTCCCCCGCATCCAGGGTCGTGGTCGTCTCGTGGCGGCCCAGCGCGGCGTGCTCCAGCAGCACCTGGACCTTCTTCGTGCCCTCGACCCGGACCACGGGCGTCGGGGACATGCCGACGAACGTGCCGTTGATCCACACCCGAGCGCGCGGGATGGCGATGACCTGGATCCGCGTGGGCGCGGGCGCGGCCGCGGCCGCGGGTGCGCTCCAACCACCACCGCCATGGCAATGATATCCGCCCGTGCGTCTTTCATTGTGACAGCCGGAGCTGTTGGTCCGTCCCGGATGCGCCCAGGCGAAGTGGGAGCAGACCAGCCCGGTGATGACAGTCATTCCGAGCCATGTCTTCTTGTCGAGCCTCATGGTTCCACCCGTCCAATCTGTGCTTCGACCAGCGTCGTGTCGTGCCAGCCCAACAAGGCCGGGTGGCGGCCCACGCGCGCAGGGACATGGGCCACGCCCTTGCCCACGCGCACGAGGTCCTTCGCGGAGAACTCCTGTCCGGTGAAGCGCTTCACCGCCTGTTGCAGGGCCGCCGTCGACAGCCCCTGACTCCCATGCTCCGGGGAGGTGACGTAGAGCCCTCGCGTCATGCCCTGCCCGATGAACAGGTACGCGATCGCGCCGGAGGGAGGGTCCATGACACGAAGCAGGTCCGGGCGCTGCGACACCCATCCGGAAGGACCGAGCAGCGCCTGGGCGACCTCCACGGGCTCGTTGAGCGGGAAGCGGTCGCGCAGCAGCTCCTGCCGCCGGTCCAGCAGGAGGGCTCGCGCGGCGCTCAGCTCCGCGTCGTTTTCGAGGACGGAGAGCAGCAGGCTGGCATCCTGGTTCGCGCCCTGAAGCTCCCGCAGCGCGGGGCCAATCCCCGCCGACACCTTCGCGGCCCGGGACAGCCGGGAGAGCTCCGCCGTGCGGAAGGACGCGAGGGCCGTCCGGGCCTGCTCGCCCGGGTCGATGGCCACGGCATGCTGGAGCGCGGTGGCCCGGCAGCGAAGATCGCGGGCAGGACAGCTCCCTTCCTGAAGCAGATACGCCCGGGCGAGGAGGGGTTCGGGCCGTTCGGAGGCGAGCGCGGGAGCCTGGATGCGCGTCAGGAATTGGAGGGCCTGCGCCACCTCGCCCTTCTCCAGCGCCGCCTTGCCCTTCGCGATGCGGATGTCCTCGAGCTTCGCGCGAAGACGGTCCACGAGCGCGGCTGGGGCCCGCTCCTCCGAAAGGGCGTGCAGCTCCGCTTCCACCGGCCCCTCCTCGCCTCGCGCCAACGCGGAGAGCGTCCAGGCCTCGCGCAGTCTCTGGCGTTCGGCCTCCAGGGATTCGGTTCCGTGATGGGCGTCCGCGTAGCGCTGGATCAACGCGATGGCGGCGCGGTTCTCCATGCCCTGGAGTCGTGCCAGCACGAACGCGTTCCGAGCCTCGACAAAGGCCGGACTGGCCTCACCGCTGGACTCCAGCAGGTCCGCGTGCGGCTCCGCCTCGCGGAGTTTTCCCGCGGCCGTCAGTCGGGCCAGCTCCGACACCGAAGGACGGATGAACAGGAAGCAACCCGCGAGCACGAGCGCGCAGCTCCCCGTCAGGCCGCTGCCGATCCAGTCGTGCCATCGGGCCGGGGACTTCGCGCCGCCGACGCGGCGTCGGCGCAGCCACGTCGCGGTCCACCACCAGGTGCCGGGCCAGAGCCCCAGGATCGCGAGCATCGCGAGGGCGCTCCGGGAGGGCTCCTGGTAGAAGGCGTGGCGCTCCGTGAACGCGGCGCCCAGGAAGGGCATCGCGAAGAAGCCGGCGATGGCCATGCCCAGCAGGGCCCAGAAGCGCCGGTGGAAGGGCGCTGTGTCGCGGGCCGCGGTGGGCTGGAGCTTCCGCCCCAGCATGTGGATGAAGCCCGTCCTGCCCGCGAACTCAAAACAGACAGTGGCGGAAGGGGCCTCGAAGACATCCAAGGTCTGGGAGAGGATGCGCCCGCGCAGTGGTTCAAGCTCCGGCTCCAGCGATGACCGGGCGATGGGGAACCCCGCCGAACGGGCCTCCTCGCCAGGCATGGAGTCGGGCAGGGGGCCCGGGTGCTCGACGGAGGCCAGGGTTCGCGCGTCCTGCCATTGGAGGGCCCGGTTCGAATCCTCGAGCAGGCCTTTGTGCGCGGAGAGGGCCTTCGCATCCGGCCACGCGCGGACCTGGGTGCGCTGGACGGTCGTGACCTTCAACCACCGGCGAAGGGTTCCCGAACCCCGGCAGGGGCGGCAACCCACGAGCCCCTTGGAGCAACGAACGCACTTCTTGGTGCCATTGCCCCGGCAGTCGGAGCAGTTGACCATCCGGTAGCTCTTGCGAGCCCGGCTCATCCGCCGCCCCGAACCGCCGCAGCCGGAGCAGCTCGCGCGAAGGGACCCGCCGCAGGTGGGGCAGGTCACCTGTCCCGCGCCCTGGCAGCCACGACATTCCGCGAGGTGCGACGACTGCTCCGCCAGCGCCTCCGGGGACGCGCTCCACAGGTCCAGGGATTCGAGCTGGGGCGGAGCCCCGGCGTGAGCCTGCCGGCTCGTGTTCGCGCCGCCCGAGAAGGGCTCCTCCGCCCAGGTCCCGGTGCGGATGGCGTAGCGGGTGACGAGGCGCCCATAGCGGAGCACCGAGGTATCCACCCGGGTGAGCAGGTCCGCGAAGCCAGCGGGCCCCAGCCGCCAGCGCGCCCAGCGCACCGCGGCGTCCCGGGCCTTCTGTTCGATTCCATCCTCCAGCATCGTGCGGACTCCCCCCGGAGCGGTGGCGATGCGCGCCCGGACGGGGAGGATGGGACCGCGACGCGAGGCACCCGCCAATGCCCCAAAAGGGGGAGGCGGCCCCGCGAAACGAAAAAAGCCCCGGAATCACTTGGGAAAGTGACTCCGGGGCTGCTTGATGGCCAGGGTCAGACTTGAACTGACTACCTGCGGATTATGAGACCGCCGCTCTAACCAGGTGAGCTACCTGGCCGTGAAGCCCGGCCCGTATACCGGGACGGAGCCGTGACCGCAAGAACTTCGGACGGGGCTGGGCCCCCTCGCTGACAGCCCCACGGGGAGCCGCGGCGGGACCGTCCGCCGTGCCGGCCCGGCGACCTGGCCGGGGTCCATGGCGGACAGTCGCCTAGAATGGGCGTCATGCCCGTCCCCGACTACCAGTCCCTGATGCTCCCGCTCCTGGAGCGGCTCGCGGATGGACAGGAGCACCTCGTGCGCGAGGTGCGCGAGGAGGTTGCCCTCGCCCTGCGCCTCTCCGAGGCGGAACGCACGGAGCTGCTCCCCAGCGGCAAGCAGGCCGTCTTCGACAACCGGCTCGGTTGGGCCAAGACATACATGGACAAGGCGGGCCTGCTCCGTTCGGTCCGCCGTGGCGTGTTCCAGATCACCGAACGCGGCAAGAACGTGCTCGACCAGAAGCCCGCGGCCCTCGACACGGAGGCGTTGCTGCGCTTCGACGGGTTCAAGGACTTCGTCACACGCGGCACCGAGGGGGACGTGGCCGACGCACCCCGGACCGCCCTGGACGTGCCTGTCGACTCCGCGGCGATCACCCCCGAGGAGGCGCTGGAGCGTGCCTACAAGGACCTGCGCAAGAAGACCGAGGCGGAGCTGTTGGCCGCGACGCTGCAATCCAGTCCCCGCTTCTTCGAACGGCTCGTGGTCGAACTGCTCGTGAAGATGGGGTACGGCGGCTCCCTCGAGGACGCGGGCAAGGCGCTGGGCGGCAGCCACGATGGCGGCGTGGACGGGATGATCAAGGAGGACCCCCTGGGCCTCGATGTCATCTACATCCAGGCCAAGCGCTGGCAGAACACCGTGGGCCGTCCCGACGTGCAGGGCTTCGCGGGGTCGCTCGAAGGGGAACGCGCGCGCAAGGGCGTCTTCATCACGACCTCCAACTTCTCCAAGGAGGCGCGGGAGTACGTGGCGCGCATCGACAAGAAGATCGTCCTCATCGACGGCGCGCGGCTCTCGGGGTTGATGTTCGATTTCGGCATCGGCGTGAACGCGGTGGGCTCCTACGAACTCAAGCGCGTGGACTCCGACTTCTTCTCGGAGGAGTAGACTCACCGCCATGTCCCCCGTCACCTTCCGTTACGCCACCGTCGCGGACCTGCCCGCGATCCTCAAGCTGCTCGCGGATGACGCCATCGCGCGAACGCGCACGGGCTACACCGAGCTGCCGGTCCCCGCCGTGCGCGCCGCGTTCGATGAGATCTCCGCCGACCCGAACAACGAGCTCATCGTGGGCGAGCGGGATGGAGAGATCCTCGCCACCTTGCAGCTCACGTACATCCCGGGCCTGAGCCAGGGCGGGATGCGTCGCGCGCTGGTGGAGGCCGTGCGCGTGCGCTCGGACCTGCGGGGACAGCGCATCGGCGAGGCGTTGATGCTGGATGCGATGGAGCGCGCCCGGGCGCGGGGCTGCGGCGTGATGCAGCTCACCACCGACAAGCGCCGCCTCGATGCCCATCGCTTCTACAAGCGGCTGGGCTTCGAGGCGAGCCATGAAGGCATGAAGCGCCCGCTCTGACGCGGGGCTCGGGCCTACTGCTGCGGCTGGATGGCGGCCGGATCCATCCAGAAGCTCTCCCACTGGTGCCCGTCCAGGTCCTCGAAGCTGCGCTGGTACATGAAGCCCTGGTCCATCTTCTCCTTGCTCTCCTTCGCGCCCGCCGCCAGCGCCTTCTCCAGCAGCGCGTCCACCGCGGCCCGGCTCTCCGCCGTCAGGGCGATGATGACCTCGGTGGACTTCTTCGCGTCCGCGATCTCCTTCTTGATGAAGCTCTTGAAGAAGGGCTTCACCAGCAACATCGCGTAGATGTCCTCGGTGATGACCATGCACGTCGCGTTGTCGTTGGTGAACTGGGCGTTGAACCTGTAGCCCAGCTTCGTGAAGAACCCGACCGCGCGATCCAGCGACTCGACGGGGAGGTTGACGAAGATCTTCGTGCCCATGGTGTGTCTCCTTCGAAAGGGGATGAGGCGAACGTCGCCTTCACCCTCACGACGAACGTGCGCGCACGGGATCGACACCGGATTTATTTTCCCGGCCTCCGCCGCTATCCACCTGGAATCACAACAGCTTCCCGGGGTTGAGGATGCCCAGCGGGTCGAGCGCGCCCTTGATCGCCTGGTGGAGGCGCAGCGTCTCCGGGCCCAACTGGGAACCCAGGAACGCGCGCTTGAGCGACCCCACGCCATGCTCACCCGTGATGGTGCCCCCCAGGTCCAGCGCCGCGCGCAGGATGTCGTCGAACGCGGCCTTCGCCCGCGCCAGCGCCTCGGGGTCCTTCCGGTCGAAGACGACGGTGGGGTGCATGTTCCCATCGCCCGCGTGGCCGAACGTTCCAATGACCACCGCGTGCCGCTCCGCGATGCGCTCGACCGCCTCCAGCAACTCCGGGATGCGTGAGACGGGAACGCCCACGTCGTCCAGCAGCGTCGCCCCGCGCTGCTCCAGCGCGGGGAAGGCGAACCGGCGCGCGCCCATGAGCAGCTCGCCCTCCGCCTCGTCCGCGGTGTTCATCACGAAGGTCGCTCCGGCCCGCTCGCAGGCGGCCACCATCGTCCCCAGCTCCTCCTCGCCCTGCGCGCCGCCCGCGTCGGAGCGCGCCAGCAACAGGGCCGCGGCGTCCACATCCAGCCCCATGGGCTTCCAGGACTCGACGGCGCGCACGGTGGTCCGGTCCATCAACTCCAGCAGGGAGGGGCGCGTCCGCTCCATGATGTCGCAGACGGCCGTGCCCGCGGCCACGAGCGTGGGGAACGCGGCCACGAGCGTCGTCGCCTTCGGGGGCCGGG
Organism: Corallococcus sp. Z5C101001; assembly: GCF_007352635.1. NCBI lineage: Bacteria > Pseudomonadati > Myxococcota > Myxococcia > Myxococcales > Myxococcaceae > Corallococcus > Corallococcus sp. Z5C101001. The sequence goes on from NZ_VKLU01000010.1 coordinate 131,989, forward strand.
GGCGCAGCCGCAGCGTGGCCTCCGTGAGGATGCCCAGCGTGCCCTCGGAGCCGACGAAGAGCCGCGTGAGGTCATAGCCCGCGACGTTCTTCACCGTGCGCCCACCCGTGCGCACGACGGAGCCGTCCGCGAGCACCGCCTCCAAGCCCATCACCGCGTCGCCCGTCACGCCGTACTTCACGCAGCACAGGCCCCCCGCGTTGGTCGCGAGGTTGCCGCCAATGGACGAGAACTCCCAGCTCGCCGGATCCGGCGCGTACCAGAGGCCCGCTTCCGCCGCGGCGGCCTTCACCGCGCCATTGAGCGCCCCGGGCTGGACCACCGCCAGAAGGGCACGCCGGTCCACCTCCAGGATGCGGTTCATCCGCAGGAGCGACAGGACGATGCACCCCTCGCTGGCGTTCGCGCCCCCGGACAGGCCCGAGCCCGCGCCCCGGGCCACCACCGGCACCCGCAGGGCCGTGGCGACGCGAAGCACGGCCTGCACCTCCGCCGTGGAGGCGGGCCGCACGAGCACGCGAGGCATGCCGGAGGGGGCCCACTCCGCCTGATCGTTCCGGTGCGCCGCGAGCACGTCCGGGTCGGTGACAAGGGACTCCGCCGGCAACACCCTGGAAAGCGCCTGCACCACGTCGTCCGACACGAATGCCTCCCGGTCCCAGGGATGAACGCAGGGCAGGGCACCCGTCATCCATCCCCCATCCAGGGCCCAGCTTGCCGCAGGTCCGCGGCCTCCGCCCCAGGGACGACAGCCCCGAGTCCGCGAAGTGTCACTCACGCGGGGGGAGGGTCGGCCTCGCTGTGCGCAGGCGCGGTCGCTCGTGGGCGCCCTTCAGGTCGTCGAGGAACCAGGCCCCCTTCGCCAAGGGGGGCCGCGGCTCGGCGTGCGGATGCTGGCCCCACTCCAGGGGTCATGAAACAATCCGTAACACCGCGGGTTCGAATGGCACGGTTCGAGGAGGCGGTACGGCGGATGAGACTCCTGCTCGTCGAAGACGAAGCGAAGATGGTGCTCCTTCTCCGCCGGGGCCTGGAGGAGGAGGGGCACTCCCTGGACGTCTGCTCGCGAGGGAGCGAAGCGCTCGCATTGGGCCACCCGGAAGACTACGACGTCATCGTCCTGGACTGGTCGCTTCCGGACACCGACGGCATGACGTTGCTCAAGGGCTGGCGAGAGGCGGGCGTCCGCACTCCGGTGCTGATGCTGACGGCGCGAGGCACCACGGCGGACAAGGTGCTGGGGCTGCGCTCGGGCGCGGATGACTACCTGGTGAAGCCCTTCGACTTCGAGGAGCTGCTGGCGCGGCTGGAGGTGCTGCGGCGCCGGGGCGAGGCGAAGGAAGGCGTGGTGCGCATGGGGGAGCTGGTGTTGGAGCCCGGCCGCCGGCTGCTGCGCATGGGGGCTCGCGAGGAGTCGCTCACCGCGCGGGAGTTCGCGCTCTTCAGCGCGCTCGTGCGCCATCCTGGTGAACCGCAGGTGCGCGCGCGGCTGATGGAGCAGACGTGGGGGCCGGACTTCGACGGCAGCGCCAACGTGCTCGACGTGTACGTGGGCTACCTGCGCGCGAAGTTGGAGCGCCTGGATGCCGCGCACGTGGCCATCCGCTCCGTGCGCGGCGTGGGCTACAAGCTCGTGGTGGAGTCCTCCGGGCGGCCCGTCGCGTGAGGCTGACCCGACGCCTGTGGCTGCTCGGGGCGCTCCTGCCCTCGCTGGCAACGTTGGGGGCGCTGCTCGTGGCGGGGCAGCTGTTCCGCGCGGACCTGGAGAGCTCGCTGGACCGGGCCCTGCTGGCCCAGGCGGCGGTGGAGAGCGTGAGCCTCTTCGACGGGCCGGGGCAGAAGGTGCACCTGCACATGGCCGTCTCACCGCTGGTGGAGCAGGTGCGTCCCTTCGCGCCCCAGGGCTACCTGTATCAGTCGGATGGCAGGCTGGTGATGCGCTATCCACCCATCGCCGAGGGCGCTCCCGAGGAGCCGCGCCGTGTGCCGGGCACCCACGAGGGGCCTCCCGTCCTCTCCACGCGGGTGGCACGGGACGGGAGCCGCTGGCGCGAGGTGATGGTCAACGTGTCCTCGCCGCAGGGCGAGTGGTACGGGCTGCGGTTGCTGGCGTCGCTGGGGCAGGTGGATCGCTCGGTGGACTCGTATTTCCGTCTGGCGTTCTCGCTGGCCGCGGTGACGGGGCTGTTGCTGCTGGGCGTGCAGACGCTCCAGGCGCGGCGGCTGTCGCGGCGGCTGGCGGCCATCCGGCTGAACCTGGAGCGGCTTCGCGAAGGGAACCTCACTCCGCCCACGGAGGCCGACGCGGGGCAGGATGAGATTGGCCAGTTGAGCGCGGCGCTCGCGGAGGCCACCGCCCGGGTGCGGGGCGCGCGCGAAGCTCAGGAGCGGCTGATCGCGAACGCCGCCCATGAGCTGCGCACGCCGCTGGCGCTCATGCGCACCAGCATGGACCTGGGGCTGCGGCGCGAACGGAGTCCGGAGGAGCTGCGAGACGCGCTCCAGGACGCGAGGTCGGAGGTGGACCGGCTGGCGCTGCTCGCGGACACGCTGCTGGACATGGCCACCGCGGGGCGCGGCTCGTGGGACCGGAAGAAGGGCGACCTGTGCGCGCTGCTGACGCAGGCGGTGGAAGGCTCCCGCGCGGAGGCCGAGCGTCGCGGCCTGCTCGTGCACCTGGAGGCCCCGGACCGCGCGGAGGCGTGGTTCGACGCGGGCAGCCTGCGGCAGGCGGTGGACAACCTGCTGGGCAACGCGCTCAAGTTCTCACCCCGGGGTGGGGAGATCCACGTCCGGCTGACCCTGGATGGTGCGCTCCACCGGGTGAGCGTCGCGGACGCAGGCCCGGGCATTCCCCCGTCGGATCATGTCGCGGTCTTCGAGCCGTTCCATCGCGTGGCGAGCGCGGAGGCCATGCCCGGCGTGGGGCTGGGCCTCGCCATCGTCCAGGAGGTCGCGCGGCGCCACGGCGGCCGGGCCTACGTGGCACCCGAGGTGAGGCGTGGCACCGAGATGGTGCTGGAGCTCCCCACCGCGCCGCGAGCCGGCACGTGACGCTCAGGGCGACAGCGGAATCCAATCCGACGCGGCCACGAGCCGACCCGTCGCCGCGTCCATCTTCGCGAGCTGGGCGCCTTGCACGCCCACCCGGCGGTTCGCGCCGAAGCTGACGGGTGGCGACACCCCCGTGTCGAAGTCCCGCAGGGCCTCCAGTTGCAGCTGAAGGCCCGCGCGTGTGAGGTCCGCGCCCGCGCGGGTCACGGCCTCCACGAACACCCGCGCCGCCGCGTAGGCACCCAGCTGGAACGCGGGATGCGCCGGCTTCAGGCCATGGCGATCCATGAACGCCGTGAGCACCTCCATGTCGGGCGCGCGCGCGCCCAACCCGACGGGGGACAGGAAGGTGAGGCGCCCGTCCATGAGCCCCGGCAGCCGTGGATCCGCGAGCGTCGCGGGCGCGAACACCGGGACGCGGAGCGAACGCGCCTCCAGGGATTTCAGCAGCGCGCTCAGGCCCTCCGGGGTGCCCGTGTACAGCACCGCGAAGGGCGGCGTGGCCGCGGTCCGCTCCACCGCTGACGCCGCGCCCCAGTCGAGCGGAGGGGCCAGCTCCCTGCGCCCCGCCTCCGCGCGCACGGCCTCCCACCATGCGCGGCCGGCCTCATCCCCTGGGTGCACCACCGCGAGAGGCTGGCGGCGCAGCTCCGGCTCGGACGTGGCGGCCAGGTGCTGCACGGCGATGCGCGCCAGGGCCGAGGCCTCCGGATAGAGAAAGAAGACCGGGCCCTCCTCCGGGAGCGGTCCGGAGTCCAAGGGCAGGGGGAGCACCAGCGGCACGCCCTCGCGCTCCAACCGCGTATCGGACGCGAGCCGCGCGGGCCGGACGCTGGCCACCAGCGCGAAGACGTCCCGGTCCAGCAGCCGCGCCGTCGCGTCCGCGCCCTCGGAGGACGCGGCCGTTGCGTACAGCGCCGCGTCGTCCTCCACCACCAGCTCCAGTCGGCGCCGGAAGATGCCGCCCCGGGCATTCACGTCCGCGAACACCGCGCGCACCACCGCCTGGACCTCCTGTCCCACCGGCCCCAGGCGTCCGCTCAACGGCAGCGCCGCGCCCACCGTGAGCGTCGTCGAGGAGAGGCCGGGGTCCGTCGCCACGTCCAGCGCCTGGAGGTACGCGAGCAGCGCGTCCGCATCCGCTTCCGCGAGCTCGTAGCGCGGCATGGCCACGCCCAGGGGCCGGCCGCTGGCGGAGGTGCCCTCCGTGATGGCGCGCAGCAACGTGGCGCGGGTGTACGCCGGTCGCGAGCGGTCCACGGTGTCCTCCAACCCCCGCGCGCGCGCATGGTGGAGCGAGCCAGGCGTGATGTCCGGCACCTCCACGCCACCCTCGCGGCTCCCCCGGCCGGAGGGCCCATGGCAGCGGGCGCACGCGGCGACGGCCCCCTCCAGCTCCACGCGCTCCGGGCCCAGGAAGCCCGTGAGCGCCGCGCCGTGGGGGGACTGGCCCTGCTGGAAGAGCCCGCGCCCCTGCTTCAACCCGGCGGGCGTGACGGCCGGGCGCGGTGCTTCGCGCTTGCATGCGGACAGCAGCAGCGCCGCCACCAGCGCGAACCTCGCGCTCCACCGGAGCACGCCGTCATGCCCCCTCCCACCACCGCGCATCCGCCGCATGCCGCGCTCCCTCACTTCGGATCGTTCAGGTGTTCCACCGCGGCGACGATGTTATCGGCCATCGCCATGGCCGGCGACTTGACCCACATGCCGGTGGCCGCATCGCCAATGAGCAGCGTGGTGTTGTGCTCGTCAGGCTTCTCCGCGTAGCCGCCGAGCTTCTTCAGCACGAGCGTGATGTTCTCCCGCGAGCCCGTGAGGAAGTACCACCCTGGCTGGGCACCGAACTTCTTGGCGAACTTCGCCAGGCTCTTCGGCGTGTCGTTCGTGGGGTCCACCGAGAGCGTGAGCATGTGGAGGTCCTTGCCCATGCGCCCCGCGAGCTTCTTCTGCACCTCCGCCAGGTGCTGCGTGATGGGGGAGCACGCGCCCTTGCAGGACGTGAAGGCGAAGTTGATGAGCACCGTCCGGCCGCGCACCAGGTCCTCGTAGAAGCGGTGGGTCTTGCCGTTCTGATCCACCAGCTCCGTGTTGGTGAAGTACTTCGCGGCCGCGGCGTCCTGGGCGGCGGTGCCGTCCAGGGCCGTCAGCTCGGAGGGGGCGGCGGAGGAGGCCTGGGCCTCGCGCAGGGCCTCCACGATTCGCGAGGGACTGCCCAGCCCGTCCACGCGGGTCCACTTGTTCGTGAGCGCGTTGCCGATGAGCACCAGCGGCCGGTGCGACTCCTTGTCCGGCACGTACCCGCCCAGCGCCACCAGCGCCTCCTTCACCTTCGCGGGCTCTCCGGTAAGGAAGGACCAGTCCGGCCCGGGGTGGAAGGGCTCCGCGAACTTCGCCAGCCGCTCCGGCGTGTCGTTGTTCACGTCCAGCGTGATGGAGATGAAGCGCGCGTTGGACTTCTCCCCCAGCTCCTTGCGTGCGCGCGCGAGCGTGGCGGTCATCGGCGTGCAGATGGTCTTGCAGCGCGTGAAGATGAAGTTGATGGCCACGGTCTGTCCGCGCACCAGGTCCGTCCACAGCTTCACCTGCCGGCCATGCTGATCCACCAGCGGGACGTCCGGCACCGTCACCTCCAGCGAGCCCGGGGCCGGCGCCGCGGCCGGAGCGGGCAGGGGAACGCGGACGTCCTCCTGTGCGCGGGCGAACGGCGCGCACGTCAGCGCCAGGGCGAACAGCGCCTGCTTCAGGGAGGGAGCCATCATGGTGCGGACTCGGAGGTGAGGGCGGCCGCGAGCGGGGGCGACACGCCGAGGGTGAACGTGGGCAGGCGGCCCAGGTCGACGCCCCGGCCCTCCACGCCCACCACGAACTTGTACTGGCCTTCGGTCGGCGGGCTGAAGTCGACCTCGAAGACGCCATCGGACACGCGGCGGGGTTCGGTGCGCACCTGCCAGGTGCCGGGCGTGCGGAACATCAACACGCGGATCTCTTCCGGGGCGACCGCGGGCTGGCCCGCGCCGGCCGTGGGCTCCAGGCGGAAGCGCAGCGGCGCCGTCTGGCCCGGCGCGTACATCCGCTTGGCGTCGAACTCCGGCGTGAGCTTCAGCGGCAGCGTCCTCGCGAAGGAGGCATCCACGGGCACCTCGCCGACCTTCCACTCCAGACACGCCACGACGCGAGGGTTGTCCAGCAGCACCTGGACGTCGTAGGTGCCGTTCTCGCGCACGCTGCCCCGGGCGGTGAAGACGCCGGGCTCCACCTCGCGCAGTGAACGATCCAACACCTTCACCGCGCGCGGCTCGCGGCCGTAGTTCAGGTGGGTGCCGCGCGGGGCCATCATGCCTTCCTGGTAGAGGAACAGCGCGCGGTCCGCGTTGCCCGCGGCGATGACGCCGTTGCCCTCCGGCAGTGGCGCGATGGGATCCGAGCGGCCCAGCACCCGGGCCTCCGAGGCGGGCCGCTGCCCCATGGTGACGCGCACCAGCGCGGGCGTGCCCGTGCCCTCCAGCGTCTTCAGCTCCACCAGCGTCACCCGGCTGTCCGTGGTGTTGCGCACGTAGGCGAACGCGTCGGTGAAGACGACGGAGTCCGGCGCGGAGAAGCCGGGGAGCGTGTGGGCCACCTGACTGGTGGCCGCGTCCACGATGTCCACGGTGTCGGTGTCCTTGTGCACCAGGAAGGCCCACCGGCCGGTGTTGTCGAAGCGCAGCGCGTCCAGGCTGCCCTTCACCGGAATGCGCAGGGACACCTCGCGGCGGGTGGTGTCCACCACCAGGACTTCATGTGCTCCAGGCCGTGCGACGAAGAGCGCCCGGGCCACGTCACTCCAGGCCAGCTCGGTGACGCCCGTCCCCACCTCCACCCGGCCCAACACCTCTCCAGAGGCCGTGTCCAGGGCCGTGAGGACGGGGGCCTCACGCGCCGAAACCCACGCGGTGCGCCCGCTGTCGGAGAAGCCGAACGCGTGCGGTCCCGCCCCCACATCCACCGGATCGCGCACGGAGTGCGTGGGCGTGTCGATGATGGTCACCGTCCCGTCGCCGTCGTTGCTCACCCAGGCGGTGAGGCCGTCCGGGGCCAGCGCGATGCGGCCCGGCTGCCGGCCCACGTGCAGGGGGCGCGTCACCACGAAGCGCTGCGCGTCCACGACGGACACCGTGTCCTGCCCGGGCAGCGTCACGTACAGCGCGGAGCGGTCCGGCAGCAGCGCCCAGTCCGCCGCGGCGCCGCCCACGGACACCAGGTGTTGCAGCTTGGTGCGGTCGAAGGCGATCTGCGGGTTGATGACCGACACCGTCTGGTCGTGGTTGAGCGTGAGGAACCAGTACGCGTTGAAGTCCACGTCCGCCTGCGCGGACAACAGGCCACCCAGATAGGTCTTCACCTGCGTGCGGCAGGCCGCGTCGTCCGGCGCGGCCTCCCCTGGGGGACGCAGCCGCATCCACGCCAGGGGCCGGCGCCCCGTCAGCGGCTCTCCCGTCCGGGCATCGGCGAGGGTGACGCGCGCGACGGCCTGGAGCGGCGAGCCCTGTTCGGCCTCCACCGGTCGGGGCGTCAGCGTGAGGCCGAACGCGAGCGACACCCCGTCGCGCGTCACCTTCACGGGGGCCGCGGTGATGGGCGCTGGTGGGGCGCGCGAGGGGACCGGCGCGGTGGGTGACTCAGGCGCGGCGGGGGCACGCCGCAAGAGGAAGTGTCCGCCCGCGGCGATGAGGCCGGTGGACAGCAGGCCGGCGATGGCGAGGACGTAGGGCTTGCGCATGGGGCGGCTCGAAGCGGTGCTGCCAGGGAAGGAAAGGGGGCGGCGCGAGGGGAAAGGAACCTTCCACCGCCGCGCCGCCCAAGGTGTTGCCAGGAGCGCCGGGACTACTCCACCCGGAACACGCCCCACAGACCGCCACTGCTCCAGAGGAAGCTGGGCATGTCTCGGTACAGGTAGTCACCCGGGACGCCGTACGCACCGCCCGCGCCGTACTCGGGGACGATGTTCCAGTGGTGCATCACCGACGAGCCTCCCTGGGTGGACACGATGGGCGAGCTGGGGTTGGGTCCCATCACCCGCGACTGCATGCCCGCGGCCCAGGGGTTTCGCGACCACTCCGCGCCGTGGATGCTGAAGGCGTGCTGCCGCGAGTGGCCCGACGGCTGCCCCACGCGCCAGCGCAGCGGCTCTCCCACCTTGGCGGTGAACACCGGCGTGGCCGGGTCTCCGTACACGCTGGTGCTGAGGATGGACGTGAGGTCGTAGTTGTTCGTCTGCTCAGGGGGCGTCTGCGGCGGCACGCCCAGGCGGGCCCAGAGCGGTTCGGTGCGGTAGTTGAACCCCTTCTGTCCGGTGTCCTGCGAGTCGTCGATGCCGTTGGTGTTGCGCAGCGCCGTGCCGCTGTTCAGGCCACTGGTGTTGGTGTCCTGGAAGCGGGTGTTGTCCGTGTGCAGGCCCAGGTCGTCCTGGTAGAGCAGGACGAACTCCCGGAACGTCTGCTTGCTGCCGTCCTTGCGGGTGTAGCGCACGCGCGCCTGCGCGTCCGTGCCGGTGTCCGCGCTCCAGTCCGCGTCCGCGGGCTCCACGACGAGCGCGCCGATGGAGCCGTGCATGCCGTGGTTCACCACGTCCGCCATGTTGCGCAGGTTGATGATGCCGAACTCCGTCGGCGTCACCATGCCCACCGGGAACGGAGCCGTCCACGGGGAGCTCTTGAACTCGCCCGCGTACCAGCGGTACGTGCGCGTCGTCCCGGGCGCCACCGTCTGCTGCGCGTTGAGGCCCACGTTCGCGCCGTCATCCGTGTTCACGTCCACGTTGACCAGCTGTGGGTGCAGCGACACGTGGTTCGACATCCGCGTCTGGTTGACGTTGAAGCTGGACGTGATGGCGGAGTGGTGCGCCCACACGTCCTTCTTCGTCAGCGCCGTCGCCGGCAGCCGGTTGGTGAGCACCACCTGCACGCACTCACCGGCCCGCGCGCGGAGGATGAGCGGCTCCGGCGCGCGCTTGCCCAGCTTCAGGTCGGACAGGTACTCGTCGCGGGCGAAGATGATCGCGTCCGGATCATAGAGGCCGTACTTGCTGTTGTAGACCAGCCTCCCGCCGGGCAACCAGTTGCGCGCGTCGATGGCCGACACCGTGTAGAGCCGCACCGGGGCGTTGCGCGGACACGAGTCGATCTTCACCGGCTTGATGCCCAGCTTGCCGGTGCTCTCGTACTGGAGCACCAGGTCCGGGTCGATCTTCATCATCGCCTCGCGAGCCTCCAGGGCGAACGTCACGGTGCGCTGCTTCACGTCCTCGCCCTTGTCGTTGGTCTCGTAGGAGGCCTGGATGGTCTCGTCCGACTCGCTCAGCCGGGGCAGGCCGGAGCGCGCGGGCATCTCCAGCAGCTCCACCGGGGGATAGGCCTGGAGCTGCTCCTTGCCTCCCGCCGACACCGCCAGGTCCAGCCGGGGGTTGAGGTCCACCGCCAGCATCGCCACATCGCCCAGCGTGCGCAGGCCCTTCTGCTTGTGGCGGTAGGTGCGCATCAGGCCCCACATGCCGTTCCAGAGGTCGCCGTTGGACGCGCTCATGTACATGTAGTCCGCCGTCTCGTACGTGCCGCCGATGGCGGGCAGGCCGCCGGTCAGCTCGAACTCGAAGTGTTCGGAGATGCCAATGGCCTGGGCGTTCTGGAAGCCGCTGTTCGGGTCGCCGCCCTCGCGCAGCCACTTGTGCCCGTGCAGGTTGAAGCTGTGCTGCTCCTCCTGCGAGCCCTGGACCAGGCGGATCTTGATGCGGTCGCCCTCGTAGCCGGCCATCAGCGGCGTGTACGGGTCGCCGTGGATGTCCGAGCGGAAGACGTTGGACATCTCACCCTCCTTGGTGCTGAGCAGCTTGCGCGTGCCGCAGCGCGTGGAGCGCTTGGAGATGCGCAGCGGGATGGGCTCGTTGCGGTAGTTGACCATCATGCCGCCCGGATCCGCGGCGCTGATGGCCTCCGGCATGGGGGTGGTCTCGAAGCCGACCGCCCAGGGCAGCGCGTCCTCCTTGTAGTTGGGAGGGTTCACCGGCTGGCCGCACTCGTCCAGCAGCGGGTTGTAGTCCATGAAGCCCAGCGCGAACTCGCGGAAGCTCTGCGAGGGATCCGCGGTGATGACGTCCGCGCGCCAGCTGGTGGGGCCGCCGTCCGCCACGCGCGAGCCGTAGTACACGCCGGTGCGCGGGTCGCGCCACTTGGAGCCCTTGGGCTCCACGATGAGCGCGCCGAAGAAGCCGTGCTGCTGGTGCGACGAGGGACCGAAGTGGTCGTGCGTGAACACGGTCTCCAGCGTGCGGTTCGCGGACTGGTCGTCCGCCCACCAGCGCTGCACCGTGGTCTGCGCCGTGAGCGGCGCGCGGCTGACGCGCGGGTGCGAACCCAAGGCGGGGACCGAGAGCGTCACCCGGGTGCCCGTCTCGCTGACGTTGCCGTCCGCCGCGAACGCGCCGCCGGCGGCATTGGCCAGGTGGATGCGTTCAGCCACGGTGTCGGAGGACAGGGTGCCGTCCTCGTAGTTCCACCCGTTGCCCGCGCCGTCCGCCGCCGTCACGTCGAACTTCACCAGGTGGATGTGCTGCCCGATGACGTCCGTGGGGGTGTAGATCTGGAACGCGTCCGGCTCCAGGTGCTTGGGGATGAGGTTCGTCGAGTAGAAGTTGATGCACTCGCCGGACTCGGCCCGGAAGAAGAAGGGCTCCGGCGGACGCAGGCCGTCCTGGGTCGCGGGCACGTCCTCGTTGAGGACCATCAGCCGGGCCTGCGGGTCATGCCACCCGGCGCGGTTGATGCGCTGCATGTCGATCTGCAGGTAGGTCGCGCGGTAGTTGCGCACGCTCGCGCCGGCCGGGCAGGGGTCCGCGAAGGGCGCTCCCGCCACCGGCTTGCGGCCGTTGACGGTGAACTTCCCGGAGGAGCCCTGCGGCGTGTAGGCCGCGTAGCCCGCGGCCGTGTCGCCGTAGAGCGTGGTGACGCTGGAGGCGTTGGGGAACTCGCCCGCGTGGAACGCCATGGCGTTCTTCTCCAGCCGGGTACCGTCCTGGGGCAGCAGCTTGATGTTGAGCGCGCTGGGGTCCACGTCGAAGCGGCCGGAGACGCCGTACGCCACGGTGCCCACGGCGCGCGTGACGATGTGGCGGGGCAGGCCGCCGTCGTACTCCAGGTCCAGCGGCGCCTGCGGCGCGCGGCGGCCCGTCATGCCGGCGATATAGAAGGGGTAGCCGGGGAACGCCGGGCGCGTCGCGAGGTTGCCGCTGCCGTCCGTGACGACCGTGTCCGCGTAGGTCGGCATGGGCGGCATCGGGCGGTTGGGCAGCGGGATGACGGCCGGGTTGGGCGTGCCGTTCTTGATCTCCGCGTCAGGCAGGAGGCGGTCGGACGTGCCGGCCTCGAAGACGTCATGCACGCGCCACAGCGCCCACATGCCCTGCGCGAAGTGCGGGTACAGGTGGCAGTGGTGGATGGAGTCGCCCACGGTGAAGTTGCGGTTGCCGGAGCCGCCGTAGTTGATGTCGTAGGTGAACGTGGAGCCCGGCCCGATGGTCTGCGAGTCCAGGTAGTTGGAGGTCTCCACGCTGGGGGAGTACTTCCACTGGTGCGCGTGCAGGTGGAAGACGTGCGTCTCCGCGGGGCCCGCGTGGATGTTGCGGATGCGCACCGGGTCGCCCAGGTAGCTGTGGTGCACGTTGGTGGGGTCGTCCGGGTAGAGCGCCTGCGTGGCGCGGCCGGCGGCGTCCTTCTCCACGTTCATGGCCGGGTCGCCGTTGGCCCACGACTCCAGGAAGAACTCCTCGTACTCACAGGTGATGCAGTCCTTGGTGGGGCCGATCTTCGCGCGGTTGGCGAGCAACTCCGCGCCCAGGCCGGCCACGCCGTAGTTGATGCCGAAGCCGTCGCGCACGCTGTGGAACGTGGGGTTCCACTCCAGCTCGTCGAAGGCCTGAACCGCCTTGATCTCGTCGTGGTAGATGGCGGTGAACTCACGGAAGCTGCCCGTGTCGCGCGACGTGCTCGTCCCCACCACCGTGCTCGAATAGTCGGTGATGAGCGCCTCCAGGTCGCCGTGGCGGATCTTGTTGGTGCTGTCGAGCATGGCCAGCACCGGACGGCCCGAGCCATCCGTGGCCTCGTAGTCGATGATGGGCGTGCCGTCGGGATTGCGGGCCGTGGTGACGGCCTCCAGCGCCTTGGCGGTGACCTTGGAGCGGTACCAGCGCGCGCCGGGCGGCTCGACGTTGACCGCGCCGAAGAGGCCGTGGACCGTGGAGCCGCCGTCTCCCTGGCCGCCGAACGACGCGCCCATGCTGTAGAAGAAGAAGACGCCCTCGTGGTCCGCGTACCAGGTGTACGTGGTGCTGCCGCCGGGGCTCACCAGGCTGCTGGCGTTCTTGCCCACGTAGGCCCCGTCCGAGCTCATCGACAGGTATTGGAGCCCCTGCACATGGAGGGACGCGGTGCGCGTGGCGGGGGAGTCCTCGCGGTGCGTGTCGTCGAACTTCGCCTCGTCGCCCGCCCCGAACCAGATGCCGCCGATGGCGGTGTTCTCCAGCAGCGACGCGACCCGGTTGTACGTGGGCGTCAGGACCCAGGCGGGCAGCACCTTGCGCAGGAACGTCCAGCCGTTGTTGGAGCCCGAGGCCCGGCTCACGCCCGGCTGCGACTGGGACGGGCTGGGAATGGCGGAGCGCGTGGGCGCCAACATGTTCTGGAACTTGACCGTGAGACAGTCACCCACGTTGGCCCGCAGCGTGAGCGGGCGCGGGCGCTTGTCCGTCTTCAGCCGGACGTTGCCCGGCCCCATCTTGGACTTGCCGTTGATGGGCTCCACGTCGTCCAGGAGCGCGTACATCATGCCCGTGGGGTTGTAGGAGCCCAGGCGGTTGTAGGTGTAGACCTGATCGAACGCGACCACCTCCGCCAGGAGGGTCCGCTTGCAGGACGGAGAGGGGGGCGTGACGGGCGCGGGGAGGATCTTGTCCCGGAACGGCCCGTTGACGATCTGGATGCCCTGCGTGTTGGCACCCGTGGCCGTGGCGCCTTCCGGGGTTTGACCCGGCTCGCTCGACCCACAGGCCATCACGCCACTAAGCGCCGCGAACATCGCGGTTCGCCTGAACCTTGACGCAATGCTTCTCTGGTGGACTGGAAACAAGACGCCCCCTCGACGTTGCTCGATGCCATGGATGAGAGCCTTCTTCATGAGAAAGGCTCTCAGGATCCCCTCCCGCACAGGGAGGAATTGGATGAAACACAGACACACATGGAGTGTCGTCAGTTCACTAGGGGAGGTGGTGCCATGAAGTAAACAGTCCGCTCAACGCTCCGGATTTGTTGAGGCCGGGACAGAGGAAGTCGTCTTCTCTAAGAAGATTCAAAGGAAGATCCGGCCCGGTGGCGGATCCGCCAGGGCTCGGCCCATCCTGTGAAGTCAAGAAATGTCCGCAATACTCCGAGTGGCGACAACGTGACGCTCATCGAACGACTGCCTCCCAGGGACGGGGCGCTCCCCGTCCGGTTGGCGAGCCCGTTCCAACCGGGTCCTCCAGGCCCCTGGGGCCGCGGGGCGGCGGAGGCGCTCCAGCGGCGGCTGCTGCACGGGGCCACGCGCTGGGAGGCGCTGTGGCGGCCCGGGGGCGGCAAGATGTTCGGCGTGCTGGTGGTGGAGGCTCCTGGGGAGCGGCTGGGGTTCCTGAGCGCGTTCTCCGGGATGCTGGGGGGCGCCTGGAACGTGGAGGGCTTCGTTCCGCCGCTGTTCGATCCGGTGGCCCGCGACGCGTACTGGCCGGCGGGGGAGGCGGAGCTGGCCGCGCTGGAGGCGCGGCACGCGGCGCTGCTCCGGGACGCGGACGCGTTGCGCGCCCAAGGCACTCCGGCCGCGCCCGCGCTGCGGGAAGTGGACACCCTCCGCGCCGAGGTGGAGCACCTGCGCGCGGAGCGCTCGCGCGCGCTCTGGCGTCAGGTGACACAAGGGTATGTGATTCCCAACGCGCGGGGAGAAACACAGACATTGGCGGCGCTCTTCGCGCCACGGCCTCCGCCGGGCGGGGCGGGGGATTGCGCGGCACCCAAGCTCCTGGCGTATGCCTTTCGCCAGGGCCTGACGCCGCGGGTGCTGGCGGAGTTCTGGTGGGGCGCGCCGCCGCTGGATGGCCGCCGTGAGTCCGGCGCGTATTACCCGGCGTGTGACAACAAATGCGGCACGGTCCTGCCGTACATGCTTCAAGGGCTGGCGGTGGACCCCGGGCCACCGCCTCCGTCCCCCGTGGATGGGCCGCGCATCCTTCATGAGGACCCGTGGCTCCTCGTGGTCGACAAGCCGGTGGGACTGCCCACGCTGCCCGGCCGTCACGCGCCCTCGCGCGACTCGGTGCTCGTGCGCCTCCAGCCCCGGTTCCCGGACCTCAGCAGCGCGGGCTTCATCCAGGACCTGGAGCCCGAGTCCTCCGGCCTGGTGGCGATCGCTCGGGACGCCGCGACGCGGGCCGCGCTCCAGCGCCAGTTCTCCCGGGGTGAAGCGCGACAGCGCCATGTCTCCTGGGTCGACGGTCGTGTCGCGGGCGACTCCGGCGTCATCGACCTGCCGTTGCGGGGGACGACCCATGCGCCGCTGGAGGACTGCGTCGATGCGCGCCACGGCAGGCGGACCCTGAGCGCGTGGAAGGTCCTCGTTCGCGAGGATTCACGCACCCGGGTCGAGTGGGTGCCGGCGCTCCAGCTTCCCCAGTCGCTGCGCATCCATGCGGCGCACCGACTGGGGCTGGGCCTCCCCATCGCCGGGGATGCGCGCTTCGGGAGGCCGGACGCCCGGCTGATGCTCCATGCCGAGGCCATGGACTTCGTCCACCCCCGCACCGGCCAACGGCTGGAGTTCACGTCCGCCGCGCCCTTCTGACCCCAACGAACCCCATCCCCGGGCTCCGTGCCCTGGCCCGGCGCCCGGCGGCGCGGCGTCCACCGCGCGACACCCGGTGACGGCCTTGTGTCCGCCGCGCCCGGCCCGAGCCCCGGGGACGTCGGATGCCGTGCACAGGCCCCGACCCCTCCTGACAGGTGCTTGCGCCGTCCCCGCGTTGCGCGCCATACCCCGGGCCTACGTGAAGCGGGGGGCGTCGTCGTGCTCGAACTCAAGCCGGAACCCGAAGCCTGGATGCCCCTCGCGGGCGAGGAGGAGCGCCACGCGCTGGATCACCCGTGGCCCGCTCCGGAGCAGGGCTGCGTGCGCTTCGTCGTCGACGATGCCTTCTTCCGCCTGGAGCATGACGCCCGGCTGGAGCTCTACCGCGACCTGGCGGAGCGGATGCTCGCCGTCTTCCGCGAACTCACTCCACCGGGCGGCTGGCTCTACGCGTTGGATCCGCAGCACCCCTGCTATCGCTTCTACCCGCACGTCCCCTTCGAGGCGGGCGCCACGCTCCAGGAGATGACCGGCCTCTACACCCGAGAGCACATGGAGATGGTGGAGCGAGGCATCCACCCGCCGTCCCTCAACGCGCGCTGGGCCATGGACGTGCACCCCGCGGGGGACCCGGAGCACCTCTTCGCGCCGCAGGACTTCCACTTCGTCTTCGCGGCGCGCTACCGCGTGGGCAACTTCGACGGCCTGGAGGCCCCGGGCCGGGGGCCCATCGAGACGGAGACCTACGAGCTGCTGGGCCCGCGCCTCATCGCCGCCGTGGAGCGCGATCCCCCGGCGCTCTTCCTGCGCTCCCGCAGGCTGGGCCCCGAGGATTGATGCCGGCCCGGAGGCGACCGTCGCGTCCATCCGGCGGACGGTGCCGCCGTGTCGCGCTCAGCGGAGCTCCTCTTCCAGGAGATCCCAGTGGGCGTCCACCCAGGAGTGGATGTAGCTCACCTCGCCCTCGAAGCCGTTGATGTCCGCGCGCCGGCTCCAGCGCGGGAAGTGGCGGTAGGCCTCGCCCCAGAGGGCTTCATCCCTCCGGGCCGCGCGGTCGACCTCGGCGGCGTAGGTGTCGATGAGCCCCTGGACGACGTCCCGGTGAAGCGAGGTGTGGAGCAGGGTGTGGAAGCGCTCTCGCAGGGGCTGGCGGATGGCCGGATCCTCCATCATCCGGGCGAACAGCCGGTTCTCTTCCGGGAACGTGGCCATCGGTCGAGGGGCCCGTCGCAGGGTGTTCCAGTCCTGTCCGAAGCTGGCATCCGTGTCCCACGGGATGTACCGCCATGAGCCCGTCGGCCCTTGCGCACGGAAGTGGTAGGCGTTCTTGGTCACGGAGTCGGACAGCGCCGCCAGGTGGGCCAGCATCCACCAGTCCTCGTAGTCCTCCACGCGCATCCAGGCGCCCCGCTCCGCGCGGAAGCGCTCCGGAGGGGCGTTCGCCACGAAGGCGGTGAGCTGCTCGATGCTGGCGTAGGCCTGGTCGCCCTTCTTGGGATCGCCTTCCTTCTTCTCATAGCCCTGATGCAGCGTGCTCTTGAGCCTGCCGACCTCATCCCACTGGGAGAAGTTCGCGCTCTTGTCCACGGCCTTGAAGAGCTCCCCTTCGGGATCCATCCCCTGCGCCGCCAGCGAGTGCCGGTCGACGTGGTCCACCACCGTGAAGAGCCCGTGATACTGCCCGTCCAGATAGACGACCGCGCTGAACGCCTTCACCTGGAGGTGTTCGGAGGACATCATGCTCCACAGGGTGAAGGTGAGCCGGGTGCGGATGTATGAGTTGTCATTGAAGGGGCTGATCAACGCCACCTTGCGCCGCCCGGAGAGCCCGCCCGCGAGCAGGGGTGCGTCGAGGGTCTGCCCATCGTCGAAGTCGAGCGTGAAGCTGCGCTTGGGGAAGGCCTGCGACGTTTCCCCGCGATAGCGGGCCCGGATGGCGTAGCAGCGCCCGCGAAAGAAGACGCGCGCGGGCCGGTAGTCGTCGTCGTCGGGCAGCGATTGCGCCACGTAGAGGTGGATCACCGGCAGCCCATCCTCCTCCTGCTCGAGCGCGGCGCCCGCCGTCCGCGTGCACTCGGGGACGTCGGTCGCCCAAGGGCTTTCGGGCAGGCAGGCTGACGTGGCCGCCTCCAGCGCCAGCGTCAGTCCCAGGGCCATGCGCAGGGACCCACGCCTCGCTCGTCCCATCCCCCCGCCTCCTCGCCTCGAAGCCCGCCGCACCTTCGCCCCCGCACCAGCCTCCGGTGGGAGCCTGCCCTGGCTCAGGGATCGAGGCGTTCGCCATCCCTCCGCGCCCGGTCACGGCCGGTGCGACGGTGGCCCCGCGGGCACGGCGGGCCTTTCACGGCCGGTGCGTGGGGAGCATTGCCGCCGGGGCGAAGGTGGGCAGCCCCCGCGGCCATGCCAAGGACGTCCTGGGGGGCAGGTCGAGCGACGGCGCGGGTCGGTGGGCTGAAAGCAGCCCGGCTTCAGGCCGGGCGCGACACGGCGCGCGGGCGGGGCGCACCCTCGTAATACAGGCTGGCGTGTCCCTCACGGTAGACGACCAGCACCCGGTCGTTCTCCTCCAGGAGCCCCGAGGTCGTCTGGGTGACCTTGCGGACCAGGGTGTCGAGCTGCGCCGGACCCTGCTTGCTGCTGGCCCGGACCGTGACGACTGGCATGCGGTGTCCCGCTCCTAGAAAGCCCTCCCGCGATTCACGGAGGGCGTCGCGTGTCATAGCCAACGGAACACTTCGTTGACAAGCGCGCGCTGCCATGGGGGATAGAGTCCCATGACGCTCCTCGCTCGCGCATTGCTGGTTATTTCGCTTGCCCTGGGTTCCACGACCGCGTCCGCGCAGTCTCGCAGGTCGAACGAACTGGAAGGTCACGTCTCGCCCACGCCCGCATGGCTGCCCCGGGAGGTGTTCCTGGGCACGCAGCTGCGCAACGGCGCGGTCATCCCCAACCTGCACCTGACGTGGGAGTTCACCATCTTCCAGGACCGCAAGGATGCGTGGATCGCCGTGCTGGACGGCGGGGTGGGGTGGGCGGCGTCCCTGCCCGACACCGCGCTCCAGGGCTTCGTGCTGCCGGTGACGTCCTACTACGAGCACACCGCGCAGCTGGGGTTCGGCTACCGCAACCACCTGCCCGGCAAGGCCCACTGGGGCTTCCAGGTGACGGCGGGCCCCACCTTCTATGGCGCCCATTTCACCACCCAGCCCGCGGACCGGCGCGTCGCGGGCACCGTCCAGGGCCGCCTCCAGATTGGCTACCAGCTCCAGGACCTGGGCCTGGGGGTCGCCCTGGGCTACGCCGAGCCCTTCGGGCTGAAGAACCGCAGCTTCGCACGTGACTTCGTGGGTGGCGTGAACATCGGATTTTTCGCGGATTGGCGGTAGGGACGGGGTACACTCCGTGAGCGAGCGCGGACCGGCCGCCCGGTATGGGCGCCGGATGCCGCGTCCCCGTTCACGTCCATGGCAGAGCTGCTCAGTGCCCACGTCGCGCGTTACCTGCGCAACCGAGAGGAGTTCGAGCGGGGTCTCCCCGCCGGCATCCTCCTGTTCATGCCCGCCCTGGGCTCGGCTCCTTCCTCCGACCAGGAGGACTACCCGCTGCGCACCGTGACGAACGCGGGGCCGCCGACGCTCGGTCAGGACGAACCCATCGTCTTCCCGCTCGTCAAGTCCACGGGCAATGCCTTTGGCCGGGGCATCACCGTGGGGCGCACCGGCAACAACGACGTCGTCCTGGATGATGGCAGTGTGTCCCGGTTTCACGCGTGGTTTTCGCGGGACGCCGGGGATACCGGTTTTGTACTGACAGATGCGGGGTCGAAGAACGGTTCGTACGCGGCCGGAGGACGGCTGTTGCCCCGCAAACCCACGCCGGTGGGGGAGGGGATGCGGCTGCGCTTCGGGCAGGTGGAGGTCAGCTTCTACACGGCAGGCGGCTTCGCGCGCCTGCTGGCGGTGCGACTGCAACCCTGAAGCCTTGCCACGTCTTCGGCGGCCTGCGTAACGTGCGGAGTCACCCTCTAGGCACGGATGGGAGCGTTCGCGGTGGCCTTGACCACAGAAGCCTTCGGGCTGACCGATGTCGGCCGGAAACGGCAGCACAACGAAGACGCGATGATGGTGGACGCGTCGCTCGGCCTGTTCATGGTCGCCGATGGCATGGGCGGACACGCCGCGGGTGAAGTCGCCAGCGCGCGGGCCACGGAGGTCGTCAAGCAGCACATCGCGGCCAACCGGCACCTGCTCAAGGACCTGGCCCAGAACCCCACGGCGGACAGCCGCTCCGCGGCCGCCGCGCTGGTGGAGGTGGCGGTGCAGCGCGCGTGCGCGGACATCTACCGCGCGGCGATGACGGACGCCTCCAAGCGAGGCATGGGCACGACGTTCGTGTGCCTGGCGGTGGGGGGCAACAAGGGCGTCATCGGCCACGTGGGCGACAGCCGCGTGTACCTGGTGCGCCACGGCCAGTGCCACCGGCTCACCGAGGACCACACGCTCGTCGCCGCGCAGCTCAAGGCCGGCACCATCACCAAGGAGCAGGCGGCGACCTCGCAGTACCGCAACGTCATCACGCGCGCGGTGGGCATCCAGGAGTCGGTCCAGGTCGACACGCTCATCGTGGACCTGATGCCCGGCGACGTGTTCCTGCTCTGCTCCGACGGCCTGCACGGCTACCTCGAGGACGAGGAGATGCTCCCCCTCGTCGCGGGCCTGCAGCCCGGGGACCTGCCGCGCAAGCTCGTGGAGATCGCCAACGAGCGCGGCGGCAAGGACAACATCACCGCGGTGGTGGTGAAGGTGGCCGGCGACAGCGCGGCGCTCGCCAGCGAGGAGACGAGCGAGGCGCAGTCGCGCATGGAGGCGCTGCGGAAGATCCCGCTCTTCCGCCACCTCACGTACAAGGAACAGACGGCGGTGCTGTCCATCGCCACCACGCGCACCTATCCGGCGGGCCGGGAGATCGTCGTGGAGGGCCAGCCGGGCGAGGAGCTCTTCGTCGTCATCCGGGGCCGGGTCGCCATCGAGAAGAACGGCGTGGAGATCGCGGAGCTGCGCTCGGGCGGTCACTTTGGCGAGATGGGCCTCATCGACAACGCGCCCCGCTCCGCCACGGTGCGCGCCACGGAGCCCACCCGCACCATGGTCATCGCCCGCTCGGACCTGATGGGGCTGATGAAGCGCGAGGCCATCCTCGCGGTGAAGATGCTCTGGAGCTTCGTCCAGGTGCTGAGCGACCGGCTGCGCGCGACGAACTCGGAGCTGAGCGAGGCGCGGCAGGAGCTGGCCGTGGCCCAGGCCATCCAGCCGTTCGCCGAGGACTGAGCGGGACCCCCGGTGTCCGCTGGGGCGTCCTCAACAGGACGCTCCGGAATTTCCCGGGGGAAACCGTCGTTGGGGGGCCGGCCGGGGAGTAGGGTTTCCCCCCGCATCCGCATGCGCAAATGGCTCGTCATCGGAGTGGCCGCCGTGGTGGCGCTCGCCGCCATCGTGTGGGGGCCCCGGTGGGGCGCTGCGTCCGCGCGCCCCGTGTCGCCCGTTCCCGCCAACTCCATCCGCCAGGGGATGCCCGCGTTCAACGCGGTAGCGGTCTCGTCGGGGTCGCAGGAGGGGCTGACGCTCACCGGGCGCGTGCTGGACGGCGGTGGCAAGCCGGTGGCGGACGCGGAGGTGTCGCTCGCGGCCACGGCGGAGCGGACGCTGGCGGACGTGCGGTGCGATGAATGCGGGCAGGCGCTGCTGGCCTGCACCGCGCATGAGACGGCGCTGCACACGCGGGCCTTCTTCGAACAGCAGCAGGGCTTCCTCACGCCGCGCGCCACGGTGCGCACCGACGCGCAGGGGAGGTTCCGCTTCGAGCACCTGTCGGGCGTGTCCTTCTCCGTCTGGGCGAAGGCGGAGGGGCTGGGCGTGGCGCTCCGGACGCGGGCCGCGCCGGGAGAGCCGGTGGACCTGTACCTGCCGCCGCTGCGGAGCATCACCGGCACGGTGGTGGATGACTCCGGCCAGCCGAGGCCTGGGGCGCGGGTGCGCGCGGTGTCGCGCAAGGTGCCGCTGCCCTTCGAGGCGGTGGTGGGGGCGGGCGGGGCCTTCACCCTGTCGGGCCTGGGCGAAGGCCCCTTCTACGTGCTCGCGGACGCGGAGGGCTTCCAGCCCGCGGTGGCGCAGCAGGTGGAGGCGGACTCGCAGCCCTTGCGCCTGAAGCTGACGCCGTCGCGCACGCTGGAGGTGCGCGTGACGCGCGACGGGGCGCCCGCGGCGGCGACGGTGCGGCTGCGGGGCGACCACCTGACTCGCGAGGAGCACACGGAGGCACAGGGGGCGCCCGTGCGCTTCAACGGCCTGTATCCGGACGAGGTGGTGGTGACGGCGGAGGCGCCGGGCTTCGGATCCGCGCCCCAGATGCTCACGCTGTCGCAGCGGGTGACGCAGGTGACGCTGGAGCTGGAGGCCGCGGGCCGGCTGCTCGTCACGGTGGTGGACGAGGAGGGGCAGCCCGTTCCGAACCCGCAGCTCCTGCTGCGCACGGTGGCGGGCGACCTCATCCGCCGCGACGCGGTGCCCACCGGGGCGCTGGCGGAGCTGGGGCCGCTGGCGCCGGGCGAGTACGTGCTGGAGGGGCAGGCGGAGGGCTTCACCACGGCGCAGCTTCCCGCGCGCGTGGCGCAGGGGGAGACGCCGCTGGAGCTGGAGCTGGCGAAGGCCCTGCTCATCACCGGGCAGGTCATCGACGAGTACGGCCGGCCCGCGTCGAACGTGTCCATCCTGGTGCAGCCCACCGGCGAGGTGACCCACGCGGGCGAGGACGGCCGCTTCGCGGCGCAGGTGCCCATGGCGGGCCTCTACACGCTCCACGCGCACCACTCCGAGTGGGGCGGCGGCAGCGTGCAGGTGACGGCGCCCGCGACGGACGTGACGCTGTCGCTGGAGGCGAAGGCGGGCGTGGACGTGACGGTGTCCAGCGGCGGCCGGCGGGTGGAGGGCGCGGACGTGGTGATGTGGGCGGACCCGGAGAACATCTTCCGCAGCGACCGTCCCTCTGGCCCGGACGGCGTCGTGCCCATGCGCGGGCTGCCTCCGGGCACGTACCAACTGATGGCGTCGCATCCGGAGTACCTGCAGTCGACGCCCCGCTCCGTGACGATGCAGGACGGCGCCACGCAGCAGGTGGCGGTGACGCTGGAGCCCGGCGCGCAGCTGGCGGGCGACGTGGTGGACGAGGACGGTCAGCCGGTGGTGGGCGCGGCGATGAGCGTGATGCCGCGCGTGGCGGAGCCGGTGCAGTCGGACTCGAGCGGTCACTTCGAGTTCCGCGCGCTGCGGCCGGACCGCACCTACGTGGTGGAGGCACGGCACACCGGCTACGAGGCGATGGAGCGGCCGCAGGGCAAGCCGGGCGGCCCGCCGGTGCAGGTGAAGATGCGCCGGCGCACGACGTTCCGGGGCCGCGTGGTGGACGACTCCGGCCAGCCGGTGCGCCGCTTCCGCGTGGACGAGCACGACGTGAACAGCCAGGACGGGCGGTTCGAGCTGCCGCTGTCCACGGCGGGGGACCGGCTCATCGTCGCGGTGGACGCGCCGGGCTACGAGCCCCAGGTGGTGGACCGCCCGTCGAAGACGCCGGACATGGGCGACGTGGTGTTGGTGAAGGCGCCATCGGTGTCCGGTCAGGTGCGGGATGCGTCGGGCGGCGCGGTGGCGGACGCGGTGGTGACGTGCGACGTGTGTGACGGGTCGGTGCTCTCGGGGCCGGACGGCCGCTTCACGCTGGCGAGTCCGCCCTTCGTGCCGCGCTTCACCGTGTCCGCGCGCAAGGGCAAGGTGAGCGGCACGCAGGAGGTGCCGCGGGGGAGCACGGCGCCGGTGGAGTTGACGCTCAAGCCCGCGA
This sequence comes from Corallococcus sp. Z5C101001, assembly GCF_007352635.1. NCBI lineage: Bacteria > Pseudomonadati > Myxococcota > Myxococcia > Myxococcales > Myxococcaceae > Corallococcus > Corallococcus sp. Z5C101001. The sequence goes on from NZ_VKLU01000010.1 coordinate 154,834, forward strand.
CGCACCTGACGGGCCGGGTGTACCTGTCGGACGGGCGGCCCGCGGCGGGGTCCCAGGTGGATGGACTCAACGCGGACCGCAGCGAGACCGTGTCGCTCATCACGGGCGCGGACGGCCGCTACAGCGCGGACCTGTCGCCGGGCAGCTACCGCTTCGTGGTGGGCGGGCGCGGGGGCGTGGGCGAGCCGGCGGTGGTGGTGCAGGTGGCGGGCGCGGACATGACGCTGGACCTGGGGCCGGTGCCGGGCACGGGGTCGCTCACGGTGCTGCTCCAGCCGGAGCGGGGCAAGGCGCTGTGGGTGGTGCCGGGCGACGTGGGGGCGGTGGGGAACCCTCCCGCGGAGCTGTTGCGCTCGCGCTACGCGCAGCTCGTCTACCAGCCGATGACGGAGCGGGTGGTGGTGCAGGGCCTGAGGCCGGGTCGCTACACGCTGGTGTGGGGCTCCTTCCACGTGGAGACGCCGGGGGCGGGCCCGGTGGTGCGCGCGGTGGAGGTGCCCTCCCAGGGCGAGGTGTCCCTGCGGTAGTCGTGTTGCGACCGGACGGGCTGGCGCGTAATGAAGCCGCATGGACGCATCGGCATTGAAGGGTCGCCGGATCATCGTCGGCGTGGGTGGCGGCATCGCGGCGTACAAGGCCTGCGAGCTGGTGCGTGAGCTGGGGCGCGCGGGCGCGGAGGTGCGGGTGGCCATGACGGAGGCCGCGCGCCAGTTCGTCACCCCGCTCACCTTCCAGGCGCTCGTGGGGCATCCCCCGCTCACGGACTACTTCGACCCGGCGCAAGAGGGAAACTTCGGCCACCTGGACCTCGCCCGCTGGGGAGAGGCCTACGTGGTGGCCCCGGCGACGGCGGACCTGCTCGCGAAGATTCGCGCGGGCTTGGGCGGGGACGCGGTGACGACGTCGCTGCTCGCCTTCAAGGGCGCGGTGGTGCTGGCGCCCGCGATGAACGTGGCGATGTGGGAGAACGCCCGGACGCAGGAGAACGTCGCGTCGCTGGTGGCGGACCCGCGCTTCACGACGGTGGGGCCGGGCGCGGGGATGCTGGCGTGCGGAGACGTGGGGTCGGGCCGACTGGCGGACGTGGGCGCCATCGTGTCCGCGGTGGCGGCGCGGCTGGGCGGCGGTCCGCTCACCGGCAAGCAGGTGCTGGTGACGGCGGGCCCCACGCGCGAGTACCTGGATCCGGTGCGGTTCATCTCCAACCCGTCCACGGGGAAGATGGGCCTGGCGCTCGCGCACGAGGCCCGGGCGATGGGGGCCACGGTGACGGTGGTGCTGGGGCCGGTGGGCCCGGTGGACCGCACGGGCCTGGAGGTGGTGGACGTGGTGAGCGCGGAGGACATGGCGCGCGAGGTGCTGGCGCGCGTGGAGTCCGCGGACGCGTTCATCGCCACGGCGGCGGTGAGCGACTGGCGTCCGGAGACGCGGGCCCCGCAGAAGGTGAAGAAGGGCGAGGGCCCGGAGAACCTGCGTCTGGTGCGCACGCCGGACGTGCTGCTGGAGGCGTCGCGCAAGGTGGCGGGCAGGGCGAAGCGCCCGGTGCTGGTGGGCTTCGCGGCGGAGACGGAGCGGGTGGTGGAGCACGCGCGCGAGAAGCTGGAGCGCAAGGGCCTGGACGCCATCGTCGCCAACGACGTCACCGCCGAGGGCGCGGGGTTCGGCACGGACACGAACCGCGTGACGGTGCTCACGCGCTCGGGGGCGGACCGGATGCTGGAGGGCAGCAAGCGCGCGGTGGCGGCGGAGATCCTGGCGCTGCTGCTGGTGCCACCACGCGGCTGAGCAGCTCCTCGCTGCTACACGCAAGCGCTCAGGGGATGACCTTGAGGCGGCGATAGTCCGCGAAGATCTCGCGGAACATCACCTCCGACTCGATGTGCTCCTGGAACCCGAACCGCCGCGCCTTGGTGGTGTCCGCGAGGAAGTCGAAGTTCGTGGAGAACACCCCGTGGGCATGGCGCCACGGGTTGATGTCCGCGTACGCGTTTCGCGCGAGCCCGTGCTTCGCCACCATCGTGTCCCAGAGCGGTCCCTTGTCCGCCATCACGTCGACCAGTGACAGGGGCAGGGGCGGCGCGACCTCCATGTCGAACATGCGGGCGATCTTCGGCCACATCTCGCTCCAGCGGAACTGGTCGCCGTTGTTGATATTAAAGGCCTGGTTGGCGCTCTTGGGGTTCGTCGCCGCCCAGAAGGTGGCGCGCGCCAGCAGCCGGGCGTCGGTGACGTCCAGGAGGATGTCGTAGGCGGCCGGCGGCCCGGGGAAGCGCAGCGGGAGTCCCAGCTCCTTTGACATGGCGGCGTATATCCCGATGGCCAGCGCCGCGTTCATCGGCGTGCCCATCGCGTAGCCGACCACGACGGAGGGGCGGATCGCGGACCAGGTCCACGCCTTGCCCTTCTGAAGGCGCTCCAGGAAGTCCTGCTGCTCCACGTTGAACTCGGGGGGCATGTGATGCGCATCCGTCTCCCGGGCGGGCGTCTTGAACGGGCCCAGGTGCGCGCCATAGACCTTGTAGCCCTGCATCAGGCTGATGTGCTGGAGCCCCTTGGCGATGGGCTCCACCGCGTTCACCACGTTGACGAGCATGGCGACGTTGGGCGCCACCAACTCCACGGGTGTCGGCCGGTCCTGGTACGCGGCATAAAAGATGTGGGTCACCTGCGTCAGCCCGCCCAGCTTCCTTCGGCTGTCCTCCGCGTCGAGCAGGTCCACCGAGATGAAGCGCACGCGCTCCCGGGCTTCGCCTCCCCGGCGCGACAGTCCGATGACCTCCCACCCTTCGAGTGTCTCCAGGTGGGCGATGAGGTTGAGTCCGGCGATTCCGTTGGCCCCGACGACCAGGGCCACATTCTTGGGGGTGTTCATGGTGTCCTCCGTGCGGCTCGGGACGGGACGGTCTCGGGTCCGCGAGAGGTCTAGTATTCGCGTGCCATGACGCGGGGTAGGGCACCGCCAGGCACAGGACTTGTGAGTTCAATTCAATGGCGCGTCTGGAAATCAATCGCTCCGGAGAGATGGAAGTCTTCGTCCGGGTCGTCGAGCAGGAAGGGTTCTCCGCGGCGGCGCGCACGCTGCGGATGACGCCGTCGGCGGTCAGCAAGCTCGTCGCCCGGCTGGAAGCCCGCCTGGGGGCGCGGCTCGTCCACCGCAACACCCGGGGCTTCCAGCTCACCGCCGAAGGCTGTGTCTTCTACGAGCGCAGCGTCCAGGTGCTCGCGGAACTGGAGTCCGCCGAGCGCGGTGTCACCTCGCACGACGCGCCTTCAGGCCGCGTGCGCGTCAACACCAACGTCCCCTATGGCACGCACTTCCTGCTGCCCCACGTGCCGGCGTTCCGCGAACGCTTCCCGGGCATCAGCCTGGACATCGGGCTCACGGATCAGGTGGTGGATCTGCTCGAGGAGCGCGCGGACGTGGCCATCCGCGCGGGCCCGCTCAAGTCCTCCAACCTCATCGCGCGCAGGCTGGGGGAGACGCGCAAGATCATCATCGGCGCGCCGGCCTACCTGAAGCGCGTGGGCACGCCGAAGACGGTGGCCGACCTGCAACGACACACCCGCATCGCGGCCAGCCACACGCCCGCCCTCGAGCAGTGGCCGCTCGTCGAACGGGGCGCCGGGGTGAGCGTGCCCACCTCCGGCACGCTGTCGGCCAGCGACGGCGAAGCGCTGCGGACCCTGGCGCTCGCGGGGGCAGGCCTCGCGCGAATCGCGGCCTTCCAGGTGCGCGAGGACGTCAAGGCGGGGCGGCTCGTCGCGGTGCTGGAGGATCGCAATCCGGGGGACACCGTGGTCTTCCACGCGGTGTTCCTCGATCCCGCGAAGCACCTCCCGGCGCGCATCCGAGCGTTCCTGGACTACTTCAGCGAAGTGGGCATGGGCTGACGCAGGGCCCGCGCGGCGCGACGTGGGGCGCCACCGCGCGGCCCCTGAGCCCGCTCAGGCCAGGGCCGCGGTGTCGCCGCGCCGCAGCCCCGCGTACTCCAGCGCCGCGAACGCCGCGACCGCCAGCGCCTGGGCCGTGACGAACAGCACCCCGAGCCCCGTCGGCGCCGTCGGGCCGTGGGTGATCAGCAGCACGCTGTCCACGACCCACAGCGCGTTCACGGCGACCACGAACCACACCGGCCAGGCGGGCAGGGTGGCCCGCGACGCGAGGAACCCGAGCATCAGGGCGAAGGGAATCAACCCCAGCCCCGCCGCGCGCAGCAGCCCCGGCTCCAGGCCCAGCAGCGGACCCATGGGGCCCGCGGCCACCGCCATCAACAGGCCCATGGCCCCGCTGGCGACACCATCCAGCAGCAGCGCACGGCGCAACAGGCTTCCCGACATGTTCTTGTGGCTCATGGCACGCGTTCCTTCGCGAAGAGGTGGAGACGGCGGAGTGGGCCGCGAGGCCGTCCGTCGCTGAGCGTCAAGATGCGAGCCGGCCCGCGCGCTGTCGATTACCTCCGAGGGAATGGAAGCGCTGACGTGGGCCCCCTATCTTCACCGCCATGACGAGCCTTCAGCAGAGCCGTCCCGTGGGAGAGCTGCTGCGCGGCTGGCGGCAGCGGCGGGGCTTGAGCCAGATGGACCTCGCCTTGCGCGCGGAGGTCTCCACCCGTCACGTCAGCTTCCTGGAGACCGGCCGCTCCCAGCCCAGCCGGGAGATGCTGCTCCACCTGGCGGAGGAGCTGGACGTGCCCCTGAGAGATCGCAACGGCCTCCTGGTGGCGGCGGGCTTCGCGCCCGTCTTCGCCGAGCGCCCCCTGGATGATCCCGCGCTGCGCGCCACGCGCGAGGCCGTGGAGCTGGTGCTCGCGGGCCATGAGCCGTACCCGGCGCTCGCGGTGGACCGGCACTGGACGCTCGTCACCGCGAACCGCGCGGTGGGCGCGCTCCTGGCGGACGTGGCCCCGGAGATGCTCCAGCCGCCGGTCAACGTCCTGCGCCTGAGCCTGCACCCCTCCGGCCTCGCGCCGCGCATCGAGAACCTGCGGCAGTGGCGCGACCACGTCCTCATGCGGCTGCACCGGCAGGTGGACATCACCGCGGACGCCACGCTCGCGGCGCTCCTGGAGGAGCTGCGCGGCTACCCGGTGCCGGAGGCCCCTGGCGACGCGAAGGCCCGCGACTTCGCGGGCGTGGTGGTGCCCCTGCGCGTGCGTACGTCGCTGGGGCGGCTGTCCCTGTTCAGCACCACCACCGTGTTCGGCACGCCCGTGGACATCACGCTCGCGGAGCTGGCCATCGAGTCGTTCTTCCCGGCGGATCCCGACACGGCGGAGGTGCTGCGGCGGGCCGCCTCGGAGCGGGCCCGCCAGGACACCTGAGGGCTACGGCTTCACGCGCACCGTCCGCAGCGCGGTGCCCCAGGCGACGACCTGATCCAGCAGCGTGTTCACCGACTTCTCCTTGGCCGGGTCCGGCTTGAAGATGGTGTAGTGCTCGAAGTCGGTGGAGAGGAACAGCTGCACCTGCGCGCGCACCGTGGCGAGCTGGAGCTCCGCGGCGACGAGGCGCAGCTGCTCCACCGCGCGCACACCGCCCGCGCTGCCGTAGCCCACGAAGCCCGCAGCCTTGTTGTTCCATTCGCCGTAGACGAAATCGAGCGCGTTCTTCAGCGCGCCGGACGTGCCGTGGTTGTACTCGGGCGTGACGAAGACGTACGCGTCATACCCGGCGACGGTCGCGGCCCACTTCTGGGTGTGCGCCTGGGTGTACTTGCCCATCGACGGGGGGGCCGGTTCGTCCAGCAGCGGCAGCTGGAAGTCCTGGATGTCGACCACTTCGTATGTGGCGTCCGTGCGCTTCTTCGCGATGTCATGGACCCACCGGGCGACGGTGTCCGCCTTGCGGCCCGGCCTCGTGCTACCAACGACGATGGCCACCTTGATCATATCCACGGTGCTCCTGGGAAAGAGGGCATGTGCGTGCCGCCGGACCTTCTCCCGCGCGGCCTCCCGGAGGCAAAGGTGGTTCGCCTGGGGTGTGTCCTGATTCGACCAGAGGCCGCCCTTGTGCTCGGAAGGTGGCGGAGGACCCGGCCCTGGGCTAAGCGTACAGGCAACTTCCCTGGCTGCTTCCTTGCGCCGGGGCGGCCCCTCCGCTACCGATCCAACACCGTGACCGACGACACGCTCGATTCCGCGCAGGAGCTGGCCGACGTGCTCCAGGACGTGCGCCGCCACCTCCTCTGGCAGGAGGAGACCGGTGGCCGCGCCCTCCTCGTGGACGCGAGGGTCGCCGCCGAGCTCCAGCAGCAGCGCGCGGCCGCCTCGTCGGTGCGCTCGATGATCACCCGAGCCCGGCCCCCCGAGCCGGCCGTCGCCCCCCCGGCACCCCGGCCCCCGGTGGAGTCCCCCTCGCGCGACACCCTGCACGCCGCGATGAAGCAGCCGCTGGGCGCCCCCCGCCCCCCGCCCCCCGCTCCGCCTCCGGTGATGGCCTCGCGCCCCCTGGCCGCCGACGCGGGAGCCCCGCGCGCCGCGCCAGCGCCGTCCCCGGGGATGCTGTTGGACGTGCCCCGGACGACGCCCCGCTCCAGCGGCGCGCTGCCCGGCGTCGTGGAGGGCGAGCGCCCCACGTTGGATCAGATCCGCCGCGAGCTGGGCGACTGCCGCCGCTGCAAGCTGTGCACGGGCCGCAAGAACATCGTGTTCGGCTCCGGCAACCCGCGCGCGGACCTGGTGTTCGTGGGCGAGGGCCCCGGTGAGAACGAGGACATCCAGGGCGTGCCCTTCGTGGGCGCCGCGGGCGACCTGCTCACCAAGATGATCGGCGCCATGGGCTTCACCCGCGATGACGTCTACATCTGCAACGTCGTGAAGTGCCGCCCGCCGGGCAACCGCAACCCGGAGCCGGACGAGATCGCCGCGTGCGAACCGTTCCTGCGCTCCCAACTGCTCGCGCTCCAGCCGAAGGTGATCGTCGCGCTGGGCAAGTTCGCGGCGCAGACGCTGCTGCGCGACACCACGCCCATCACCCGCATGCGGGGCGCGTGGCGCGAATACGAGGGCATCCGGCTCATGCCCACCTTCCACCCGGCCTACCTGCTGCGCAACAGCGCGGAGAAGCGCAAGGCGTGGGAGGACCTGCAACAGGTGATGAAGCTGTTCGGCAAGCATCCGGGCTCCAGCGCGTGAACCGCGCGGCGCACGGCGACCAGGAGAGACCGCGATGAAGGGAGTGCTCGAGACGCGCGAAGTGCAGTCGCCCGCGCTGGAGAACAATCCGCTGGGAGATCCGGCCCGCCGCCGGCTCACCGTGTACCTGCCGCCGGGCTACGCCGAGGGCACCCAGCGCTACCCGGTCGTCTACTTCCTGCACGCCTTCGGCAACGGCGCCGGCTCCTGGACGAACGCGTCCGGCTTCTCGCCCTCCGTGCCGGACCGCCTGGATGCGCTCATCGAACAGGGCGCCATTCCCCCCGTCATCGGCGTGTTCCCGGACGCGTGGACGAAGCTGGGCGGCAGCCAGTGGGTGAACAGCGACGCCATCGGCCGCTACCGCGACTACCTGGTCAAGGACGTCGTCGGGTTCGTGGACCGCACCTTCCGCACGCTGCCCAAGGCGGCCTCGCGCGCGGTGGTGGGCCACAGCTCCGGCGGCTATGGCGCGCTGGTGATGGGCCGCTACCACCCGGAGGTCTTCTCCCTGGTGGGCGCGCACGCGCCGGACTCCTACTTCGAGTATTCCTACATGCCCGACCTGCCCAAGGCGGCCGCCGCGCTGTTGAAGGCGGGCGGCGTGGAGTCCTGGGTGACGGAGCTGCGTCAGCGCGCGCGCGACACCAAGGTGCGCGGCGACGACTTCCCGGTCATCAACATCCTGGCGATGGCGGCGGCGTACTCGCCGAAGAAGGGCGAGCCGCTCAACCTGGAGCTGCCCTTCGAACAGCACAACGCGAGGCTGCGCCTGGACGTGTGGAACCGGTGGCTGGTGCACGACCCGGTGCGCTTCGTGCCCAAGTTCCTGGACTCCTTCCGCAAGCTGAAGACCGTCTATCTGGACGCCGGCACCCGCGACGAGTTCAACCTGCGCTGGGGGACGCGCATGGTGGCGGACGACCTCAAGGGCGGCGGCGTGGACGTGGTGCACGAGGAGTTCGAGGACGGGCACTCGGGCGTGTCGTACCGCTTCGAGCGGTCGCTCGCGGTGCTGGTGCCGCGCCTGACGCAGGACTGATGGGGGAAGGCCATGGGAACGGATTCGTACGGATTGTCGCGCGTCGTCGGTGAGAAGGGCGTACTGCCGCAGCGCGCGCGCAAGCTGGACCCCTCGCTGCCGTGCCGCGAGGCGGAGCTGCTCATCGACGTGGAGAGCCTCAACATCGACGCGGCGTCCTTCAAGCAGATCAAGGACGACGTGGGCGGTGACCCCGCGCGCATCGCGGGGCGCATCCAGGACATCGTGCGCGAGCGCGGCAAGATGCAGAACCCCGTCACCGGCTCGGGCGGGATGCTCATTGGCCGCGTGAAGGAGCTGGGCGCGAAGCACCCCGCCAACGGCGTGCTCAAGCCGGGGGACCGCATCGCCACCCTGGTGAGCCTGACGCTCACGCCGCTCGTCATCGACGAGGTGAAGGCGGTGCACGTGGACATCGACCGGGTGGACATCCGGGGGCACGCGCTGCTCTTCGCGAGCGGCATCTACGCGAAGCTGCCGGAGGACATGCCGGACACGCTGTCGCTGGCGGCGCTGGACGTGTGCGGCGCGCCCGCGCTGGTGGCGCGCCACGTGCGCCCGGGCATGACGGTGGCGGTGCTGGGCGCGGGCAAGAGCGGGGCCCTGTGCCTCGCGCAGGCGCGCCGCAGCCTGGAGAGCCGCGGCCGGCTGCTCGCGCTGGACATCTCCCAGAAGGCGCTGGACGCGCTGTCCGCCATCGGCCTGTGCGACGAGGCGCTGAAGGTGGATGCCACCCAGGGCGTGGACGTGATGGAGGCCGTGCGGAAGGCGACGGACGGTCAGCTCTGCGACCTGGTCGTCAACTGCGCCAGCGTGGGCAACACGGAGATGGCGTCCCTGCTGTCCGTGAAGGACGGCGGCACGGTCATCTTCTTCTCCATGGCCACCAGCTTCACCACGGCGGCCCTGGGCGCGGAGGGCGTGGGCAAGGACGTCACCATGCTCGTGGGCAATGGCTACGTGCCCGGCCACGCGACCCTCACGCTGGAGCTCCTGCGCACGGAACCGTCGCTGCGCCAGCTCTTCGAGTCCCGCTACGTCTAGGGCTGGAGGAAGGCCGTGTGCGTGGCCCGCATCAGCGGGTCCTGCTGGCCTGCCAGGGCCTGCCGGAAGTGGCCCTGGTTGATGGTCCAGATGATGCCGCCTCCCAGGCCCTTCTCGCGCGCCCAGCGGCCCTTCTCCGTGACGGACGGGATGTCCTCGTAGGAGATGTAGTTGCACGACTGCGGGCCGAACGCGGTGGGGAAGGAGAGGTAGGGCACCTTGGCCCGCTCATCCCAGCGGTACGCCTCCGGCGAGTAGTAGAGCGACTGGATGTTGGCGTAGCTCATCGCGTTGTCGCTCTGCTCCTCCTTCACGTCCGGCCGCCCGTCCAGCGGCGTGCCCGGCTCCGTGACGCCCTGCCAGCAGGTGCCGAAGAAGCCGATGCCCACGCCCAGGCGCTGCGGCGGGACGCCCGCGTCCAGGAACGCCTGCACGGAGCTGGCGACGGAGCTGGGGTGGCCGGAGTTCTCACCGAACAGCGCGCTGGAGTGCCAGCTCTCCCACTGCCCCCAGTGGCCGCTCATCTTGTAGGCCATGACGTTCATCTGGTCGACGCGGGCCGCCAGCTGGCGGTGGAACTCCGCGTCCACCTTGCCCAGCGTGAAGTTGGAGTTCACCCAGCCCACGGGCACCGTGAGGATGATCTTCTCATCCGCGGCGCGCAGCTCATCCAGGAGGGCCAGCACCGGCGCGCTGTCCTGCGGCAGGAGGATGGGCTCCCAGTCCACGTCCACGCCGTCGAACTCCAGCTCGCGCATCACGTTGATGATGTTGCGCACCAGGTTGCGGCGCTTCTCCAGCGTCTCCGTCGCCGCCTTGAAGCCGTCGTACTCACCCATGCCGCCCAGCATCAGCAGCGCCTTCTTGCCGGCCTGATGCGCGCGCTGCGCCAGCGCCTTCGCCATCTTGGGACCCTCGATGGCGTCCACGTCGAAGTCCGTATAGAGCGTGCCGTCGATGCGCGGACGGATGCGGCCCACCACCACGTGCGTGAGCAGCGACATGTCCACCGCGTCCACGGGGTACAGGTCGCGCTGGTAGCCCACCCAGTAGCCCATCACCCAGCTGGCGGGCGCGCCCCCGGGACGCGGCGTCACCGCCGAGGCCGTGCGCACGCACGGGCCCTCTCCCACCTCGTTGGCCGCGCAGACGGTGAAGGTGTACGCCGTCCCGTTCGCGAGGCCGTCGATGAGCATGCCCGACGCGGGCGCGTCCACGCGCTGCACCCGGCCGCTCGGCTCCGTCATCACCTTGAAGTACGACAGCGGCCGGCCGCCGTAGCTCGCCGGCGCAAGCCAGCTCACGTACGCCTGGCCATTGCCCGCGGTGGGCACCACCGAGCGCGGCTGTCCCGGCGCCGTGGGGTTCGGGATGCTCATCCCCGCCTGCGGCGTCACCAGGTCTGTCTCCACCGAGGCGGTGCCTTCGCCCATCGCGTTCACCGCCGCGACCTTGAAGACGTAGGTGAGGCCGTTGTTCAGGCCCCGCACCATCGCCTGCGTGTCCGGCACCTTCACCAGCGCGCCGCCGCACTCGGGCACGCAGCGCACCACGTAGTAGAGCAGCGGGCTGCCACCGTCGCTGGGGGGCACCGACCATGTCACCAACGCGGACGCATCCCCCGGCTGCGCGACCACCTGCTTCGGGGCTTCCGGCGCCGTGAGCGGCACCTCCGGCTTGTCCGGCCCCCCGCCGAAATCGCAACCGCTCAACATCACCACGAGGGTCAGACCCACCCACCCACGCACTGGCATTGCCCGATGGCTGATCATCCCTGCGCTCCTGGAAGGACGCGGCATGTTATGCGGCCGGACCCCCCAGGCGAGTCAAGCCTAAGTGGAAAAATGCGGTATTTTTGTATGAATGGCAATTCCCGTATTAACCCGACTAATCCCATCCCACTAGCGAATCACGAAACCTCAGTGGATGGGAAATCACCCAGCAAGAACGGCTGGTGTGAGAGGCACCCAGCATGCGCGCGGGGATTTCAGATGTCGGACTTCAGCGCACCTGAGCCGTAGGGGTGGAGGCGGGCGCGACGGGGGCCGCGGGGACCTGGGTCTGGGCCCAGTCGTCGGCGGAGCGGCCGCTGGTGTCGCGCAGGGAGGGGGAGGCGCCGCGGTGGCGGAGCGCGTCGGCGACCTCGGTGCGGCCGAAGAGGACGGCGAACATCAGGGCGGTCTGGCCCAGGCGGTTGGTCTGGTCCACCGCGCAGGGCTGGGCGTTCAGGAGCTTCACGACGTCCGCGTAGCCCTTGAAGGCGGCGCCCATGAGGGCGGTGTTGCCCCGGTTGTCGCCCGCGCACGCGTCGGCCCCGGCGGCGAGCAGCGCCCTCACCGTGTCCGTGTGGCCGTGGTAGGCGGCGAGGATGAGCGGGGAGAAGCCGCGGTTGTCGCGGGCCTCCACGGGCGTGCCGGCCTTGACGAGCCCGGTGACGATGTCCGTCTCTCCCTCGCGTGCGGCGGCGAGCAGGTAGCGCTCCGCGTCGCTGGTGGCGAGCAGTCGTCCGGTGGGGGCCGCCGGTGCGCGCAGGGACATCCACGCGGCGACGAGCAGCGTGCACACCAGCGTCAACAGACCCAACGAACCCAGCAGCAGCTTGCGAAGCATGAGGGCGTCTCCAGGGGCCCCCGTCCCGAAAGGGGACCGGGGACGGGGGCGGGAAGAAGGGGGAGGGCGGGGCCGCCGGAGGACCTCCGGGGCCCCGGGGCTACGTCACGGCTGGTCGCGCGTGGCGAGCGGCGCGATGGCGGCCTTCGCGTCGTCCAGCTTCACGTTCACGGCCTTGGCCAGCCGCGTGCCGTAGTCCGCGTTGGCCGTGTAGAAGAAGCCGACCATGCGCGCGCGGACCTTCGCGTCGCGCACCTGGCCCAGGTCGCCGGCCAGGTTCTGGATGAGCCGCTCCTTGCCGCCCGCGTCGAGCGCCGCGTAGAAGGCGCCCGCCTGGGAGAAGTTGTCCGTCTTGTCGATGGCCCGCTGCTGCGTGGTGCCGGACAGGGGCGCGCTGGAGAGGAGCGCGGAGGGCGTGTCCGACGTCTCGTTCGTGATGCTGGGCTCGTAGTTCACGTCCGACTTCGTGTTGCCGCTGTTCAGCGCGCCCCCCTGGTTGTTGTTGTTCACCGCGCTGCGCGCGTGGTTCACGGACAGCGACAGGTAGTTGGCGCCAATGCGGTAGCGCTGCGTGTCCGCGTAGGAGAAGAGGCGGCCCTGCAGCAGCCGGTCCTCGGACGGCTCGATGCCCGGCGGCGTCACGCCCGGGGAGAACGCGGACTGCTCCGTCTCCTCGAAGAAGTTGTCCGGCATCTTGTTGAGGGTGAACTTGCCCAGCTTCACCGGCGGCAGCTTGTCCTTGGGCCACTCCTTGGTCGCGTCCAGCGGATCGAACGAGAAGCCGTCCAGGTCCTTGGGATCCAGCACCTGCACGCTCAGCTCCCACGAGGGGAACTTGCCGGCCTGGATGTTCGTGTAGAGGTCATGCGTGGCGTGCTGGAAGTCCTGCCCGCCCAGCTTCGTGGCCTCCTCCACGGTGAGGCCCTTCACGCCCTGCTGCGACTTCCAGTTGAACTTGACGTACTTCACCTGGCCCTTGGCGTTGACGAACTTGAACGCGTGCACGCCGTTGCCGTCCATCTGCCGGTAGCTCGCCGGGATGCCCAGGTCCGAATAGAGCTGGGTGATCATGTGCGTGGCTTCAGGCTGGTGGCTGAAGAAGTCGAAGAAGCGGTTCGGGTCCTGCCGGTTGGTGACCGGGGACGGCTTCAGCGAATGCACCATGTCCGGGAACTTGATGGCGTCGCGGATGAAGAACACGGGCAGGTTGTTGCCGACCAGGTCCCAGTTGCCCTCGTCCGTGTAGAACTTCAGCGCGAAGCCGCGCGGATCGCGCAGCGTCTCCGGTGAACCGCTGGGGTGGATGACCGTGGAGAAGCGCACGAACATCGGCGTCTTCTTGCCCTTCTGGGAGAAGACGGAGGCGCGCGTGAGGCCGGAGAAGTCACCGTAGCTTTCGAAGGTGCCGTAGGCGCCCACGCCGCGCGCGTGCACCACACGCTCCGGGATGCGCTCGCGGTCGAAGCGCGCCAGCTTCTCGATGAGGGCGAAGTCCTCCAGGAGCACGCCGCCCCGAGGGCCCGCGGTCTTGGAGTTCTGGTTCGTGCCCAGGGGCGCGCCAGAGTCGGTGGTGATGGGAGGCGGATTGCCAGCGGCCAGGGCGGGAGTGCCAGACAGCAGGATCGCGAGCAGCAGGGAGCGTCGGTTCAAGGGGACTCCTTGGGTTGCGGGGACCGCGGGCAGCCACAGAGCACGTCCCATGCCGCGTACTCATTTTCAGTTATTTCAATAAGTTGGCGTGTTGAGTGTGGCCGCCGTCACCGACGTGGCGGTGTTTTCACCGTCATTTGGGTGGGAGGCATCCTCGCTTTTTCGGTGCTCCTGCCTGATTTTTCGGTACTCGCGCCTGCAACGAAGTTTCGGTGGGGTCGCCCAGGTCGCGGGGCGCACTCTCGCGGCGTGATGCGTCTCGCCATCCAAGAGGCGCGGTGCGGCATCGTCCCCTGGCGGGCGGAGGCCCCGGGTTCTTGAGCCGAAGCGCGCGGGGCTCGGGTAGGGTGCGCGCATGTCAGGCCCGTTTATCGACGACGCGCGGATTGCCGAGGCGCGCAAGCTGGCGGCCGAGATCGTCAATCCGATCTTCGACCTCATCCAACACAACACCACCGTCTCCAATGAGCGCACCGTGCTGCGCTTCTTTGGGATCTCCGGTGCGGGCGCGCGCGGCGTGCCGCTCACCAACCTGATGGTGGACAAGCTGAAGTCCGCCGGGGTGCTCAACCGGGGCGCCGCGTACTGGTATGGCCGGGCGCTGCAACTGGGCGCCCGCAGCCCGCTGGAGGCCGTGGAGCGCCTCACCGCGCTGCCCATGGACAAGATGGGCCCCCTGTCGCCGGAGATGGAGGCGAACCTGCGCGACGAGGTGCGCGCGGAGGCCCGGGCGGCGATGACGGAGCTGAAGGCGCGCATCGCCCAGCGCAACGCCCTGCGCGAGCAGTTCCCCATGTCGCCCGCGCCGCACAAGTACGTCATCGTGGCCACCGGCAACATCTACGACGACGTGGATCAGGCCCGCGCGGCGGCCCAGGCGGGCGCGGACGTCATCGCGGTCATCCGCTCCACGGCGCAGTCGCTCTTGGACTACGTGCCCCACGGCGCGACGACGGAGGGCTACGGCGGCACCTACGCCACCCAGGAGAACTTCCGCGTGATGCGCGAGGCCCTGGACGACGAGAGCCGCAAGCTCAAGCGCTACATCCAGCTCACCAACTACTCGTCCGGCCTCTGCATGTCGGAGATCGCCTTCTGCGCGGCCTACGAGAAGCTGGACATGCTGCTCAACGACGCGATGTACGGAATCCTGTTCCGGGACATCAACATGCGCCGGACGTTCATCGACCAGTACTTCAGCCGCCGCATCTGCGCCCTGGCCGGCATCATCATCAACACCGGCGAGGACAACTACATCACCACCGCGGACGCGTACGACGCGGCCCACACCGTGATCGCCAGCCAGTTCATCAACGAGTCCTTCGCCAAGCGCGCGGGCCTGAAGGACTGGCAGCTGGGCATTGGCCACTCGTACGAGATCGATCCGTACCGGGACGACACGCTCCTGCTGGAGCTGTCCCAGGCGATGCTCGTGCGCCGCTGCTTCCCGGACGCGCCGCTCAAGTACATGCCGCCCACGAAGCACAAGGAGACGGACATCTTCTTCAGCCACGCGTACGACGTGATGGCGGACCTGGTGGCCATCTGGACGCGGCAGGGCATCCAGCTGCTCGGGATGATGACGGAGGCCATGCACACACCGCTGCTCGCGGACCGGTACGTGGCGCTCAAGTCCGCGTCGTACATCCACCGCGCGGCGCGCGGCATCGACGAGGAGTTCACCGTCCGCGAGGACGGGAAGATCGCCAACCGGGCGCGCGAGGTCTTCGCCAAGGCGGAGGAGCTGCTGCGCGAGTGCCACTCGGAGGGCATGGTGGCCGCCATCGGCAAGGGGCGCTTCGGTGACGTGAAGCGCGAGGAGACCGGTGGCAAGGGCCTGGACGGCGTGCTGGAGAAGGCGCCGGATTACTTCAACCCGTTCCTGGAAATGCTGGAGGCGTCATGATCCTGAGTACCTTTGTGGCGGTGATGTTGTCCGCGGGCGGCAGCGCGGATGCGTTGAGCAGCGTGACGGTGAAGAACATCGCGCTGAAGGCTCCGGCGGCGTGGACGCGCTCCAACATGGACGGCACGGAGAAGTTCCTGGCGCCCTCCGGTGACGCCTACTTCCTGGTGGACGTGGGCACGGTGCAGACCGCGGGCATGCGGGCGGAGCTGTGCCGCACGAAGATCCTCGCGAACATCGGCGGCGACGGCTGGACCATGATGAAGGTGGGCGGCCAGCCGGCGGCCACGAAGACGGACACGGACGCGGCGCCGGACGGCAGCGGCAACGTGGACACCGTGACGTACGTGGGGTGCAACGGGAAGACGACGTGGTCGGTGGTCTTCTACATGGAGCAGGGCAAGAAGGACCGTTTCGCCCAGGTCGCCGAGAAGGTGGGCACCAGCGTGTCGTTCACGCCGCCCAAGAAGGGGTAGTTCGATGGTGAAGCCGAGCAAGCAGATCATCCGCCCCTACGGCGACCGTCGCGACGACGGGATGGTGCAGCTGTCGTTCACGCTGCCCGTGCCGCTGTCGGAGAAGGCGAAGGAGGCCGCCGCCCAGTTCACGAAGAAGATGGGCTTCACGGACGTGAAGGTGGCGGCCGCCGAACGCGCGGCGGACCAGTACACCTTCTTCGTCGTCTACGCCCGCTCCAGCGTGGCCCTGGACTACGCGGAGATCGACGTGCCTGAGGTGGTGGTGCGCAAGATGGGGTTCGACGACCTCAACGCGCTCATCAAGGAGAAGGTGCGCCGCCGCATCGTCGTGTTCGGAGCGTGCACCGGCACGGACACGCACACGGTGGGCATCGACGCCATCCTGAACATGAAGGGCTACGCGGGCGACTACGGCCTGGAGCGCTACCCGGGCTTCGAGGCCTTCAACCTGGGCAGCCAGGTGCCCAACGAGGACCTCATCAAGAAGGCCACCGCGAAGCACGCGGACGCCATCCTGGTGTCGCAGGTCGTCACGCAGCGCGACGTGCACAAGGACAACTCGCGCCAGTTCATCGACGCGGCGAAGGCGGCCGGCATCCACGGCAAGACGCTCTTGCTGTTGGGCGGGCCGCGCGTGGACCACAAGCTGGCGCTGGAGCTGGGCTTCGACGCGGGCTTCGGGCCGGGCACCAAGCCGTCGGACGTGGCGAACTACATCGTGCACGCGGTGATGAAGAAAGAGGGCACGGAGTCCCAGGACTCCCACTACCAGGGAGAACCCACGTGAGCACTGGCGTGAAGGCGGTTCTGCGGCTGCGCATGGGCAGCCATGACGCGCACTACGGCGGCAACCTGGTGGACGGGGCGCGGATGCTCGGCCTGTTCGGGGACGTGGCCACGGAGCTGTGCATCCGCTCGGACGGCGACGAGGGCCTGTTTCGCGCCTACGACTCCGTGGAGTTCCTGGCGCCGGTGTACGCGGGCGACTTCATCGAGGCGGAAGGGGAGATCCTCAGCGCGGGCAACACGTCGCGCAAGATGCGCTTCGAGGCGCGCAAGGTCATCCGTCCGCGTCCGGACGTGAATGACTCGGCGGCGGACGTGCTGCCGGAGGCCGTGGTGGTGTGCCGGGCGACGGGCACGTGCGTGGTCCCCAAGGACAAGCAGCGGGGGCAGCGATGAGCCGGCCCATGGTCCTCACGGCGGCGATGGTGGGCGCGGAGACGACGCGCGAGCAGACGCCGCACCTGCCCATCACCGCGGAGGAGATCGCGGAGGACGCGGCGAAGTGCCGTGAGGCGGGCGCGGCCATGGTGCACCTGCATGTGCGCACGGCGGACGGCAAGCCGTCGCAGGACGCGGAGCTGTTCCGAGCGGCCATCCGCGCCATCCGCAAGCGCACGGACGTGCTCGTCCAGGTGTCCACGGGCGGCGCGGTGGGCATGGGCGTGGACGAGCGGTGCGGCGGGCTGACGCTCACCGGCGCGGACAAGCCGGACATGGCCACGCTGACCACGGGCACGGTCAACTTCGGGGAAGAGGTGTTCTGGAACCCGAGGCCGCTGGTGCGCGACATCGCGAAGCGCATCCGCGCGATTGGCCTCAAGCCGGAGCTGGAGTGCTTCGACGTGGGGATGATCGACGAGGCGCGCTACCTGGCGAAGGAGGGGCTGGTGGAGCTGCCGGCGCACTTCGACTTCGTGCTGGGCGTGCCGGGCACGCTCCAGGCGCGGCCGGAGGTGCTGGACTTCATGATCGCCTCGCTGCCGGAGGGGAGCTCCTGGACGGTGGCGGGCGTGGGGCGCCAGCAGCTCCCGTTCGTGGACGAGGCCGCGAAGCGCGGCGGCAACGCGCGCGTCGGCCTGGAGGACAACATCTACCTGTCCAAGGGCGTGCTCGCGAAGGGCAACTTCGAGCTGGTGGCGGAGGCCGCGAAGCGCGCCCGCGCCGCGGGCCGTGAGCCCGCGACGCCGGAGCAGGCCCGGCAGCTGCTGCGCCTGGGCTGAGCCCGGGCGCATCCACGCGAGGCCCGGGAGCGGACGACGCCCCGGGCCTTCGTGTTCCTGGAGGCCTCACGCGGCCCAGGCGCAGGCGACGTGCCCGTCGGGGCGCACCAGCATTCCCCCCAGGCCCTGGAGGTCTTCGCGTGCGGCGGGGATTCGTGTCCGCAGCCGTGTCACGGGGGGCCGCCAGCCGGGCTCCCAGCGGGGCAGGGGGCGTGAGCTGTCCGTGCCCAGGCCCAGCAGCAGCCACTGGCCGGCATGCAGCGCCGCGTAGAGCGGCACCTCCGCGCGGTCCTCCTGCGGGAGGGGCATGTCGGCCAGCCGGCGGCCGCTCCAGCCGGGCAGCAGGGGCGTGTCCACCTCTGGCGCGGGGACCTCCAGCGGCGCGTAGCCTACGTCCAGGGCTCCAATGTTGTTCGCGAGCTGGCGGTTCAGCCAGGGCTCACGGAGCAGGTCACTCAGCAGCGAGCGCAGGGCCAGCGTCTCCTCCGTGGCGCCCATCAGCGCGGTCTGCGCCCGCGTGTTGGTCAGGAGCGCCTCACCCACGGGACGGCGTTCGCGCGAGTAGCTGTCCAGCAGGGCCTCCGGTGCGCCGTTCTTCACCACCGCCGCGAGCTTCCACCCCAGGTTCATCGCGTCCTGCAGGCCGACGTTGAGGCCCTGGCCCCCGGCCGGGAAGTGGATGTGCGCGGCATCTCCCGCGAGCAGCACGCGGCCCTCGCGGTAGCGCTCCGCGAGCCGGGTCTCGTTGCCGAAGCGCGACAGCCACCGGGGCTCCCTCATCGCGAAGTCCCTGCCCGTGATGCGCGTGACGCTGTCCCGCAGCTCCTCCAGCGTGACGGGATCGCGCAGCGGCACCTGCTCCCGGAGCGGATCATTGACGACGATGCGGTGGATGCCCGGGGCCATGGGCACCACCATCACGCCTCCCCGTGCGTTCGAGATGCCGATGGCGGGCTGCGAAGGCGGCGCTCCCAGCGTCACGTCCCCCAACATCGCCGTGCGTGTCACGTCCGTCCCCGGGAAGGGGATCCCCGCGAGCCTCCGCACCGCGCTCCGGGCTCCATCCGCGCCCACCACGAAGCGCGCGCGGATCCGGAACGCGCCTGTGTCCCCAGCGCCCTCCAGCTCCACGCCGTCGCGCTCCTGGCGCAGCGCCTCCACGGTGTGGCTTCGCCGCACGGCCACGCCCAGCTCCCGCGCCCGCGCTTCCAACAGCGCCTCCGTCACCGCCTGCGGGATGAACAGCGTGTAAGGGAAGCGCGTGTCCAGGACGCTGAAGTCCAGCCGCGTGTCCAGCATCGCGAAGTGGCCCGTGGGCAGCGGACGTCCCTGCTCCAGGAACCGCCCCTCCAGCCCTCGCAGCGCCAGCACCTCCAGCGAACGCGGGTGCAGCGTCAGGGCCCGCGACTCTCGCACCGGCTCCGCGCGCCGCTCGAACACCTCCACCCGGACCCCCGCCAGCGCCAGTTCGCACGCGAGCCACAGCCCGGTGGGGCCTGCTCCCACCACTGCTACCTCGAGGACTTCCGCCATGACCGACCTCCTGCCCGAAGGCGTCAAACTAACGTTGTTAGGGATCTTCTAACGGTGTTAGTTTGTCAAGTCAGAGAGGGTGGAGCGGGGCATGCGAATCCAGCGGGAGCGAGTGGTGGAGGCGGCGTGGGCGCTGCTGGATGAGCACGGCCTGGAGGGGCTGACGATGCGCGTGCTCGCGAAGGCGCTCTCCATCCAGGCGCCGTCGCTGTACTGGCACTTCCCGGGCAAGCAGGCCCTGTTGGACGCGATGGCGGACTCGCTGGTGCGAGACGTGGCGAGGACGCTGACGGCGGAGACGCCGTGGGAGCCGGTGGTGCGCACCGTGGCGGAGGAGCTGCGGCGCGCGTTCAGGTCCCACCGAGACGGTGCGCGCGTCTACGCAGGCACCCTCGTCGTGTCCGAGCACACGCTGCGTGTCGCCGACACCGTCATCGGCTCCCTGGGCCGGGCGGGGCTCGGGCCTCAGGAGGCGAGCTGGGCGGCCTTCACCGCGCTCGACTACGTGCTGGGCTTCACCATCGAGGAGCAGGGCTTCATCGCACAGGACTCGGAGGTGAAGGCGCGGGAGGTGGCGCTGCGGGAGCTCGCTGCGGCCCGCTACCCCCACGCGGCGGGCGCGGTGGACGCCATCTTGGATCGCGACTTCGACCGCCGCTTCGCCTTCGGGTTGGAGCTGCTCGTCGCCGGCCTCCGCGCCCGGCTGCCACCGCGGTAGCCGCACGTCCGCCCGCTCGCGCCGTTCGGCTGACACCCATCGCCGTCAGGTTCGCTCCGGCGATTTCGTCACGCTCCCCCGCGAGTGGCGTCTCCCACGACACTCCTCCGGATCCTCCCTGTCCGCCCCGGCGGGCTCGGGCATCATGCCGCGCATTCCTCCCGGCCTGACGGGAGCCCACGAGGAGTCGCGAAGCGATGGACACGGAGCTGCAGGGCAAGGGTGTGCTGGTGACGGGCGGCGCGGGCGGCATCGGCTCCGCGCTGGTGCGAGCGTTCGCGGGCGAGGGCGCGAAGGTGGCGGTGCACTACCACCGCAGCCAGGAGAGGGCGGCGGCGCTCGCGCGCGAGGTGGGCGGCACGTCCGTGCGCGCGGACCTCACGGTGGAGGCGGACGTGGACGCGCTGGTGCCCCAGGCGGTGAAGGACCTGGGCCGGCTGGATGTGCTGGTGTGCAACACCGGCGTGTGGCCCGCGCCCGATGAGCCGGTGTGGAAGCTGTCGCTGGAGCGCTGGCGCCGCACGCTGGCGGAGAACCTGGACAGCGTGTTCCTCAGCTGCCGCGCGTTCCTGCGCCACGTGGAGACCACGGGCACGGGCAACATCGTCATCATCAGCTCCACCGCGGGCCTCTTCGGGGAGGCGGGCCACGCGGACTACGCCGTGGCGAAGGGCGCGCTCGCGAGCGGCTTCGTCAAGAGCCTGAAGAACGAGCTGCACCGCATCGCGCCCATGGGCCGCGTCAACGTGGTGTGCCCGGGCTGGACGGCGGTGGACCGCCACCGTGAAAAGCTGGACGACCCGAAGTTCGTCGGCCGCGTCACGCGGACGATGCCGCTGCGTAAGGTGGGGCAGCCGGAGGACGTGGCGCGCGTCGTGGTGACGCTCGCGTCGGATCGCATCTCCGGCCACGTGACGGGGGAAGTCGTCACGGTGGCGGGAGGCATGGAAGGACGGGTGCTGCATGAAGGCTGAGATGGACGTGCGGGCGTACAACCGCGAGGCGTGGGACCGCGAGGTGGGCCGGGGCAACCGGTGGACGGTGCCGGTGTCGCCGGAGGTCATCGCCGCCGCGCGCCGGGGAGACTGGAGCGTGGTGCTCACGCCCACGAAACCCGTCCCGCGCGCGTGGTTCGGGGACCTGAACGGTCGGGACGTGCTGGGCCTGGCGAGCGCGGGCGGCCAGCAGTGCCCGGTGCTCGCGGCGGCGGGCGCGCACGTCACCGTGTTCGACAACTCCCCCGCGCAGCTGAGACAGGACCGCGAGGTCGCCGAGCGCGAGGGGCTGGAGCTGAAGCTCGTGGAGGGCGACATGAAGGACCTCTCCGCGTTCGCCGACGGCAGCTTCGACCTCATCTTCCACCCGTGCTCCAACTGCTTCGTGGACGACGTGCGGCCGGTGTGGCGCGAGGCCTACCGCGTGCTGCGCCCGGGCGGCGTGCTGCTGTCGGGCCTGTGCAACCCGGTCCGCTACCTCTTCGACCCCGCGCAGGAGGAGCAGGGCGTCATGCGGCTCAAGTACCCGATGCCGTATTCGGACTTCACCAGCCTCTCCGACGAGGAGCGCCGCCGCTACACGGACAAGGGCGAGCCGCTGTGCGTGGGCCACTCGCTGGAGGATCAACTGGGAGGTCAGCTGGACGCGGGCTTCGTGCTCACCCACCTCTTCGAGGACCGGTACGAGGAGAAGGACCTGCTCTCCACGTTCCTGTCCACCTTCATGGCCACGCGCGCGGTGAAGGGGGCCCCACGTTCGTGACGCAGAAGTGCGTTGCGCTTGGGAGCCGAAAAAGCCTACAGGAGTGCTGTCCGGGTCCAACCGGACATCCCCCCTTTGTAGGAGTCATCCATGAATCGGTTCCTGCGTATTTCGGCGGTGTTGCTGGCGGGCGTGTCGATGTTGGGCCTGGGCTGTGAAGGCGCGGGTTCGCGCGATCCGCTGAATGCCCTCGAGGCGGGCGCTCAGGTCGCGGTGGCGCCGGAGCTGGCGGAGGTGAAGCAGCGCGCGGTGGGCGACACGGTGCTGCGTTGCACGGAGCCTCGGGACGGCAGCTACCTGGAGGTCGTCCAGACGGCGACGGGGTACGAGGCGGCCACGGTGCGCGAGGCGTATGACCCCTGGGACTGTCGCTGCACGTACGAGCAGCGCGTGGTGCTGGGGCAGTACACGCAGTGCAACCGGTCCACGGTGGATCCGCGCATCCTGAACTGCTTCCGCATCGAGCCGAACGGCACGACGGGCAAGGTGGTGCTGTCCACCACGCGCGTGCAGCGCACGCAGATGGTCATCGGCGGCACGCAGACGGTGTCGTACACGGACCTGAGCATCGCGGCCATCAACCAGGACCCGGGCCACACGCCGCGCCAGGACTTCAACTACAGCATGGATGACTGCGAGTAGGCCGCTCGGCGTCCGGAGCGGGATTTAACCTTCGGGGGGCTCCGGGGTTTCGAGTGTCAGAGGGCGACGGGAGCAGGCCCGCATGGCTGCTTCCAGCGCGCTTTTGACCCGAACCTGGAGTCCACCACCATGTCGCTGAAGTCCATTCTTCGCGGTACCGCCGTCGCCTCGTTGCTGTTCGCCGTGCCCGTGTTCGCCCAGACCGCCCCGACGACGCAGTCCGCGCCTAAGCAGGCGGGCCAGTGCGAGCGAGGGCCGGGGGGCAGGCACGGGGGCCACAAGTTCGGCCGCATGGAGCACCGGCTGGACAAGCAGGTGGCGGAGGGCCGCCTGACGCAGGCCCAGGCGGATGGCTTCAAGGCCGAGGCGCGCCAGCTGCACGAGGAGATGAAGGCCGCGCGCGCCTCCAGCAACGGGCAGGTGGATGAAGCCACCCGCGCGCAGTTCAAGGAGCGCCGCCGCGCGCTGCACGAGAAGATCAAGGCCGCGCTGGCGCCCACGCAGCAGGGCGCCTGAGGTCCCGCCGTGAACGGGGGACGTGACGGGAGGGCCCTGGCCAGCACAGACTGGGTGGGCCCCTTCGTCCCGTGGGAGTCCCCATGCTTCGCAGTCTCCTTGTCGCCGTCGTGGCCCTGATCGCAGGCTGCCGTGCGCACTCCGGCGCGACGCAAGGGCCGGTGACGCAGGCCCCGGCGTCGGCTCCGGACGTGGACGTGGACGCGCCGCCGGTGGTGCTGGTGGCGGATGCGGAGCTGCAGCGAGTGCAGAAGCGCGCGCGCTACATCGTCGAGTCCGAGCAGGGCGCGATCCGCGCCACGGACCTGCTGCTCACGCGCCCGGACCTGGACCGCACGCGGATGAACTGGTTCTTCACCGTGCCGCGCGGCAACGCCTGGTACTCCGTGTTCGGCCGGTTCAACCCCCAGGACGTGTTCGTCCCGGCGTATGCGTACCGCGCGCCCATCGAGTTCTCCGGTGAGATGGAGGACTTCCCCGTCGAATCCCTCCCCGAGGGCATGGAGGCCCTGGCTCGCGCCGTGAGCACCGCCTGTGAGCGCGTCTTCCAGGTGCACGGCCGCAAGCAGCTCAACCCCGTCGTGGTGGAGGAGGACGACGGCATCACCGTGTATGTGCTCCAGGGCTTCGACGACTCGAACCTGTACCTGCTGGGCGGCGACTTCCGCTTCCGCTTCAGCAAGGACGGCCGCCAGAAGCTCCAGGAGCTGCCGCTTCACCAGGGCCTCATCCCCGTGTCCGTCGCGCCGGACCCGGACGGGGAGCGGCCACCGTTCTCCGCGCACGCCCACGTGCTCTTCCCGGGACCGCTGGAGACGGAGCTCGCGCTGGTGATGCTCTATCCGTCCCTGGGCGGCTTGTTCGTGGGCGCGGCCGACCAGGACTGCGTCTACGCGTTGTCGACCGACGGCACCATCCGCGCCGTGCGCTTGAGCCGCGAAGAGGTCCTGCGTGAGCTGCGTCCGGACGGCACCTTCGCTCCGCCCGAGGCCCTGAAGTCCGAGACGGAGGAGGGCTCGGACGTGGTGCTGTGAACAGCTCCTGACGCCGCACTGTTGAGCTTCCACCAGCCCTGTCGCCCGCGCCCGTCAGGCCCCCCGGGCCCCGGGCCTAGAGTTCGCGGCCTCACGGGGGCTGCCAGTCGCGACCGCATGTCCCCCGTGTCCCCAGGAGGACGCGATGGCCTTGCAGAGCGACTACCAGGACGTGCTGGACGTGGCGAAGAACGTGGGCGCGCGGATCGAGACCCGCGAGGAGAACGGCAAGCTCATCATCAAGGGCTCGGTCGAACACGCCTTCGACCGCGATCGCATGTGGGATCAGATCAAGGCGAAGCACCCGAAGTGGAACGACGAGGTCATGGTCATGCTCACCGTGACCCATGCCGAGCCCTACGGCGTGCACACCGTGAAGTCCGGCGACACGCTCAGCAAGCTGGCCCGTGACATCTACGGTGACATGAAGCTGTACACGAAGATTTTCGAGGCCAACAAGGACCAGCTCAAGGACCCGGACCACATCAAGGTGGGCCAGGTGCTCAAGCTGCCGCCCAAGACGATCGTCAACAAGGCCTGAGTCGCGCCGTGCTCCCGCCGCCGGCGGTCGTGCTGCTCGTGGACCGTCGGCGTTGCCGGGGAGTGCTCCCCGGCGGAGGGGGTGGATCAGACGCCGCGAAGGCGTGCGGCCCAGGCGAGGTACGCGGCCCGGGGATCGTCGAGCGGGTCGCGGAAGAGGGCGCGGATGTCGGCGGTGTCCACCTGTCCGGCGTCGAAGGCCCGGTAGAGGCTGTCGCCCAGCAGGTAGCCGAGCGCGTGGCTGACGCCGTGAAAGAGGCGGTCGCGGCGCAGGGGCAGGAGCTTCACGGCCTCGTCGGGGGCCTCGGACTCCGTGGCCTTGTGGGCGAGGACGAAGGCGGCGGTCTGCCGCTCCAGGCCCCTGGACTCACCGAACCGCTTCGCCCACTCCGCGACCGTGGGGCAGGTGCGGCGCGGGTTGACCAGCTTGGAGCCGAAGAAGCCCAGGGCCTCTTCCAGGCAGCGTGCGTAGAAGGCCTCGGACGCGCCGCGGGGGGCGTCCATGGCGTCGCCCACGGCGCAGTGGCGCACGAAGTGGGCGGCTTCTTCCGCGGCGTGGTTGAGCGACAGCGACGCAAGCCAGGCCGTGCGCGCGCGCGGGATGTAGCCGCTCTCACGCGACAGGATGTGCTTGCGCAGCTGGGACAGCTCCGCCTGGGTGAAGCGGCCGCGCCGGCGGATGCGCGCGAGCACGTCTCCGTCCGCGGCCGTGGTCACTTCGACGGAGTCCAGCTCGCGGCCCACGGGCACGCCGGCGAGCCGGCCGATGAGCTCCGCCATCTCGCGGAAGCGCTCCGCGGCGCTGCGGTCCAGGAGGGGCGCGTCGTCGCCTTCGGCCTCCAGGTAGTCCAGGAAGCTCTGCTGACAGAGGACGGGCGAGGCGTTCATCAGGCACAGCGCGCCGTCCGCCAGCTCCACGGCCTCCGCGTCGCCCAGCCGGCCCTCTCGCGCGAGCCGCCACCAGAGGCCCTCCGCGTTCTGGTACACGACGAGGCTCCGGCGCGGGTGGGCGTCACCCAGGGCGCGCTCCACCTGCGCGGGCAGGTGACAGGGGGCGGCGTGGAACTGGCCGACCAGCACCATCACCAGCGGGACGTCCTCCGCTCGGGCCACGCGGGCGATGCGTTCGGCGGCGAAGGCGTCGCGCAGCGCGAGCGAGCGCTCTCCCTGGGCCCGACGGTCGATGGCGGCGACCTCGAGCTTGAGGCGCTTCGCGAAGCTCAGCACGGCGCGGATGCCGGCGCCGGGACCGAAGCCCGGGGTAGGGCCATGGCCCAGGCGTGACAGGAGCGTGCGCTCCGGCATGCGCCCCGCGAGGTACGCGTCCAGGGCCGCCTGGTGCCGGCCCTCCACGCACTCGAGCGCCAGCACGACGCGGCGTCCGGAGGCGAGGGCGCGCTCGGCGAGGTCCAGGTACGTCTGCTGCGCGAGGGGCAGCGTGTGATAGTCACCGACGTAGACGAGGTCCGACGCCGCGATGCGCTGGTGCACGTGGGTCAGGGGCACCACGCGCTGATAGGCGCTCGTGCGCCGGCGGTAGCGGGCCTCGTAGGCGCGGAAGGCTTCGGTGCGGCCTTCGACCACCCGGGCAATCTGGGCGCGTTGGCGACGGAAGAGGGCGAGGTGAAGGGCAAGCGACGCGCGCATGGAGCGGGAGGCACCGTCGCATGCGCTCGCAGGGCCGGCAAAAAATCAGCGGGAAGCGAACGGGTGTGTTGCTTGACTCGCATGGCCCTGCAACGGACCATCGCTGTCAATCTTGCGGACCGCACTTCCTCGCACGCTCATCCTCTGCGCCGTGGTGTTCGTCGCGGCCTCCGTTCACGCGCAGGAGCCTGCGCTGCTGCACGCGTCACCGCCGCGCGCGGACGTTCGCCAGCCCCTCCAACTGGACGCGACGCTGGTGGATGGCGGCAAGGTGCTGGAGGTCTTCGTCCGCTACCGAGGTCCCGGAGAGCCGTACATCCAGGTCGTGATGGAGCGGCAGTACGGGGACCTGTACCGCGCCGTCATTCCGGCCGAGCACATGGTGCCGCCCGGCGTGGAGTACTTCGTCGAGGCCTCGATGTTGAATGGCGAGCGCACGCCGCTCTTCATGTCCGCGCTCCGGCCCGCGCGGGTCGTCGTTGGAGCGCAGGCCCCGGAGCCACCGGCGGTTCGCGCCTCGTCGGGTGGGCGCAGGGGGACCGGCGAGGATTCGCGGTCCGCGCCCAACATCGATGCCTTCTCGCCGCCCTCGGGAGGGTCGGAGAACAGCGAGGGGGCCTCAGGGCCACGAGGCGCCCAGGCCCCGGTGTCCACGGGGATGTCCGGTGCGCGGGGCGGATCACGCGCGGACGCCGCGGATGTCCGCGCCGCGCCCCGCCAGGATGCGTCCGACCCACGCGCCTCAAGCCGCACGGAGGGCATGGACCCCCGTTCTCCTGGCGGTCCGGACTCGCGTTCCTCGACGCGCACGGAAGCGACCGACCCGCGGTCCACGACCCGCGCGGGAACCACTGACGCGCGGACGTCAAGCGGCGCGGAGGGAGGGGACGCCCGCTCCACGGCGCGCACGGAGGCTTCCGACCCGCGCGCCCCGGCCCGCACGAGCGGCGCGGATCCACGCTCCCCGCCCCGCCCGGAGGCAGCCGACGCGCGCGCCCCGGCACGCACGAGCAGCACGGATGCACGTTCCCCGGCACGCCCGGAGGCCACTGATTCGCGTACCCCGGCCCGTACGGCCGGCGCGGATGCGCGGTCTTCCTCTCGAGGCTCCCGCGCATCGGACTCGGACGACGCGATGGCCGCGCTCAACGCGGACCTTCCTCCGGACACCCGGAGTGGCACAGCCCGTGCGCCTGCCTCCTCCCGCGAACCCGCTGCCTCTGGCCGCACGTCGATGGAGGACGACCTGGCGCTCTACAGCGCCGAGGACGTGCTCGCGGTGACGACACTCCAGGAGGAAGCCGTCCGCACCGTGCCGGCCATCGGTGCCTCCTTCAATCGCTCGCAGATGCGCGCGCTCGGCGCCCGCACGGTGGCGGACGTGCTGGACGTCGTGCCGGGCGTGTCCGTGAGCCGCGACGTGCAGGGCTTCCACCGCACCGCCATCCGGGGCCTGCGCAACGACGCGGAGGTGCTCTTCCTCTTGGACGGCCACCGCCTCAACAACTTCTTCGACGGCAAGGCGCTGATGAACCTCCCGGTGGAGAACCTGGAGCGCATCGAGGTCATCCGCGGGCCCGGCTCCGCCATCTACGGCGCCGGCGCCTTCCAGGGCGTCGTCAACCTGGTGATGAACCACGCCGACGGCGTGCGCGGTGCCATCACCACCGGCGGCGTCCCTCGCGATGATGGCCGGCTCGCGCTCTCCACCGACGGCCACCTGGCCGCCGCGCATACCTCGGGCGATCTGCGCCTCTTCGCGGACCTGGACCTGTGGACCCAGGAAGGTGACTCGCTCATCATCGACCACGACGCGCTCGACGCCGAAGCCGTGGACCAGGGCCTGCGTGACGTGGATGACCCCGCGGGCCGCACGAGCGACGGCCGCTTCCTCGTCAATGCCGGCGCGGGCGTGTCCTACGGCCTGGACAGCGCCGGACGCGTGGGGGTCAGCGCGCGCTACCTCGCGGAGAAGCGCGATGCCCTCGTGGGGCTGTTCGACACCGTGGGCAATGACTCGGCGCTGTCCTGGAACGTGCTCCTCGCCGACCTCACCTGGGACCGGCCCTTGTCCGACGGAGGGCAGGTGCGGGCCCGGCTTGGCTTCGATCAGCAGTCCA
This sequence comes from Corallococcus sp. Z5C101001, assembly GCF_007352635.1. NCBI lineage: Bacteria > Pseudomonadati > Myxococcota > Myxococcia > Myxococcales > Myxococcaceae > Corallococcus > Corallococcus sp. Z5C101001. The sequence continues at coordinate 183,212 of NZ_VKLU01000010.1, forward strand.
CCGACCGCCGCTTCCAGCTCACGCCCAGGGGCTTCCGGACCGGCGAGGGCGCGGATCGCTTGTTCCCGCAGGGCCTCCAGGAGGAGACGAGCGTCACCGTGCGCACGGTGACGGCCTCCGTGGACGCGGACCTCGCGCTCGCGAAGGAGAACCACCTCACCCTCGGCTTCGTCGCCGAACAGCAGTCCCTGGCCAGCTACGACTACACGACGAACTACACGCTCGACGGCCGCCTGCGCCCCAGCCCCGCCGCGCCCGAGGGCCTCGTGGACCTGACCCAGCTCGCCGATGGCGCGGCCTCCCGCCGCCTCAACCTGGGCGTGTCCGCGCAGGACCAGTGGACCCTGCTCTCCGCGCTCACGCTCACCTTCGGCCTGCGCGTGGACGCCACCCAGCTGCCCGACGTGAACGACCAGGGCGTGCTCGACGGCCGCAAGACGGTGGTGCGCGTCAACCCGCGCGTGGGCCTGGTCATCGCCGCGACGGACGCGCTCGTGCTCAAGGCCCTCTACGGCCGCGCCTTCCGCCCGCCCACGCCCCAGGAGCTGGTCGAGCGCATCCCCGACACCGACTACAACCAGGGCCGCTTCGAGGGAAACCCGCTCCTGCAGCCCACCACCGTGGACACCTTCGAGCTGGGCGCGGACCTGGTCCAGGCCGCTGGCGACACCCGCGTGCGCGTGCGCGCCAACGCGTTCCTCCAGAACTTCGCGTCGCCCATCACGCCGGTGGACACCAGCGGCAACATCGTCCCGCTGCGCAACCGCGAGCTGGGCGTGCGCGTGTACGGCGTGGAGGCCGAGGCCCGCCTGGAAGCGTCGAAGCGCGCCGCCGCGTGGGTCAACGCCAGCCTGTCGCGCGCGCAGGACCTGGAGCTGCCGGACCAGGCCCGGCTGCTCACCGACGTGCCCCAGGCGCGCTTCAACGCGGGCGTGTCCATGCCCCTGGGGGACTGGGTGAACCTGGACGTGGTGGTGCGCTCCGGCGCCGAGCGCCGCAACAACAGCCGCTCCACGCTGGAGCTCATCCGCCGCTACAAGATTCCCGCCTACAGCCTCATCACCGCGCAGCTGCGCACCGAACCCATCTGGGACCACTTCGAGGTGACGCTGTTCGCGCAGAACCTCTTCGACCACGACCTGCGCGACGACGTGCCCCGCCCCGACCGCATCACCGCGCTCCTGCCGCGCGAGGGCGTGTCCGGCTACCTCACGCTGAGGGCCTTCTACTGATGGACCGCCGCTTCCTCGCCGCCGCGCTCGCCGGGCTCACGCTGTTGCCCGGGTGCCTCGCCTACAACGATTCCTGCGCCCCCCTGGTGGACGACCCCGACGCCGTCGTCGGCTACCTGGGCGAGGAGGTCCTCCTGGACAAGGCGTTCACCCGCCACGACAACAACGCGCTGGGACAGCTGGCCGCGGACGCCTTCCTCCACGCCGAGGACGGCGCCGCGAAGCCCACCGAGCTGGGCATCATCAACGGCGGCTCGCTGCGCGACGAGGGCCTGTGCGTCACCCGCACGTCGCTGCGCCCGGGGGCGCTCACCGACGGCGTCCTCCACGAGGTCATCCTCTTCGAGAACCTCGTCGTGACCGTGGACCTCACGGAGAAGCAGCTCGTGGCCCTGTTCGAACACGCCGTGGAGACGCTGGCCGTGGAAGGGCAGGCCATCGTGTCGCCGTCCGGCGCCTTCCTCCACGTGTCCGACGGCACCACGCTGCGGGTGGACTGCGCGCGGCCCGCGGGTCAGCGCGTGAAGGAGCTGCGCGTGAAGGGCCGCGCCGTGTCCCTGCCCGCGCGTGACGACGCGTCCATCCGCTACCGCGTGGCGATGTCCACGTTCTTGCTGAAGGGGGGCGACGGCTACGGTGGCATCCTGGGCAACGCGGGACAGGACCCCGACAGGAACCCGGTGCAGGCGCGAAAGCTGGGCGGCACCGACGCGAACATCACGGCGGCGTACATGAAGAGCACCTACCCCAGCCCGGTCCAGGCGCTGAAGGAAGCCCCGCGCGTCATCTTCGACAACTGTGCCCGGCCCTCCCGGCCCGCGCCGCGCTGACTCCACGCGGGTGCGGACTTCCGGGGCCGGGGGCGGAAGGGCCCTTACGTCTTGGAGGGCTCGTCCGAGGAGGCCGGGGCGCTGGCCACCACCGCCGCGGGAGCGGCAGCGGCGGCAGACGCCACGGGGGCCGCCGGCCGTGGCGGCAGGGGGCCCAACACGTCGTTGACCGAGGGCATCCGACGGATGTCGGTGCGGGCGACCTTCCACGCCTGCTGGACGATCCACGACAGGGAACGGTCCTGCCGCGTCGCCTCGCGCTGGATCTCTTCCAGCATGTCCTCGGGAAAATAGAGTGACTGCTTGCGATGATCCGTGGTGGCCATTGCCTGACTACGGCCTTTCTTCGCGCGGGTCCTGGCGCTCATCGCCAGTGACGTCGTTCACCGCGGGGAACGACTTGATGCGGTCGCGAGCGATCTTCCAGGCCTGCTGCACCACCCACGAGAGCGAACGGTCCTGCCGGTTCGCCTCCTCCTGGATCTCCTTCAGCATCTCCTCGGGGAAGTACAGCGACTGCTTGCGCTTGTCGGTGCCTGCCATACCTGGGTCTCCGGGGCGGATTCGAGGTGACGACCTGAACACACCGGAGCGGTTATCCGACAGACTCCCTGAAGGGTCAACGGTTTCGGAGCACTCGTTCGTGCGCACGCGGGCTGAACGCTCCGCTTCCGACATTGCATGGCGCGGACGTGCGGTGTGCCGGTGAAAAAGAGCGTGGCGCGCGAAAAAAGCAAACGCCCCGGCCTCCACGAGGGAAGCCGGGGCGTTTCGGAAAGAGGGACCGCCAGGAGCGAATCTCCAAGCGGCCCCGTGGGCCCAGAGGGGGAGGGGGGGGACCCCTAGGCCCAACGTCATGAAGTCCAGAACGTCCAGCCAACAACCGTGAGGCGCCGTTCTATTTCCGCCCCGCGTCCATCCGTTGTGGGGATCATGGAATCCATCCCCACGCCTTCCTGCCACCGCGACTCTGTAACCCGGCCTCCCGCTCCTCCATTCCACCGCAGTCGCCATGCCCCGCGCGTCCCCTGAACTTCCCCCGCTGCCCGCCGCGCTCGCCCGCTCCTATGCGGAGCACGGCCTCGCCTCGCGCTCGGTGCTGCTGGCCGTCTCCGGAGGCGCGGACTCCACCGCGCTCCTCGTGGGCACCGCCCGCGTCCGCGACACCCTGAAGATGCGCGTGGAGGTGGCGACGGTGCACCATGGCCTCCGGGAGGAGGCCGCGGACGAGGTGGCGTGCGTCACCGGACTGGCCGCACGCCTGGGCCTGCGCTGCCATGTCCGCAGGCTCGCGCTGTCGCCCGGGGCGGGCGTGGAGGCCCGCGCCCGCGAGGCACGCTACGCGACCCTGGAGGTCCTGCGCCTGGAGCGCGGGCTGGACGCGGTGGCGACCGGCCACACGCTCGAGGACCAGGCGGAGACGCTGCTGATGCGCCTGGCCCGAGGGACAGCCCTCCGGGGCGCCCGGGGCGTCCACGCTCGCGCGCCCACGCTCCTCCGGCCGCTGCTGACGTGCTCGCGCGCGGACGTGCTCGCCTTCCTGGCCACCGAGGGGGTCGGGTTCGTGAGCGATCCAATGAACGCGGACCCGTCCTTCTTCCGCACCCGCGTGCGCCAGGACGTGCTGCCCGCGCTCCACCGGGCCGCGGGCTTCAGCACCGTGGCGCACCTGGCCACCTTCGCGCGCCTCGCCGCCGAGGACGAGGCGCTCCTCGCCAGCTGGGCGGACGCGTCCTGGGAGCGGCTGGCGCTGCCAGGGGGCGGGCTGGACGCCGTGGGGCTGCGCGCCCTGGAGCCGCCGCTGCTTCGCCGCGTGCTCGCCCGGCTGCTGGGAGGAGCGGGCGTGCGGGTGGACCACGCCACGCTGGAGCGCTGTGGTGAGGCGGTGCGCGGAGGGGGTGTCGCGACGCTGAGCGGCGGCTTCCTGCTCAGGGCCACCGGTGGGCGGGTGCGCTGCGTGCCGCCCGGGGCGCGAGCGGCTCCTGAGGCGCTGGAGCTCTCCGGGCCGGGCGCGGAGGGGACCTTCGGCGCCTGGCGCTTCCAGGTGGCGGAAGGTTCCGCGCCCCCGGGTGTGTTGGCCCTGGGATTGGATGGGGAAACGGCCTGGCCGCTCACGGTGCGCTCCCGGAAGCCGGGGGACCGCATCCGGACGCGCTCGGGGCACCGCAAGGTGCAGGACGTGCTGGTGGACGCCCGCGTCCCCACGGAGGCACGGGAGGGGCAACCGGTGGTGGTGGACGCGCGCGGGGAGCCGCTGTGGCTTCCGGGCGTTCCGCCGCGCTTCGCCGGACCGGGGCTGGAGTCACGTCCAGACGCGGTGGCTTCCCGACAGACGCTGTGGGCCGTCCCTCTGGCCGCAAGCGAACCGAAGACCCCTCCGTTATAGAGTCGATGCTTCAAAACGGGGGATGGTCGCGGACCCCTAAATAGTTGAGGGCTTTTTACTGTTGCTGATACGGTCCGTCGCTGGCCTGCATACGGGCGGGCGCCGGGCACATGACGAACCTCGCCGGGGATTCTCCTGGCACGGCCCTCATCCCGCCGAGTACCGAAAGGGCAGCTGAAACGTGCGTTCGACCTACAAGACCATCGGGCTCTGGGTCATCCTGATCGTCCTCTTCGTCGCCTTCTACAATTTCTTCTCGCAAGGCAACGAGCAGGTGCAGGAACCGACCTTCACCCAGCTACTGACCAAGGTGGAGGAGAAGAAGGTCCGGGCCGTCTCCGTCAAGGGCAACACCTACTCCGGCACGTTCAGCGATTCGAACGACAAGTTCCGGACGACGGGGCCCGCGCCGGATGTGGCGGTGCTCAACCAGCTCCGCGCCAGCGGCGTGGACGTGAAGTACGAGCGCGAGGAGCAGAACAGCCTCTGGCTGACCATCCTCGGGCAGTGGATGCCGGTCGTCTTCCTGTTCCTGTTCTTCATCTTCTTCATGCGCCAGCTCCAGGGCGGCAGCGGCAAGGCGATGACGTTCGGGAAGTCGAAGGCGAAGCTCCTCAGCGAAAGTCACAACAAGGTCACGTTCGCGGACGTGGCGGGTGTGGACGAGTGCAAGGAGGAGCTGGAGGAGATCGTCGCCTTCCTCAAGGACCCCAAGAAGTTCACCAAGCTGGGCGGCCGCATCCCCAAGGGCGTCCTGATGATGGGGCCTCCGGGCACGGGCAAGACGCTGCTCGCCCGCGCGGTGGCCGGTGAAGCGGGCGTCCCGTTCTTCTCCATCTCCGGCTCGGACTTCGTGGAGATGTTCGTGGGCGTCGGCGCCAGCCGCGTGCGCGACCTGTTCGAGCAGGGCAAGAAGAACGCCCCCTGCATCATCTTCATCGACGAGATCGACGCCGTGGGCCGTCACCGTGGCGCGGGCCTGGGCGGCGGTCACGACGAGCGCGAGCAGACGCTCAACCAGCTGCTGGTGGAGATGGACGGCTTCGAGTCCAACGACGGCGTCATCCTCATCGCCGCCACCAACCGTCCGGACGTGCTGGACCCGGCGCTCCAGCGCCCGGGCCGCTTCGACCGCCGCATCATCGTTCCCCGTCCGGACCTCAAGGGCCGCCTGGGCGTGCTGAAGGTGCACACCCGCCGCGTGCCGTTGGCCCCGGAGGTGGAACTGGAGGTCATCGCCCGCGGGACGCCGGGCATGACGGGCGCGGACCTGGAGAACCTGGTCAACGAGTCGGCCCTGATGGCCGCGCGCCAGAACAAGGAGCGCGTGGACCTGGCGGACTTCGAGCAGGCGAAGGACAAGGTCTTCATGGGGCCAGAGCGCCGGTCCATGATCATGACCGACAAGGAGAAGCGGAACACGGCCGTCCACGAGGCCGGCCACGCGCTCCTCGCCAAGCTGCTGCCCGGGTGCGACCCCCTGCACAAGGTCACCATCATCCCGCGCGGTCAGGCCCTGGGCGTCACCTGGAGCCTGCCCACCGAGGACAAGGTGAACGGCTACCGCAAGCAGATCCTCGACCAGATCACCATGGCCATGGGTGGCCGCATCGCCGAAGAGCTCATGTTCAACGAGATGAGCAGCGGCGCGGCGAACGACATCGAGCGGGCGACCGAGACGGCGCGCGCCATGGTGTGCCGCTGGGGCATGAGCGAGAAGATGGGCCCGCTGGCGTTCGGCAAGAGCGACGGTGAGGTCTTCCTGGGCCGCGACTTCAACGCGTCCAAGGACTACTCCGAGGACACCGCCCGTCAGATCGACGCGGAGGTCCGCAGCATCGTCGTGGGCTGCTACACGCACGGCAAGCAGCTGCTCACGGACAAGCTGGACGTGCTCCAGCGCGTGTCCGACGCGCTGGTGGAGTACGAGACGCTCGACGCCGAGGACGTGAACATCATCCTCCAGGGTGGCCAGCTCACCCGCGAGCGTCCGGCGCCGCGCATCAGCTCCACGCCGAAGCCGACGGAGAAGAAGGACAAGCGGAAGATCCTCGACGCGCTCGAGGGGCTGCCCAACATGGAGCCGAAGAAGGCCTGAGCGCCCTCCGGTTCTCCCTGAAGTGACGAAGGCCCTTTCCGCTCAAGCGGGGAGGGCCTTTTTCATGGGGGGCCGGCGCCGCTGGCGTCGCCCGCCGGTGCGCAAGCCATCTTCCCTGGACCCGGAGAAGCGGCGACACTGACCGCTCGCCGCCCTCACGCTCTGAAGGGGTCCTGACCGTGCTGCGCGCCCGCCTCATCGCCCGTGATCGTCCCGACGACCTGTCCCTCGTCCTCCGCCGCCTGAACCTGTCTCCCCGCAACCGCGAGCACCTGACGCGCGAGCTGGGCCATGCGCACGTGCTCGTCACCGGGGGCCGGCCCTCCTATGAGGAGGAGCTGGTGCCGCCGCATGGCTCCAAGGAGCGGGAGAAGCTGCCCACCTGGACCGCGGGGCTCCACCGCGACCATCCCGGCGAGGTGCTCCTGTCCGGCAGCCGCCAGCAGTTCGACCGGCTCATCTCGCTGGCCCGCAAGTCCCCTCGGACGGACGGCCTGGCGCGCGCCCTGGAGGAGGTGCTCTCGCCCGCGCCCCTGCCGGCGCTGACGCTGAGCGGCCGTCGCTTCGAGTGGGGCACGCGCACGTACCTCATGGGCGTGGTGAACGTGACGCCCGACAGCTTCTCCGACGGGGGGCAGTTCCTGGACGCGGCCCGCGCGGTGGAGCACGGGCTCAAGCTGGTGGACGCCGGCGCGGACATCCTCGACGTGGGGGGCGAGTCCACCCGGCCGGGCTCCCTCCCGGTGTCCGTGGAGGAGGAGACCGCGCGCGTCCTCCAGGTGGTGGAGGGGCTGCGGGCCCGCTCCACCGTGCCCATCTCCGTGGACACGATGAAGGCCCCGGTGGCCCAGGCGGCGCTGAAGGCCGGAGCGCACCTCATCAACGACGTCACCGGCTTCCACTTCGACCCGGCGCTGGCCGGGGTGGTGGCCGCCGCGGGCGCCGCCTGTTGCCTGATGCACACCCAGGGGATGCCCCGGACGATGCAGCAGACGCCCCACTACGAGGACGTGGTGGGCGAGGTGATGGACTACCTGGAGGAGGGGATGTTCCAGGCCACCGAGGCGGGCATCCCGCGCGAGCGCATCCTCCTGGACCCGGGCATCGGGTTTGGCAAGACGCTGGAGCACAACCTCTTCCTGCTGCGGCGGCTGGAGGAGCTGCGCGGGCTGGGACAGGCGCTGCTCGTGGGCACCAGCCGCAAGTCGTTCCTGGGGACGCTGACGGGGGGCAAGGGCCCCACCGAACGGCTGGCGGCCACGCTGGGGTCCGTGGCGGCGATGGCGGTGATGGGGGGCGCGGACGTCGTCCGGGTGCACGACGTGGCGGAGGCGCGCGACGCGCTGGCGGTGGCGGAGGCCATCCGTTGGGCCCGGGGTGGCGGGGACCTGTACGGCGGCTGACGCGCGCAAGCTCGGATGTCCGGGAGGCTCCAGGCGCGCCCGCACGGGTGCTTGCCTGGGGGGCACCGCATCCCTAGCTTCGGGCCCACGTGCCGGACGGGGTATAAGCCCTCGGACGTGAGTGGCCGGAGCCCTTCCGGCAATGGGAAAGGTGGAGCGGCACACATGGCGTACAGGATGGACATGCCCCCCAAGGAAGCACCGAAGACGGAGCGGCTGTTCGGCACGGACGGCGTCCGCGGCGTCGCCAACGTCTATCCGATGACGGCCGAGGTCGCGATGAAGCTCGGACGGGCGCTCGCGTACCTCATCCGCAACGGCCCGCACCGCCACCGCGTCATCGTGGGCAAGGACACGCGGCTGTCCGGCTACATGCTGGAGCAGGCCCTGTCCGCCGGCCTCATCTCCATGGGCGTCGACGTGGAGCAGGTGGGCCCGCTGCCCACGCCCGGCATCTCCAACCTCACCACGTCCATGCGCGCGGACGCGGGCGCCGTGATTTCGGCGTCCCACAACCCGTACCAGGACAACGGCATCAAGTTCTTCTGGCGCGACGGCTTCAAGCTGCCGGATGAGACGGAGGCCAAGATCGAGGAGCTGGTCTCCAGCGGTGAGATCGACAACATCCGCCCCACGGCCACCAAGATTGGCCGCGCCATCCGCCTGGAGGACGCGCGGGGCCGCTACATCGTCTACCTGAAGGCCACCTTCCCCCGCGAGCTGACGCTGGAGGGGATGACCATCGTGGTGGACTGCGCCAACGGCGCGGCGTACCGCACGGCGCCGTCGGTGCTGGAGGAGCTGGGCGCGAAGGTCATCGCGCTGGGCGTGTCCCCGGACGGCAAGAACATCAACCACAAGTGCGGCGCGCTCCACCCGGAGGGCCTGGCCAAGGCGGTGGTGAAGCACGGCGCCCACCTGGGCATCGCGCTGGACGGCGACGCGGACCGCCTCATCGTCGTGGACGAGAAGGGCAGCGTCGTGGACGGCGATGCCATCATGGCCATCTGCACGGGTGAGCTGGTCGCGCGCAAGGAGCTGAAGAAGAAGACGCTCGTCGCCACGGTGATGAGCAACATCGGCCTGGAGCGCGCGGTGTCGCAGTGGGGCGTGAAGGTGGCCCGCACGCGCGTGGGCGACCGGCACGTCGTGGACGAGATGCGCCGCAATGGCTACAGCCTGGGCGGCGAGCAGAGCGGCCACCTCATCTTCCTGAACCACACCACCACCGGCGATGGGACGCTCGCGGCGCTCCAGCTGCTGGCCGTGATGTGCCGCCAGCAGAAGCCCCTGAGCGAGCTGGCCTCCATCTTCCAGCCGGTGCCCCAGACGCTGCTCAACGTCGTGGTGAAGCACAAGCGCGAGCTGGGCGAGCTGCCCACGGTGATGAAGGCCATCAAGAACGTGGAGCAGAAGCTGGGCAACGCCGGCCGGGTGCTGGTGCGCTTCTCCGGGACCGAGCCCAAGGCCCGCGTCCTGATTGAGGGCGAGGACGCGACGCGCAACGAGGCGTACGCCCGGGAGATCGTCGAGGCGCTCTCCAAGGCGCTCAACGGGTAGCGACAGCGGTTGACTTCCGGACGCCGGCCACGAATAGAGGGGCCGGCGCGGGCCCGGGCCCCGGACAATCCCGCACCGCGCCAGCGCAAGGAGCGGGACGATGGGACAGCGACTGGGTGTCAACGTGGATCACGTGGCGACGCTGCGGCAGGCGCGGCGCACCGTGTATCCGGATCCGGTGACGGCCGCGGCGATGGCGGAGCTGGCCGGCGCCCGGCAGATCACCATCCACCTGCGCGAGGACCGGCGCCACATCCAGGACCGGGACCTGCGCATCCTCCGCGACACGGTGCAGACGCTCCTCAACCTGGAGATGGCCGCCACCGCGGAGATGGTGAAGATCGCCTACGAGTACAAGCCGGACGTGGTGACGCTGGTCCCGGAGCGCCGCGAGGAGCTCACCACCGAGGGCGGCCTGGAGGTGGCGGGCCAGCGCGAGTCCATCGCGAAGATCATCAAGAACCTCAAGGACGGGGAGATCGCCGTCTCGCTGTTCATCGACCCAGACCTGGACCAGGTGCGCGCGTCCCACAAGGTGAACGCGGACCGGGTGGAGCTGCACACGGGCCGCTACTGCGAGGCGCGCAACGAGAAGGAGCGCGCGCGGGAGCTGGCGCGCATCGTGGACGCGGCCAAGGCGAGCGCGAAGCTGGGCATGGGCGTGGCGGCCGGCCACGGGCTCAACTACGACAACGTGCAGGCCATCGCGCGCATCCAGGAGATCGACGAGCTCAACATCGGTCACGCCATCGTGGCGCGGGCCGTGCTGGTGGGCTTCGAGCGCGCGGTGCGCGAGATGCTGGAACTGATGCGCGACCCGGGGTAGCCCGCCATGTCCATCGTCGGCCTGGGGTTGGATCTCTGCTCCATCGAACGCATCCAGCGCATCCTCGCCGGACCGCGCGCGGAGGCGTTCCTCGCGCGCGTTTACACCGACGGCGAGCGGGCCTACTGCGCCCCGCGGCATGACGCGGCCAGCGCGTACGCGGCGCGGTTCGCGGCGAAGGAGGCGCTGGTGAAGGCCCTGGGCGTGCCTCCGGGCGTGAAGTGGCGGGACATGGAGGTCGTGCGCGAGGGCGGTCCGCCGCGCTTCGTGCTCTCCGGCGTGGCCCGTGAAGTGATGGAAGCGCGGGGGTGGGAGGCGATGCTCGCGCTCACCCATGATGCCGGCGTGGCAGCGGCCACGGTGGTGCTCCAGACGAAGTAGGGGAGGTTGGAAGCCATGCAGCGCGTGCTCACCGCCGTCCAGATGCGTGAAGCCGAAGCGGCCGCCCAGGACCGCCACGGGATGCCGTCCGGGTTGTTGATGGAGAACGCGGGCCGCGCGCTCGCGGAGGCCGCCCGGAGCGTGGCGGGGCCGGGAGGGCGCTTCACGGTGCTCTGCGGGCCGGGCAACAACGGCGGGGACGGGCTCGTCGCCGCGCGCTTCCTGCTGGAGGGCGGCGGGCGCGTGGTGGTGTCGCTGGTGGGCGACAGCGCGAAGCTCACGCCCGAGGCGAAGCGCAACCTCCAGGCGCTGGAGGGCTTCGGTGAGTCTCCCCGGGCCTTCGAGGCCCTGCCGGAGGCGGGCCCAGGCGACGTGGTGGTGGATGCCCTCTTCGGCACCGGCCTGAAGCGCGCGCCGGAAGGGGCCTTCGCGGACGCCATCGCCACCGTGGCGCGGTGGCGGCGCGCCGGGGCGAAGGTGGTGGCGGCGGACGTGCCGTCAGGCCTCCAGAGCGACACCGCGGAGCCCTTCCCCACGTGCGTGGAGGCGGACGTCACGGTGGCCTTCGGCTTCGTGAAGCCCGCGCATGAGCTGGAGCCGGGCGCGTCGCTGTGCGGCGACGTGCGGCGCGTGGACATCGGCCTGGGCGGCGAGTCCTCGCGCGCGGTGTCCGGCCCGGAGCTGTTCCGCGTGGAGGAGAAGGACGCGCGCGAGGCGCTGCCGAAGCGCCGCGCGGATTCGCACAAGGGCACCTACGGCCACGTGCTGGTGGTCGCGGGCAGCCCGGGCAAGACGGGCGCCGCGGCGATGGTGGCCCTGGCGGCGCTCCGCAGCGGCGCGGGGCTCGTCACCGTGGCCACGCGCGCGGAGGCGCTGCCGTGGGTGATGGCGCACTCGCCGGAGATCATGGGCATCCCGCTGCCTGGAGAGGGGCCGCTGGGCAAGGGCGACCTGGCGGCGCTCAAGGCCGCGCTGGAGGGCAAGGACGCGCTGGTGATGGGGCCCGGCATCCCCCGGGGCCCGGAGACGGGCGCGCTGATTGGCGACCTGCTGGCGTCGCTGGAGATGCCCGCGGTGCTGGACGCGGACGTGCTCAACGCGGTGGCGGAGGACCTCACGGTGCTGCGGCGGGCGAAGGGGCCCGTGCTGCTCACGCCCCACCCCGGGGAGATGGCCCGGCTGTGGGGGCGGACCACCAAGGACGTCCAGGCCCACCGCGTGGGCGTGGCCCTCAACATGGCCACGTCGCTCAACGTCACGGTGGTCCTCAAGGGCTCGCGCACGCTCATCGCGGAGGCCAGCGGCCGCGTGTTCATCAACCCCACCGGCAACGCGGGCATGGCCACGGGCGGCACCGGGGATGTGCTGTCGGGCGTGTGCGGCGCGCTGCTCGCGCAGGGCATCCCGCTGCCGAAGGCCGCGTGGACGGCCGTGTACGCGCATGGGCTGGCGGGGGACCTGGTGGCCCAGAAGCGCGGCTTGATGGGCCTCATCGCCACGGACCTCCACAAGGGCCTGGGCGAGGTCTGGGTGCGGTGGGGCCGATGAGCGGCGAGCCCACCCGTTCGCGGCGCCAGGTGTCCCCGTCCCCGGAGCAGACGCACCAGCTGGGCGTGAAGCTGGGGCGGCTGCTCCAGCCCGGGGACTTCGTGGGGCTCGTGGGCGAGCTGGGCGCCGGCAAGACGCACCTGGTGCGCGGCGTGGCGGAAGGGGCGGGCGTGGCGCGCTCCGAGGTCGCGAGCCCCACCTTCGCCATCGTGTACCCGTACGAGGGCCGCATCCCGCTGTACCACGCGGACCTGTACCGCCTGACGGACTACGACGAGCTGTACGCCACCGGCTTCCTGGACCTGGTGGGCGGCGACCACGCGATGCTGGTGGAGTGGTTGGACCGCATCCCCCAGGCCGCGCCGCGCGACTTCCTGCGCGTCACGCTCCGCCATGTGGGGGAGGACGCGCGGAGCCTCGACGTGGAGGCCTTCGGCGCGCGTCCGGCCGCGCTGCTCGACGCGTGGCTGGGCTGAAGAGGGCCCGCTTCAGGCCACGGAGGGCCGCGCGGGGAGCACGGCATCCGCCAGCGTCTGCACGCTCCAGCGGTGGAAGACGAGCCTGGAGTCCACGCCCACCACGTCCTCTTCCTCCACGGGCACCCAGTACGGCCCGCCGCACAGCGACTCGCTGGCGATGAGGAACTGCTGGAGCGGCACCCGCGTGCTCGGGGTGCGGAGCGCTTCGGGGCAGCCGCCCAGGCCGGAGGAGATGAAGAGGGTGCGGTTGCGGCGCGTGGCCACCATCGCCTCGCCGTCCGTGACCAGGAAGTTCATCGCGGAGCGCTCCTTCGGCTCACGGCTCCCCGGCACGTCCGTCAGCGCGGACACCAGCGTCATCGTCTCCGCGAGCGCCTGCGCCATCGCCTCCACGCTCACCACTCCGTCGAGCGGTCCTCGCGCCGAGAGCCGCGACAGGAACAGGTAGAAGCAGCGCTCGCTGTCCGTGGTGCCCTTGATGTTGCAGCGCAGCTCCGGGTGGATGAGCGCTTCCACGGCGGCCTTGTGCTTCGCGAACTCGCGCAGCGTGCCGTTGTGCACGAAGGACCAGCGGCCGAAATGGAACGGGTGGGAGTTGCGCAGCTCCACCGCCCCCACGCTCGCGAGCCGGATATGCGCCACCACCGTGCGCGCGGAGACCTGGCTCGACACCCGCTCGAAGTCAGGGTCGCTGTGCGCGGGACCCACGCCGTGCGCGACGAGGGGCGAGGACTCCGGACCGTACGTGGCGATGCCCCAACCGTCCTTGTGCTCACGCGACTGGATGAGGAGGGAATTCCTCTCCGTCACCAGGGCGGTATGGACAGCAGCGGGGACAGCGGATCTGAAACCAAATAATCGGCACATGGTGGCAGCTGATTTCTACAACGGCCGGCCCACGAGGGAAGTTCCACCTGCCCCCTCGGACGATGCCCGTTGTTCAGCGGCACCCACTCAGGGACAGACATTCATCCGCGCGCGAAACACCACCCGTCCACCCTTCACCACCACTCGCGCGTGACTGACCCCCAGATGATAAGGCAGATGCCGGTAACCGCGACACCCGAAGACAACCAGGTCGCCCGCATCACCCACGGCCAGTCGCCCCTGCTGTTGCAACCCCAAGCATTGTGCGGCCCCTCGCGTGGCGGCCCAGTAGGCCTCCGCGGCTGACAGGCCGTTCTCCAGGCAGGCGAGCCCGAGCACCAGCGCCAGGTTCTCCGTCATGGAAGAACCAGGGTTCACGTTTGAACCCAAAGCAATATTGACCCCTGCGTCGCGCAGCTTCCGGCCGGGCGCATAGGGGCGCATGCGCAGGAAGAGGGTGGAGGTGGGCACGAGCACGGCGGTGACGTTCGCGGCGGCGAGCGCGCGGATGCCCTCGTCCGTCACCTGCTCCAGGTGGTCCGCGCTGGCGGCGCCCACCTCCGCGGCGAGCGCGGAGGCTCCGCACGCGGTGAGCTGATCGGCGTGCAGGCGCGGGGTGAGGCCCAGCGCCTTGGCCGCGAGGAGCAGCCGGCGCGACTCCTCCACCGTGAAGGCGCTCTCCTCGGTGAAGACGTCGCAGAAGCGGGCCAGCCCCTCGCGGGCGACCGCGGGGAGGATCTCGTTGATGCAGAGGTCCAGGTAGTCGCCCCGGCGGCCCTGGTACTCCACGGGCACGGCGTGCGCGCACAGGAGCGTGGGCACCAGCTCCAGCGGGGACAGCGCCCCCAGGCGGCGCACGGCGCGCAGCATCTTGAGCTCGTCCTGGAGCGACAGGCCGTAGCCGCTCTTCACCTCGGCCGTCGTCACGCCCTGCGCGAGCAGCCGCTCCATGCGGGGCAGGGCGAGCCGGGCCAGCTCCTCCTCGCTCGCGGCGCGCGTGGCGCTCACGGTGTTGACGATGCCGCCGCCGGCCTTGGCGATCTCCAGGTACGTGGCGCCCTGGTTGCGCAGGTCGAACTCCGCGGAGCGTTCCCCCGCGAAGACCAGGTGCGTGTGCGGATCCACGAAGCCCGGGCCCACGAAGCCGCCCTCGGCGTCGATGATCTCCGTCGCGTCCGTGAGCGCGCCCCGGGGCAGCGCCGCCTCCGGGCCCACGAAGGCGACGCGGCCCGCGCGCAGGCCAAGGCCCGCGCCGGGGTGGGGGGTGAGGGCTTGCTCCGCGGGCTCGCGGTGGGTGCCCTCCACGGTGAGCACCTCGGAGGCGTTGCGCACCCACAGGTCCAGGGCTTCCATGGTCACCGTCCTCCGCGCACGCCCGCGACGGGCGCGTTCCAGGATGTGCCGCCCGAGTGGGCCCGGCCATAGCCACCGGACAGCTCCAGCCTCGTGCGGCTCTCGCCGAACTTGAACTGCGCGGCCACCACCGCGCCGTAGAAATAGGTCGTCACCTGCGAGCCGGGATTCACCAGCGCCTGGTGCGCGCTGATGAACGGCACCAGGCCCAGGGACATGCCGTCCTCTGGCTGCACGGTGAACGCGCAGGTGGCCTCCAGGCCGAAGAGGCTGCTGGTGCTGTTCCGGTCGCCCAGGCCGAAGTCCGACGCGCCCCTCAAGGAGAGGGCCGGGGCCAGGCCCACCGTCCGCGAGCCGATGTAATACGACAGCCCCGTGTACATGCCGTAGGCGGGCGCCGGCAGGCCGACGAACTCACCCTGCAGGCCCAGGTGCCAGGACAGCCGCTCGCTCACGGGCACCGTCACGGAGCCGTCCAGGTCGATGCCCCACTGCTCGCTGACGAAGGGCTTCGCGTCGCCCTCGAAGGGGTCCTCCTCCCCGCGCTCCGCGAGCTGCGGGGCGTTGAGGCGGGGGCCCGCGCGCAGGCCCAGCTGGAAGTAGTTCTCACGGGGCATGCCCGGGCCCATGCGCATCACCATGGGCCCGGCGGTGGTGGGGGTGCAGCCCGCGAGTACACCGCACACCGCTGTCGAAACGACTGCTCGGACGCGAACTGGCATCCGGCGCACTCTAGGCGGTGAGGCCGGGGATGCGCACGCCTCGCTCCTTCGCCACGTCGATGGCCTCCGGGTAGCCCGCGTCCGCGTGGCGCAGCACGCCCATGCCCGGGTCGGACGTGAGCACGCGCTCGATGCGGCGCGCGGCCTCGGGCGTGCCGTCCGCGACGATGACCTGGCCCGCGTGCAGCGAGTAGCCCATGCCCACGCCGCCGCCGTGGTGGAACGACACCCACGAGGCGCCGTTCACCGCGTTCACCAGCGCGTTGAGGATGGGCCAGTCCGCCACCGCGTCCGAGCCGTCCTTCATGGCCTCCGTCTCGCGGTTGGGCGACGCCACGCTGCCGCAGTCCAGGTGGTCGCGGCCAATCACGATGGGCGCCTTCACCTCGCCCTTGCGCACCAGCTCGTTGAAGGCGAGCCCCGCCTTCGCGCGCTCGCCGTAGCCCAGCCAGCAGATGCGCGCCGGCAGGCCCTGGAACGCCACGCGCTCCTGGGCCATGTCCAGCCAGCGGTTGAGCGACGCCTTCTGCGGGAACAGCTCGCGCACCGCGCGGTCCGTGCGGCGGATGTCCTCCGGGTCCCCGGACAGGGCCACCCAGCGGAAGGGCCCCAGGCCCTCGCAGAACAGCGGGCGGATGTACGCGGGCACGAAGCCCGGGAACTCGAAGGCGTTCTGCATGCCGCCCACCTTCGCCTGGCCGCGCAGGTTGTTGCCGTAGTCGAACACGTGGCTGCCGGCGGCCTGGAAGTCGTTCATGGCCTGCACGTGCATGATCATCGACTCGCGGGCGCGCTTCACGTAGCCCTCGGGGTCGCGCTTGCGCAGCTCCGCCGCGGCCTCCAGCGACAGGTCCGTGGGGATGTAGCCGTTGAGCGGATCATGCGCGCTCGTCTGATCCGTGACGAGGTCCGGCTTGATGCCGCGCCGGTACAGCTCCCGGAACACCGACGCCGCGTTGCCGATGATGGCGATGGAGCGGCCCACGCGCTTCGCCTGGGCGTCCTTGGCCAGGGCCAGCGCCTCGTCGATGTCCTTCGCCACCACGTCCAGGTAGCGGGTCTCCACGCGGCGCTGCGCGCGGTGCGGATCGATTTCCACGCCCAGGAACACGGCGTTGTTCATGGTCGCGGCCAGGGGCTGCGCGCCGCCCATGCCGCCCAAGCCGCCGGAGAGGACGAGCCGGCCCGCCAGGTCCTCGCTGCCGAAGTGGAAGCGGCCCGCGGCGGCGAAGGTCTCGTAGGTGCCCTGCAGGATGCCCTGCGTGCCGATGTAGATCCACGAGCCGGCCGTCATCTGGCCGTACATCATCAGGCCCTTCTTCTCGAGCTCGTGGAAGTGCTCCCAGTTGGCCCAGTGGCCCACGAGGTTGGAGTTGGCGATGAGCACGCGCGGCGCGTCCGGGTGCGTGCGCAGGATGCCCACGGGCTTGCCGGACTGCACGAGCAGCGTCTCGTCGTCGGTGAGGCTCTGGAGGCTGGAGACGATGCGGTCGAACGAAGGCCAGTCCCGGGCGGCCTTGCCAGTGCCGCCGTAGACGACCAGGTCGCCGGGCTGCTCGGCCACCTCCGGATCGAGGTTGTTCATCAGCATCCGGAGCGCGGCCTCCTGGACCCAGCCCTTGCAGGAGAGCGTGGTGCCGCGAGAGGCGCGGATGATGCGGGACATGCGGAAGGCTCCTGGAAATAGAGGCGCGTGAAAGGGGCGCCCGGGCGGGCACCCTAACCGAACCCCCGGGGCCGCGGGGGGATGCCGTGCAGGCTCGCCTGCCCGGGAGCGGCTGGACGCCCCGCGTCAGCAGTCCTTGCGCGCGTCCACGGAGGCGCTGAGGTGGAACACACCGCTGGTGTCGTTGAACTTGTAGTAGCTGCCTGGGGGTGATGCCGGGAGTGGCGTGCTCCGCCCCTGGCCTGTCGGGGCGACGGAGGCGCGGTAGAGTCCGCTTTCGTAAGAAGAGGTGGGACATGGATCAGGCGCCGCGACAGGGAGAGGACGACGGGGACGGGGCTGGGGATGTCCTGGCGGTGCCCTCGGCCCAGCCGCCGCTGGAGGTCCGGCCGCCGGATGTGGGCCCGGTGAAGACGGTGGCGGGCGGCGTGCCCGCGGTGCTGAGCGCGTTCAAGCATGTGCTGGGCGAAGCGGGCCCGTGGCGCGGCGGGAAGCTGATCTGGAAGATCAACCAGCAGGACGGCTTCGACTGTCCGGGGTGCGCGTGGCCGGATCCGTCGCACCGGTCGGTGCAGGAGTACTGCGAGAACGGCGCGAAGGCGGTGGCGGAGGAGGGGACGCGCGAGCGCGTGACGCCGGAGTTCTTCCGCCAGTGGAGCGTGGCCCGGCTCGCGGAGCAGTCCGACCTGTGGCTGGGCAAGGCGGGGCGGCTGACGCACCCGATGGTGCTGCGGGAGGGCGCCACCCACTACGAGCCCCTGTCATGGGAGGAGGCGTTCGCGCTAGTGGCGGAGGAGCTGAACGCGCTGGGTTCGCCCGACGAGGCGGCGTTCTACACGTCCGGCCGCACCAGCAACGAGGCCGCGTTCCTCTACCAGTTGTTCGTGCGGCAGTTCGGCACCAACAACCTGCCGGACTGCTCCAACATGTGCCACGAGTCCAGCGGCACGGGCCTCACGGAGACGCTGGGGATTGGCAAGGGCTCCGTCACGCTGGAGGACTTCGACCACGCGCAGGCCATCTTCGTCATCGGGCAGAACCCGGGCACCAACCACCCGCGCATGCTGACGGCGCTCCAGGCCGCCGCGCGCCGGGGTTGTGAAATCGTCAGCGTCAACCCGCTGCCGGAGACAGGGCTCAACCGCTTCAAGCACCCGCAGGAGGTGCTGCACCTGTTCGGTCCGGGCACCGCGCTCAACAAGCTGTTCCTCCAGGTGCGCATCAACGGCGACGTCGCGCTGCTCCAGGGGCTGGGCAAGGCGCTGCTGGAGCGCGAGGCGAAGGCGCCGGGCACGGTGGTGGACCGGGCCTTCGTCGAGGGGCGGACGGCGGGCTTCGACGCGTACGCGGCGAACCTGGCCACGGTGTCATGGGACGACGTCGTGGAGCAGAGCGGCGTGCCGCGCGAGCAGCTCGAAGCGGCGGCGGACATCCTGGCGCGCTCCGAGCGCACCATCTTCTGCTGGGCCATGGGGCTCACCCAGCACCGGAACGCGGTGGGCAACGTGCAGGAGGTGGTCAACCTGACGCTCCTGCGCGGCAGCATCGGCAAGGCGGGGGCGGGCGTGTGCCCCGTGCGGGGCCACAGCAACGTGCAGGGCGACCGCACCATGGGCATCTGGGAGCACGCGAAGCCGGAGTTCATGGACGCGCTGGCCCGGGAGTTCGGCTTCGCTCCGCCGCGGCACACCGGCCTGGACACGGTGGGGACGCTCAAGGCCCTGCACGACGGTCAGGTGAAGGTGTTCTTCGCGCTGGGGGGCAACTTCCTGTCCGCCACGCCAGACACGGAGTTCACGGCACGGGCGCTGCGGCGCGCGCGGCTCACGGTACACGTCTCCACCAAGCTCAACCGCGCGCACCTGGTCCACGGCAAGCGCGCGCTCATCCTCCCGTGCCTGGGGCGGACCGAACACGACGTGCAGGCCGCGGGGCGGCAGTTCGTCACGGTGGAGGACTCGATGGGGATGGTGCACGCGTCGCGCGGCGCGGTGGCGCCCGCGTCCGAGCACCTGCTCAGCGAGCCCGTCATCGTGGCCCGGCTGGCGCACGCGGTGATGGGGGCG
Source organism: Corallococcus sp. Z5C101001 (assembly GCF_007352635.1). Lineage (NCBI taxonomy): Bacteria > Pseudomonadati > Myxococcota > Myxococcia > Myxococcales > Myxococcaceae > Corallococcus > Corallococcus sp. Z5C101001. The sequence continues at coordinate 202,629 of NZ_VKLU01000010.1, forward strand.
CGCTCCCAGGTGCCGTGGCTCGCGCTGGTGGAGGACTATGATCGCGTGCGCGAGCTCATCCAGCGCTGCATCCCGGGCTTCGACGACTTCAACCGCCGCGTGCGAGCGCCCGGCGGGTTCGCGCTACCCAACGGCCCTCGCGAGGGTCGCTTCCCGACGCGCGACGGCAAGGCGCACTTCACCGTGCACACGATGCCGCGCATCGCGCTGGAGCCGGGGCAGCTGTTGATGATGACGCTGCGCTCGCATGATCAATACAACACCACCGTGTATGGGCTGGACGACCGCTACCGGGGCATCCGCCAGGGGCGGCGCGTGGTGTTCCTCCATCCGGAGGACGTGAAGGCAAGGGGACTGACGGCCGGGCAGCGGGTGGATCTCACCAGCCACTTCCAGGGGGAGACGCGGGTGGCGCGCGAGTTCCTGGTGGTGCCGTACAACATCCCCCGCCGGTGCGCGGCCACGTACTTCCCCGAGGCGAACGTGCTGGTGCCAGTGGACAGCTTCGCGGAGAAGAGCCGCACGCCCACGTCGAAGTCCGTCGTCATCACCGTTGCGCCGACTCCGGAGGCCGGGGCCCTGGTTCCCGCCACGGCCGCGAGGCCCGGGTGAGTCCGATGTGTCCGCATGCCCTGGGCGCCGGGCCTGGGTCCGCGAGGGCCCGTGCTTGGATGCGCCGCGAGGGGACCGGCCTGCATCGCGCTGGGTCGTGGTTCCGGTTCGCGGGGGCACATGCGTGCAGCCGCCGGAGGGGCGCAGGCCTGCATCGCGCTGGCTCCGGGTTCCGCTTCATGGGGGCACAGGCGTGCGGCCCGCGTGAGGGACAGGGGCTCACGCCGGGGGCGCGCTCCTTGGGCCCGGTGGGCCGCCTCGAGGAGACCCACGCTCGGAGCCATCGCGAGGTTCAGGTAGGCTGGTCGAGGTCCCATGTCGCCGTCGGTTGAAGCCAGCTGGCCGGATTCGCTCCAGGCCCTGCACGCGCGCGTCGCCGCGGCGGCGCCCCTGGAGGCCGTGGCGTCGAGCGCGGACTGGCGCGAGGACTTCGCCCGCTGGGTGCGCGGTGCTTCGCTGGAGGAGCGCACGCGGGCCCAGGCCGCCGCGTGGGAGCGGCTGTCCCCCGGGGAGCGCACCCCGGGCGAGCTGCTGTTCCTCCTCTCCACGTGCAGTGAACTGCTCTGGCCCTACGCGGAGCCGCCCCCGGGCCTGTTGAAGCAGCTGCTCGCGCGGCAGCGCGACGCGGTGAGCGCGCTCCGCGAGGCGGGGGACTCCGAGGGCGCGGATCGCATCCAGCGTGAGACGGACGCGGCCCTGTCCACCGTGCTCACGCGCTACCTGAAGCGCCACCCGGACGCGCTGTCGGCGCTGGTGCGCGGCGTGCCGTGCACCTTCGACGGCCGCGCGCTGCGCTTCCAGGACGCGGTGGAGGTGGACCTCAAGCAGGTGCTGGGCGCGGGGCCGAAGTCAGTGGGGCTCCTGGAGCAGCTGCGCGCGCTCCTGCCGGACACGCGCGAGGAGGGGCGCGACCGGCTCTCCGAGTTCATCCGCACCCGCGCCGCCCGCGTCCCGTGGCGAGAGGCGAGCGAGGTGCTGGGCGAGCGGCTCTTCGCGCTGGCCACGTCGCCGGACGGACGCAGCGGCATGCGCGGCTTCCTCGCGTGCTACCCCAACGGGCGCAAGGAGCCGGACTGGTGCTCGCGCGCGGGGCTCCTCCTGGCGCGCACCGTGGAAGTGGGGGGACCGCCCGCGGTGGTGGAGAACCTCTGCGACCTGCTCACGCTCTTCGACGCGCCTCCGGTGGACGGACTGCGCGGGGCGCTGGGCGCGCTCGTGCAGAGCGACTTCGAGACGGCGGCGGACCTGGGCCACGCGCGCTTCGTGCTGGACCACTGCCACGGCACGATGCGCAAGAACGAGCCCGCGCTGGCGCTCGCGCTGCTGTGGCTGGAGGAGCGGCTGTTCCGCGCGTCCGTGCGGAGGGGCGTGCCGGAGGCCTTCGAGCGGCGCACCCGCGCCCGCGCGAAGCTGGCGGCGCTGCCCGGCTTCACGCACCTGGTGTGGCTGGCGGAGGAGTGCGCGGAGATGTGGCCGCGCTTCCGCACGGCCGCGCGTCCTGGCCTGGACGGACTGGTGGCGTGGCGGGCGGAGGTGGCTCAGCGCATGGGCAAGAAGCCCGTGCTGCGCAAGGCGGCCATCGAGTTCCTGCTGTGGTGCGCGCCGGACGAGGCCTCCTCGGAGGCGGAGCTGGCGACGCTGGCCCTGGTGCGCACCGCCACGGACCGGCGGCTGGTGCGCCGCATGCTGGAGCACCCGTCGCCTCGGGCCCGCTTCCGCGCCCGCGCGCTCCAGTCCTGGCTCCAGGCCGGGGCAGGGCAGGGGAAGTCCCCCGCGCCGGTGGAGGCCACGGAGCCCGCGACGCTGACCGCCTCCCTCCGCCACCTGCACGCGACGCGCGCGGTGCCCGTGGGCGGCCGCACGTGGTTGCGCGACCGCGACCTGGAGGACCTGCTCGTGGGCGCGGTGGGCCGCGTGGAAGCGGAGGCCGCCCAGCGCCACCCGGAGCGCTTCCGCGAGGAGTGTTCGGAGCTGGTCGCGGGCCTGCTGGAAGGCCTGCGCTCGGAGTTGGAGCGCGTGCGGGTGGACCTGGAATCGCTGCTGGGCCCGGGGAGGTCCCCGCCGCTGTCCCTGGCGATGGCCGTCCGCCGCCAGCCCTCGCCGCCCCGCGAGGGGGCCGCGGAGGTGGCCATCGTCGTGTCGGTGGAGCGCGAGGGCTTCGTGCGCACCCGGCGCGTCGTCCGCGTGCCAGTGGCGAAGCTGGAGCAGCGCGGGGAGGGCCAGTGGCTGCCCGGCTTCCGTCTGGGCCGCGAGCGCCTGGACGCGCTGCTCGCGCACACCGAGGCCGCGTTCTGCCTCTTCCTGGTGCCCGCCTTCGTGCGCTCCGAGTGCTGGGTGGTGCCCGCGCGGCTGGCGCGGGCCTTGATGGACACGCAGGGCGCCTTGTCTGGCGTGCCCCGCGAGGCGGTGCAGGGCGCGTCCCGGTCCCTGGCGCAGTGGCTGGTGTACGACGTGCTGGGCCTCTGGGTGGGTGACGAGCGCCCCGACGTGGTGACGGCCGCCTGTGAAGGGGACTCCGCCGCGGAGTTCGTGGTGGACCTCACGGTGCGCTGACCCGCGGAAATGGCCCGGGGAATTGCTCGGGAATATCTGGAAGCCCCGGCGTAAAGGCGGATGAGGGGTGCGGGAACACGTCCGGGGCGGGGGCTCTGGAGCCAGATCCATCCGTCCGCTGACGGGATGCATGCCTCCACGCGCGCCGCGCGCCGTGTCTCCAGGGAAGCGAGAGGCATCCATCATGAAGACTCCATTGCGCGCCGCATGGGCGCTGCTGGGCCTTGCCGTGACCGTCGGGCTGGGGGGCTGCGGTGAGGGCGCTGGGATGAACGCCGAGCACCGGCTCCTCTCGCCGTCCAGCGAGCCCGTCCTCGCGCAGCAGTCGTCGGCCCTGTCGGACACGCTGGAGCAGTACGCGGCCAGGTGCGACGCGGCCATCGGCGCCACGGTGCCAGACTTCAACTGCGATCTGGGCACGCTCGTCCCCACGACGAACCACGTCAACGGCAAGTGTGACCGGCCCAACCGGCTCAACCAGGAGTGTGATCCGGGCAGCCGCTTCCAGGTGCTGGTGGACACGGCGGACGTGGCCATCGTCGCGCACTGCCGCAAGCAAGGGCAGGCGACGAACTACTACGGCGACATCGCCGTCATCCAGACCCAGAAGAAGACCGGCGCCACCTGCTTCTACCAGGCGCTGGGCACGCTCTACGGCGCGGCCGTGAAGGCGCCCTCGAAGGGCACGGGGGGGTGGAACTGGCTGACGCCCACCCAGACCGCGGGCATCCGCTGCGTGCGCTGCCATGACAACGGCCCCTTCGTCCGCTCGCCGTACCTGACGCAGCTCACCGGCGTGAACAAGCTGCCGGGCGCGGGGGACTATGGCGCCAACCGCGACCAGCCCTATCGCTTCATCGGCGCGGACTTCGCGTCGTGGAAGGCCTTCAAGGTGGAGGTCGCCGGCAATGCCTGTCTGGGCTGCCACCGCATGGGCACCAGCAACCAGTTCGGCGACGACGATGGCGTGGCGTTGGACCTGGGCATCCGCGCGACCGCGACGTCGGAGGTGGCGAAGAACCCGCACTCGCCCGCTTCACCCATCTGGATGACGCCGGGCTCCACGTACTACGACGCCGCCAACGCCAGCTCCGCCGCGGCCATCCGCGCCTGTGCGCTGCGCCGCACCGAGGTGCCGCTGCCCGACACCTCCGCCTGCCGCATCACCCAGTACACGGACGTGGGCGTGCCCAACCTCCCGGGCACCTTCACCGCGGTGTGGGAGCCGAGCACGCAGTCGGAGATCCAGGTCTACGCCCGCACGTACGCGGACTACCGCGAGAAGTATGATCAGCTCTGGCCGCAGGGCTGGCGCCTGCACACGCTGCAGCCCTACGTGGTGGGCACGCAGGTGCTCTACAACGCCGTGTGGCGCCCGAGCACGGAGAGCGAGATCCAGCTCTACGGCGCCACGTTCGCGACCTACAAGGCGAAGTACGACGAGCTGTGGCCGCAGGGCTGGCGTCTGAAGTTGCTCCAGCCCTACGTGGTGAGCGGGCAGACGTATTACACGGCCGTGTGGCGCCCGAGCACGGAGGGCGAACTCCAGACGTACGGCGCCACGTATGCCTCATACCGCGCGACGTATGACTCGCTCTGGCCGCAAGGCTGGCGCCTGAAGCTGATCCAGCCCTACGTGGTGAATGGGCAGACGTATTACACGGCCGTGTGGCGCCCGAGCACGGAGGGCGAAATCCAGACATACGGCGCCACGTATGCGTCGTACCGCGCGACGTATGACTCGCTCTGGCCGCAGGGCTGGCGCCTGAAGATGCTGGAGCCGTACGTGGTCAACGGCCAGGTCTTCTACACGGCGGTCTTCAAGCCGGGCACCACGGGTGAGACCCAGTGGTACGACGCCAGCTACAGCAGCTACCGCGGCCGCTACGACGAGCTGTGGCCGCAGGGTTGGCGCCTGAAGATCCTGCGCGCCTACTGAGCGCTGTCGCGACGCACCGTGCCCCGGTCCATGAACCTGTCGAACGAGGAGTCCGCCGTGTCACGTTTCCACTGCGAGGTGAAGGCGGAGCGCAAGGGCGCGCGCGCGCGGGTTCAGGAGGAGCGTCCGGGGACCCTCGTGGACGGGGTGCGGTGGCGTCAGTCGCGGGCACAGGCGCGAACCGGCTCCAGCCTGGGCTACCTGCCGCCGCGTCGGGGTCCGCGCGACGACGCCCCCACCGAGGTCGTCGTGGAGCCGGTGGAGGGGGATGGACTGTCGCCCGCGGGACTCCATCCGGGGGGCCCGCGGTCGCCGACGGAGCCGGGGGCGCTCGCGGAGCATGACGCGTCGCTTTCGGGTTCGCGGACGGGCCCGGAGGTGGAGCACGGCGAGGTGCGTTCGGGAAAGCCAACAGGGGCGGAGCCGGCGGCACGCCCAGAGCGCGCGGGGACCCTCCTGTCGCCACGGAAGGACGCGCTGCCGGAGTGGACGGCGTTCGGGGAGCTGGTGGCCACGTCCGCCGCGGCGCGGGCCAGCTTCGAGCGCATGGCGTGCGCCGCGGCCAGCAACGCCACGGTGCTGTTGGAAGGGGAGACGGGCACGGGGAAGAGCCGCGCCGCGCTCGCCATCCACGGCGAGGGCGCGCGCGCGAGGGCGCCCTTCCTCGTCGTGGACTGCGGCGCGCTCCCGGCCAACCTCCTGGAGAGCGAGCTGTTTGGCCACGAGAAGGGGGCCTTCACCGGTGCCATCCAGCGGCGCGTGGGGGCGTTCGAGGAGGCCGACGGCGGCACCATCTTCCTGGATGAGATTGGGGAGCTGCCCGCGGAGCTGCAACCCAAGCTGTTGCGCGTGCTGGAGAACCGGGAGATCCGCCGGCTGGGCTCCAACACCTATCAGGCGGTCAACGTGCGCGTCATCGCCGCCACGCACCGCGACCTGCGCGCGGAGGTGCGGGAGGGCCGCTTCCGCGCGGACCTCTACTTCCGCCTCGCCGTGGTGGGCATCCCCATTCCCTCCCTGCGGGAGCGGCCGGAGGACATCCCGCTCATCGTCGAGAGCATCCTCGCGGGGCTGGGCGCCACGCCCGAGCAGATGGCGACGCTGACGGCGCCGGACTTCCTCACCCGGCTCCAGCACGCCGCGTGGCCAGGCAATGTGCGTGAGCTGCGCAACCATCTGGAGCGCTGCCTCGTCTTCCAGAGTGCGCTGCCGCCTCCGGCCCCCGACGCGGGGTCCCTGTCGCCGCCGGTCCCCCGCGCCGTCGACGCCTCGCTGACGTACGCGGAGTCCCGTCGCCGGGCGCTGGAGGCCTTCGAGCGCGACTACATCGAAGCGCTCCTCAGGCTGCACGGAGGCAAGGTCTCCCAGGCCGCCGCGGCGGCGGACATGGACCGCGTCTATCTTTACCGGCTCCTGCGCCGCCACGGGCTCAAGAGCTGAGGTCTGGTTCGCGCCGGGCGGGTGGAGGCGAGGAGCAACGGCACCACCTGCCAGTATCGCGGCGTTCCCTACACCTGGGGTTTCGCGATCCGCTGAGCCGATTTTTCGCGCGTGGGGAGCGGACAGGTGGCGGAGAATCCCCCTCATGTCCGCTCCCATCTTCGACCTGCACTCGCTCCCGGCGATGCCCGCCGCGCTCCTGCGCGCGGCACTTCCTTTCGGGAAGACCCGGGGCACGACCCTTCCGGCCATGACCCTGCGGGCGCACGGCTGCCGTGCGTCCCCCGTGCTGCTGGAGCGCTACCGCGCCGCGTGCGGCTTCGACGCCGACGGCTTCCTGCCGCTGACCTACCCCCAGGTGCTCGTGACGCCGCTGCACCTGGGCCTGCTGGGCCTGCCCGACTTCCCGTACTCGGTGCTGGGCACGGTTCACGTGCGCAACCGCATCCAGCAGCACCGCCGCCTGCCGGACACCGCCGCGCTCACCGTGTCCTGCCGCTTCGACGGTCTGCGCGAGGTGCCCGCGGGCCAGGAGTTCGACCTCCTGACGCGCGTGGAGGCGGAGGACTCCGGGGAGCTCTTGTGGCAGGCCGTCAGCACCCTGCTGCGCCGTCACGCCGTGAAGAAGGACGCGGAGGCCCCGCGCAAGGCGCCTCCGCCCGTCGACGCGCGCTTCGCCTCCAGCCGGCCCGCCCCCTGGGCGATTCCCGCCGACACCGGGCGCCGCTACGCGCGGGCCTCCGGCGACTACAACCCCATCCACCTCACCGGCCTCAGCGCGAAGCCCTTTGGCTTTCCTCGCGCCATCGCGCACGGCATGTGGACGCTCGCGCGCTGCGTGGCGGAGCTGGGCGAGGTGGCCCACGCGGACGCGCTGGCCCTGGAGTGTGAGTTCAAGAAGCCCCTCTTCCTTCCATCCCGCGTGACGTTCCAGACGGCTCGCGAGTCCGCGGGCGTGGCGTTCCGGGTGATGTCGGAGGACGGGAAGCCGCACCTGATGGGGCGGCTGGGCTGAGGCGCGGGCGACACGCCGGCGGGCCGGAGGGCGGCCCGCCAGGCGTGTCAGTCACTCAGCTCCGGCAGGTCCGGCAGGCTGTCTGGATCCAGCTTCATCAGGGCGCACAGCCGGCTCAGCGTGGGGATGGTGGGGACCATCACCCCTCGCTCGACGCGGGCGAGGACCTCCACGCCCAGTTCCAGATGCTCGGCGACTTCCTCCATGGAGAGCCCCGCTTGTTGCCGCGCTGCCTTCAGCGCCGCGCCAAGCGCTTCGGCCCGCTCTCTCCGACTCTGTGTCATTCCCCGAGCATGGCGCCATCCGGCCCTCGCGTCACTTGAATCCCACACGCACCCCTCATGGACGGTGGGCCCCCCAGGGGGCGGATCCCTCCAGGCGTGAAGTCCCCAACAGCTCGCCACCCCCAGGCCCGGTCCCCGCCGCGGCCCCATTCCCGCGCGGGCTCCCGACGCGTGGAAGGCTCCGGCCTACCCTGGAGGGTGGGGCGGAATGGGGGTGGCCGCGCGTCCCGGGCATGCGCACGCTGCCTGCTAAGGGGGCCTTGCGCATTGGCGCCGGGCGGGGCCTGTGTTAGGCCGCCGCTCCCTGTCGTCCATCTTTGGGACCCCAATCGAGGAGAAGTGAATGACCCGTCGTCACGTGCGAGTCGTCGGCGCGATGCTCCAGAACGAGATGGGTCACTACCTCATCACCCAGCGTCCCCCCACCGCGTCGCTCCCCTTGATGTGGGAGTTCCCTGGCGGTCGCGTGGAGGAGGGGGAGCACGACGCGGTGGCGCTCGCCCGGGAGCTCCAGGAGGAGATGGGGGTTCAGATCGAGGTGCTCGAGCAGGTGATGCACACCCATCACGAGTACCCGACCTATGACATCGACTTCCGGGTGTTCCGCTGCCGCCTGAGCCGGCCGGAGGCGGAGATCCACCACCTGCGCGTGCACGACCACCGCTGGGTGTCCTTGGAGGAAATGGGGCAGTACCGCTTCCCCGACGCGGACGCCAAGACGCTGGCCCGGTTGCTGGACCTGGACCACTGACCGTGCGCCCGTCTTCGCGCCTGCTCGCCGTCGCGGGCCTCCTCCTGTCCGCCGCCTGTTCCAGCGCCCGCCCCACGCCCACCGCCGCCAACGCGCCGGACGCCGGGATGCTCCAGGTGCCCGCCCTGGGGATGGAGGGCTGCGTGCTCTACGCGGAGGGGCGCAAGACGGGCACCGTGCCCCGGCAGGTGCCCGAGCTGTCGGGGCTGGCCGCGAGCCAGCTCCACCCGGGCATCTTCTGGGCTCACAACGACTCCAACAACGCGTTCGCGCTGTTCGCCCTGGATGAGACCGGCGCGGTGAAGGCCACGCTGACGCTCACTGGCGCGGATCCGCGCGACATCGAGGACGTGGCGGTGGGCCCGTGCGCGCCGGGGGACAAGACCCCCTGCGTCTACCTGGCGGACACCGGCGACAACTTCGAGCGGCGCAAGGAAGTGCGCCTGTTCCGCGTGGCGGAGCCCCAGACCCTCGTGGATGCCACGCTCCCGGTGGAGACGCTTGCCTTCACGTACGCGGACGGCGCGCACGACGCGGAGTCGCTCATCATCGACGAGCGCTCCGGCCGCATCGCCATCCTGACGAAGACGCGCGCCTCGCTGGGCGACCTCTACGCGGTGGAGGGCCTGAAGCCAGGCGCGACGGGCACGGCCACCAGGTTGGGCACCTTGCGCGTGCCCGACGACGTGGACCGCCTGGCCACCGCCGCCGCGCTGCACCCCTCGGGCGAGCGCTTGCTGGTGCGCACGTACACCCGAGTCTGGGAGCTGCGCCGCCCGGGCGCGAAGCGGCTGGAGGACTTCATCCAGGCGCAGGTGGTGGAGGTCCCCGGCGCGAGCCAGGCCCAGGCGGAGGCCGTCACCTTTCTCCAGGACGGCCGCGGCTATCTGCTGGGCAGTGAGTTCACAGGGGAGCCCCTGGTGCGCGTGGACTGCCGCTGAGTGGACAGTCCGGCACGCCTTCGTCGTCGCCCTGTCACGCCCTGCGGTTGACGGCTTGGCGGGGGTGACCATCTTTGGCCGGCTGAGGGAACCGTCACACGACATGGTGTCGGTGTGTACGGGGGAGGGGGAGGGCGAGCGTGCCGACGATGAAGCCACAGGACCTGCCGCCGGGGATGGGCCCGCGCGGAAAGAAGAGCGACAAGCCAACACCCACGAAAGGTGGGTTCAAGTTCGGCTCACCACTGGGCTACATCCTCCTGCTCGTCCTGGGGTTCCTGCTGTTCCGGAACGTGTTTCAGGACGCGGGCGTCCGCCGTGTGTCGTACAGCCAGCTTCGCGACGCGGTGGAGAACAACCAGTTCAGCCGCGTGCAGATCTCCAACGAGTGGGTCAAGGGCTTCCTCAAGGACAACGCCCAACCGCCCCCGGGCGAGCGCGGAACGCTGCGCAGCGAGCCCAGCGCCCTGCCGTGGATGGCCTACCGCGTCCCCGGCGACGAGGGGCTGGTGCCGCTCCTGGAGCAGAAGGGCATCCAGTTCGAGGCCGTGCCGCAGTCCAGCTTCAGCGAGGTGTTGTGGATCTGGCTCATTCCCATGGGCCTGCTCATCCTCTTCTGGAGCTTCATGATGCGCCGGATGTCCGGCGGCATGGGCCAGGGCCCGCAGAGCGTCATGAGCTTCGGCAAGACGCGCGCGAAGGTGCAGGCGGAGAACGACACCGGCGTGGGCTTCAAGGACGTCGCGGGCGTGGACGAGGCCGTGGACGAGCTTCGCGAAATCGTCGAGTTCCTGAAGACGCCGGAGAAGTTCCGCCGCCTGGGCGGACGCATCCCCAAGGGCGTGCTGCTCGTGGGGCCTCCGGGCACGGGCAAGACGCTGCTGGCGCGCGCGGTCGCGGGTGAAGCGGGCGTGCCCTTCTTCAACCTCTCCGGTTCGGAGTTCGTGGAGATGTTCGTGGGCGTGGGCGCGGCGCGGGTCCGCGACCTCTTCGCCCAGGCCACGGCCAAGGCGCCGTGCATCATCTTCATCGACGAGCTGGATGCCATTGGCAAGAGCCGCAACTCGGGCGTGGCCGGCGGTCACGACGAGCGCGAGCAGACGCTCAACCAGCTGCTCGCGGAGATGGACGGCTTCGACAGCCGCGCGGGCCTCATCATCCTGGCGGCGACGAACCGCCCGGAGATCCTGGACAGCGCGCTGCTGCGCCCGGGCCGCTTCGACCGGCAGGTGCTGGTGGACCGCCCGGACAAGCGCGGCCGCGAGCGGGTGCTGGAGATCCACGCCAAGGGCGTGAAGCTGGGCCCGGACGTGGACCTCAAGCAGATCGCCTCGCGCACGCCGGGCTTCGCTGGGGCGGACCTGGCCAACGTGGTGAACGAGGCGGCGCTGCTCGCCGCGCGCAAGAACCGCGACGCGGTGATGCGGGCGGACTTCGAGGAGGCCATCGAGCGCGTGGTGGCGGGGCTGGAGAAGAAGAACCGCCGCATGAACGAGCGCGAGAAGGAGATCGTCGCGCACCACGAGGCGGGCCACGCGGTGGTGGGCTGGATGCTGCCGTACGCGGAGCGGGTGACGAAGGTGTCCATCATCCCGCGAGGCCTGGCGGCGCTGGGCTACACCATGTCGCTGCCGCTGGAGGACCGCTACCTCATGTCGCTGGACGAGCTGCGCGACAAGATGGCGGGGATGATGGGGGGCCGCGCCGCGGAGGAGATCTTCATCGGCGAGGTCTCCACGGGCGCCTCCAATGACATCAAGCAGGCGACGGAGATCGCCAAGATGATGGTCCGCGACTACGGCATGAGCACGCTGGGGCCGGTGGCGCTGAGCGGTGAGCAGGGGCCGGGCTTCCTGCGGTCCGCGGGCCTGCCGGAGTCGCGCAGCTACTCCGAGCAGACGGCGCGGATGATCGACGACGAGGTCCGCAAGATGGTCTCCGAGGCGTTGGACCGCGCCCGGGAGGTCCTCAACATCCACCGCGAGAAGGTGGAGGCCCTGGCCGCGCGGCTGCTGGCGACGGAGGTCATCGAGGAGGAGGCGATGATCACCATCCTGGGGCCCAAGGTGTACGCGCAGCGCGGACTGCTGCACCCGGAGGCGCGCACCGTTATCTCCGCGCACCCGGTGGGCGGCACGGAGTCGGAGCCCACCGTTCCGCCGACGCAGCACGCGGAAGGCAAGCTCGACTCCTAGAGGGGCGCCTGCCTGCTCTCCGGGCAGTCCTTCGCCCATCGGATCCACCGCCAGCCTGCGGTGGCCGGTGGGCGAAATTACTTTTGGTCGACAAGGAGGCGTCGCCGTGGAGAACCGGATTGGGAAGAGCTACGTCGCGCGGAAGTCGTTGTTCGCCAAGGGCCTGAAGGATGGCCGGCTCACGGTGCAGGAGATCGAGGAGGCGCTGCCTCCGGGGACGCTGACGGCCGCCGAGCGGTGGCTCCTCTACTACTCCCTCCGAGCCGCGCAGGTGGAAATCATCGATGAGGTGACGGGGCAGGTCGATCACGGCTTCATGGCCGAGGCACCGCCCTCGGCTCCGTCCAATCACTAGGCGCGTTGACAGGGCCGCCCTCGCGGTTACGTTCGCGCCGCTCATCGAGGTCCGCTTCCTTCAACCCCTGCGCAGGTTCGACAATGGCCGGAAATCCCAGCAGCGACGAAACCCCGGAGGCGAAGGCCTCCGCCAACACCACCGAGGAGGCTGAAGTGGTCTCCGCCGAGGCCCCGGCCGAAGCCGAGCAGGACGGCGAGGTGGCGCGGCTCCAGCAGGAACTGGAGGCGGCCCGTCGCCGGGTGAACGAGCTGGCGCGGGGGCTCCAGGACCTGACCAAGGACCGGGAGGAGTTCAAGCAGCGGCTGACGCGGGAGCGCGAGCGGATGCTCGACGTGGAGCGCGGCAACGTGGCCCGCACGCTGCTGGAGGCCATCGACGAGCTGGACCTGGCGATGGCCGCCAGCCACCAGGACGCCTCGCCCCTGGCCCAGGGGGTGCGGATGATCCGCGACAGCCTGCTGTCCAAGGCGCAGGCCACCGGCATCGAGCGCATCCAGGTGGTGGGCCGCCCCTACGACCCGAACGTGGCCGAGGCGGCGGACATGGAGGTGACGCCCGTGCAGGACGACGACCAGAAGGTCGTCGCCGAGTTCCGCGCGGGCTACCGCCTGAAGGACCGCGTCATCCGTCCCGCCCGGGTGAAGGTGGCCCGGTACGTGGCCCCGGCCCAGGCCTGAGGGCCCCGCGCCTCCGCGCCCGCCCGGGTCCGGGTGGGCGTGAGCGGGGAAGGGGCGTGGCCGCCGGTCTGTTGGGCCTTGACGTCATGGCCCGCCGTGTAAGCTGCCACCCCGTGTCCGTCCGACTGCTCAGCATCCTTTGCGTGGTGGCGCTCGCCCCGGTGGCGGGGGCCGCCGAGGATCCGCTCACGCCCTGGCTCCAGGCCCGCGTTCGCGAGCACATCGCCTACTTCGCCGCCCCGCTGCCCGCGAGCGAGCCCGCCACCCCGGGCGTGTCCTCGCTCTGGCGCGAGCGCCCCGCGGGCTACTCGGGCCTGCCGCGCTTCACGCCCCCCACGTCGCTGGCGCCGCTCATCCGCGCGGTGGAGGCGGGCGTGGTGAACATCACCACGGTGGGCCCCGGCGCGGTGGCGGGCGCGGTGAAGCGCTCCACCGGCTCTGGCTTCGTGCTGACGCCCGACGGGCTCGTCGTCACCAACAACCACGTGGTGGCCAACGCCCAGGGCCCGGTGCTGGACCCGGGCGGCGTCACCGCCAGCAAGGACGGCCCCCGCGAGGTGCCCGTGCAGCAGGTGTCCGTGCGCCTGGCGGACGGCCGCGAGTTCCCCGCGGAGGTGGTGGGCCGCGACGCGTCCACGGACGTGGCGCTCCTGCGGCTGAACGGGGCGGGGCTGGGGAGCCTGCCGGCGGTGTTCCTGGGGGACTCGGACGGGCTGGAGGTGGGGGACTGGGTGGTGGCCATTGGAAACCCGTTCGGCCTGGACCACTCGGTGGCGCACGGGATGATCTCCGCCAAGGAGCGCGTGCTGGGCGTGGGCCAGTTCGACGACTTCATCCAGACGGACGCCCTCATCAACCCCGGCAACTCCGGCGGCCCGCTCTTCAACATGAAGGGCGAGGTGATTGGCGTGAACACCGCCATCATCAGCGAGGGGCAGGGCATCGGCTTCGCGGTGCCCATCAACCTGGTGAAGGACCTGCTGCCCAACCTGCGGGAGAACGGCAAGCTGGAGCGCGGGTGGCTGGGCGTCGTCATCAACGAGGACGGCGCGGACGCGACCGCCACGGCGCCGGTGGTGAAGGACGTCTACCGGGGCAGCCCCGCCGCCGCGGCGCACATCCGCCCGGGCGACCGGCTGGTGGCGGTGAACGGCCGGCCCATTGGCAGCTACCTCCAGCTGCTGCGCAAGGTGGCGCTCCTGGCGCCGGGCACGGAGGCGAAGCTGACGCTGCTGCGCGAGGGGGGCACCCAGGAGGTGTCGGTCCGGCTCGTCGCCCGGCCCGCGCAGGAGGCCACCGAGGGCCTGGCCAACCGGGGCGGCAGCAACGCGAACGACCTGGGGCTGGTGCTGCGGGATTTGACGCCGGAGGTGGCCGCGCCCCTGGGCTACGAGGCGTTCCTGGGCGCGCTCGTGTCCGGTGTGGTGCCGCGCAGCCCGGCGGAGCAGTCCGGCCTGCGCGCGGGCGACGTCGTCACGGAGGTGAACCGCCGCCGGGTGAAGGACGCCGCCGCGGTGAAGGCCGCCCTGGAGCGGGGCAGCGCCGGGGCCAGCATCCTCCTGCGGGTGCAGCGGGGCGACGCGCTCCAGTACATCGCCATCGCCCGCTGAGCCTGCCCGCGGGGCCGCGCTACTTCGCGGCCGCGTCCTTGCCGTTGATCCACAGGCCCATCTGTCCGCCGGTGCGCCCCTCCGTCACGAGGATGGCCTCGATGCGGGCGTTGACGCCGGAGATCTTCCCGCCGCCCTTCTTGGGCAGCGTCCACACGCTCTGCGGCGTGAAGACGACCTGCGCGCGCACGCCCCGGGAGGTGAACACCCGCTGGAAGGTTCCACCGTTCCACATGCTCGGCGCGGTGCCGCTCACCGTGAGCAGGTTCAGCACCGGGTTGCCCTGCGAGTCCGTCTTCTTCGGCGCCCCGTGGGTGAGCGCGTACTTCCCGCCCCCGAAGAAGGGCGTGATGTTGATGGTGTAGTCGTTGCTGCTGGGGTTGAAGTCGCCCGCGGCCAGCATGGTCGCGTCGTCCTCGGTGATGATCATGTAGAGGCGCTTGCCCGTGTACTTCTTGCGGAAGGCCTCCGCCTGGGACTTGCACTGCGGCTCCACGAGCGCCCCGTCGCACTCGCCCACGTACTTCTCCAGGAAGGCCCCCAGCCCGCCCAGGGGCTCGGACTCGTCGCGCAGCTTCGCGAAGCGCGAGTCCACGTCGGCCAGGGCGAGCGTGGGCACAAGGAGGGCAAAGGCGGCGGCCAGGATGCGGTTCACGGAGAGGAACTCCCGGGAAATAGGGGGATGACGGCCCCTCGGATGCTGCCACTCCCGACGCGCCGGGGGCAGCGCTTTCCCATGCGTGTGGCGTGGTGTGTCAGGGTGGATGTAGGTGAAGAAGTTGCCTACATCTGGCTACCGTGTAGTTTGCCCCTGTCACCCCCTGTTTCGGAGCCCTCCCCGCATGAACACGCAGCCCCAGGAACGCCGCTCCCACCTGCGCTTCGACAAGATCTTCACCGTGTATCTGTCCACGCAGGACGGGATGATGCGGGGCATTGGCCGCAACATCAGCGCGCGGGGCATGTTCATCGAGGTGCGCGACTCGCTGGGGCTGGGCGAGAAGCTGAAGGTGACGTTCGCGGGCGAGGACGGCACGGAGATGACGTGCCTGTGCGAGGTCCGCTACCAGGTGGCGCTGGCCTTCGGCCGCAAGGACGGGCGGCCGGGCAACAGCCGCGGGGTGGGGCTGCGCATCGTGGCCTACGAGACCATGGATGACGCGCCGCTGCTGCTGGTGGACCGTGAGCGGGTGATGCACTGAAAGACCGCGGGGCACGGCCCTTCCCCTCGTGAGGGAAGACACCGTGCCCCGGGTGTGTGACGGCGGTTGGGACGCGCCGGTTACTGCGAGAAGCCCTCGAGGAGGTAGTGGGCCTCGATGCGCTTGAGCGCGAGGATCATCGCGGCGCAGCGGCTGTCCACCGTCTTCCCGATGCAGTACGGGCGGCTATCGTGCATCTCCGTCTTGCGCGGCTGGTTGCGCGAGATGTCCCGGATGATGCGGTAGTTGCGCTTCATGGCGCGCTCGAGGCGCTGGTCGACTTCCGCCTCGCTCCAGCGCTCCATGCGCTTGTTCTGGATCCACTCGTAGTAGGACACCGTCACGCCGCCGGCGTTGGCGATGATGTCCGGGATGAGCTCGATGCCGCGCTTCTGCAGGACGCGGTCGGCCTCCGGAGTGGTGGGGCCGTTGGCGCCCTCGGCGATGAGCTTCACCTTGAGGCGCTCGGCGACGTCGGCGGTGATCTCGCCACCCAGGGCGGCGGGGACGAGGATGTCCGCCTGCACGTCCCAGAGGTCCTTCTTCTCGATGCGCTGGGCGCCGGGGAAGCCCACGACGGAGCGCTTGAGGTTCTTGGGGTCCGCCACGTAGGCGGCCAGGGCGTTCACGTCGATGCCGTCGCCGTTGAAGATGGACCCGTCGGCGTCGTTCACCGCGAGCAGGCGGGCGCCCATGTTGCCCAGGATGATGGCGGCGTGGCTGCCCACGTTGCCGAAGCCCTGGATGACGAAGGTCTTGCCCTTCACGCTCTCGCCGCGGTCGGCGTAGTAGTCCTCGATGCAGAAGGCGACGCCCTGGCCGGTGGCCTTGCCGCGGCCCTCGGAGCCGCCGATGCGCACGTCCTTGCCGGTGACGATGCCGCGCAGGTTGTGGCGCTCGCGCTCACCGTCGGAGAACTGGCGGTAGAGCAGCGCCATGATCTCCGGGTTGGTGCCCACGTCCGGCGCCGGGATGTCGATGTTCGGCCCGATGAGGCTCTTGAGCCGGTACATGAAGCGCAGGGTGATGGCCTCGATCTCCTCGCGGCCGTACTCGCGCGGATCCAGCTGGATGCCGCCCTTGCCGCCGCCGAAGGGCACCTCCGCGATGGCCGTCTTCCAGGTCATCTCCGCGGCGAGCGCCTTGAAGAGATCCAGGGAGACCTCGCGGTGGTAGCGCAGGCCGCCCTTGTACGGGCCGCGGGCCTGGTTGTGCTGGACGCGGTAGGCCTTGAAGCGCTGCGACTCACCGGGGACCAGCTGGTAGACGAGCCCGTCCGGCAGGCGCAGGTGGCCGTGGCGGATGGCGACGTCGGAGCCCAGCAGGGCGCGGCCGTTGAGGATGATGTTGCCGTTGGCCAGGCGCTCCAGGCCCTCGGGGTTGCGCACCTGGGTGACGGACAGGTCCGCGAAGGACTTCGCCTCCTCGGGGAGGAGCGGGACCAGGCGGTCCTTCAGCTTCGCGGTGACATAGAAGATGTGCTCGTAGTCGGGCTCTTCGAGCTCCAGACGCACCCGCTTGTCCAGGCCGATGAGATCCGCCGCGAAGTGGAAGATCTCCATCGCCTCCGTGTAGATGGTGCGCTTGGGCGTAGGGGCCGGGGCGCGCATGAAAGTCTCTTCGCTGGCCATGATGGAACGTGCTCCTTGGGGGCCCACCTGGAATGGGGGCCGCTGGGGAAAGCCGGGCCCTTATGTGCACAGCCGCCCCGCGAGTTCAACCGCTGCGGAGCCGCCCCATTTCTCCAAATAATAGAGAAAAGTCGGGTACTTAGCCGACGCGGTGTGTCACCCCGACAGATGCGCTGTGTCATGCATGTCAGGGCTTCTGGGTGAAAGAAGCGGGGGCGGCGACCGGGTTGGCGGTGGGCGCGGAGAAACTGCTTGCCGGGCCCGGATGCGGGTGGTACTTACGCGCCGCTTTCGGTGCGCCGACATAGCTCAGTTGGTAGAGCAACTGATTCGTAATCAGTAGGTCTCCGGTTCAAATCCGGATGTCGGCTCCAGGAAATCAAGGGCTTGGGTGCTTCTGGCACCCAAGCCCTTTTTCTTTGTTGCCATTGGGTTGCCTGTGGCCTCCGGCTCGAAGGGCGCCCATGCCGAGCACTCACTGAAGAGACTGGCGCGCTGGAGATCGCGCCATCAGGCCATCACCGCGCTGCTTCGAGAGAAGACGAGGCCGTTCTTCCGGATTGCGCCGATACACAGGAAGTCGCCGGAGTCGAAGCCAACGTGCAGGACTCGCTGGGCGGCATCCCCGAGTATCGTCGGGCCGATGAGCTGTGCGAGATGCCGGACCGCGAGTGCGGCGTACGCCAGTGCCAGGGGGTATTCGGCATCGTTCCCGAGGCCATCCTCGTTCCCGTAGGCGACTTGGTAGATGGAGTCGAGGACTGTGGAGCTTGCGTAGGGCGTACCCTTGCCCCACCGCTGCCGAAACAGCCATTGGGAGTCCATCGCGTCATAGGGAGCCCCGATGAGGTGGAGGTCCGCCGTCACGCGATCTTCCATGGTCGGGTTGAAGAGGCCGAACCATAGGCCGGTGATGGGCGCTGGCGGCGGCATCGTCCGCATGATGGTTTCGAGCCATTGTTGGAGTTGCCGGAGATCGCCCGCAGCATTCAGGGTCCGCAGGGCAGCCCAGTTTGGATGAGGGTGCGCTGTCGCGCAGTACTGGATGATCCGCAGGAGTCCTTCCTCGACGGGGAGCTCCGACTTCACGACGCGCTCAATCTCAGCGAAGAGCTCGCCGGCATTGTAGGAGGTCATGGAGAGAATCTACTGGCGAACCGGGTTCAGGAGTCCAGTGGCCAGAGTACAGTACAACCCGACAGGTGAGGAGAAGGGGAAGGGATATGTGCAGTAGGAGAAGCTAAGTGAGCTCCATTGAGTCTGTCAGGCCCCAAAGTCAGAATTCCGTGCCTCCTGATTTCAAGGGGGCACCTTCGGGGGGATCGTATGAAGCCAGTTGCAGTAGCTTCTCTGCTGCTGATTGTGTCGGGGTGTGCGACTACTCGTGTTGTCCAAATAGATACCGGGAGTGGCCAGCGAGTCATTCACAAATCGGTGGACGTCGACCCAGTCGAGGTGAACGAGGTGGAGTTCAAGGCTGCCCTTACGCAGCTCATCCTGGACATGCGGATGGATGTTGCCTTCCGTGCGGCAGAAGAGGCGGATGAGCGAGGGTGGGTGCGGTCCAGGAGCCTGCTCGCATCCTCCAATGGCCTCGCGGACCCAGGCGCGAGCGGGTCGCCAGAGTCGTTGTGCGCGCGCATCTGCCCGGATGGCGACGAGTGCTTGACGCTGGTAGGCGGTACGGGGTTGACGTTCTCGCGCAAGGACCGGACGTTGATGGCGCTATCCTTCGCGCTCGATACCGTCTGGGAGAGCGTCGAGGTGGAGGTCGGCAAGGTCCTGAATCCGGTCGTCCTCAAGGCCATGCTGACGTCGGCGGCGCTGACCGTGCTCCTCACGATGGCGTTGCCCGAGCCCGTCACCAAGGTCATCGCGGTGGCGTTGACGGCGGCGATGGTGGCCTACCTGGGCGTGATTCCAGTCTGGGAGATAGGGCGTGGCTTCGTGAGGTTGTGGGATGACTCGGGGAAGGCAATGAGCGTCATCGAGCTACAGGACATCGGCCATCGCTTCGGGAAGGTGCTCGGCACGAACGGCACGCGCGTCCTGGTGCTCCTTGTCACCGCGGCCCTCGGTGGAAAGAGCGCGATGGCGTCCCAGGGGCCCAGGCTCCCGGGCTTCTCCCAGGCGGCACTTCGCGCGGAGGCCGAGGCGGGATTCCAGCTCGGAGCGGCGCTGAACGGTGGGGTGTCGTCCATCGCGATGCCCGCCGCTGGAGTGCTCAACGTGGCGCTGGCTCCGGGGGCTGCTGAGACTCTTGCGATGTACGGAGAGGGGCGGTTTCCGGGCGATGCTGGGGGGCCGGTTCACCACATTTGCACGAGCAGGAACCCGATTTCGCCTGCTTCAGGCGGTCCTTGGACGCCAGAGTGCGAGAGGATTTTCAAGAAGGCTGGGATGACCCTTGAGGATGCAGCAAACAAGGTGCGGCTCAATGGGCACGAGGGGCCTCACCCCGAATTCTATCACAATCAGGTGATGACTCGTCTTGAGCGTTCTGTTGGGCGGTGCAGAACGACGGAGAGCTGCCGGGCCAGCTTGCTGAAGGAACTCGCGAGTATTGCAGACGAGTTGCTTGCGCCGGGCTCGGAATTGCGCAGCTTCATCGTGAAGTAGGAGGGTAGGGTGGAACGGAACTTTTATTGGGTTGGCTTGGCTGACATGCCTCGATGGCTCATTGAGACGCCCACGCGGACATCCGGCGAAGAGTTCGACGAACCTTGGCTGTTCACAGATGGGCATGTTCTTCCAGACCCTGGCTCCATCAAATCTCAGGTTTCACATCCGGGCACGAAGCGCGCTTTTGTCTTTGGAGGGGTTGAACGCACGCCTATCGTCAGCGAAGCACTCGCGAACGTCTTCCAAACACTGGCTCCCGATGACGTCCAACTGTTTCCGGTGACGGTGGAGGGAGAGTCCGAGCGGTACTTTGTCGTCAATGCAATCAAGGTGGTTGATGCCATAGACGAGGCAGGATGCCGGGAGGTGCATCACTATGACGAGGACGATCCCTCCACTGACTACCCTGGGGAGTACAACTGGATCTACGGACTGCGCATCGATCCGTTGAAGACCGAGGGCGCGCACGTCTTCCGGCTGAAGAAGTTCAAGACGGCGTTCATTGTCTCGGAGGAGGTCAAGAACGCACTCGAAGGGGTAGGGGACCTAGGAGTGTCGTTCGAGCGTGTGACCGAACCGCAAGAACTTCACTGACGTTCGAAGCCAAGGTGTCATGGAGTTCGTCCTCCAGGTGGCGCACCTGGGGCTGATGGCGAAGATGCGAGAGGATAGCCGCCTGCCTCCTTCGCGCCTCCTGGCAATTCCGCTGTGAATGCCTGGGGCATCGCGGACTGCGATTGTTTGTGCGAGGCGGCGGGCGGCAGGCGGGACGCCTGCCTTCACAGCCACTTGCACCGGTGCGCCCTGTTCCTGGCTTGACCCTGGACCTCGGGCCTTGCGTCAAGGCTGTGCGTCATCAGCTTCACGGTAATGGGTGCTGCGGCCAGCAGCGGGTGGACATCATGCGCACGACTCGAATCTTCCAGGGACTCATCCTGACGCTGGGGCTGCTCGCGGGCACGGCCCATGCGGGCGAGGTCGACGATACGTCGCGGACGTACGTGAACACGGACGTCGACCGTAACCGCGACGTGAACGTCCAGCGCGACGTCGACGTCCACCGCGATGATCACCGCGACGTGGAGGTTCACCGCGACGTGGACGTCAACTTCGATCGCTACCACCACCCTGTCGCGCGGACCGCGGGGGCAATCGCCGTCGGCACGGAGGTGCGCACGCTTCCTTCCGCGTGCACCACGGTCGTCAGACGCAACATCGCCTACCAGAACTGTGGAGGCATCTGGTACCAGCCGCGCCACACCGGCGGTGAGATGACGTACGTGGTGGTCAACCCGCCGTGAGCGGACCCGCTGCGATGACCCGACCCGAGAGGCAGGCTCCCCGCGCCGCC
The DNA here is from genome assembly GCF_007352635.1 of Corallococcus sp. Z5C101001. NCBI lineage: Bacteria > Pseudomonadati > Myxococcota > Myxococcia > Myxococcales > Myxococcaceae > Corallococcus > Corallococcus sp. Z5C101001. Next base: position 223,810 of record NZ_VKLU01000010.1, read on the forward strand.
GGTAGACTGCCCTCCGAGCAGAACGGGGAGCGGCCTCCTCCGACGGCATGAGGCGGTCGATCCATCAAACATGCCGGCCACCTGGCTGCCATGCCGGGGGCCTGGCAGCCTCCGGAACCCCTCATGCCCGGGCCGGTCCGCGGGCTACGGCTGGCGGGCCTGCTCCTGCGAGGGCAGGGCCAGCGTGGTCGCGAACTCCCTGAGTTTCGCCTGCACCTTGCGCATGTTGTCCGGGCCCATGCGCAGCAAGTGCTTCTCCGCGGCGCCCAGCGCCTCCAGGTTCGGATCCGCGTAGGCATAGAGCGCGCCCTTGGGCGTGAGCTCCACCGGGGCCTTCGGCACCGGGACGGCGGTGAGCCTTCCCAGGGCCTGCGCCAGCGCCTGATCCAGGCTGCGCCCTGGCGGGGCCAGCTCCGCGTGCGCCGCGTCCAGCAACGGCTTCAGCTCCTGGTACACCCGCTGGACGGCCTTCGTGTCCACTGAAGCCACGACCCGCGCCACGACGTCGTACCGGGCCATGCTCTCCGGCGCCATCACGGAGTGGCCCTTGCGGTTCACGACCTGGAAGGTGCCGGTGGGCGCCATGAACGACAGAGGCATTCGCGGGCTCTGACCTTCGGCGATCAGGTTCGTCGCGGCGGCGAAGCGGCGTGCCAGGTCCTCCGACGACAGCCAGCGCAGGAAGTCCGCGTCACTGGAGAGCCCCTTCAACACATCCCGGATGTGGGGGTCCGTGCCCGAGAGCTGCACGGCGGGCGGTGGGGGCGTGGTGGGCGGAGGCGGCTCCGCGTACTGGGGCGTGGGCTCCGGAGGCGGCTCCGGCGGCCGGAGGACGAAGAAGACCCCCGCTCCTCCCAGCAACGACACCAGGACGGCGATTCCCAGGGGCCAGCGGAGGGAGCGAGGGGAGGACGGCGGGACGGGAGCGTTGTCGGCGGGGCTCATGGGAACCGGGGATGGGGCGGAGGAAGGAGGGCTACAGGTCGCCCGCGTGGGCCTGTTCGGCCAGGCGGAAGGAGAACTCGGCGCGGCGGTTCTTCGCCGGGGCGTTCACGTCCGCCGGCCGCTCCTCGCCATAGGAGACGACGGAGATGCGCTCGGGCTCGACACCCAGGCGCACCAGGTACGCGCGCACGCTGGCGGCCCGGCGCTGTCCCAGCGCGATGTTGTATTCCGTCGTCCCCAGCTCACACGTGTGGCCCGCCACCGTCACCTTCGCGAGCGAGCGCTGGCGCAGTGCCTTCGCCAGCCGCTCCAGCTCGTCGCTGGCTTCAGGCGGAAGCGTCGACGAGTCGAGCGTGAAGTAGATGGGCGTCGCCCGGAGCGCCGCGAGCGCCTGCTCCGTGTCGTCGGGCGCGGGCTTCGCGGCGTCACCGCGATCCGCGACCGGCGCTGGGGGCGTCCGCGTCGCCGCATCGGAGGTCGTGGGATTGGCGGCGCGTCTCGAGCAGCCCGTGAGTCCGACAGCCGCCAGCAGCAGGATGAGGAGGGTTCGGTTCATGCCCTCGCACATGAGCAAGGGCCGTGCCGCGAACTCCTCGTCTGGCGCCGTGGACCGTGCGGCGCCCTGACTGGCAAAGCGCGCTGTTCTAACGTTGCGAAATGCCGCTGTCGGTGCGCTCCCGACGGTGGATGGTGGAGACATCAATCCCCAGCAGCTCCGCCGCCCGTGTCTTGTTGCCTCCACAGCGTGCGACCACCCAGGCGATGTATTCACCTTCAAGCTGCCGCAGCGGGACCACCTGCCCATGGGCCGCGGCCAACGGGTGGAGCTCCGGTGCGCCCTCGGATGTGTTCAGCCGCAACATTCCCAGGTCCACGGTGGGCTGCGCGCCCAGGACCACCAACCGCTCCATCAGGTTTTCCAGCTCACGCACGTTTCCGGGCCACGGCATGCGCGTGAGCGCGGACACCACCTCCGGGGCCAGGGTGGTGACGGGGGAGCGCGGGTTGCGGATGCGCGCCTGGGCCACGAAGTGCTCCGCGAGCTTCGGGATGTCCTCCGTGCGCTCGCGCAGCGGCGGAATGCGCAGGGAGACCACATTGAGCCGGTAGAAGAGGTCCGCCCGGAAGCGCCCCTCCTTCACCCGCGCCTCCAGGTCCTGATGCGTGGCGGCGACGATGCGCACGTCCACCCGGCGTGAGCCGTCCGCCCCCACGGCGCGCACCTCTCCGTCCTGGAGGACGCGCAGGAGCTTCGCCTGGAGCTCCGGCGGCATGTCTCCAATCTCATCCAGGAAGAGCGTGCCTCCGTCGGCCTCCACGAAGAGGCCCCGGCGCGTGGTGGTGGCGCCGCTGAAGGCGCCCTTGAGGTGGCCGAACAGCTCGCTCTCCAGCAGGGCGTGGGGCAGGGCGGTGCAGTTGACCGCCACGAAGGGCTCCTCGCTCCGCGCCCCTTCCGAGTGCAGCGCCCGGGCCACCAGCTCCTTGCCGCTGCCGCTCTCGCCCCGGAGCAGCACGGGCGCTTCGGAGCAGGCCACGCGCTCGATGAGATCGTAGAGCGTGCGCATGGGCACGCTGTGGCCCAGCAGCGACCCCAAGCCGCTGCGCTGGGCCACCTGGCGCTTGAGGTCCCGGTGCTCGGCGCGCAGGCGCCGGGCGTCCAGCGCCCGCCCGACGTGGAGCAGCACCTCATCCAGGCGGAAGGGCTTGGTGAGGTAGTGGTAGGCGCCGCGCTTCATGGCCTCCACCGCGCTCTCCACCGCGCCGAAGGCGGTCATCAGCAGCACCGGCAGCTCCGGGTCGTGCTTCCTCGCCGCCGCGAGCACGTCCAGCCCGTCCACGTCCTCCATGCGCAAGTCACACAGCACGACGTCGTACAGGCGCGAGCGCAGCTGCGCGATGGCGTCCGCGCCGCTGGTCGAAAGGTCCACGCGGTAGCCCGCGTCCGTGAGCGGATCTCTCAACATCTGTCCCATCTCCTCGTGGTCATCCACCACGAGGATGTGCGCGCTAGACGGCATGTCGCTCCTCCCAATTGGGGGCGGCGGCCACCGGCCACCGCAGCGTGACGACGGTGCCTCGCCCGGGCTCGCTGTCGACCCCGATCTGACCACCGTGATTGCGGACGATCTGCGCCACCACGCTCAGGCCCAGGCCCGTGCCCTGGCCCCGCTTCTTGGTGGTGAAGAACGGGTCGAAGACCTGGTGCAGGTGCTCCGGCGCGATTCCCCGGCCATCGTCCTGGATACGGATCTCCACCATCTCCAGCGTCGGGGTGTCTCCCCCCGCGAAGGCGGTCGCGCTCACCTTCACGCGGCCTCCTTCGCTGCACGCGTCGCAGGCGTTGAGCGCGAGGTTGAGCAGCACCTGCTGCAGCTGATCCGCGTCCGCCGAGAGGCAGGGCAGGCGCTCCGGCACGTCGAGCTCGAAGTGCACGTGCCGGCGCTCGGCCTCCATGTCGAGCAGCTCCTGGAGGCCGCGAACCACGGGCGCCAGCGGGACCGCCGCGGCCCGGGCCGGCTGGAGGCGCGAGAGGTCCAGCAGCTGACGGATGATGCGGCTCACCCGGTCGATCTGCGTGACGATGGCGTTGAGGCCCCGGCCCTGGGGATGCTCCGTGCCGCCCACCTTCTGGAGCATGTATTCCGCGTGGCCCCGGATGATCCCCAGCGGCGTGCCGATCTCGTGGGCCACGCCCGCGGCGAGCACGCCCACCGTGGCCAGCTTCTCCGCGCGGAGCAGCTGATCCTCCAGCATGCGCACGTTGCTCAGGTCCTCCAGCACCAGCAGCGTGCTCACCTCGCCATCGCCGTGCTCCAGCGGCACGGCGTGGACGTTGTACTGGTCCTTCTCGTTGAAGAGGCTGAGCGGTTCGCCGTGCAGGCTGCGCACGACCCCCACGGCGCGCGCGGAGGTCACCAGCGCGGCCAGCCGCTGCACCGCCGCGGTGGGGGCGCTGGGGAAGGCCTCGGTGAGCGTGCTGCCCACCGCGCTGGGCGGCAGCCGCGCACGCAGCGCCTGGTTCACGCCGCTGATGCGGCCCTCGTGGCTCAGGGCGAGGATGCCGGTGGGGATGTGGTCCAGGATCTTCTGCGTCTTCTCATGCAGGTGCGCGAAGCGCGCGGCGTGGCGGCGGCTCTCGTGCAGCGCCACGGCCCGGCGGTTGGCGAGCACCACGTAGGTTCCGAACGCGGTGAGGAACACCGCGATGAGGAGCGCCGCCAAGGACAGCCGCAGCACCAGGGTGCGCTCGTGGGAGCGCAGCGCGCTGGTGGAGGACAGCGTCGCCACGGACCATGACGCCTCGTCGCGCATGCGCAGCGGCCGGAAGCTGGCCACCGCGTCCGCGGACCCCAGGCCGAGCCGCTGCGCCTCCGCTTCGGGGATCCGCAGCGTCCCCGAGGCCCCCGCGCGCATGTGCTCCTCCAGCGCGCGCAGGCCCGGCACGAGCGTCCCCTCGGGCTCCGACAGACGCCGGTGCCATGCCACCAGGCCCGGGTCGCTCATGGGCGCGGGCATGCCGTGGGCGCCGAGCAGCAACAGGCGGGTGTTCTCGTCCACCGTCACCATGCGCAGCGGCGCGAACAGGGGTTCGGTGTCCACGAGGATGGCGACGGTGCCTCGACCCTCCGGCGCCTCGGAGTCGATGCGGGTGGCGAAGACCCGCATCCATCCGGAGGTGGCGCCCTCGATGGGATACGAGGGGATGACGTAGCCCGGGGGGGACTCCAGCGCCTGGCGCGCGGTGTCCGCCAGGGCCGGGGGATGGACGGCCTCCTTCGACAGGTGGCGCGACTTGTGGTCCACCAGGAACAGGCGCTCGGCGCCGTCCGGGCCATGCACGGCGATGGCCCGGTACTGGCCCACGGACTCCAGCAGGGCGCGCAGCTCGTTGTGGTGGTCCCCGGTGGAGCCCGGCTGGGCGAGCAGCTCGCTCGCGAAGCGCAGGTTGTCTCCCAGGTCCTCGAGCGACCGGGCCACGCCGCTGGCCGCCTCGTCGAGCTGCGCCTGCCGGTCCCGGCCGAACTGCTCCACCAGCGCCTGCCGGTCCCGCTGGATGAACCACACGGCTCCGCCCGCCACGCTGGCCAGGGCGATGAGCAGCAGGAGGAGGGGGGCGAGGAGGCGGCGCATGGGGCAGGAGTCCCCACAACGCAAGGCCCGGGCCAGCCGTTCCCCCAGGGGCAAAGTGCCTCTGTCGCCAGGGGACCGCCGCAAATCACCACACCGGGCTGGCACTTTGCCGGGCCCCGCTCGCGAAGGCCCGCCCCCCGGGCTTGCGCTAGAGTGGCCGCCCCCTGATCAGGAACCGAGCCGGAACATGAGCCAGCCCCTCCATGACATCCCCCTGAAGTCCATTGACGGCGCGCCCCGGACCCTTGGCCAGTACAAGGGCAAGGTGCTGCTGGTGGTGAACGTGGCCTCCAAGTGTGGCCTCACCCCCCAGTACGAGGGCCTGCAGAAGCTCTACGCGAGCAAGCAGGGCCAGGGCCTGGAGGTGCTGGGCTTCCCGGCGAATGACTTCCTGGGCCAGGAGCCGGGCTCCGAGGCGGAGATCCAGCAGTTCTGCACCACGAGCTATGACGTGACCTTTCCGCTGTTCTCGAAGGTCTCCGTCGTCGGCAAGGACAAGCACCCGCTGTACCACGCGCTGACGGACGCCATCTCCGATGCCACGGGCGAGGGCCCGATGCGCGCGCGCCTCAAGGGCTACGGCATCGAAGCCAACCCGAGGCCGGAGGTGCAGTGGAACTTCGAGAAGTTCCTTATCGGACGCGATGGCCGGGTCGCGGCCCGCTTCGCCCCGGACGTGGCGGCGGACGACCCGCGGCTGCTCCAGGCCATCGAAGGCGAGCTGGCGAAGCCGGCCTGACGTCAGGACCCTGGCGGGGGCTCGGGCGCTGCCCGTGCCCCATCGCCGGGCCCCGGGTCAGTGTCCCTGGGGAGGTGGTGCCGGGGTGCGTCCGCAGGCGCGATTGGCCGGGACCGCGACGTCGATGCGCTGGGGCTTGGGCAGGTGAAGGGTCTCCATGGTGTGGATGAACTCCTCGAGGCTCTGGCCCGCGAGCCGTGGGTTGTAGCGCTTCTCCTCGGCGATGCTCGTCACCGTGTGGCCGTGGTAGTCATGCGCGGGGTAGACGAGCGTTTCGTCGGGCAGCGAGAAGAGGACGCGGGTGATGGAGTCGTGGAGCTGGCTCGCGCTCCCGTTCTGGAAGTCGGTGCGGCCGTTGCCGCGCACCAGCAGGGCATCCCCGGTGAAGACGCGGTCCTCCAGCAGGTAGCTGACGCTGTCGTCGGTGTGGCCCGGCGTGGCGAGCACCCGGAAGAAGATGCTCGGGCCCACGCGCACCTCGTCCCCGTGATGGAGCTGGAGGTCCGCGCAGGCGGCTCCTCCGGCCCCGCTGGCCACCGTGCACCGCGTGCGCTCCCGCAGCAGGCCCGACGCGGTGACGTGGTCGGCGTGCACGTGGGTGTCGAAGACGTAGGTGAGCTTGAGGCCCAGCTCGCCCACCAGCTTCAGGTCCCGGTCGACCTGTTCCCGGACGGGGTCGATGAGGACGGCCTGCCCGGTGGAAGCGTCGCCGATGAGGTAGGTGTAGGTTGACGACTCGGAATCAAAAAGCTGTCGGAAGATCATCTCGAAACCTCCTGTCGGTGAGAGCCAGGGGATGGGGAAGGGGATTCCGCGGCGCATTTCGTGCGAATCCCTGGACTGGAAAGCAGGCTCCAAGTGCACATGGACTCCTCCTTCGCGCTTCCGCTGCTGGGCGGGGCGCTCATCGGCCTGAGTGCCTCCTTGCTGCTGCTCGCCCACGGACGGGTGGCGGGCATCAGCGGGGTGGTGGCCTCGCTCCTGGCTCCTGTCAAAGGTGACATCTCCTGGCGCGCGCAGTTCCTGGGCGGCCTGCTGGCAGGCGGCCTGCTGCTGGCGCGGTCGCGCCCGGGGACGTTCGCCCTTCCGGAGCCGCTGGACGGGGGCCGAGTGCTCCTGCTCGCCTTGGCCGGGCTGTTGGTGGGCTTGGGTTCACGGCTGGGCAGTGGATGCACCAGCGGGCACGGCGTCTGCGGCCTCAGCCGGGGCTCGCCACGTTCGCTCGTGGCCACGCTCACCTTCATGGCCACCGGCATCCTCACCGTCTTCCTCAGCCGTCATGTCTTCTGAGGCGCACCCCATGCGACCCTCTCTCGCCGCGTTCCTCAGTGGGCTGCTCTTCGCCGTGGGCCTGGGCCTGGGCGGTATGACCGACCCCTCCAACGTCCTGGGCTTCCTCGACGTCGCGGGGGACTGGGACTTCCGGCTGGCGTTCGTGATGGGGGGCGCTGTCGCCGTGCACGCGGCGCTGCGGCCCCTCATCCTGCGGCGGGCGCGGCCCCTGTTCGCTCCTGCGTTCCCTGTGTTCTCCCTCCAACGGGTGGATGCACGGCTCGTCGGGGGCGCGGCCCTGTTCGGCGTGGGGTGGGGGCTCGCGGGCTACTGCCCCGGACCCGCGCTCGCGTCGCTGGGCCAGGGGGGACCGGCGCTGCTCGTCTTCGTGTCCTCCATGCTGGGCGGGATGGCGCTCGCCCGGTGGGTGGCCCCGGAGCGCGGCGCCGGAGATGACGCGCGGGGCCAGGAGCGCCCAGCCTCCGGCGCGGAGCCTCGCCATGTCTCATCCTGAGGGGAGGCCGCGCACCCGGGCGACGTGCCGGGCGCGTGAGGAGGAGGCCGGCGGGTGATGAGACCCCGGACCGAGGTGGAGCTGATGGAGGCTGCTCGCGCTGGAGACGCCGGGGCGTTGGAGGAGCTCCTCTGCCGCCATGAGCAGCAGGTGTATCGCTTTGGCCTGCGCATGTGCGGCTCCGAGGAGGACGCCCGGGATGTGCTCCAGGAGACACTGCTCGCGGCCTTTCGCGGCCTGCACACCTTCCGGGGCGAGGCGGCGCTGTCCACGTGGCTGTACCAATTGGCCCGGACGTACTGTGGCCGGTTGCGCCGCCTGCGCGCCGGGATGCCTGCCGCGTTCGAGCCGCTGGATGCGCCCGCGGCCGCGCAAGTGGCGGCGGACGAGGCGACTCCGGACAGGGCCTCCCTCGCGCGGCAGATGGGAGAGGTGTTGCAGGCCGCCATCCTCGCGTTGCCCGAGGAGCAGCGCGAGGCGCTGACGCTTCGGGACGTGGAGGGGCTCACGGCGGAGGAGGCGGCGCGGGTCGTGGGCATCGAGGTGCGGGCCCTCAAGAGCCGGCTGCACCGCGCCCGGGTCCAGCTTCGTGCGCACGTGGTGACGCTGTTGGGGGAGGGCGCCCAGCCGGACGCGCCGGGGTGCGCGGAGCTGGCGCGGGAGCTGTCGGAGTACGTCGCGCGGGACGTGGATCAAGCCACCTGCGCGCGCCTGGAGGCGCACCTGTCGCGGTGCCCTCGCTGTGCGCGGGCGCATGGGGCGCTCAAGCGCTCGGTGTCCCTGTGCCGGAGCATCCCCGGGGACGCCGTGCCGGCCCCGGTGCGCTCGGCGGTGCGACAGGCGCTGGCCCGCGCGCTGGCGGACTGAGGCCCTCGCGCGTCATCGCGTTCCCGACGGTCGGGGGGCACGGACGTTGGCTGGACGGCGCTGGGCTCAGGGACTGCTCGACGCTGGAGGCCGCCCGTGCGAGCGTCGCGCCCCGTGACACCCTACGACAAGATCTTCGAGAACAACCAGCGCTGGGCGGAGGAACAGCTCCGCGCGGACCCTGACTATTTCACCAAGCTGTCGGTGTCGCAGCAGCCGGACTTCCTCTACATCGGATGTTCGGACAGCCGCGTCCCCGCGAACCAGATCATGGGCCTGGCGCCCGGTGACGTGTTCGTGCACCGCAACGTCGCCAACCTGGTCAACAACGTCGACCTCAACGTGATGTCGGTCATCAACTACGCCGTCCGGCAGTTGGACGTGAAGCACATCATCGTCTGTGGCCACTATGGCTGCGGCGGGGTGCGGGCGGCGATGCAGCCCAAGGACCTGGGCATCCTCAACCCCTGGCTGCGCAACATCCGAGACGTGTACCGCTTCCACAAGCAGGAGCTGGACACCATCCAGGACGAGACCCGGCGCTATGAACGCCTGGTGGAGCTCAACGTCCTGGAGCAGAGCATCAACATCATCAAGACAGCCGCCGTGCAGAAGTCCTATCTGACGCGGGGCTTCCCCATCGTGCACTCGTGGGTGTTCGACCTGCGCAACGGCATCCTCCAGGACCTGAAGCTCGACTTCGTGCAGACGCTCCACAACATCCAGGAGGTCTACGACCTCACGAAGGAGTGAGGGCCCGGCAAGGAAGGCAGGCGTGTCGGGGACCGCGGCTCCTGGCAGGATGGCCAGGAGGAGCGTGCCCTGGATGATCGCGTGCGTGGACGTGGACTACCGGCGGGAGTGCACCGTGGCCGCGTGCCTCCTTTTCCGTGACTGGGCGGACGCGTGCGAAGCCGGGCGGCAGGTCGAACGCGGCCCGCCGGCGGAGGAGTACGTGCCGGGCGAGTTCTTCCGCCGGGAGCTGCCCCACCTGCTGCGCGTGCTCGGCGCCGTGGCGGAGCCGCTGGAGACGGTGGTCATCGACGGGTACGTGTGGCTGGGCGAGGCGCGGCCCGGCCTGGGCGCCCACCTGTACGAAGCGCTGGGGCGGCGCGTCCCGGTGGTGGGCGTCGCGAAGCGCTCCTTTCACGACAACACCCTGGCCGTGCCGGTGCTCCGCGCCCGGAGTCAGCGTCCGTTGTTCGTCACGGTCGCGGGCTTGGACGCGGCGGTCGCGGCGGCTTGCGTCCAGCGCATGCACGGCGACGCGCGTTTCCCCACCTTGCTCCGTCGCGTGGACCGGCTGTGCCGCGAAGCGTGAGCGCGCCGGAGTGAAACACGCCCGGCGGCCCCGGGCCTCGGATGACCCCGGCCGCCAACGGGCACGGTCGATAACAAAGACGACCTTGGGATACGCGCCAGCCGGGCGGGCACGCACGACGTGTCGAGCAGGTGCTGGGCCATGGTCATCCGCATCCGCGTCGTCTTCGACAGTCAGTCCTTGAGACGTCTCTCGGCGCTGTCGCCATGCAGGCGACGGTCTTTCGTCGTTCGAAACAACGCCGCCGGAAAGCGACGGTTGTATCGGGTTCGTGAAGGGCGGATGTGTCGTCATGAATGTGATTCAGTGTCGAGCCCTGTCGTGGCGTTGAGGTGCATGGATTGTGTGGCTCGAAATCTCAATCCAGTGGTCACGATTATCAGTCGCTCCAGGGGGCCGGGTCCGGCGTCCCAGCGGGTATGTCTGGAGATGCCGCCCCACCCCGAGGGTCAGGTCGGGGAACCCCGTGGGAGGGTGGGGACACCTGGGGTAGGTAGGGAGGCGTCTTCGTACTGGCGGAGGTGTGCGCGCCTATCCGGACGCGAGGGCTGAAGAGGGTGGTTCCGCGTACGCAATCCGGCCCTGCCGGCGGATGGTGTGCACGGGAGTGTGCGCAGGTTGCCGTGGACCTTCGTACCAAGGGATTCCATCCCACTCGGGAGCAATTGAGCGTGGGCATGCTACCCTGGACGTCCTGCCCCAGAGGAGGAAATGACATTGCCCTTGGCTTGCGAGTGATGACCGGGTTGGTAGGAATTGGCTGTCTCAGGTCCATGAAACGCTGTCAACGTGTCGTTGATATTGGTGTCGGCTGGGCGCTCTTTGGTGTGCTGTGATTGGGCGGATCAGGGCTCTGGCGGGAGGCATCTGTCACGCGCGTGCCCCATGGGGCATCGTCCGGCACTCGGGTCTGGAGTTCTCGTTCCAGAATCGCGCGGGTTGAGATGTGATTTTAATTTTATCGGGTGGGTGTGTCTATCTTCTCCGATATAGACCCAAAAGGCAGTTGCTGGAGTTGGGGGCGGGTTCCAGCTTCCGGCTCGCAAGCAATTGAGGCATTCAGCCGTGGCGGGAGCCGGGTGCTCCCGGGGACGTCCATTCCCGCTTGCGAGGACGTCACGGTGGCGTGCCCCTGGAGGAGCGGAGCGCAATGGCGAGCGACGCGAAGGAAATGAAGGACGTGCGGGTCACCGGGGAGGGAAGCGTGGGGCCGGAGGTGGCGCCTCCGCTGGGCTTGTTCGAGGCGAGCATGCGTCGGACGTAGCCCACGCTCCTGTCGGGCGTCACAGGCCCTGATTTGAGGGGCCTCCGCCCCCCTGGCGGCGGTCCCTCCTCGGCCAGCGTCGCCGCGCATCGAAGTGGCTCCTGGCCGGGAGCCAGGATGCCGGTGCACGCGCCCCGGTGTCCGCCCCCGCCGCTCCTTCCACTCCTCACGGTCTCAACCGCCCCGGCCCCGCTGGCCGGTCCCCTCATTCCAGTCGTGTGTCCGCATCAGGCGGGCCGCGCTGAAGGAAGCCTTTCCATGTCCGCTCATCCGTCCCCGTCATTCTCTGCCGCACCCCATGTCTGGCGCGGCGCCCAGGGAGCCCTCTTCCGCGAGGATGCGCCCGGCGCCTGGGGCCTCTTTGGTGACTGGGTGCCCTATGTCCTGGCGACTCGCCTCCGGGCGCTCATCGAACTGCGCTGGATGCGCTTCCCGGCCGCGGGGCAGGCGACGCTGGTCGCATCGCTGCTGGCGAAGCGCTCCCTTCCGACGCCGCTGGTGTGGAGGACGGTGGATGCAGCCGCCTTGGAGCGGGAGCGTCCGGCGGTGGAGGCCGCGGTGCTCGCGCGGTTGAGAGAGGTGGTGCCCCCGGCGCTCAAGGCGGTGTTCCTGGCGGCCGAGACCTTCAGCGAGCCTCGCGTCGTGCGCCAGCTGGCGGCGCTGGGGCTGGACTACGTCGTCAGGGTGGCGCCGGACACGGAGGTGTTCCACGCCACGGAAGGCCGCCGCCCCGCCGCGGCCTGGACGCCGGAGTCGATGCGCCCGGGGCGCGTGCTGGACGTGCGGCTCACCCCCGAACAGATCCCCGTGGCGGCACTCGTCTGCGCGAAGAAGGGGGCGCTCCACACGCCGTGGTGCCTGGCCACGAGCCTGCGCTCCACGCCCGCGAAGACGGTCCTGGATTTCGCCGCGCGGCTGGGCGGGCCGGCCCCGGAGCTCCTGTCTCCGGAATGGCTCCACCGGATGGGCCTGGCCCCCGCGGGGCCTCACCCGCCCGGGCAGCGGGACCGGCTGGTGCTGCTGGGCGCGCTCATCGCGGAGCTGCTCACGGTGCTGGGCGCGGTGGGCGGGAGCCTGGGGTTGTCCCGTCCGGGCGCCGGACCGCCGCCCGACAAGGGAGGGCGCACGCTCTTCCAGCAGGGGTGCATCTACTACCAGGCCCTGCCCCTGATGCCGGGCGCGCAGGCACGCCAACTGGTGGCGGCGCTCCAGCGGCACCTGGATGACAAGCCCGCCTTCAGGGAGCTGCTGGCCGCCTTGTGAGGCATTGCCCTGGAGGCGGCGTGGCGCCCGCGCCCTGGGGGTTGCATTTCTCGTTTGTGTTTTTGTGTCGCGGTTCTTTCTTGGGTCGGTGTGAGGAAATACGAAAATGATGGATTCGAAGCGTGGATGGGATGGGGTGGGGCGGGGTGGTTTTTCGCGGATGGGTAATCCCAGTCGGGATTCGCAGGGGCTCCTGGAGCCCTTCGTTCCGGACGCCCTGACGCAGGACGATGTGTCGACGCGGCTGGGGTATCAGCGCGTGGGGTACCGGGGCGATGGGTTGGGAGGGAACCTTTCCTATACATCCGTGCGCGTGGGGCGGCCTGTCTATAATTCGTATTCCCGGACGGAGCGGCGGCCGCAGTTGTCCGCGTGTGTTTCGGACCTGGGCATGGAGGACGGCCGGCCGGTGGGCCTGCGTGAGCCGCGCTTCTTCGGGCGGGGGTTCGATGTCTCGCGCCTGCCGCCCACGGCGTATGACCGGCTCGTGTTCGGGGCGCTGGGCATCGTGGGGGACGCGGGGCCCCGCGCTTCGCAGATCCGCAAGCACGCCCGGGGCTCTCAGCTGGACCGCCGTGGACGCATCACCATCGTGGACTACCTCCAGGACGTGGCGTCGTTCCCGTTCCAGGGAATGGCCATGGCGAAGGTGGGGGCCAGCCTCTCCAACTACCACGCGCTGTACTTCTCCCAGGACCGGGCCCTGGGCATCCTGGGGGGCTTGAGGAACCTTCAGCTGCAGGCCGCGGCGCGAGGACATCCGTTGGAGCTGGCCTTCTCCGTGGGGGGATGGCTGATGTCCGGCCACTTCTCCGGGATGGCGGCCAGCGCCCGGGAGCGCGCGGAGTTCATCTCCAGCGTCCTGGAGATGTTCTCCCTCTTCCCGATGTTCTCCTCGGTGGACCTGGACTGGGATTGCCTGGGGGGCGGGCGGCTGGAGAGCGACGAGTCGTCCAAGGACGACGGCGCGAACTATGTCCGGCTGGTGGGGGAGTTGCGGGCGGCGCTGGACTCGGCGCGGAGCCTGGGCCGCAAGGAGATCTCCATCGCGGCGAGCTGCGACCTCGCGAAGCTGCGGATGGCGAACGTGCCGGCGCTTCGGGAGGTGGGGCTGGACCGGGTGTATCTGAAGGGCTTCGACTTCTTCAGCACCGGGACGTCGCGCGCCATCGCGCACCACGCGAACCTCAAGCGCTACCCGGGCTCCATGCACTCCATCGAGCTGGCCGTGGACTTCCTCGTGTCGCGCAAGGTGGAGCCGGCCTGTCTTCACCTGGGGTACGCCGCGCAAGGACAGGCCGCCGCGGGGGCCAGCCGGGATTCGCTCCAGTACAACGCGGAAGGCGCCGCGCTGGGCACCTTCGAGGCGGGCGTGGTGGAGCTGTACGATCTGCTGCGCAACCAGGTGGACTTCTCCGCCCGGCCCCCCGTGGGCCGCAATGGCTTCGAGCTGTGCACGGACAGCTGGGCGGACGCGGACTATCTCTACAGCGAGGAGGCGCGGCAGCTCATCACCCTGGACACGCCGCGCACGGTGAAGGCGAAGGCGGAGTTCGTCGCCGCGAACGGGCTGGGGGGCATGTTCTGCGGGGGCGCGCACCAGGACACCGGGCTGCTCCACAACGCCGCGCGCGAGGGGTTGGGCGCCCAGACGCTGCACACCGTGTTCGACATGGCCCCCACGTATGTCCCCGGTCAGGTGCGCCCGCTGGGGCCTGTCGTCCGGGATGCGCGTCCGCACGGGGAGGTGGCGGGCGGCGTCTCCGCGCCCTGACAGGTGAATCCGCCCGGGGTAAAGGGGCGGGATGAACGATGTGAACCTGGTGGAGATCGCAAGGCGGTTCGAGCGAAAGCAGGCGACCGGCGCGGTGGCGTTGGCGACGGAGTCCGCGCCGCTGGCCGACGGCTGGATGGCGTTTGGCGGCGTGGGCGCCTACGTGAACAAGTCGTGCGGCTATGGCTACGACCGGGAGGTGACGGGGGCGGAGCTGGACGCGCTGGTGGACTTCTTCTCCTCGCGCGGGGTGGAGCCGAAGGCGGAGCTGAGCCCCTTCACGCCGCCGGCCCTGCTCCGGGGGCTGGCGGACCGAGGCTTCGTGCTGCGCGAGTTCGAGACGGTGCTGTACCGGCCGCTTCGCGCGGGGGCCGGCCGGGTCTCCCAGGGGCAGGGGGCGCCAGCGGGGTTGCGCATCGAGCGGGTGGACCCGTCCGACGAGGCGGCCGTGCGCCGGTTCGTGGAGGTCGCCAACAGTGGCTTCGTCCCCGAAGGCGAGGCGATGCCAGAGGTGTTCTTCGAGCTGGGCCTGAAGGGGGCACGCGCCCCCAACACGGACTCGTTCGTGGCGTGGCTGGAGGGCGTCGCCGTGGGGGCTGGAGGCTGCGAGTCGAGCGAAGGGCTCACGTCCCTGTTCGGCACGTCGGTGCTGCCCGCGTACCGGCGGCGCGGCATCCAGCAGGCGTTGATCTCCGCTCGGCTGGAGCGGGGCCTGGAGCGGGGCAGCGACCTGGCGGCCATCATGTCCGCGCCCGGCATCCCGACCGAGCGCAACGCCATGCGGATGGGGTTCCAGATGGCGTACTCCCGCGCCGTGCTGGTGAAGCCCGGCGCGGGGCTGGTGCCGTCGCCTTGAGCGAGGCGGGGTCGCCGTCCCGCGCCGCCCATGTTCCGGGCGCTGGGGCGGGCGCACCGACTCACGCGAGGGCGATGCGGCGGCCCTCCGCGTCGCTTTGGAGGGCCGCTTGGATGACTCGCACGGTCTGGCTCGCGCTCACGGCTGTCACGGGGACGGGCTCGCCGTGGAGGATGGCCGCGGCGAGCTGGCGATAGAACTGGCCGTAGTCGCCGGGCACGGTGGCGACGGTCTCTCCCGATGCCAGCAGCCGGCCATGGCGCGCGGCGGGCTCGCGACCGAAGTCCGGGTGGCCGGGGCGCAGGCCCGCTTCCAGCTGCCCCTCCTGTGGGTCCAGCTCGTGCTTCACGTACGCATCCCGGTCGCCCTGCAAGATGAAGCGGGGCCACGGTGCGTGCACCACCGAGCCGGAGTGCAGCAGCACGCGCAGCGCGCCGTAGCGAAGCACCAGGTGGAACCAGTCCGTGCCCTGCGCGCCGGGACGCTGTCTCCCCAGGTCCGCGGCCACCGACTCCGGCATGCCCAGGAGCTGCACGGCCTGATCCACCAGGTGGGCCCCCAGGTCCCACAGCGTGCCGCCGCCGGGCACATCCTGTTCCTTCCAGCGCGCCTTCACCTGCGGGCGGAGCCGGTCGAAGTGGCTCTCCAGGCTGTAGAGCGTCCCCAGCCGTCCCTGGGCCAGGAGCTGTCGCGCGGTGAGGAAGTCGCCGTCCCAGCGCCGGTTGTGGAAGACGGTGAGACACAGCCCACGCTCCCTCGCGAGCGCGTCCAGCCGCAGCGCCTGGTCCGCGTCGAGCGCGAAGGGCTTCTCCACCACCACGTGCTTGCCCGCGCGCAGGGCCTGTTCGGCGAGCGACGCGTGCATGTCATTGGGCGTGCACACGACGAGCACGTGCAGGTCCGGATCCGACAGGAGTGATTCCACCGTGCCCGTGCGGACGCCCGGCCAGTCGCGCGCCACGACCTCCGCGCGGCGCGAGGCCACGGCGGCCAGCTTGAACGCGGGCTCCGCGGCGATGAGCGGCCCGTGGAAGCGCGAGCCCGACAGGCCATAGCCGAGGAGACCCACACGCAACGGGGAGCCGGGGACGGGAGCGGATGTCATGGGCTCGGAGGCTAGCGGGAATCCGCCCTGGAGCGGATGGACACGAGGGCCTGTTGCTGGCGGCTTCCCAACACCCGCATCGGCCGTGGCGCGTTAGAGTCCGCCCCATGGACACCGTGCCCCTCATCGACGTCCGCGCCCTGGTCGACCCCACCTCGAGCCTCCAGGCCCGCCGAGAGGTCGCCGCGCGCATGGGCGCGGCGTGTCGGCACACCGGGTTCTTCTATGTCGTGGGGCACGGGGTGGACGTGGGGCTCCAGGCCCGGCTGGAGGCGCTGGCGCGGGACTTCTTCGCGTCCCCGGAGGAGGAGAAGCAGCGGGTGCGCATGTCGCTGGGCGGCCGGGCGTGGCGGGGCTTCTTCCCCGTGGGCGGGGAGCTCACGTCCGGCCGGCCGGACCGCAAGGAGGGGCTGTATTTCGGCACGGAGCTGCCGCCGGAGGATCCGCGCGTGCGCGCCGGCACGCCGCTGCACGGACCCAACCTGTTCCCCGCGCGACCCGAGGCGCTGCGTGGCGCGGTGCTGGACTACATGGCGGCGCTGACGTCGCTGGGGCACTCGCTGATGTCCGGCCTCGCGCTCAGCCTGGAGCTGGAGGCGGACCACTTCTCCCAGCGGTACATGGCGGACCCCACGGTGCTGTTCCGCATCTTCAACTACCCACCGGGCCCGGAGGTGGACGCCGAGGGGCTGCCGGTGTGGGGCGTGGGTGAACACACCGACTACGGCGTGCTCACCATCCTCAAGCAGGACGACGCGGGCGGGCTCCAGGTGAAGACGCGGCAGGATGGGCACACGCGCTGGGTGGACGCGCCGCCAGTGGAGGACGCGTTCGTGTGCAACATCGGTGACATGCTCGACCGGATGACCCGGGGCGTGTACCGCTCCACGCCGCACCGGGTGCTCAACCGCGCGGGCCGCGACCGGCTGTCGCTGCCGCTCTTCTTTGATCCGGACTGGACGGCGGAGATTCATGCCATCGACTCGCCGGTCTTGAGGGACGCGGGCGAGGACGACCACGCGGAGCGCTGGGACCGTCAGAGCGTCCACGCCTTCCGGGGCACGTACGGGGACTACCTGCTCGGCAAGGTGGGCAAGGTGTTCCCCGAGCTGCGCTCGGAGGTGCTGTCCCTCAGCGCGGACGCCGCGCCCTGAGGACCAGCTCCGGGCTGTCCAGCGTGAGGGGCTGGCCGTCCAGCCCGCCCCAGCAGCCCTCCACCCGCAGCCCGGCCTGCTCCAGCATGGCGCCCAGCTCGTGCGCGCAGAAGAGGCGGTAGTGGAAGCGCTGTTCGTACGTCTTGCCCGTCTTCAAATGCCGGCCGCTGTAGCGGCGGTGGTTGCGGCTGGTGAGCGGGTCGAAGCGGTTCTCCTCCCACCAGAGCAGGGTGTCGTCCTCTCCCCACTGGCGCGGGGGCTGGCGGATGGCGTGGTCGCGGTTGTCGGTTTGGATGAGGAGCTGGCCGTCGGGGGCCAGCGCGGCGAACGCGGAGCGCAGCGCCTCCAGGTGGGCCGCGTCGTCCTCCAGGAAGCCGAAGGAGGAGGAGAGCAGGATGACGGCGTCGTGGCCTCCCGTGGGGATGGCGCGCATGTCCGCCTCCACCCAGGTGAGCTGCGTTCCGTCGCGGAGCGCGCGCTCGCGGGCCATGCCCAGGCGTTCGGCGGACAGGTCCAGGCCGGTGACGCGGAAGCCTCGCCGGGCCAGCTCGTGCGCGTGGCGGCCATGTCCGCAGCACAGGTCCAGGATGTCCGCGCCGGGCTTCAGTTCCAGGAGGCGCAGGACCTGCTCCACCTCCCGCTCCGCGGTGGCATCGAGCGAGCGGTACCAGACCGCGTCGGTGATGGAGAAGGCGTCGCGGTACCACGGCGGGGTCGCGGACAGCACCAGCAGCTGTTGCTGGAGGTGCGGCAGGAACTCCGAGGCCAGGGGATCGCGCTGCGCGTCGGTGAGGTGGCGGGCGCCGCGCACCTGCCCCACGCACGTGGTCGCGCCACAATGGCAGGCGAAGGGCTCCGCCAGGGACCACTCGGTGGTCAGGTAGTTGATCGTGACCTCCTGACCCGCGGCGATCCCCGTCCGTGCCACGAGCTGGAGTTGGGCCGTCCCAGGAGCGGACTCCAGCCGGGCAGTGGGCTCGCACGCGTGGTTGAGGTCGCGCCAGGGGGAGTCCGGCGGCGCCTCCAGGTGGCGGTTGCGGCCCACCTGGAGCGTGTGACGTCCAGGCTCCGGGACCTGGAGGCCTTCCATGGCTTCGATGAGCACCTCTCCCGCCGCGATCACCCGTGTCGCCACCAGGCGGTTGCCAAACGGGCCCGCGGACCGGGCGAGCAGCGGAGACCTGGGCGGGCGCGGTGTCGAGCTCATGGCCAGAGGGGGCTGGGCCGGAGTGATGGCCCGAGCGCGTCAGTCAAGGTGACCTTGGACAGCATCCAATGCGAACCCATGAATGACTCCGAGGCAGAGGGGCAAGACTCCCTTTCGGCCCCAGAAGCCTATCAGCAGGCCCAGAGTTCCTGCTCAAGTACGTCCAGCAGGGTCTCCGCGACCTCGGGGGATGGCAGTCCGGCGTCGGCGGTGAGCCGCGGGTCGAGCGGCACGGCCACCTCCGCGCGCAGCGCTTCGACGGCGCGGCGCCGCGCCTCCCTCCGGATGGAGCGCTCCTCCAATGACAGTTTCGAGCGAGCCCACGCGTCGATGTCCCAGGACAGGCCGGCGTGGCGCGTTTCGTCCTGGGCGATGCGGAGCATGGCCTCGCGGATCTCCGGGTCGCGCGCATGCAGGGCCTGATGGTGGGCCAGCAGCGCGCCGTAGGTCTCCCGCACACAACCCTCCACGGCGTTGTCGAGCAGCACCTCCCTCAGGGGACGCAAGGGAAGGGCGGCCACCGCGGGCGGAGGAGGGATGGCGCCGTAACGGAGGGCGAGCCGCGCGGTGACGGCGGTGTGGCGCACCTCGTCCTCCGCGCTCAAGAGCGCCGCGTCCTGCAACGCCGTGTCCGCGCCATGCAGGGCCAGCTCCTCACGCAGGCGCAGGAAGGCGTGGATGGACGCGGCCTCCAGCCGCGCTGCGTCCGCGAAGTAGCGGCCCCGCGCATCCTCGCAGTCACCGGCGCGCGCCTCCTGGAGTCCCACGGGCCGCCGGCCGATGGTGCAGAGGGGGTCGCCCTTCTCGAGGACGGTGCGTTGCTTCTCCGTGAGCTCGCCAGCACGGGTGATGGCCAGCACGTGCTGCGTCAGGGCCGTGCCTTCGCCACAGGGGTAGCCCTGCGTGCCGATGACGCTGAAGGTCCCATCCGGTAGGAGCCGCACCTTGCCGTGCCGGTCCCCGGTCCACTCGCACAGGGAATAGCCCGCCGCGAAGGCCAGCAGCGCCGCGTCCTGGGGCGTGTCGATGCGGCCCAGCAGTTCCTTGACCGCCGCCGCGCTCGTGAAGGCCGCCGCCTCGTCACCCCGGGTCATCGTCAGGAAATCAGAACCACAGTCCACGTAGATGCCACAGGTGCGCGGAAAGCCCTCTTGAACCTCCAGCGTGTCGAGCCGGGACTCACACGCCCGCGGGTCGGAGGCCGTCGCGCAGACCGCTCCCTCCGTCGTCCGGACATGGACCGTGGGGGGCTTGCGCTGAAGGTAGATGGCGCGGAGCTGGACCGAATCCGCAGGAGGCTCAATCGACAGGTCGCTGATGGCGGGCGCGCCATTCACGCACTCGACGTCGGAGTACTGGCCCAGGTCGGTAGGCACGGCGGGCGCGGTGGGCTCGGCGGGCGCGACAGGCTCCGCGAAGTCGTTCCCTTGGCATCCCACGACGAGCAGCGGGGCCGCCAGCGTGGTCCTCAGGGCGCGTGAGAAGAGACGAAGCAGCCGGGCTGCTCGCATGAAGGCCTCACAGGATGGCGCGGGACGGGCCCCGCCCTCCATGGACACGCGAACCGGCGGGCGTGGGACATCTCACGCGCCGCTTTCTGTCCGAGGCTCAGGCGGGCGGGCTCACACCCGGTCCAGCGCGGAGCCCTGCGGCGACGCCGGGGCGGTCTCCGTCGCGGCCTGGTGGGGGGCGTCCTGATCCTTCATGGCCAGCACCAGACACTCCCGCAGGCGCTGGCGCGCGCGGAACAACAGGATGCGGACGTTCTCCGGCGACAGTCCCAGCAGCGTGGAGACCTCCTCGCCGGGACACTCGTCCAGCAGCCGGAGCCGGATCACCGCCTGTTGCATCTGCGAGAGCTGTTCGACACAGCGCACCAGGCTCACCCGCGCCTCCGCCTCCGCCACCAGCGTGTCCGCGGAGGGCAGGTCGGAGGCCACTTCGGAGAGCTCGATCTCCGCGGGCAGGGACCGCCGGGCCAGCTTGCGCCGCTGGTTCAGCGCGGCGTGGGCGACCAGCGTCGAGAGCAGGCGCTCCACCTCGTTCGAGCGGGCCGACAACGTCGTCGCCTCCGGCATCCGCAGGAACGTCACGAACGCATCCTGGACACAGTCGAGCGCGTCCTCGGGGGGCAACCCCCGCCGCCTCGCGCTCGTCACGAGGCGCGCACGGTGCTGGTGGACGAGCAGGGTGATCCAGGAGAGGAACTCGGCTCGCTCCGTGGCGGGGTCTCGGACTCGGTCATCAGGCATGGCTCCGCCATCCTAATCCCCTTCGGCTTTTCGCGCCGAAGGGGGAAGGCCAGGAACTCCTGGATGACGCAGGGCGACGCACGCCTACCCGGCGCGGTGCCCGCCTTGCGCGAGCGCGTTCATCAACTCCTTCTCATTGAAGCCCAGCGGCGGCAGGGCGGACTGCCTTCCGTAGACGACCTGCCGGGAGGCGCCCAGGAGCACCGTGCCGCTGGGCTGGAGCTTGCCCCAGAGCATCGGTTCCAGGCCCGCGTCCGCGTGCGACCCCGAACCGCTCGTGAGCACCGGCACGGGCAGGCCCAGCCACGCCGCCAGCTCCCGCGCCTCCTCCGGGCCGTCCGGGACGACGGAGATCACGCGCGCTCCGTTCGTCGCGATGTCGCCCTGGCGCTTCGCCAGCGTCTTCAGGTGGTTGCGGCAGACGGGGCACGCGGCGTTGCGGAGGAAGAACACCACCGCCGCCTCGCCGCCCATGGCCTCGCCCAACCGCGTGGGCTTGCCCTCGCTGTCTTGGAGCTCCAGGTCCGGAAACCGGGCTCCGGGCTCGAAGGTCGCGGTCACGCGTGGATTCCGTCGATCACCGCCGCGGGCACCAGGTCCACGGGCGGAATGTCGATCTCCGTCTGCGCCAGATGGTTGAGGTAGTTGCCGAAGGTGATGGCGACGACCTGCGCCAGCATCTCCACCACGTCACCGTCGTTCCAGCCCGCGGCGCGGACCGTCGCCAGCTCCGCGTCCGTCACGGCGCCACGGCGCGCGGCGATCTGCCGGGCGAACTGGAGCGCGGCCTCCACCTTGGCGTCGGGCGCGCGGCCCGAGCGCGCCTGATCCAGCTCCTGATCGGAGAGCCCCGTCCGGCGGCCCAGCTGCGTGTGGTGCGAGACGCAGTAGCGGCAGCCCTGCGCGTTGCCCACCGCGATGGCCAGCTGCTCCCGGACGCGCGGCGACAGCTGCCCCTGGCCCAGCGTCCCGTGCAGGGCGAAGAAGGCATTCATCGCCGCGGGCGAATTGGCAAGCACCCGGACCGGCGGAGGGAGGTTGGCGCCCAGCTTTTCCTTGATGGGTTTGAGCGTGGCGTGAGAAGCGTCGACAAGGTTGAGACGGGACATGAAAACTCCATGGGACCGCATGATTGCGGTTTGCCAGTCATTAAGGTCGCGAACCCCCCCGCGCGTTACGCCTCGATCGTCGAATCTTCGCGGTCGAATCGCAAGTGGCTGGAATCGCAGGGGAATTCCAGGATGAAAAGTGCCCGGAAATTCCTATCAAATTCATTTCGGGCGCCGCTTGAAAGAAATGGAAGGAATGCGAATCGTTGTTGAAAGGTCAATGCTTAGGTGGCATTGTTGATTTAAAGCAATAACGCAATGGGGAGCGTGAGTCTTGGGGCGACTGAGGATTCATACGATTGAAAGCGCTCCGGAGCAGTCCCGTCCGGTGCTGGCCGCTGTCGAGAAGTCCGCGGGCTTCCGTTCGAACCTGCTGGGGTTGATGGCGGAGTCGCCCAGCGCGACGCAAGGCTTCGCGCAGCTGGGGCCCATCCTGGCGCAGTCCTCCCTGAGCGCGCACGAGCGCGAGGTGGTCATCATGACCATCGGCTGGGAGAATGACTGTTCGTACTGTATGGCCTTCCATAGTTTTCTATGTCGCAAGCTCCAGGTACCGGATGCGATCGTCGCCGCGCTCCGGACGGGAGCGGCGCTTCCCGACCCCCGGCTGGAGGTGCTCGCGGAGTTCACCCGCACGGTGGTTCGCGAGAAGGGCTTCGTGGATGACGCGCTCTGGAGCCGGTTCACGGCGCAGGGCTTCACCCCGGCCAACGCGCTGGACGTCCTCCTGGCGCTGTCCCAGCAGGTGCTGGTGAACTACGCGAACCACCTCGGTGGCGTGGAGCTGGAGCCCGCCCTGAAGGAATTCGCCTGGACCCGCCCCGCGGGGGCCGTCACGCGCTAGGCATTCCGGCGCCCGGTGGCCCCGGGCGCGCAGGGGGCCCGGCAGCGGACCGCCCGGCCTTCCAGGCGGAGCTTCCGCCCGTCGCGAGTCCATCTCCGGCTCCATTTCAGACATTTGACAATGTCTCACGCCCCGGCCCTGCCGCGCGGGTGCGTGCGGCCGCGGCCGGCGGCGAGGTCTTGTTTTGTCTTGAGCATGAAACAGCGCGACCGCGGTCCCGGACACGCTGACGTGGAACCCACGCCCTTGGGGAAGGGCTGACAGGGGGAACTGCCTTGGGGATGGCGAGATGATGTCTGCTCCAGTGACGGAAGCGTCCGTGCTGTCGGCACTCCGGGCCCACCTGTTGGAGGCATTGGCCCTGCGCAACGGCGTGGCTCCGGCGCAGATCGACGCGCGCCGGCCCTTCACCCACTACGGGCTCGACTCGCTGGGCGCGGTGGCGCTGGGGCGGACCCTGTCGGCGCTGGCGGGGCGGGAGGTGTCTCCGACGGTCTTCTGGCGCCACCCCAGCGTGGAGGCGCTGCTGCGGCACCTGTCCTCCGAGGGCGCGGACGACGCGGCACCGGTGGAGGCCGCGTCGTCGGTGGCCCACGGCGAGCCGATCGCGGTCGTGGGCATGGCCTGCCGCCTCCCCGGCGCTCCGGACATCGCCTCTTTCTGGGAGCTGCTTCGGGAGGGGCGTGACGCGGTGACGGAGGTGCCGCCTGGACGGTGGAGCGATGGGCGGCTCCAGCAGGCGGACCGGGGTGGCGGGGCGCAGCGGGTGCCGCGCCGTGCCGGCTTCCTCGCGGACATCGCCGGGTTCGATCCGCTGTTCTTCGGCATCTCTCCGCGCGAGGCGACGGAGATGGATCCGCAGCAGCGCTTGTTCCTGGAGCTGGCGTGGGAGGCGCTGGAGGACGCGGGCATCGTTCCTGGCGCGCTGCGCTCGACGGCCACGGGGGTGTTCGTCGGGGCCATCTGGAGGGACTACGCGGAGCTGGGGGGGGCGGAGCCGGAGCGCATCACGCCGCACACGGCCACCGGGCAGGCGCTCAACATGATCGCCAACCGCCTGTCCTATGTGCTGGGCCTCCAGGGCCCCAGCCTCGTGCTGGACACGGCCTGCTCGTCGTCGCTGGTGGCGGTCCACCTGGCCTGCCAGAGCCTCTGGGCGGGGGAGAGCACCACCGCCATCGTCGGCGGCGTCAGCGTGATGGCCTCGCCGCACACGATGGTGGCGCTGACGCGCTTCGGCGGCCTGTCCGCGGATGGCCGGTGCAAGGCCTTCGATGCGAGCGCGGACGGGTTCGGGCGGGGAGAGGGGGGCGGCGTGGTGATCCTCAAGCCGCTCTCCGCCGCGCTCGCCGCGGGTGACTCCATCCGCTGCGTCATCCGGGCGACCCACAGCAACAACGATGGGCCGAGCAACGGCCTCACGGCGCCCAACCCGGAGGCCCAGGAGAAGCTGCTCCGTCAGGTGTATGCGCGCTCGAGGGTGGAGCTGGGCGCGGTCGGCTACGTCGAGACGCACGGCACGGGCACCGCGCTGGGGGATCCCATCGAGGCGGGGGCCCTGGGCGCCGTGTTCGCGAAGGCGCGCGCCGACGGACGCCCCCTGCTCATCGGCTCGGTGAAGACGAACATCGGCCACCTGGAGGGGGCCGCGGGCATCGCGGGCTTCCTCAAGGCGTGCCTGTGCGTCGAGCGGCGCACCGTCGTGCCGAGCCTCCACTTCGAGCGCCCCAATCCGCTCATCCCCTTCGACGCGCTCCGCCTGGAGGTCGCGCGCGCGGCCCAGCCGTGGCCGCTGCCGGACGGGCCCGCGGTGGCGGGCGTCAGCGCCTTTGGCTGGGGCGGCACCAACGCCCACGTCGTGCTCCAGGAGGCACCGTCGCCCCGGCTCGCCTGGCTGGGACTGGCGGCCGACGACGCGGAGGTCCTTCGGGCGCGGGCCCGGCTCGCGCTCGAGGCCGTGCGGAGCGGGGCCCCGTTGGACAGGCTCTGTCAGACGCTGACGGCGGAGGGCTCGGGGCGGGAGCGGATCACGCTCTGCGTCCGCTCCACCGTGGAGCTGGAGGGGCGCCTGCGCGCGTTCCTGGAGGGCGCGGAGCCCGCGCCGGTGACGCGCGGGACCGCGTTGGACCGGCCCGCGAAGGTGGCGTTCGTCTGCTCTCCCCAGGGGGGACAGTGGGTCGGCATGGGGCGGCGGATGTTGCTCACCGAGCCCGCCTTCCGCGCCGCCTTCGAGCGCGCGGACGCGGCCCTGGCGGTCCACTCCGGCGAATCGCTCCGGGAGGAGCTGTTCAAGGCGGAGGGCTCCGCCCGCTACGACGACGTGGACGTGGTCCAGCCGCTCCTCTTCGCGTTCCAGGTCGCCCTGGCGGAGCAGTGGCGCGCCTGGGGCATCACGCCGGACGTGGTCGTGGGGCACAGCCTGGGAGAGATCGCGGCCGCGCACATCGCGGGGATCCTCGACCTCGACGAGGCGGCGCTCGTCATCCACCACTACAGCCGGCTCCAGAAGCTGCTGGCGGATCGCGGCGGCATGGCGGTCGTCAACCTGCCGCCCGTGGCGTTGGCCGGACTCCTGGAGGACTCGAACGGCGCGGTCGTCCTGGCGGGCCACAACGGTCCCCGGTCCACCGTGCTCTCGGGAGAGCCGGTCGCGCTCGATGCGCTCCTCGCCGAGCTGAAGCGCCGCAAGGAGCTCTGCGCGCGGATCCGAGTGAACGTCGCCGCGCACAGCCCGCAGATCGACGCGATCCTCCCGGAGCTCGAAGCGGTGCTCCAGGGCCTCCGGCCGAAGCCCGCGCGGCTGCCGATGATCTCCACCGCCTTCCAACGGCGTCTGGACGGACCGGAGGTGGATGGGCGCTACTTCGGTCAGAACCTGCGGACGCCCGTGTGGCTCGCCCCCGTGCTCGCGTCGCTCGTGGCCGAGGGCGTGGACGCGCTGGTGGAGCTCAGCCCCCACCCCGTGCTGGTGGGCGCGCTCCAGCAGGCCGCGGAGGGGCGCCGACCGCCTCCCGTGGTGCTTCCGTCCACCACGCGGGACGAGGACGAACGGCTGGCCTTCCACGAGGCGCGCGCCACGTTGTTCCGGCTGGGGTGCTCCGGGACGGGCGGTGGTGACTCGCGCGATGAGCTGGTGCCGCTCTCCGCTCACACGCCGCAGGCGCTTCGCGAGCTGGCGGGGCGGGTGGCCGCGTCCCTGCGCGCCCGGCCGCAGGTGAGCGTGGAGGATGTCGCCGCCACGGTCGCGACGCGCCGGACGCACCACGCGGAGCGGCTGGCGGTGGTCGCGCGCGATGGAGAGTCCCTGGCCCTGGCGCTGGAGGCGCATGCTCGCGGCGAGCCCCACGAGCGGCTGGTGACGCCAGCCCTCGCGAAGCAGCCGTCGGTCGTCTTCGTCTTCCCCGGGCAGGGTTCGCAGTGGCACGGGATGGCGCGGCAGCTGCTTCGCCAGGAGCCGGCCTTCCGCGCGGAGCTGGAGCGGTGCGATGGCGCCATCCGCGCGCTCACCGGGTGGTCCGTCCTGGAGGAGCTGGAGGCTTCCGCGGAGGCGTCCCGGATGGCCCTGGTGGACGTGGTGCAGCCAGTGCTCTTCGCCGTGGCGGCGGGTCTGGCCGCGCTCTGGCGCTCCTGGGGCGTGGAGCCGAAGGCGGTCATCGGCCACAGCATGGGCGAGGTCGCGGCGGCCTATGTCGCTGGCGCGCTCAGCCTCGCGCATGCCGCGCGGATCATCTGCGGCCGAAGCCAGCTGCTCCGCCGGGTGAGCGGGCAGGGCGCCATGCTCGCGGCGGAGCTGACGCTGGACGAGGCCCGGGACGCACTCGTGGGCCACGAACAGCGCGTCTCCGTGGCCGTGAGCAACAGCTCCCGGTCCACCGTGCTGTCCGGCCACCGTGAGTCCCTGGAGGTCATCTCCCAGGCGCTCCAGGCCCGGGGCGTCTTCTGGCGCTGGGTCAAGGTGGATGTCGCCTCCCACAGCCCGCAGATGGACGTCATCAAGGCGGAGCTGCTGGAGGTGCTGGCCAGCGTCGCGCCGACGACGGCGGCGGTGCCCATCTACTCCACGGTGCTGGACGCCGAGACGGACGGCCGCGACTTCGAGCCCGCCTACTGGGTTCGCAACCTGCGGGATCCAGTCCTCTTCGCCTCCGCGGTCCGGCGAGCGCGCGCGGCGGGCCATGACGTCTTCATCGAGATGAGCCCGCATCCCATCCTGCTGCCCGCCGTGGAGCAGGAGCTGGCGGACGTGGGCGAGGCGGGCGAGGTGCTGCCCTCGCTCCGCCGCAACGAGTCCGAACGGGAGACGGCGCTCCGCTCCCTGGCGGCGCTCTACGCGAGGGGAATGGACGTGTCCTGGGGCGCGGTCGCTCGCGCCGGCCGCCCTGGCGTCACCCTGCCCACCTATCCGTGGCAGCGCGAGCGGTTCTGGATCGAGCCCGCGCCCGTGGCCCGCTCGTCCGGGCCTGCTCGCCGCGGCAGTGAAGGGCTTCTGGGGGGGCACCTGCCGTCCGCCGTGGAGCCGAGCCTCCACCACTGGCAGGCGGAGTGGGGCCCGGAGGTGTCCGACTTCCTCTCGGACCACTGGGTGGGCGGCGACGCGGTGGTCCCCGGGGCTGTCTACCTGACCCTGGCGGTGCGGGCCGCGCGCCTGGCGATGGGGAGCGCGCCGGTGGCGCTGAAGGACATCACCTTCCCGCACCCGCTCGTGCTGGGAGCCGGACCTGCCCCACGCGTGCAGACCGTGCTCTCGGTCCGAGGTTCCCAGCGGGAGCTCCAGACCTTCTCCCAGGGGGAGGGCGGAGCCTGGGTCCCCCACGCGCGGGCCTGGCTGGACGCGGGCCAGGAGCAGGCCGGGCGTGAACGGGCGCTCGAAGCGCTCGCGGCCCGGGACGCACTGCGGGGCTCCGCGGCGATGCTCCTGGATCAGGTCCGGTACTACGAGCTGCTGGCGGGCTGTGGGCTGGAGTACCGGTCCGCGTTCCGCGGCGTGGAGTGCGTCTGGTCCCGCGATGCTCAGGCGCTGGGGCGCGTGGTCGCGCCCGCCGCGTCCGTGGATCCGGAGCTGGCCCCGGTGGCCTGCATCGACTCCGCGCTCCAGCTGGCCATCGCCACGCTGCCTCCCAGCCTCGTGTTCCGGGGGCGGCAGCTCATCAGCGTCGGAGTGGACGCGTTCGCGCTCCACCGCGTTCCGGAAGGAACCTTCCACGCCCATGCGCGGCTGCGTCCGGGGGATGAAGGCCCGCTGTTCCGCGTAGACGTGGTGGCGTTCACCGACGCGGGCGAGCCGCTGTTCCACGTCGACGGCTTGAAGGTCCGCGTGCTCGACGTGGCGCGCCCCGCGCCCCGGAGCGAGGAGGCCCGCGCGTCGGCCGTCGTGCCCCGCACGCTGTTCGACGAGCTGGCCGCGCTGGAGCCGACGCGGCGGCGGCCTCGCGCGGAGGAGGAGCTGCGGCAGGTCGTCGCCACCGTGCTCAAGCTGGCCCCGGCTCGGGTCCCCATGGACCAGCCGCTGCGCACGCTGGGCATGGACTCCGTGATGTCGCTGGAGCTGCGCAATCGCATCGAAGCGCGCACGGGCATCCGGCTCTCCGCGACCGCGCTCTGGAACCACCCCACGGTGGAGGCCCTGACCGGCTTCGTCCTGAAGCAGGCCACCCCCGCCGCCGCGGCCGTGTCCCGGCCGCCTCCGGAGCGGGCCGCGCCGCCGCCTTCCGCGCCGCCCGTCGCGCAAGTCCCTTCCGACCTGGATCTCGAGCGGCTGCTGGAGGCCGAGCTCGCCCAGGTCCAACAGCTCATCGAGGAGTCCTGACCATGACGGCCCCATTGCCAACCGCGAATGATCCCACGCTGCTCAAGCGCAGCCTCGACGCGCTGAAGGACCTCCGGGCCCGCTTCGAGGCCCTGGAGTCACGTGGCCGGGAGCCCATCGCCATCATCGGGTTGGGGTGCCGCATCCCAGGGGGAGGAGAGACCCCGGAGTCTCTCTGGAAGATGCTCCGCGGGAAGGTGGACGCGGTCAGCGAGGTGCCCGCGGACCGGTGGGATGTGTCGCGGTACTTCGACGCGGACGTGGCCACGCCGGGGCGCATGCACATGCGGTACGGCGCCTTCCTCGACGCGCCCGACCGGTTCGACCCGTACTTCTTCGGCATCTCGCCCCGCGAGGCGTCGCAGATGGATCCGCAGCAGCGCCTCTTCCTGGAAGTAGCGTGGCACGCGCTGGAGGACGCGGGCCTGAGCGCGAAGGCGCTCGCGGGCAGCGACACCGGCGTCTTCGTGGGGGCCAACGGGAACGACTACCTCCAGCTCCAGCTCTCCGAGCCGGACGTCCTCGACACGTACTCGCTCGTGGGCGGCACGAACTGCATCATCCCCAACCGCCTCTCGTACCTGTTGGACCTGCGCGGGCCGAGCATGGCCTTCGACACGGCCTGCTCCTCCTCGCTCGTGGCGGTGCACCAGGCCTGCCAGAGCCTGCGCGGCGGCGAGAGCTCCACCGCCATCGTGGGCGGGCTCAACCTTCTGCTGTCGCCCGTCGTGTCGGTGGCGCACTCCAAGGGCCTGCCCCTGGCGCCCGACGGTCGCTGCAAGACGTTCGACTCCCGTGCGGACGGCTACGTGCGCGGCGAGGGCTGCGGCGTCGTGGTGCTCAAGCGCCTGTCGGACGCGCTCGCCGCGGGTGACAACATCTGGGCCGTCATCCACGGCTCGGCCGTCAACCAGGACGGGCTCAGCAACGGCCTCACCGCCCCCAACGGCGGGGCGCAGCGCGCGGTCATCCGCAAGGCGCTGGAGCGGGCGCGGCTCACCGGCGCGGAGGTGGGCCTCATCGAGGCGCACGGGACGGGCACCTCGCTTGGCGACCCCATCGAGGTCGAGGCCCTGTCCGAAATCTACGGGGGCTCGGAAGGGGAGCGGCGGCCCTGCGCGCTCGGCTCCATCAAGACGAACATCGGACACCTGGAGGCGGGCGCGGGCATCGTCGGCCTCCTCAAGGTGGCGCTGGCGCTCAAGCACGGCGCCATCCCGGCGAACCTGCACTTCCAGGCGCTCAACCCCCACATCTCGCTGGACGGCACGCGCCTCTTCGTCCCGACCGAGCTGACGCCGTGGCCGGGCCCCGCCGAGCGCAGGTACGGCGCGGTCAGCTCGTTCGGCGCGGGCGGCACCAACGCGCACGTCGTGCTGGGATCCGTGGAGTCCTCGCGGCCCGAGGCGGCGCCGCGTCCGACCGCGGCCGTGGCGGAGCGAGCCCACCTGCTGGTGCTCTCCGCTCGCAGCCGCACCGCGCTGGCGAACGTGGCCTGGCGTCTGGCGGATCACCTGTCGAGCGGTCCCGGCCAGCACGAGCCGCTGGAGGACCTCTGCGCGACGGCGGCGCTGCGCAGGACGCACCACAACCACCGGGTGGGGCTGGTGGTCCGGTCGCGCGAGGATGCCATCCAGAAGCTCCGGGCGTTCCACCAGGGTGCCCCGGCGATGCGGTCGGGGCCCGCGGGGAGGCCCGGGCGCGCGGTGTTCGTCTTCCCCGCGCAGCAGCCGCTCTCCGGAGCTCGGCTGGAGTCGCTGGGCCGAGACTGTCCGGTGTTCGCCCAGGCCCTGGAGCGCTGTCGTGGCGCGCTCCAATTGGCGGCAGGTCCGCGCGGAGGCGTCGACAGCGTCGGTGAGCATTTCGCCGTGCAGGTGGCGCTCGCCGAGCTGTGGCGTTCGTGGGGCGTCGAGCCGGGCGCGGTGGTGGGGCAGGGCGTGGGGGAGATCGCCGCGGCCCATGTCGCGGGCGCGCTCTCGCTGGACGACGCCGCGCGCGTGGCGGCCCGGTGTGGCGCCCTGCTGACGAAGGGCACCGCGTCCCCCGAAGCACTGGCTGCGGAGCGGTTGGGGCTGACCCCTCGGCCCACGTCGGTGCCCATGTATTCGGCGGAAGGGACAGAGCTGGACGGCGAGGTTCAGGGCGCCGCCTCCTGGTCCCGGTGCCTGCGCCATCCGGCGTCGGTCCTGCCGGCCCTCGAGGAGTCGCTGCGCGCGGGTCACGCGCTCTTCGTCGAGCTGAGCCCCGAGCCGGTGTTCGTCGCGACGGTGATGGAGGTCGCCGCTCGGCAGGGCCCGACGGATGCGCTCGCGGTGCCCAGTCTGCGTGCGGGCCAGGACGGGCTGGAGGCCCTGCTGGAGTCCGCGGGTGCGCTGCACGCGGCGGGGTTGGGCGTGCGGCTGGAGGGGTTGCTCGCGCCGCATCAGCGCTTCCGCCGCCTTCCGCTCTATCCCTTCGAGCGCGAGTCCTTCTGGTTCAAGGAGCGGCCGGTGAACCTGCGGACCTCCACGCGGGGCACCAGCCTGGAGCTTCCCCTCGCGGCGGTGCGTGACACGCCCCCGGAGCCCGCCTCCCGGCGCGTCGGCGATGTTCGCGCGCCGGTCACGGCGAGGCAGGCCGAGTGGGCCGCGCTGCCGGAGCGTGAGCGAGGCACCCGGCTGCGGAGCCTGGTGCACACGGAGGTGGCGCGCATCCTGAAATTCGACGCCGCGCGGCTCGACCCGAAGGAGGGCTTCTTCCAGATGGGCATGGACTCCGTGATGGCAGGGCAGCTGCGCAACCGGATGGAGCAGCAGCTGGGGCGCAAGTTCGCCGTCACCGTCATCTTCGAGAACCCCTCCGTGGAGCGGCTGTCCCGACAGCTGGCCACCTTCCTGGTGCCGCCCCCGGCACCGTCCACCGCGCACCGCACCGAGGCGACCCCCTCGAGGTTCATGCCCCTGGAGACAGGAGCCGGCGCGGACAGCATCGCCGACCTCCTGGCCCGGGAGCTCGAAGAGACCTCCTCCCTTTCCAGCAAGGACCTGTCATGAGCCACCAGCCGGCTTCCACCGAAGCGCCCAACCGCGACGAGCTGCTTCAGCGCGCCCTGGAGCGCATCCGTGAGTTCCGCGGCAAGCTCGATGCCGTCGAGTCCCAGCGGACCGAGCCCATCGCCGTGGTCGGCATGTCCTGCCGCCTTCCGGGTGGCAACGACGACCCCGCCGCGCTGTGGCGGTTTCTCCGGGCCGGGGGCGACGGCATCCGCGCGTTCCCGCCGGAGCGAGGGCACGCGGCGACGCCGGAGGGGCAGCCCTTCCGGGGCGGCTTTCTTGAGCAGGTCGACCGCTTCGATGCCGGCGTGTTCGGCATCTCGCCGCGAGAGGCGGCCACGTTGGATCCACAGCAGCGCCTCTTCCTGGAGGTGAGCTGGGAGGCGCTGGAGAACGCCGCGCAGCCCTTCGACAAGCTGGAGGGGAGCACTGCCGGCGTGTTCGTCGGCATCACCAACTACGACTACTGCCAGAAGCTGATGCAGGAGACGCCCATCGAGCAGCTGGACGCGTACTGCCTCACCAGCAACGCGTCGACGTTCGCGGCGGGGCGCCTGTCCTACTGGCTGGGGTTGCGCGGTCCCAGTCTGTCCGTGGACACCGCCTGCTCGTCCTCCGCCGTGGCCATCCATCAGGCCTGTCAGAGCCTGCGCTCGGGGGAGTGTTCGCTGGCCCTGGCGGGCGGCGTGAACGTGCTGCTGTCACCGGAGTGGTTCGTGGTGCTGTCGCGGGCGGGGATGCTGGCGCCGGACGGCTACTGCAAGACCTTCGACCGCGATGCCAATGGCTACACCCGGGGCGAGGGCTGCGTCGTCTTCGTGCTCAAGCGTCTGTCGGACGCCGTGGCGGCCAAGGACCACATCCACGCGCTCATCCGGGGCTCGTGCGTCAACCAGGATGGCCGCAGCGGTGGCCTCACGGTGCCCAATCCCGCCGCCCAGCAGGACGTCATCCGAGGCGCGCTCCGGGCGGCCCGGGTGGGGGCCGAGCGCGTCAGCTACGTGGAGACGCACGGCACGGGGACGCCGCTCGGCGACCCGATAGAGGTCCGCGCGCTGGGCGCCGCGCTGGGCGAGGGCCGCACCGACGCGGAGCGGATCCGCATCGGGTCCATCAAGGCCAACATCGGGCACCTGGAGCCGGCCGCGGGCGCGGCGGGGCTGATGAAGGTCATCCTCGCGCTCCAGAACGAAGAGCTGCCGCCGCAGGTCCAGTTCCGCGAGCTGAACCCGGAGATCGACCTGGACGCGCTGCCGGTGGCCATCGTCACCCAGCCGGAGGCCTGGCCTCGCGCCCAGCGTCCGCGCGTCGCGGGCGTGAGCTCGTTCGGCGCGAGCGGGACCAATGCCCACCTGGTGGTGGAGGAGGCTCCGAGGGTGGCGCGCGAGGCGAGGGCCTTCGAGCCCTCCGCCCAGCTCTTCACCCTGTCCGCGCGCAGCCCGGCGGCGCTGACGGAGCTGGCGGGCCGTCACGCGGCGCACCTCGCCTCGAAGCGCGACCTCCCGCTGGAGGACGTGTGCTTCAGCGTGAACACGGGGCGGGCCCGCTTCACGGAGCGGCTGGCGCTCCCCGCGAACAACCTGGACGAACTCCAGCGCGCGCTGACCTCTGTCGCGGCGGGAGAGCTTCCCGCGGGCGCTTCGCTGGGGCGTGCGCAGGTCGGGCAGGGGCCCAAGGTGGCCTTCCTGTTCACGGGGCAGGGCAGTCAGTTCCCGGGCATGGCGGTGGAGCTTCATGCCACGCAGCCGGTGTTCCGGCAGGCCCTGGAGCGCTGCGCGTCGGCGCTGACGCCGCACTGGGACGTGCCCCTGCTCACGCTCCTGCGCGCGGAGGGCTTCACGGCGGGGTTGTTGGATCAGACCCGGTACACCCAGGCCGCGCTCTTCTCCGTGGAGTACGCGCTCGCGATGCTCTGGCGCAGCTGGGGCGTGACGCCCTCGGCCGTGCTGGGGCACAGCGTGGGCGAGTACGTCGCGGCCTGCGTGGCGGGCGTCTTCGAGCCCGAGGCGGCGGTGGCCCTGCTCGCCGTGCGCGGCGCGCTCATGCAGTCGCTGCCCGAGGCCGGCGCGATGGCGTCCGTCTTCGCCAGCGAGGCCCAGGTGCGCGCGGCGCTGGAGGGGCGGTCGGCGCGCGTGTCCGTGGCCGCGGTGAACGCGCCGGACAACGTGGTCATCTCCGGTGACGCGGGCGTCGTGGAGGACGTGCTGCGGGGCCTGACGGAGCAGGGGCTCAAGCACAAGCGCATCAACGTCTCGCAGGCGTTCCATTCGCCGCTGCTCGACCCGATGCTGGACGAGCTGGAGCGCGCCGCGTCCCGGCTCACGTTCCGCGAGCCGTCCATTCCGCTCATCTCCAACCTGACCGGCCGGCCCGTGGACGCCGCCACGCTGGGGCCGCGCTACCTCCGTGACCACGCCCGCGAGGCCGTGCGGTTCCAGGCCAGCATGGAGTGGCTGCTCGAGAGCGGCTTCGACACCTTCGTGGAGGTGGGGCCCGCGCCGCACCTGATCGGCATGGTGAAGCGCTTCGCGGCCAGTGACGCGCGGAGCTTCCTGCCCTCGATGCGCAAGGGCCTGGAGCCCCTGCGCTCCATGCTGGAGGCCGCCGGAGCCCTGTTCACGCGGGGCGCGGACCTGGACTGGGATGCGTTCGGGACGGGGCTCGATCCCCACCGCGTCCCGCTGCCGACGTATGCCTTCGAGCGGAAGCGGTACTGGTATCCCACGGCGGCGTCGGGCGCGGGAACGCGTCGCGCGGCGGTGCTCGAGGAGAAGGACGGGGCGCCCACGCTGCTGGGACACCGGCTGCCGTCGCCGCTGCCTTCCGCGCAGTTCCGAGTGCGGTACGACGCCGCCCAACACCCCTGTCTGGGCGACTGCCGCATGGGCGGGATGCGGGTGGTCAACGTGGGCGTCTTCCTGGAGGCCGCGCTCCAGGCCTGGAGTGCCCTGACGCCGGGGGGCGGTGCGTGCCGCGTGGAGGGCCTCTCGGTCCGGCGCGGCCTCCTGCTGGACGAGGAGGAGACGCGCGTCGCGCACCTCGTGGTGGACGCGCAGGACGCGAAGGGGGAGCGCGGCTTCGCGCTCTACAGCGTGCCGCCCGGAGCGCCGGAGGACTCGGGCGCCTGGGCGATGCACGTGGAGGGGCGGCTTGCGGGGGCCGGAGAGGCCACACGCCTGGAGTCCGCTGAAGCCGTCCTCGAACACTGCACACGGAAGCTGGACGGCGCGGAGTTCTACGCGCGCATGGAGCAGCGTCAGCTGGTGCTGGGGCACTCGGCGCGTTGGATTGAGCAGGTCCACTTCCGCGAGGGCGAGGCGCTCGCGATGATGCGCGCGCCGGAGGGCCGGGAGGCGGAGGACTACCGCGTCCACCCGGGGCTGGTGGATGCGCTCTTCCAGGCGGTCTTCGCGTGCCTGCCGGGCGATGTGCCCGCGGACGCCATCTACATGATCGTCGAGGTGGCGCGGTTCGTCGTCGGAACCACCGCTCCGGCGGGGCCGAGCCAGGCCCACGTGCGGCTGCGTCCCTGGAAGCAGGGCGACACGACGCTCGTCGCGGACGTGGACCTGGCCGACGCCCAGGGCCGTGTCTTCCTGCGCGCGGAAGGGGCGCTGCTCAAGCGCACGACGACCGAAGGGCTCCAGAAGGCGACGCGCGCGGAGGTGGCGCCGCTGCGTGCCGCGCGTCCCGCGTCGACGGGCCTGCGGGACGTGCTCGCGCGCCTCCCGGTGCCGGAGCGCGCGCCCCGGCTCCTCGAGTGGCTGCGTGGACAGGTCGCGATCATCCTGCGCGCCACGGCCGCGGAGGTCGACCTGGACGCGCCGCTGGGCCACGCGGGCTTCGACTCGCTGATGGCGCTGGAGCTCAAGAGCGCGGTCGCCAACGAGCTGTCCGTGGCGCTGTCGCTCGGCGGCCTCCTGGCGGGGGCCAACCTCAAGGCGCTGTGCGCGGAGGTCCTGGGCCAGCTCGGCATGGAGGCCACCGCGGCGGGTGCTCCGGAGCAGGCGCTGGCGGTGCGGGCGGAGGTCTCCTCGGGGCCGGTGGGGGTGCTGCGGCACGACGAGGAGGCACGCCACCAGCCCTTCGGCATGACCGACCTCCAGCAGGCGTACCTGCTGGGCCGGACGCGTTCGTTCGAGCTGGGCGGGGTGTCGACCTACTTCTTCATCGAGGTGGACCTGCTGGGCGTGGACCTGGAGCGGCTGGGCGCGAGCCTGGACGTCATCATCCAGCGCCACGACATGCTGCGCGCGGTGGTCACGCCGGACGGGCAGCAGCGGGTGTTGCCCACGGTTCCCCCGTTCGTCATCCGTACGGTGGACCTCCGGGGGCAGGAGGCCTCCGACGTCGAGCAGGCGCTGGCGGCCCTCCGGACGGAGATGGCGACGCAGGTCTTCCGCACGGACCGCTTCCCGCTGTTCGACGTGCGGGCCACGCGCATCGACGGCGAGCGCACGCGGCTGCACCTGGGCTTCGACGCGCTGGTGGTGGACGCGTGGAGCACGTCGCTGTTGTTCAAGGAGTGGTCCACGGTGTACCGCGAGGGGGCGGGGGCGCTGCGGCCCATCGAGATCACCTTCCGCGACTACGTCCTGGGCGTGCAGGCGCTTGAAAGCGGCCCCGACTACGCCGCCGCGGAGAGGTACTGGCGCGAGCGCGTGCCCAGGCTTCCCCCGGCGCCGGAGCTCCCGATGGCGCGCCACCCGGGCACGCTGGAGCTGCCGCGCTTCACGCACCGTTCGTTCCGGCTGCCGAAGGCGCAGTGGGCGCGCTTCAAGGAGCTGGCACGCGGGGCGGGCGTGACGCCCTCCATGGTGCTGTGCGCGGCCTACGCCGAGGTGCTGGCGACGTGGGGCCGCAGCCGCGCCTTCACGCTCAACGTGCTGTTCTTCAACCGCGTCCCGCTGCACCCGCACGTGGACCGCGTGCTTGGCAACTTCAGCGCCACCACGCTGCTGGAGGTGGACGTGCAGCGCGCGGAGTCCCTCTCCGCCCGGGCGGAGCGGCTTCAGCAGCAGCTGTGGAACGACCTGGACCACGCCTCGTTCAGCGGGGTCCGGGTGCTGCGCGAGCTGAACCGGCGGGACGGGGACATGCGGCGTGCCCGCATGCCCGTCGTCTTCGCGAGCACCATCAACTTCCACTCGCGCGAAGGCGAGGCGGCGCCGGCCGGCCTGGCCCAGCACCTGCTCGCCATGGGCACCGGCGGCGAGGAGATCCACAGCAGCATCCGCACGCCGCAGGTGTTCCTGGACCATCAGGTGGTGGAGGACGCCGGGGGGCTCATCCTCAACTGGGACGTGGTCGAGGAGCTGTTCCCGGCGGGGATGATCGACGCCATGTTCCAGGCCTACTCCGGGCTGGTGCTGCGTCTGGCGGCGGAGGAGTCCGCCTGGACGGAGCGCACGCGGCTGCTCGTGCCGCCGGAGCAGTTGGAGGCCCGTCAGCAGGCCAACGCGACCGCGGCCCCGGTCGTCCAGGGCCTCATCCACGAGCCCTTCGTGAAGGCCGCCGCGCTGGGGCCGGACCGGCCCGCGGTCATCACCGCGCGCCGCACGCTCACGTACGCGGAGCTGGACGCCGCCTCCAACCGCGTCGCGCGCTGGCTGCGAGAGCAGGGTGCGCGGCCCAACGCGCTCGTCGCCGTGGTGATGGAGAAGGGCTGGGAGCAGGTCGTGGCCGCGATGGGCGTGCTCAAGTCCGGCGCGGCCTACGTGCCCATCGACGCCCACCTGCCTCCCGCGCGCCTGCGCTACCTGCTGGAGAACACGGGGGCCCGGCAGGTGCTGACCCAGTCCTGGCTGAAGCTGGACCTGTCCGGCGTGGATCCGGGCGCCGTGCTGGCCATCGATGGACCGGAGGCACTGCGCCCGGAGGCCGGCCCGCTGGCGAGCGTGCAGCGGCCGGACGACCTCGCGTACGTCATCTACACGTCCGGGTCCACGGGCCACCCCAAGGGCGTGATGATTGAACACCGGGCGGCGCTCAACACGCTCCTGGACGTCAACACGCGCTTCGACATCACCGCGGACAGCCGGGGGTTCGCGCTGTCCGCGATGAACTTCGACCTGTCGGTCTGGGACGTCTTCGGCCTGCTGGCCGCGGGCGGAGCGCTGGTCATCCCGGACCCCGGGGAGCTGCGGGAGCCCGGCCGCTGGCTGCACCTCGTGCGCGAGCACCGCGTGACGGTGTGGAACAGCGTCCCGGCGTTGATGGAGATGCTGGCCGACCATCTGGCGGGCTGTGGGGAGACCTGGCCCCAGTTGAGGACGGTGATGATGAGCGGGGACTGGATCCCCGTGTCGCTGCCGGAGCGCATCCGCGCCGTGGCGCCCCGGGCCGCGCTCTACAGCATGGGCGGCGCCACCGAGGCGTCCATCTGGTCCATCCTGTATCCCATTGGCGACGTCGACCCGGCCTGGCCCAGCATTCCCTACGGCAAGGCGATGGTGAACCAGCGGATGCTGGTGCTCGACGAGGCGCTGGTGCCGTGCCCCACCTGGGTGCCGGGGCAGATCTTCATTGGCGGCGTGGGCGTCGCGCGGGGCTACTGGAAGGACGAGGAGAAGAGCCGCGCCAGCTTCATCCGCCATCCGCTGACCGGAGAGCGGCTGTACCGGACGGGCGACCTGGGGCGCTTCCTGCCCAGCGGCGACATCGAGTTCCTGGGCCGCGAGGACTTCCAGGTCAAGGTCCAGGGCTTCCGCATCGAGCTGGGCGAGATCGAAACCGCGCTGCTCCAGCACCCGGGCGTGCGCGCCGCCGTGGCGTCCGCCGTGGGTGAGAAGCGGGGCAACAAGCGGCTGGTGGCGTACGTGGTGCTCGACGCCGAGGCGCCTCCCGCGATGGACGCGCTGCGCGACGCGCTCCGCGCGAAGCTGCCGGAGTACATGGTGCCGCAGACGTTCGTGACGCTGGACGCGCTGCCGCTCAGCGCGAACGGGAAGGTGGACCGCTCCGCGCTGCCGTCGCTGGGGGACGCGCGGCAGCCGAAGCAGCCCGTGGCCCGGGTGGCGCCCCGCACGGACCTGGAGAAGCAGCTGGTGCACCTCTGGGAAGGGCTGCTGCCGGGACCGGTGGGCATCCACGACAACTTCTTCGAAGTGGGCGGGAACTCGCTGCTCGCGGTGCGGCTGATGGCGAGGCTGCGCCAGGAGCTGGGCCGGGAGCTGCCGCTCGCGACCCTCTTCGAGATGCCCACGGTGGAGCTGCTCGCCGCGTCGCTGTCCGGGGCGGAAGGGACGTCCCAGGAGGGCAGGGGGGCGCTGGTGCCCATCCAGCCCGCGGGCACGAAGCCTCCATTGTTCCTGGTGCACCCCGTGGGGGGCAGCGTCCTCTGCTACGCGGAGCTGGCGCGCAAGCTGGGGACGGAGCAGCCCGTCTTCGGGCTCCAG
Source organism: Corallococcus sp. Z5C101001 (assembly GCF_007352635.1). Lineage (NCBI taxonomy): Bacteria > Pseudomonadati > Myxococcota > Myxococcia > Myxococcales > Myxococcaceae > Corallococcus > Corallococcus sp. Z5C101001. The sequence goes on from NZ_VKLU01000010.1 coordinate 262,662, forward strand.
GTTCCGCCTGGTGCGCCGCCCCGGTCCATCGAGGCCATGGCCTCCGCCTACCTGGACTCGCTCCGCGAGGTCCAGCCGCGCGGCCCGTATCACCTGGGTGGGTGGTCCATGGGCGGCGTCGTGGCCTACGAGATGGCACGCCAGCTCCATGCGGCGGGTGACACGGTCGCCACGCTCGCGCTCATCGACGTGCTCGTGCCGCCCGCGGGGCAGGGCGGGGACGCGATGGACGAGGCGGCGCTGATGGCGCGCTTCGCGGAGGACCTGGGCGCGTTGTCCGCCCGCCGGGTGAAGGTGGATGCCGGCGCGCTGCGGTCCCTGCCCTCGGAGGCGGTGCTGGAGCGCGTGGTGGATGACCTGCGAGCGCAGGAGGCCATCGCGCCGGAGCTCGACCGCGCGACGCTGGGGGCGCACGCGGAGGTGTTCAAGGCGAACATGCGCGCGCTCACGGCGTACCAGGCCCGGCCCTACGCCGGCCGCGTCTGGTTCTGTCGGGGCGCGCAGCCCGGAGGCGCCTCGCGGCAGAACGCGGAGGCGTGGCTCCAGCTGTCCTCGGGCGGCGAGCTCGTGGAGCTGGAAGGCAATCACTACACGCTGTTCAGCCACGGGCTCGACGCGCTCGTGGGCTCGCTTTCGTCCGCCCTTCGCGCGTGAGCAGGGGCGGGGCTGTCCTGCGTCGTCTGGATTCGTTCTTCGTTCACAAGGAGTGCACCGTGTCGCTGCGTCTGAGTCCGTGGATCCTGGGTGTGGCCCTGCTGGGCATGGCTGGCTGTTCCGATGAAGGGGAGACCGTCGATGCCTGTATCGACAACCAGTCCAAGAAGGTCTCCGAGAAGGAGCTGTCCTCGGAGATGAAGCACGGTGCCTACCGAGGCCCATGCGACCTGATGGAGAACCGTGTGTCGTTTGGCGATGGCTACGTGCAGTCCATCGTCCACAAGAACGCGGACGGTTCGGTGAAGGCCATTGGCGTGACCGTGGACCAGGCCGCCATGGACACCCTGCCCATGGTGCCGACGAACGACGGGCAGACGTGCTGGGACATGAACAACGACGGGGTGACGGACCCGGAGAAGGAGTGCAACGGCGGGCACGAGCGCGTGCTCTGGTTCCCCAAGCTCAAGGACGTCCCCTTCCAGTGGATCATGTTCAACTGGCAGGGCCGGGGGCACGGCCCCATCGGCGCGTTCGACAAGGGGCACTTCGACCTGCACTTCTTCATGCAGGACTTCGTGAAGCGGAACTTCATCCGCACCGGGCCGTGCGGCGTCTACACGGACTGCAACGACTACGCGAAGGCCATCAAGGACCCTCCGGCGCCCTTCTACCCGACGGGCTTCGAGAACCAGCGCGGCGTCTCCGCGCGCATGGGCAACCACCTGGCGGACATCGCGGAGTCGCCCTTCAACGGCGAGCCCTTCACGCAGGCGTTCGTCTACGGCGCGTACGACGGCCACATCACGTACTTCGAGACCGTCGTCGAGGGCAGCTTCGCCAAGAGCAAGCCGGCCGATGACTGCCGGGTCATCAAGGCGCCTCCGGCGATGGAGGCCTCGGGCCTCTACCCGACGCGCTACTGCATGCGCTACCGCGCCGACAAGGGCGACTACCTGATGACGCTCGAGGACTTCGAGTACCGGAACGCGGCGAACTGACGCGCGGTCCATCGAAGTGCCGCGCGCCGGAGGCCCCGGCGCGCGGAGTTTCACCCCTCCTCCTCGCCCGCGAGGCGCATCGCCGCACCGGAGCCACACCGTGACGAAGACTTCCGTCCTCCTGTCCTGGAGGCTGCCGCTCCTCCTGTCGCTGTGGGCGGCGCCGGCGGTGGCGCATTGGGGCATGCCTGACGAGGCGAGCAGCATCAGCGTACGCCGAGGTCACGAGGACGATTGGATCATGGGCGACCCGTCGGGCGCGCTCATCTCCCGCGACCACGGCGCGACGTGGCGGTGGATCTGCCCGGAGGGCATGGGCATCGCCATCTGGCGCCCGGAGCGCTACTTCTGGCTGTCCGGAGGGACGCTGCTCGCCGCCACGGGGAGCGCGCTGGTGCGCTCCGACGATGCCGGCTGCACGTGGACTCCGGATGCCTTCTTCAAGGACACCTGGGTCACGAGCCTGGCCATGCATGCGTCCGACGAGCAGCGTCTCTACGTCAGCACCGGCCGGCCCTCCCTGAGCAACGGGCTCTACCGCTCCGAGGATGGCGGCGGGTCGTGGACGCTCGTGCTCGCGCCGACGCCGACCTCCCGCTTCACGTCCATCCGCGTCGCCGCTTCGGATCCGCTGCGCGTCTACGCCTCGGGCCAGGACGCGGACGGCCAGTTCCTCACCCGCAGCGAGGATGGCGGCCAGACCTGGACCCGGCTGCCCCAGCCGCTGACCCGCTTCCAGCTCCCGTACGATCTCGTCCTGCTGCGCGTGAGCGATACCTCGCCCGACGTGCTCTGGGCGCGGGTCTCCGCCCAGGGCCGCGACTCATTGCTCAAGAGCACGGACGGCGGCGCCACGTTGACGCCCGTGATGGACACCTACGAGCGGATCGCCAGCGTGGAGTCCTCCGAGGACGGGCGCACGGTCTGGGTCTCCACCACGACCCGCCTCTTCCGGGGCCACGACGACGAGCCCTTCGTGGAGCTCGCGGAGCCGAACGGAAACGCCTGCTCCCTGAAGCGCGGCGGCTCCCTCTACGCCTGTGGCGCGAGCTGGACCGGGGGCTGGGCGCTGGCGCGCAGCGCCGACGAGGGAACGACCTGGGAGCCGATGTTCCGACTCAGCGACGTGAAGGGCGCGCACCAGTGTCCCGCCACGACGCCCGTGCAGCAGCGATGTCCGGCCCTCTGGCCCCAGCTGGCGCAGCTCTTCGGAGCGCCCGTTCCCGGCAGCGACGCCGGGGTGGAGCCCGTGACCCCCGGGCCTTCGGTGGAGCAGCCGCCGCCGAAGGATGGTTGCGCGGCGGCGCCCGGGCTGGTGCCGGGGGCGCTCGTGCTGGTCGCGGCGGCATGGGGCCGCCGCTCGCGGTGGAGCTTCCGGGGACGCCGGATGTGAGGGCGCGAATGCGCCAGGGTGAACGTCGCTCCTGACCTTGCTCCCGGAGGCCGCCCGTCCTCGCGGCGGGAGCGGTGGGCCCCTGTCACGGCGCGAACCCGAAGGGCCCTCCGGAGGTGCCGACACTGGAGGACGAAGCCCAAGGCGCGGTGCTCTCCCTCCTGGGGGTGTGAGCCAGGAGGAGGGCTCCCGCGACGGGCACGCCGTGGCTACGCCGCGCCGCCCGCGTACTTGCGGCGGTACTCGTGGATCTCCGCCAGCCGGAACGTGCCCGGCTCCGGAGCAATCGCCTCCGGCGCGTCGTAGGGCAGGTTCATCAGCCGCTCGTACTCCTCCACCGACACGCGCTCGCGCTTCGCCAGCACCGTGTCCAGGTCCGCGCGGGCCATGCGCTCCGGGGCCTTCTCGCCCACCACGCCGGAGTAGAACTCCGCGCAGGAGCCGCTGCCGTAGGACAGCAGGCCGATGCGCTGGTTCGCCAGCGCCGCGCCCTCCGCGTGCAGCTGGCCCGCGAGCGCCAGATACAGCGACGCCGTGTAGACGTTGCCCACGCGAGCGTTCAGCCCCAGCGACTTCGCCACCTGCGCGTCGTAGCTGGCCTGGGACTTCGCGGCCTCATCGCGCGCCTCGGGCGTGGCTGGCCCGTTGCCGGAGTCCTCCAGGTCGCACAGCCGCACCTGCGCGTGCGCCTTGCGCGCCATCTTGCAGAAGGGCACGTGGTAGAGGATCCGCGCCAGCTGCTCGCTGGGCAGCTTGGAGTCCCAGCGCACCAGGCCCTGCTCCAGGGCGCGCTCGCGCCAGCCGCGGTACGCCCCCGCCATCGCGTCCAGGTAGCAGGTGATGGAGTAGTGCCCGTCCACCAGCGCCTCGCGCCGGCCCACCGGACGCCAGAAGTCATACACGTCCGCGGTGCTCACGCCGTTGAGCCCCACGTCCATCGCCAGCAGGTCCGGCGTCTCCGACACCAGGAGCGCCACCGCGCCGCCGCCCTGGGTGGGCTCGCCCGCCGTCTTCAGGCCGTAGCGCGCGATGTCCGTGCACACCACCAGCGCGGAGCGGCCCGCCGCGGCGCCGGAGGCGATCCACTCCACCGCCGCCATCAGCCCCGCCGTGCCGCCGTAGCAGGCGTGCTGCGAGTCGAACGTGCGCATGGCGCGCGGCAGCTTGAGCAGGCCGTGCACGTGCGACGCGATGGGCTTCGAGTGGTCCACGCCCGTCTCGGTGCCCACCACCAGCATGCCCAGCTTCGCGGGATCCACGTCCTGCTGCTGGAGGAGCCGCGCCGCCGCCGTGGCCGCCAGCGACACGGAGTCCTCGCCCGGGTCGTTGACCGCCATCTCCTTCGCGCCCAGGCCCGCGGTGAACTTCGCCGGGTCCACGCCGCGCGCCCGCGCCAGGTCCTCGATGTCCACGTACCGGCGAGGGACCGCCACCGCCAGCGCTTCGATTCCAACCCGCTTCTTCATGGGGAACTCCTCAAGAGCAAAAGGTCGCGACCGCGAAAGGCCTCACGCCGCCGGCGGCACCAGCACCAGCCGGCCCGCCACTTCCCGGTTCTCCAGCCGGAAGTGCGCACGGCCCGCGTCCGCCAGCGCCACCTCCTCCGACACGAAGGGACGGATGAGGCCCTTCGCCGTGAGCCGCAGGGATTCATCCAGCTCCACGCGCGTGGTCGCGTACGCGCCCAGGATCTCCAGCTCCTTCACGATGACGAGCCCCGGGTTCAGGTTCACCACCCCCGACTCCAGGTTGCCCACCACCACCACGCGTCCACCGGGCGCCATGGCCTTGAGCGTCTGGTCGAAGGTCGCGCTGCCGACGATCTCCACCGCCACGTCCACGCCCTGGCCCTGCGTGCGCTTGCGCGCCTCCGAGCCGAAGTCCAGGCCGCGCGACACGATGACCTCGTCCGCGCCCGCCTCCTTGAGCGCGGCGACCTTCGCCTCGCCGGAGGTGATGGCGATGACGCGCGCCCCGTCCACCTTCGCCAGCTGCACGGCGGCCAGCCCCACGCCGCCGCTGGCGCCGGTGATGAGCACCGTCTCCCCGGCCTTCACCTTCGCGCGCGTGCGCAGCGTGTGCACCGCGGTGCCCAGGGTGCAGCACACCGTCGCGGCCACCGCCCAGGGCAGGTCCGCGGGCACGCGGCCCAGGCCGCGCACCGGGGCCACCATGAACTGCGCGTAGCCGCCCTGCAGCTCCTCGCCGAAGAAGCGGTTGTCCTGCTTGCACAGGCTGTTGCGGCCGGAGAGGCACAGCGCGCACTCACCGCAGGACATGCGCTGGAGCGTGGCGGCGCGGTCGCCCACCTTCCAGCCCACCGTCTCCGGGCCCACCTCCACCACCTCGCCCGCGGCTTCGTGGCCCAGGATGGCGGGCACGTGCGTGCGGGGCAGGTTGCCGCGGCGGTTGATGACGTCGTGGTAGCAGACGCCGCACGCGTGCACGCGCAGAAGCACCTCGCCCTTGCCCGGCCGGGGCACCGGCACGGTCTCCAGACGCAGGTTCTCTGCATTCCCGAACTGGCGAAGAACGACAGCTTCCATCTGGTGCCTCATTTCGTAGCGCGACAAAGGGGAGAGGAAACGCTTCAGCCGCCGACGAGCGCGTCGCGCAGGTTCCGGGGGTCCAGCGCCCGGATGGCCTCCACCGTGCGCGCGTCGGGAAGGGAGGTGACGGGCAGCGCGTCCGGCACCGCGAACTCGAAGCCGGTGCGCTCGGCGATGGCGTCCACCGTGGCCCAGGGGTGACGCGACAGCAGCCGCGCCCCGCGAGGCCCGCCCAGCTCGTACGTGCCCAGGTCGGAGATGAGCCGCACCGGGCGGCTGGGGTCGCGCGTGGTGGCCACCTGGACCTGGGGGACCAGGTTGCGGCGCGACTGACGGGGCACCAGCAGGACGGGGTTCTTCACCCACTGGCGCAGCGTGGCCGCGCCCGCCACGCCGGGGAACTTGGCGCGCGGCTTCTCCAGGCTGCCGGACGCCGTCATGTTGGTGCGGCCCGCCGGGTCGATCTCCGCCGCGCCGAAGAACACCGTGTCCACCCGGCCCCGGCGCGCGTGGTCGAACAGGTCCGCGATGCTCACCTCCGCGGACCGGCCGTCCAGGTAGCGCAGGTCCTCCGAGGAGGGGAACAGCTCCGGCAGCGCCGGATCCAGGGAGCCCACGCACGCCAGGTACGTCAGCCCCGGCGCATGCGTGGCCCGCGCCACGGCGATCGCCAGGATGACCAGCGGAGACGCCACGCCGGTGGCCACCACCGAGCCGTCTTCAATCTCCCGCGCCAGCAGCGACACCACCGTCTCCGCGGGCGTCGGGTCCACCGTCGTCGTCGCCATCACGCCGCGCTCCGCGTCGCGCGCAGCGACATCAGGAAGTCCTTCGCGCCGCCGGCCTCCGCCGCGGCCAGGTAGGCGGACAGCATCGCGTCGTCGTGCGGGTACTTCCCCAGGCAGCCCGTGGGCAGCGCGCCGCCGGGGGCGAGCACCACGCGCTCCACCTGGAAGCCCGGGACGGTGACGCGCGACAGCTTCGACACGCGCTCCTCCACGGTGGCGATGACCCGCTTCGCCGCGCCCGCGACGAGCAGGTCCGTGGTGGGGTCCTCGATGAGGAGGTTGCCCTTGTCGTCCGCGGCCCGCGCGTGGATGAGCGCCACGTCCGGGTAGTAGGCGGGCTCCACCGGCACGCGGCGGCCGGTGAAGGGATCCTCCACCGTGCGCGGCGCATCCACCTCCGCCAGCTCCGACACGTCCGCGTCCGGCGCGGGGATGAACGGCAGCCCCATGGAGGCCGCGCGCAGCCGCTGCACCACGCGGTAGCCGTCGTGCTCACGCCACGCGATGTCGCCCGCCTCGATGGCCCGCTTCAGGCAGGGCAGGGGGCGCACGCGGTTCTCCAGCACCAGCGCGCCGAAGGGCAGCTCCACGCGCTTCAGGCACCCGCCCGCCACCAGGAACTCCGCCGGCAGCGGGTTGGGCAGGGAGATGAGCTGGAGGTCGCGCTTCTCCTGCGCCACCAGCTCCAGCACCAGCGCCATGGGCGCGCGGCCCAGCATGAACCCGCCCGCCGCGAGCGACGCGCCGTTCGGGATGGAGGCCACCGCCTCCGTCAGGGAACACCACCGGGCGCGGTTCACTGGGGCTCCTCCCCGGAGGCGGCGCGCGGCACCATGCGCAGCGCGGGTGTGTCGTCGGGGGCTTCCGAGGGCGCGGGCGCCGAGGCACCCAGCGAGAGGCTGGGGAAGAGCAGCTCCACCATCCCGTCGGCGATCTGCTCCTCGGTGAGGCGGCCGTCCGGCTTGAACCACTTGTAGACCCAGAGGATCATCCCCAGGAGCGAGAACGCCGCCACCGTGGGGTCCACGCCGCGCAGGCGGCCCAGCCGGTTCGCCTCCGCGAACGCGTCCTCCAGGAAGCGCACGTAGCGCTTCTTGCGCCGGTCGATGTACTCGCGCGCCTCGCCGGTGAGCGTGGCGTGCTCGTGGAGGATGATGATGACCTCCTTGCTGCGGCCGCTCGTCACCAGGTGGATGTTCTGCCGCATGCACTGGCGCAGCCGCTCGATGGGGTCCGCCACGTCCGCCACGGGCCCGAGGACCTGCTCCTCGAACACGTCCATGCCGTAGTTCATGATGGCGAAGAGCAGCTGCTCCTTGTTCTGGATGTGGTGGTAGAGCCCCGCCTTCGTCATCCGGCACGCGGCGGCGATCTCCTGCATCGACGTGCCCTCGTAGCCCCGCTCGCAGATGAGCCGGGCCGCCGTCTCCAGGATGGTCCGGTACCGCTCGCCCTCGTCCGGTTTGCGCCCCGTGGGTGTCACGCGTGCTCTCCTTGCCGGCGGCCTGCTCCCGCCCGGAAGAACCACCTACCGACCGGTAGGTCAATTCGCCTACCGACCGGTAGGTAGCACTGCCCGACGCGGTTCGTCAATGGTCACGTACTGGAGGGCGGGTGAGACAAAAGGTCCTGGAAACAAGGACTTGGGACCCCTTGCCGGGTTAGGTTGTGGGCCACCCATGCGGTCCACGCTCCTGCCCATCCTCCTGCTGTGCGCCGCCCTGGCGAGCGTGGGGGTGGGGGTGTGGACGCTGGTGAAGCGCAGCCGGACGGCCCTGGTGGAGCAGTTCGCGGGGGACCGGCAGAAGCAGCTGGACGAGGCCGTGGGCGGCGTCACGGACTCGCTGGAGGAGGTGGGCCGCAACCTGCGCTTCGCCGGGGAGCTGATGTCCCAGCCCGGGAGCCTGGCGGAGCACCGGCGCGAGCTACGCGCGTTGCTGGAGGCGGTGGGGCAGTACAAGGCCATCGCGGCCTACGACGGCGAGGGCGCGGAGCGGCTGCTCCTGTTCGACCGCAAGCCGGAGACGCCGGTGTCGCGCGAGGGGCTGGTGGCGGAGATGGCGGGGACGGCGCGGCGGGCCCTCTTGCGGCCTCCCGGCGACGTCACCACGTCGCCCATCCTGGACGCGGCCAACGGCGGGTGGCTGCGCATCCTGGCCACGGCGCTGCCCGCGACGGACGGCAAGCCGGAGGGCGCGGTGGCGGTGCTGGTGGACACGGAGACCTTCTTCGCGCCGCTGCGCATCGTCACCTCCGACCTGGAGGCGCGGATGCTGCTCGTGGGCACGCACGGGCAGCCCACGCCCGCGAGCGACCCGGGCCTGGCGGAGTGGTTCGGCCGCGTGGGGCAGAAGGACGCGGGCGTGCCCGCCTTCGCCTTCCTCGTCACGAGGCTGAAGGCCGGGGCGCGCGGGATGCTGCCCCTGTCCGAGCACGAGGCGGAGCGGCTGGGGCTGGGGCGCGCGGAGGTGGTGGCCGTCTACACGCCCATCCGCATGCGCGGCGGAAGTCACTGGGCGGTGGCGGCGCTGGTCTCGACCGCGACGCTGCGCTCGCATGAGCAGTCGCTGGTGGTGCGGCTGTTGGGCGCGGGCGCGCTGGTGGCGTTCTTCCTGGTGGCCTTCGCGGTGTACGTGGTGCTGGCGCGGCGGCGCGCGGTGGCGCTCCAGGAGAGCCGGCGGCACGCGGCCCGGCTGGCGGCGCTCCACGACCGGACGCGGAAGATCCTCGACCACCTGCCCACGGGCGTCCTCGCGCTGACGGCGGACGGGCGGATCAGCGCCGTCAACGAGGCGCTTCGCGCGCGCGTGCCCGGCAACGTCACCGGCGCGCCGTTGCTGGCCGCGTTCCCCGGGGCTCCGGCGCCGGTGGTGGAGCGGCTCGACGCGCTGGTCGCGTCCGCGGGCCGGGAGGACCGGACGCTGAGCCTGCTGGGCGAACCGCTGGCGCTCTTCGGGGAGGAGGGCACGTACAACCTGCACGCGGTGCCCCTGACGGTGGAGGACCCCAAGGAGGAGGCGCGCGTGCTCCTGGTGGTGGAGGACCTGAGCGACGTGCGCGCGCTGGAGACGAAGCTGCTGCGCGCGGAGAAGCTGGCCACCGTGGGCGTGCTGGCGGCGGGCATCGCGCATGAGATTGGAACGCCGCTGGGCGTGGTGCGCGGCCGGGCGGAGTACGTGCAGGGGAAGCTGGGCCCCGCGCACCCGCAGGGCCCGGGCCTGGGCGTCATCGTCGAGCAGATCGACCGGGTGAGCCGCACGCTGCGCCAGCTCCTGGACTTCTCGCGCTTGCAGCCGGCGATGGTGCGGCCGGTGGCGCTGGGGCCGCTCGCCACGGCCCTGCATGAGCTCTTGCGCGTGGAGGCGGAGCGGCGCCAGGTGACGCTGACGCTGGACGTGCCGGAGTCGGTGCCCGCGCTGGCGGCGGACGCGGATCAGCTCCAGCAGGTGTTGCTCAACCTGACGCTCAACGCGTGCGACGCGTGCCGCGAGGGGGGCCGGGTGGAGGTGTCCGCCTCCGCGCTGGCCGGGCCGGAGGAGGGCGCGTGGGGGCTGGTCGCGCTCACGGTGCGCGACGACGGGTGCGGGATCCCGAAGGAGCGCATCAACCAGGTGTTCGACCCGTTCTTCACCACGAAGAAGCGCGGGCAGGGCACGGGGCTGGGCTTGACGATGGTGGCCCACGTCGTGCGCAACCACGGCGGGCGGGTGGAGCTGGAGAGCACGCCGGGGCAGGGCACCCGCGTCACCGTGCTGTGGCCGGTGGCCCGCGCCGTGCCGGAGGAGCGACATGTCGAGCAACGCGCCGGCTGAGGCCCGCATCCTGGTCGTCGACGACCACGTGGAGATGGGGCGCATGCTCCAGGAGCCGCTCGTGGACGCGGGCTGGACGGTGGACCTGGCGACGGGCGGCGAGGAGGCGCTGACGCTCCTGCGCTCCCGCGTGTACGACGCGGTGCTGACCGACCTGCGCATGGAGAAGGTGGACGGGCTGGACGTGCTGGGCGCGGCTCGCGCGGTGGACCCGGAGCTGCCGGTGCTGCTGATGACGGCCTTCGGCGGCGTGGAGAGCGCCGTGGAGGCGATGCGCCGGGGCGCGTACCACTACTTCACCAAGCCCTTCCGCCTGGACGAGGTGCGGCTGTACCTGGGCCGCGCGCTGGAGGACCGGAGGCTCCGGGCGGAGCACCGGGCGCTGAAGCAGGCGTCGCAGGAGCGCTCGGGGCTGGGCGCGCTGGTGGGCCGGAGCGCGCCCATGCGCGCGCTGTACGAGCTCATCGACCGGGTGGCGCACGCGGCGGCGCCGGTGCTGCTCCGGGGCGAGAGCGGCACCGGCAAGGAGCTGGTGGCCCGCGCGCTGCACGTCGAGGGCCCGCGCGCCTCCGGGCCCTTCGTGGCCGTCAACTGCACGGCGCTGCCGGGGCCGCTGCTGGAGAGCGAGCTGTTCGGCCACGTGAAGGGGGCCTTCACCGGGGCGACCTCCGTCCGGCGCGGCCTGTTCGTGGAGGCGCACGGCGGGACGTTGTTCCTGGACGAGATTGGGGACATGCCCACGGAGCTCCAGGCGCGGCTGCTGCGCGTGCTGGAGGACGGCGAGGTGCGGGCGGTGGGCTCGGACGCCAGCCGCACGGTGGATGTGCGCGTGGTGGCGGCGACGCACCAGGACCTGGAGGCGCGGGTGCGGGAGGGGCGCTTCCGGGCGGACCTGTTCTACCGGCTCAACGTCGTCACGCTGCGGGTGCCTTCGCTGAAGGAGCGGGGGGAGGACATCCCGCAGCTGGTGGAGCACTTCACCGCCCGCTCCCGCGCGCGCAACCCGCGCTCCCGCGTGACGGCGCTGTCTCCGGAGGTGGTGGCGGCGCTGGGCGCCATGCCCTGGCCGGGCAACGTGCGCGAGCTGGAGAACCTGGTGGAGCGGCTGGTGGTGCTGGTGCCGCGGGAGACGGTGGGGCTGGAGGACCTGCGCCCCCACGCGCCGGTGCCCGAGGGGCCGGCGAATCCCCTCAGCCAGGCCCAGGAAGGGGTGTGGACCCTGCGCAAGCTGGAGGGGGAGTACATCCACTGGATGGTCCAGCACTGCGGGGGGAACAAGACCCGCGCCGCTGAACTCCTGGGCATCGATGTGTCCACCATCCATCGTCGCGAGCGGGAGCGCTGAACCGCGGTCTGGCAATCCGCCATGGGGTGATGGCGGATTGCCACGGTCCACCGGTGACCACTCCCACCGTCCCCCGGGACGGTGGCTCCGGCATGTTGCTTGCTGTGACGTGGGAGCGTGGCGTCCCTGCGCACAACCCGGGCCCTGCTGCTCGGTGCGGATGAGTCCCTGGCATCGCTGCTGGCGGACGTGCTGGGCGACCTGGGCATCGCCCTGTTCCTGGACGCGGCGGACGCGGCCCGGCCGGACCTGGTGCTGGCGCACGTGGAGCGCGGAGAGGCCATCCTCCCGGTGCTGACCCGCGCGCGGGCCTGTGCCTCCGCCGCGCCGGTGGTCATCCTCCTTCCCTTCGCGGACGAGCGCCTGGTGTCACGCGCCCTGTGTCAGGGGGCCCGGGCATGTTTCGCGCTGGGCCGTCCGCTCGATGAGCTGCGCGACCTGCTGCGCTCGCACTTTCCCTCGTTGGAGACCACCCATGGGTGAACCAATGGCCGCCGTCACCGTGTTGCACCCCGTCGTCCCCCGCCGTGAAGTCGAGCGCCGGCCCGTGGCTCCCCTGGAGACGGCGGACGCGGCGGAGCCCGTGCTGTTCCAGGAGGGCCAGGTCCGCGTCACCCGTGAGCGGCTCGTCGTGGGTGGCCGGACCTGGGCGCTGCGCGACGTGCTCCAGGTGGAGACCGTGCGCCGCACGCCGAAGGTGTGGCCCTACCTGCTCGTGGTGGGCCTGGGCGCCGTGGTGGGGCTGCCCCTGTTGTCCTGGCTGTCCGTCAGCGTCACGGCGATGCGCGGTGCCTACGAGGCGGGGCTCGTCTTCACCGCGCTGGGCTTCTTCGCCTCCATGGCCGCGCTGCTCCTGGTGGAGGACATGCACTACCTGGTGCTGGGCCTGCCCGGCGGCGCGCGGCGCGTCTTCGGCAGCCGCGACGCGCAGCTCATCGCGAGGCTTGCGGGGACGGTGCGGGCGGCGCGTCCCCAGCCTTGAGGCCGTCGCGCACCTTCGCGACGATCTCGAAGGAGCGCAGCCGCGCGGCGTGGTCGTGGATCTGCGCGGTGATCATCAGCTCGTCGGCCCCGGTCTGCTCGATGAGGGACTGGAGGCCGTCGCGCACGCTGTCGGGCGAGCCCACCACGGTGCACGCGAGCATGTGCTCGATCTCCGCCAGCTCCATCTCATTGAGCTGACCGTCCAGGCTGTCCACCGGCGGCAGGAGCGGGCCCGGGCGGCCCCGGCGCAGGTTGATGAAGGCCTGGAGCAGGGAGGTGAAGAGGCGCTGGCCTTCCTTGTCCGAGTCCGCCGCGAAGACGTTGACGCCAATCATCGCGTACGGCTTCTGGAGCACGTCCGACGGGCGGAACTGCGTGCGGTACAGGTGCAGCGCGCTCATCATCTGCGCGGGCGCGAAGTGCGACGCGAAGGCGAAGGGCAGGCCCATGGCCGCGGCCAGCTGCGCGCTGAAGGTGCTGGAGCCCAGCAGCCACAGCGGCACGTGGAGGCCCGCGCCCGGCACCGCGCGCACGGCCTGCCCCGGCGTGGGGTCCTTGAAGTAGTTCTGCAGCTCCACCACGTCCTGGGGGAACGAGTCCGCGCCCATCAGCCCGCGGCGCAGGGCGGCGGAGGTCCGCGGGTCGGTGCCTGGCGCACGGCCGAGGCCCAGGTCGATGCGGCCGGGGTAGAGCGTCTCCAGGGTGCCGAACTGCTCCGCGATGACCAGCGGCGCGTGGTTGGGGAGCATGATGCCGCCCGCGCCCACGCGAATCTTGGACGTGCCCCCCGCGACGTGCCCGATGACGACGGACGTGGCCGCGCTGGCGATGCCCGTCATGTTGTGGTGCTCGGCCAGCCAGTAGCGCTGGTAGTTCCAGGCCTCCGCGTGGCGGGCCAGATCCAAGGTGCACCGGAGGGCCTGTCCGGGGTCGCCTCCCGCGATGACGGGAGACAGGTCGAGTACGGAGAAGGGAATCATCGTCGGGACCCCTGAGCCCCGGGAGGGCTCGGAAGATGCGCGCGCAAGGCGGGAGAGAGGCCCTTCGATAGCCGGGGCCCCCCGGGTTTTCACGCCATTGAGGCCCCGGGGCCTCCCGGGCCTCCCCAGGCGGGCCCCACCCCATCCATCAGCCAGGCTTGCCCCTGGCGCTCAGGCGCCCGGCGGGCCCGGGGGCCGCTCTGGCTTCGAGCGGGCGAGCGCGGCGTGGGCCCGGGCCAGCGTGCCGTGGGGATCCTCCTCGCCGCGCACCGTGACGGCGGTGGAGGCGAGCTCGGGCAGGCCGGGCACGGCGTGCAGCTGCTGGCGCACGGCCTCCGCGCCCACCGCATCCGCGCCGGGCAGCGCGAGCAGGAAGGTGTCTCCGTTCCAGCGCACCGCGAAGCCCGGCGGGGGGCACAGCGCGTCCGCGCGGCGGGCCAGCTCCCGCAGGGCCCCGTCGCCCGCGTCGAAGCCGCGCGTGCGGTTGAGGTCGCCCAGGCCCACCAGGTCCACCAGCACCAGGCTGATGGGCAGGTCCTCGCGGCGGCAGCGGCCGATCTCCTTGGCCAGTCGTTCCTCGCCCACGCGCCGGGTGTCCAGGCCCGTGAGCGCGTCCTGGCGCAGGAGCCGTTCGCGCTGGCCCCTCGGGTCGGTGTCGACGCCCAGGTCGATCAAGGACAGCAACTGCGCGACGCCGCCGGGCACCAGGAAGGGGCGCGCCACCCAGCGCACCGCCCGGTGCCGGGGCCGCTCCAGGGTGAGGGTGAGGTGCAGGCCTCGGGAGCCCTCCGCCGCCAGGTCCAGCTGCCGGAGCGTGCCGCCGGGATCCGTGCTCAGGTTGGCGACGTGCTGGCACAGGGCGTCGTAGGCCATCCCGGACAGGCGCTCCTCCGGCAGGCCCAGCAGCTCCGCCAGGGCCGCGTTGGCGGCGAAGGGCTGGCGGTCCGGGGCCACCACCAGGACCGGTACGTCCAGGGCGCGCACGGCTTCGCGCACGAGCGCCAGGGCGGAGGCCTCGGTGAGGACCGGTTCCAGGGAGCCCTGGGGGCGCGGCGCGGCGGAGCGCCCCCGCCTGCCTCCGGTGGTGTGCTCCAGGTTCTCCGCCACGCGGCCGGCCAGCTCGCGCAGCGCCGCCAGGTCCTCCGGGCCGAGCATCAGGGGCCGCGTGTCGATGACGCACAGCGAGCCCAGCACATCGCCGCTGGCGGTGACGAGCGGCGCGCCGGCGTAGCTTCCGACGATGCCGTCGCGCACCAGCGGGTTGTCGCGGAACACGGGGTGGCGGGTGGCGTCCGGCACCACCATGGCTTCGCGGCCCTGCACCACGTGGTGGCAGAAGGACCAGTCGCGCGGGGTGCCCCGGTCGCGGGCGAGCGCGGCGGGCAGGCCCACGTGCGCCTTGAACCACTGGCGGTCGCCCAGCACCAGGGTCAGCAGCGCGACCGGGACGCCGAAGGCCTGCGCCACCTCCGAGACCAGCTCCTGAAGCTCCGTGTCGGGAGGCCCCGCGTCCACGAGCCTCAGCTCGTCGATGCGCTGGAGGCGCCGCTTCTCCTCGTCGGAGCTGGGCTCCAGCAGGCCACTGCCCGCGAGCTGTCCGGCGAGCGCGCGCCGCACGCCGTCGCGCATCGCCTCCGGGCCGGAGCGCCGGCTGAGCAGGGCGTGGATGCCCAGGGTGTCCTTGAGCTGCCACGCGCGCACGCGCAGCTCGTCGAAGGCCGTCACCACCACCACCGTCGTGCCGCTCGCGTCCGGGCGGCCCCGCAGCCACGCGAGCAGCGCGAAGCCATCCACTCTCGGGAGCGCCAGGTCCGTCAACAGCAGGGTGGGGGCGCCGCGCTTGCGCACGAACTCCTGGGCCTCCGCGCCATCCCGAGCGACCACGCCCTCCAGGCCCTCCTGTTGCGCCAGCGCGAGCAGCCCCGTGGCGCGGTGGGAATCCGGTTCGGCGATGAGTGCGTAGCGTGGCATGGCGGTCGGAGCATGGTGCCACGCCTGCCCCGTCCGTGTACTCGGCCTTGCGTGGGGACACGCGCTGCCGGGCCCAGGGGCCGGACGTGGGGACACGTGTGGGAATCCCGCGGCCTCCGTACGAGCCGTCCGCGGCGCACGAGGGCCGCGGCGCCCCTGCCGGTTGAGTGCCTGGCGGTTGGGGGGCCCGTGGTGCCTCGAGGTCTCGCGCGGTAGCGTCGGAGGTCTACCTCCATGATGCCCGGTCCCGACATCGTCGTTGCATGCCCGATGTGCGAGGCGCCCCTCAGGCAGCCCTCGCTGCTCTCGAGCAATACCTTCGGTGCCGTGGTCTGGACGGATGGCTGGTGCGACATGCCGATGCTGCCGCTGCCGCCTCGCGTCTCTCGGTGTGGGGCCTGCCAGCGTCTCTTCTGGGTCAGTAGGGCCAGGGAGCTGGGAGAGATTCCTTCACCCTTCCTGGAGTCCCCTGAGTTCGTCACCATCGTCACGCTGGAGGCTGTCGGGAAGCGCCGGGTCGAGGTCATGCATCTGGTCCGGAGAGCGAGCGGCGTGAATCTCCAGGAGGTGAAGCAGCGGATGGACAGGCTGCCAGTGGAACTCGGGCGGTACTTCAGCCCGGGCGAAGCCAGGGAGTTCGCTGCCCGCTTCGAGGATCTGGGGGCCCGGGTGGTGCTGAGGCAGGAGGCGACCGGGTTCCAACGAGCCACGATCCCCGCCGAATGGAGGTCCGCGCCCTGGATCGAGGCGCCAGATGAGGCGGGGTACCTGGAGGCCATCGCGGAAGGTCTGGCACCGCGACCCGACGAGGAGCGGGAGCTGCGCCTCCATGCCTGGTGGGCTGGCAACAAGCCCTATCGCGGGGGCGCTGCGTGGCTGCCATTCTCACGGCGCGGTCGCGCATCCCGGGACAACCTGCACGCGCTCCTGGCGTTGTGCGCGCCTGACGACGTGACGCAGCGCTTGCTGAGCGCGGAGATCCTGCGCGAGCTGGAGCACTTCGAGGATTTGACGGCCCTCCTGGGCACGGCGTTTCCCGAGCACCTGAAGCAAATGGCGCGGTTCATCCAGGAACTGGCCTTCCAGCGCGTCTCCGAGGTCCGGCGACTCGCCCATGAGGAGGACGCGAAGGCATAGCGCGCGTTTCGGCGAGCCCGTGCCGCTGGCCCGCCCCTAGCGCCGGGGCCCGTCGGTCCCGGACCGCGCGGCCGCCGCATCCGGCGCATCCGGCGCATCCGTGTCGCCCGGGCCCGCTCCGGTGTCCGTTCCCTTGAGTGTGGGCGCGCCGGGTTGGGTCGGAAAGCGGCCGAACAGGCGCTTGAGGGCGCCGCTCTGGCGCTGAAGGTCTCCCGTCCGCACGACGGCCTCCGCGAGCGTCACCAGGACCAGTCCCACGACGCCGGGCAGGAGCGGCACCACCCAGCCGATGTCCGCCGCCAGCCACGCCACGAACGCCACGTGAGCGACCAGGATCACCGCGGACTGTCCCACCACCCGGCCCAGGCTTCGCGCGCGCCCCCGCCGCCACAGGAGCAGGCCCAGCACCAGGGCCGTCTCGCCCATGCCCACGAGCGCCGCGCCGCCCGTGGCGCGCAGCACCCGGCCGGTGCGCAGGTTGTCCATCGCGAAGGCGTGGATCTCCACGCCCGGCACGGCGAGCTGGCCGGGCAGGGTGCTCTGGCCGTGCAAGCCCGTGGCGGTGACGCCCACGAAGACGGTCTTCTCCCGCAGCGCCAGGTCCAACCCCACCGAGGACGGCCCCGCCGCCAGCACGTCCGCCAGGCTCACGCGCGGCAGCCAGTCCGGCGCGGGCAACCGCATCAGGGGGGCGCCATCGTCGGTGGACGCCACGCGCAGCAGCGCCTCCGAACGCTCCGGCCACAGGCGCAGCGCGGTCGCCAGCGCGAGCGACGGCCACGCCTTTCCGCCCACCCCCACCGCGTAGGGATAGCGCCGGATGACGCCGTCCGCGTCCAGCAGCACGTTCAGCGTCCCACTGCCCCAGGCCGCCAGCCGCAGCGCGGACAGGTTCGTGGACAACCCCTTCGCCTCCAGCCGCAGCCGGTCCGCGCGCAGGGGCACCGCGGTGAGCGGATTGCCTTCACCGGGCAGGGGCCCCGCGTCCTCGGCCAGGGCCATGCTGCCCAGGATGACGCGGCCCAGGCCGGAGAACGCCTCCGCGAGGCGCGCATCCCCGTCCTGCGCGTGCAGCCGGGCTTCCAGGTCCGTGGCCAGCGCCGCGCCCTCGGGCGTCCGCGTGAGCCCCGACGCGCGCAGCCGCTCCAGCACGTCCTCGCCCAGGTCCAGCGCGTCGCGCGACTCCGGTTGGTCGAAGAGGATGTCCACCACCACCGCGTTGGGACGGTGCGCCGCCAGCGCCTGGAAGGCCCGGGCCCAGGTGGCGCGCGACAGCGGCCAGCGCTCGCCGAGCGCCGCGAGCGCGCGGTCGTCCACCTCCACCAGCACCAGGTCCGCCGTGGTGGGCAGCGGCGGCAACAGCCGGCTCACCGCGACGTCGTACAGGGCCCGCTCGCCCGGGCCCGGCGCTCCCCCTGTCACCGCCGTGACGACGGCGAGCAGCAGCCCCACGCCCACGCCGAGCCCCCGCAGCACCGCGGGCGAGGACAGCGAGGACCGGGGAGCGCGGGTAGGCAGCGTCATCTCATCCAGGGACGTCGAAGCTGAAGATTCGGGAGGGGTAGCCTACGAAGCCGTCGGCGTCCACCGCCAGCACCCTCCAGAACCATTTGCCCGGACCCGTCGCCGACGCGTCCAGGGTGGGCGTGGCCGTCTCCTGGACCCGCACGTCGCCCGCGAAGTCCGCCGTCCCCGCCAGCTCCACGCGGTACACCTTCGCCCCGGGGACCGCCTTCCAGACGAGCGCGGGCGCCTTGGGGTAGATGCCGCCGCGCGGCCGCTCCAGCGCCGGGGCCGCCAGGAGCGCGCGGGGCGCTTCCGGTGCCTCGGCCGGCTTCGCGCGCGAACCAAAGCCCGCGCCCACGTCCACGGAGCCCCTCTCCGCGCCCAGGGCCACCTTGCCCTCCAGCGTCTCCACGCGGCTGGTGCCGTCCTCCTGCTGGGAGACGCGGAAGCGCGTGCCGCGCACCCCGGCCACCGCGCCGCGCGTGCGCACCTCGAAGGTGGAGCCCGTCCCGCCCGGCGCCGCCTCCGTCTCCACCGTGCCCTTCACCAGGTCCAGGAGCACCTTGCGCTGGCGCTCGGCCGTCAGCTCCAGCGTGCCCAGGCGCACCGCGCTTTGGGGCGACAGGAACAGGTTGCTGCCATCCGCCAGCGCCAGCTCCGCGCGGCCGGTGTCGCCCGTCGCCACGAGCTCCCCCGAATACAGCGAGTCACCCGCCACGCGCGGCCGGGGCTCCGCCTCGCCCAGGCGGGCCGTCACCGGGCCGCTGGCCGTGCGCACCCTGGCCACCGCCGGCTGGGCCGGACGCTCCACGTACGCCAGCTGCAGCTGGCCCGGGGCGCGGGGCTCGTTCATGGGCGCAACGAAGGACACCCGCGTGCGGGGGATGCCCGCGGACACCAGCACCTCCGCCGCCGCCTTCGCCACCGCCAGGCCCTGGCCGTCCAACCGCTCCGCGTCCGGCAGCTTCGCGGCCACGGTGATGCTCCGGATGGCGGGGCGTGCCTTCACGGCCTCCGCCACCTCGCGCAGGCACGCCTCCGTCCGGGCGCCCCGGGGCTCCAGTCGGAGGCCCGTGATCATCCTCCCATCGTCGAACGTCAGGCCGCCGCAGGCGGTGTCCTCCTCCGCGAAGCCCGCCGCGGGAACGGTGCACAGCATCAGGGAGAGCAGCAGCGGGGCGCCCGGGGTCCTCACGGCGACCCTCCTTCCGCCGAACCGGCGGTCTTCACGATGTTGAACTCCACGCGGCGGTTGTTCTCGCGTCCGGCCGCGGTGGCGTTGGTGTCCACCGGCTTCGTCTCGCCATGGCCCACCGCCTCCAGGCGCTGCCCCGCGATGCCGCTCTTCATCAGCCAGTCGCGCACGTGGTTGGCGCGCCGCTGCGACAGGTCCAGGTTCTTCGCGTCGTCGCCCTGGCTGTCCGTGTGGCCCTCCACGCGCACCCGCTCCAGCTCCGGGTGGGTGCGCAGGATGGAGGCCACCTGCGCCAGCAGCCCGAAGGACTTGGGCAGGATGACGTCCTTGTTGGTGGCGAAGTACACCTTGTCGAGGATGACGATGCGCGAGCTCTCCAGGCGCACCTTCGACTCGCCCTGATCCGGGCACCCGTCCTCGTCCTTCACGCCGTTGATGACCTCCGCCTCCAGCGGGCACAGGTCCTTGTCGTCCGGGATGCCGTCCTGGTCGTTGTCCGGATCCGGGCAGCCATCCTCGTCCTCGAAGCCGTCCAGGTCCTCCGCCACCATCGGGCACCGGTCCTCGGTGTCCGGGATGCCGTCGCCGTCCATGTCCGCTGGAGCGGGCGCCAGGGCGAGCGGGGCCGGCGGGGCGCCGTTGGCCGTCATCGACTCCGGCAGCGTGTCCGGGCAGCCGTCCTCGTCGCGGTAGCCGTTCACCGTCTCCGGCTCGGTGGGGCAGATGTCGTTCACGTCGGGGATGCCGTCGTTGTCGTCGTCCGGATCCAGGCAGCCGTCGTCGTCCTGGAACCCATCGAAGTCCTCGGGGCCCAGCGCGCACGGGGGCGCCGCGGCCACCGGGGCCTTCGTGCCTCCCGGCGTGTACGTCAGCCCCGCGAGGACGCGGAAGGTGGGCGTGCCATAGCCGCGCGTCAGGCCCGGCCCCGCGCCTACGTTCGCGGCGAACCCCTGGGCGAAGCGGTACTTCACCGCGCCCAGCACCTCCAGGGGGATCTCCTCCGTGTCGGCCTCCTTCAGGCCCATCGCGCCCTTGAGGGTGGCCTGGGCGGACAGCGCCTGGGTGATGGGCACCTCGGCGCCCACGCCGAACGCCAGCTCGTTGCCCACGCGCAGGTTGCGCAGCTGCTCCGTCTTGCGCAGGTTGATGCCCACGTTCGCGAGCAGCCGCAGCGACGGCGTGGCCCACTCACCGGCCACGCGGGGCTGGAAGGTGAGCCCGCTCGCGCCCAGGAAGTGGTCCGCGCCGCCCGTGGGCAGGGTGAAGGGGGCGAGCACCGCCAGGTTCAGCGCGCCCTCCGACAGCAGGGCCAGCTTGGGCACCACCCGCAGGTCGCCCAGTCCCGTCTTGCCCACGCCGCTCGCGAACTGCTCCGACACCGCGGCCGCGGGCTCCGAGCCCGTCACCGTCAGGGGCAGCACCAGGCCCACCTCCAGCCGCTCGAAGAGGGACACCGCCCCCATCAGGTCCAGGGACACCTGCCGCGCCACGATGCGATAGACGAAGGTGTCCTCACGCGGGTCATAGAAGTTGAGCGGCTGGTGCGAGTAGTTGAGCGACGCGCCCACGTTCCACGTCAGGTGCGGCGCGACGCGGGCGCTGTTCAGCCCGAGCACGTCATACGCGCCCGGACCCGGCTTGTACTGCTGCACGTCGATGGCCTGCGACACCGAGGCCTGGGCCTCCGCCCGCGTCGCGGCACCCAGCGTCAGCCCCACCGCCACCGCCACCGTCAGCGCCCGGCCCACGAGGGAGCGGCGCCGGCCGAGCACCGTGAAGTCATCGTCGGCATCCAGCCGATCCGTGCCGCCCTTCGCCCCGAGGCCGTCGGACAGGCCGTCGGCGTCCATGGCGTCGTCGCGCCGGTCGGTCTCGGGGGCATGGGTGATGCCGTCGTGGTTCACGTCTTCCTCGCCATCCAGGAGTCCATCATTGTCGTCGTCGGCGTCGCGCGCGTCGATGAATCCATCGCCACCGGTGTCGATGATCCCATCCAGCCCGTCCAGAATCCCGTCACCATCGGTGTTGGGGAGGAACGGAGCGAGGCCTCGCTTCCATTCGCGGGTATTGCTCACGCCCTCCTCGCCCGCCCGTCGCGCCCGCGAAGCCGGGGGAGGGCGCGCGGAGGCACGGCGCCTAGCGCGGAGCCTCCAGCAGCTGCGACACGTGCTCCGCCAGGGCGGGCAGCGGCTGGGGCTTGCTCAGCACCAGGTCCACGCCCAGCGCCTGGGCGCGGGTGCCCAGGTCCGGGGTCGCGAACGCCGTCAGCAGCACCATGCGCGTGTCGGGGGAGGCCTCACGCACTCGCTCCGCGATGATCAGCCCTTCCTCGGACTGCGTGCCGCTCAGGCGCAGATCGCTGATGACCAGGTCGTACCGGCCATGCTTCACGCGCTCCAGCGCCTCGTGCAGGTCCGTGGCCGAGTCGACCGCGTAACCCGCGCTGGAGAAGAAGCGACCCAGGACCCAGCACAGCACCGTCTCGTCGTCGATGATCAGCAGGTTCCGGGGCACGCGGGGCGGCATGAGCAAGGCCAGGGCCAGGGGCGGCGGTGAGAAGCGGGGATGTGTTTCCAGGGACTTGGCCCCGCGAAACCGCGTCCGCGCGACGGAGGTGTCCAGCTTGCGGATCCATTTTCCGGAATCCGGACCAGAGTCTGGAATCGAGCGGGCCGCGTGTCTAGCGCATCGGGACGGGATGCGGCAGGTCCTCGTTGGCCGCCGCGGGAATGAGCGCGGACAGGTGGAGGATGAGCACCGGCATCAGTTGGGGTTTGGGCAACAGCTTCGTGATGCCGCTCGCCCAGGCCGAGTCCCGGACCTCCTCCAGCGGCAGCGCCGTCATCAACAGCAGCGGAACGCGGGGGTCCTGCATCCGCAGATCACGAGCGAAGCGCAGCCCCTCGTCCAGGCCGGGCCGCCCGAACGGATGGTCGATGAGGACCGCGTCGAACAGATGCGTGTCCACCAGGCTCCGCGCCTGCGCGTCCGTGCGCGCGGTGAGGACGGTGAAGCCCGCGGCCGTCAGGTGACGCGCCGTCGCCCCACGAACCGGGGGCTTCGAATCGAGGAGGAGGATTTTGCCGTGCATGCACAGCGACAGTGCAGCGGTTGTGCCATGCACGGCGTGCCGCGCCAGCCCGAGTCAATGCAAGGGATTGAGGGCAGGGCAGGCCCGGGCGTGAGGAGGCGTTTCCATTTTGTGGACCGGACTCCGGAATCCGGACGGCGCCCGCCCATCACCCGCGTACGGCCCGTCAGGACCCCTTGTGTTGCCAGCCCTTGATCTTCGCGTAGAGCGAGCTGCGGGAGATGCCCAGCTTCGTGGCCGCGCGCTCCACGTGGCCGCCCTCGCGCGCCAGCACCCGTTCGATGTGGCGGTGCTCCAGCTCCTCCAGCGTGAGGTCCGCGCCCAGGGACTCCTCCTCGGCGGGGAGCGACTCGAAGCGCAGGGCGCTCCGGGACAGGCGGGGCGTGCCGGACAGGAGCACGGCGCGCTCCAGCACGTTGCGCAGCTCGCGGATGTTGCCCGGCCAACCGTAGGTCATCAGGGCCCGCTCCGCGTCCGGCTCCAGCTCCACCTGGCCCCGGCCCCGGGCACGCCCCATCTCCGCGAGGAAGTGGCGGGCGAGCACCGGCACGTCCTCCGCGCGCTCGCGCAGCGCGGGCACGTGGAGGATGAGGGTGCTGATGCGGAAGTACAGGTCGCTGCGGAAGCGCTTCTCGCGAGAGGCCAGCGACAGGTCCTGGTGCGTGGCGGCCAGCAACCGGACGTCCACGCGCCGGTCCTTCACGTCGCCCAGCCGCCGGAAGCGCTTCTCCTCCAGCACCTTGAGCAGCTTGGGCTGGACGGCCACGTCCATGTCGCCAATCTCATCCAGGAACAGCGTGCCCCGGTCCGCCACCTCCAAGAGGCCCTGCTTCGCGGCCACCGCGCTGGTGAAGGCGCCCTTCTCGTGTCCGAACAGCTCTGAATCCAGCAGGTCCTTGGACAGCGCGGCGCAGTTCAGGTCCACGAAGGGCGCCTCCTTGCGCGGCCCGCATTCATGCAGCCACCGCGCGAGCACGCTCTTGCCGCTGCCGGTCTCCCCGGTGATGAGCACCGGGCTGTCGCTGTCGCGCATGCGCTCCGCCTGATCGCGAAGCGCGGTGATCGCGGGGCTCGTGCCCAGGAAGGGATCCACCTGCGTGCGCGCGGTGCGCGAGCGGTCCGCCAGCTGCCGCTGCCGCTCGCGCCGCTGGGCCACCAGCCGCTCCAGCACCACCTTCAGCACCGCCAGCTCCACGGGCTTGGTGAGGAACTGCTCGGCGCCCTCCTTCACGGCCTGGACCGCCAGCTCGATGGAGCCGTGGCCCGTCAGCACCACCAGGGGCACGGCCGCGTCCAGCTCCTTGAGCCGGGGCAAAAGCTCTAGCGCCGTGCCATCCGGCAGCCGGTAGTCGATGACGGCCACGTCGGGCCGGTGGGCGCGGAAGCCCTCCTGGGCTTCGGCCACGCTGGTGGCCTCGGCCACGTCGAACCCGTGCTGGGTGAGGTAGCCCTTCATGCCCAGGCGGACGCCGGGCTCGTCGTCCACGAGCAGGATGCGGGTGCGGGTCATGATGCCTGCGACTTCAAGGTGGAGCCGGCGTCGGCGGCCGGGGTCAGGGCGGGCAGCAGGATGGTCACCTCGGCGCCTCCCTGGGGGTGGTTGGACAGGCGGATGCGCCCCTGGTGCTCTTCCAGGATGCGCTGGACGATGGAGAGTCCCAGGCCGGTGCCGCCCCGGCGCTTGCTGAAGAAGGGCTCGAAGACGTGCGGGAGATCCTCGCTCCTGAACCCGGGCCCTCCGTCGTGGATGGTGCAGCGCACCCAGGGGCGGCCCGCCTCCTCCACGGCCTGGGCCGTCACGGACACGGTGCTGCCCTGGGGCGAGTGCTGCACGGCGTTCTCCACCACGTTGCGGAAGACGTGGAACAGCCGGCGCGCGTCCATGCGCACCGGAGGCAGCCCCTCCGCCAGCTCGCGGCGCAGCGTCACCGCCGCCTTGTCCCGCGCGAGCTCGCAGGCGGACAGGGCGTCCGCGACCACGGAGCCCACGGCGCCGTCGGTCCACTCGCCCCGCGCGGGGCGGCCGTACTCGAACAGCTCCTGGGTGAGGTGGGTGAGCCGGCGCACCTCGCCGCGCAGCACCTCCAGGTACGGCTGCAGCTCGGGCTTCGTTCCGAAGGTGGCCTCCACCGCGTCCACCACGGCGGAGATGGAGAACAGGGGGTTGCGTACCTCGTGGGCCACGCCCGCCACGATGGCCCCCATGGCGGCCATCGTCTCGCTGCGGCGCACGTGGGCCTGCAGCTCCAGCAGCCGCGTGATTTCGGTGCCCACCAGGATGATGCGCGCGTCCTCGCTGTCCACCTCGTCCACCCAGGCCGCCGCCAGCTCCCAGGTGCGTCCGGACTCCGCGTCATGCACCTGCCGGCTGGCGCTGCCATGCGTCGCGCGCAGCTCGTCCACCAGGGGGCCCGCGCTGGACCAGGGCGGCGCCCCGACGGTGGAGGCCAGGGGCTGGCCGGAGGGGTCCGACTCCCGGAAGAGCGCGCGGGCCGCGTCGTTGAGCCGGTGGATGATGCCGTCCGCGCTCAGCACCAGCAGCGGCGACGACACCGCGTCGAACGTGCGGCGCCACTCCGTGGCGGAGCGCCGGAAGCTGTCGTGCAGGCGCTGGCGCAGATCCTCCGCGAGGCGCCGGTCGGTGATGTCGGTGACGACGCAGCCCAGGTGCACCGCGCCCTGCGCGTCCATGCCGGAGGCGGCGGCGCGGCTGCTCACCCAGCGCACGCGCCCGTCGGCGCAGATGAGCCGGTGCTCCACCTCCGCCTCCGTGCCCGGCGCCAGTCCCTCCACGCACCCCCGGTAGCGCGCCCGGTCCTCCGGGTGGATCATCTCCAGCCACAGCGGCGCGGGCGCGCCGTCCACGCCCGTGCGGGTGAAGGCGCTCAGGGGATAGCCGGTGGTGCGCTCGATGACGGGCGTGCAGTAGAAGTCGCGCAGCACGCCCTTGCGCAGCTTCCCGCCCCACAGGTAGTCCGGCAGCGACCGCGTGAGCACGTCAAGGCGCCCCTCATGCTCCTGGAGGGAGGCCTCCGCGCGCATCCGCTCCGTGACCTCCGACAGGGAGGCGATGACGCCCAGCACCGCGCCGCCGGCGCCGCGCACGCGCGAATAGCTTCCGAACCAGAAGCGCGCCTCTCCGGGGGCGGCGGGCGTCTCCACCTGGAGGCTGACGTCCTGCAACGGCGAGTCCGTCTCCAGCGCGCGGGTCAACCGGGGCGCCAGCGCGGTGCCCAGCGCGGGCAGCACCTCCGTGACGTGGCGGCCCAGGTGCGCGTCCACCGGCAGGCCGTTCATCGCGGCGAGCGCGGCGTTGACGTGCACGTACTTCAGGTCCCGGTCGAAGTACGCGAAGCCCACCGGCGTGATGTCCATCACCGCGTCCCGCAGCGACCGGGCCTCGTCCCCCTGCCGGATCAGCCGCTCGCACTCGCGCCGGGTCGCGGCCCGCGCACGCCAGGTGCCCAGCGCCGCGAGCACGAAGGCGCTCACCGCCAGCACCGCGAGGCGCGGCCCCCGCTCCCAGCCTTCCGTCACCGCGCCCACCGCGGCCATGAGCACGGCGCAGGTGGCGGCGATGGCGGCGGTCTGGAGCGGGGAGGGCGTTGGAGTGGGCGTGGACATGGCGCGCGGGGAGCGCACGCCACTCTACGATTCCCGGCATCCACTTGCATCGGCGCACGAACCCTCTGACGCCGCATGGGACGAAGGACCCGGGAAAGCGGGGAAGCCATCCTCGGGGTGTGCCCAATCCCAGACAGCAGGCCTACCCGATGACGGGCGGCGGTCCGGGCGTGTCGGGGGGATCCTGGATGCCTGGCTCCACCTCCGGGTCCTGCCGGGGCGGCGGAGGTTCCCTGCGCCGGGGCTCGCCCGGCGGTGGTTCCTTCTCCGGCGCGGGCGGGTGGGGCGGCTCGATTTCAGGCGTGGGCTTCGGATCCGGCTCCTTCACCGGCTTCGCGGGCGGATCCGTCTGAGGGTTCGTCGGCATGGACCTCCACACTGTGCATGCCGCTCCTCCACGGAATCGGAGCTGTCTCTCCAGTGTCGGCCGGTGAGCGCTTCACGACAGCGGCGGCGCCGTCCGAGGCCCGCGCCTTGGCCCAGACCTCCACCACGGGCTCGATGCGCGGCGTGAGCTGGAGCATGGAGCTGGGGAAGCAGCGCGACGGCAGCTGCGCGAAGAGCCACCGCACGTGGTCGGCCTCCCATTCATTGGCCACGGCGACGTGGGGCCTGACGATGAGGTCGGTGAAGTGCGGCGCGTGCTCCGAGCTCCCCCGCACCAGCCGGGCCGTCGCGCAGCTCTGGTAGAAGAGCACGTCCACCCCCGCCTCCCGGGCTCCGTCCAGGAAGGCGTGCAGCGTGCGTCCCTCCACCGCGCCCACCAGCAGGGCCTCCGGATCCCAGCGGCCGTCCACCGGCCCTCCAACCCCATCCCCCAGGGGGCGCCCAATCGGCACGGGTGGCGCCCGGTCGCTCGTCAGCACGGCGCCCCGTTCTCCCTGCCAGAACAGGCGCGTTTCATACTCGGTGATGGAAGCGGAAGTCATAAGGCATCTCCTCCGGGCAGGGCATGCGCCATGCGCATTCAACACCCATGCCCCGGCAATGCTTCGCATCCCGCCGGGCATCGCCCTGAAGGACGAGTCCTCCCAGGTAGGCCTGTGATCGCAGGACCACACGTGCCCTGGCCCGCGATGCGGCGCCGGACGGACAGCCCTTTTGGACAATTTCGCCCCAGGGCTCCTTGCTTCACATCCAGTCACTCTTTGTCTGACAAGGGGGGCGGCATGGATGCGATGCGATGGGGCGCCTGGCGGGGGAGTCTTTCCAAGAGGGGACAGAAGGTTCGGACCGCCAGCGGCGCTCGGGAGTGCACGGCCTGACGCGGTTGCCCGCGCGAGGGACACGCCCTGCGCCTGGAGGCCCGCCCGCGAGTGGATGGGCGCGTCCGGGAGGCGTGGCCACCGTCAGCACGGAGCACCCATTGGATCCATGTCCATGCACGAACGACGTGAGGCACCCATGGCCGAGGCCTACGCAAGTCAACTCATCCAGGCACCCGCGGATGTCGTCTGGGACCGAGTGGGAGGTTTTGACAGCCTTCCCCGCTGGCATCCGGGCATCGTCTCCAGCGAGCGGGTCGCGCGTCCTGGCCCCGGTCCAGGGCCCCTGCGCCGGATCACCACGCGCGACGGCTCGGTGTTCCTGGAGGCGCGGCTGGAGCACGACTCGCACGCGCGCAGCTACGCCTACGCGATGCTGGAGGGCCCGCTGCCGGTGCGCGGCTACCAGGCGAAGCTGCGGGTGACGCCGGTGACGGCGACCGGGCAGACCTTCGTGGAGTGGTCCGCCACGTTCGACATGGCGCCCGGCCACGAGGGCGAGGAGGCGGCGCTGGCCCAGTGGATCCGCGACGAGGTCTTCGCCCGCGGCCTCATGGGCCTCGCGCACACCTTCCTGCCGCCCCCGCAGCGGACGCAGGCGGCGGAGCGGGACTTGCGGCGCTGAAGGCTCACAGCCGCATCAGGAAGCGGATCAGGTCCTGCTGCTGCGTGGGCGTGAGGGATTCAGGAGGCCCGCCCGGCGCTTCGGGCGGGTGCGGCGGAAGGCCCACGGAGGGGAGGCCGGGAAGGATGAAGCGGCTGTAGGTATCCAACACGTCCATGAGCGTGGCGTGGCTGTTGTCATGGAAGTACGGCGCGGCCCGGGCGACGCCTCGCAGCGACGGGACGTCGAAGGCCTCGAACTCCGCCGGGTCGCCGCTGATCAGCGCGCGGCCGGGGTCCGTGGAATACCACTGGGCCGCGAGCGAGGGGCCGGTGATGGGCGCGCCGTTCTCGTCCAGCGCGGGTCCGTCCTCGGTTGCATCAACGAGGGTGGCGGTGTCGGTGCAGCCCGCGAGGCCGGCGGCGAGCGCCATGGCCCCCGGCGCGCGCGACGAGGCGATTCGCTGTCATGTGTTCCCCTCCCAGAAGACGCAGCCGCAAGGGAACACCACGCACCCTCCGGCGTGTCACCGTGGGGAGGCGCCCGCGGGCGGGGGTGGAATGGTACGGCGTGGACGTTTCGCCGCCATCGTGGATGGGGAGGGTGTGAATCCGCCTTCGCTCCGGGCACGATCCGTCTCCTTCTGGAATGAAGGGGACCATGGACATCATCCGCGACGAAAAGCAGGGCGCGAAGGTGAAGCTGGAGCGCATCTCCACGCTGCCTCCCAAGAAGGCGGACCGCGAAAAGGCGAAGGCGGAGTTCGACGCGCTGGGCGAGGAGCTGTTCGACCTTCAGGACCTCCTCTGGGGCGCGAGGATGAACTCCGTGCTCATCGTCCTGCAGGGGCGCGACACCGCGGGCAAGGACGGCACCATCAAGCACGTGGTGGGCAGCCTCAACCCGCGCGGCGTGAGCGTCACGTCCTTTGGCGTGCCCACCCCCGAGGAGCTGGAGCACGACTTCCTCTGGCGCGTCCACCGCGAGACCCCTCGCCAGGGCGAGTTCTCCATCTTCAATCGCTCTCATTACGAGGACGTGCTCGTGGCGCGCGTGAAGTCGCTCGTGCCCAAGCCGCTCTGGAAGGCGCGCTACCAGCACATCCGCGACTTCGAGACGCTGCTCACCGAGCACGGCACCATCATCCTCAAGTTCTTCCTCCACATCAGCCGCAAGGAACAGGAGCAGCGGCTGATCGCGCGTGAGCAGGAGCCGCGCAAGGCGTGGAAGATCTCCACGAGCGACTGGGAGGATCGCGCGCACTGGGTGAATTACACGCACGCCTATGAGGACGTCTTCGCCCGGACGTCCACCGAGCAGGCGCCGTGGCACCTGGTCCCCTCGGATGCCAAGTGGTACCGCAACCTCGTCGTGGCTCGCACCGTGGCGGAGGCCCTGCGCCCCTACCGCGAGCGCTGGCAGGCCCAACTGGATGAGGTCGGCCGGCGGAAGAAGGCCGAGCTCAAGGCCTGGCGCAAGAAGGGCTGACGCGCGACATCCGGGAGGATTCCGGACACTCGCGGTGCTCCCCGGCTCCACGCGTCATCCATGACGCGCGGAGCCCATGCGCGCGCAATCCACGCCGCTGACCCGCCCATGACATGGGGATGGGACAACGCTGGCGGTCATCCTTC
Source organism: Corallococcus sp. Z5C101001 (assembly GCF_007352635.1). Taxonomy (NCBI): domain Bacteria; kingdom Pseudomonadati; phylum Myxococcota; class Myxococcia; order Myxococcales; family Myxococcaceae; genus Corallococcus; species Corallococcus sp. Z5C101001. Next base: position 292,195 of record NZ_VKLU01000010.1, read on the forward strand.
CCGGTGTGTCGCCGGGCGGTCACCGCCGGAGCCCTGTCGCATGGAACGAGCCGCGCCGCCGTCGAGCAAGGACCTCATTGCCCGCACGCGCCCCTTCGCCAATCAGGACGCCGCGCGCTCGCTCTGGGCCCTGCTGTCCACCTACGCGGCGCTCGCGGGGGCCGTGGCGGTGGCGGCCGCCGCGCCCTGGTGGCCGCTGCGCATCGTGGGGGGCTTCATCGAAGCGCTGGTGCTCATCCGCTGCTTCATCCTCTTCCACGACGCGATGCACGGCGCGCTCCTGCCGAAGTCCCGGTGGGCCAAGGCGCTCTTCCAGGTGCAGGGGATCCTGACGCTCACGCCCGCGCGCATCTGGAATGACACGCACAACCACCACCACGCCAACACGGCGCGCATCGCCGCGGACTCCGCGGGCACCTTCGTCACCTGGACCACGGAGCAGTGGCGCGGCGCCACGGGCTGGCAGCGGCTGGGCTACGTGGTGGAGCGCCACCCGGTGACGCTGCTGTTCGGCTACGTCACCGCGTTCCTCATCAGCCTGTGCCTGGTGCCCTTCGTGAAGAACCCGAAGCGCTACTGGACCTCCGGGCTCGCCCTGGGCCTGCACGTGGCGCTGTCCGTGGCCGTCTGGCACTTCCTCGGCCTGGGGGTCTATCTCTGCGCCTTCGTGGGCCCGCTGTTCGTCGCGTACGCGCTGGGCACGTACCTGTTCTACGCGCAGCACAACTTCGACGACGTGGCCATCCTGCCGGAGCCCTCCTGGAACCACGCGGACGCCGCGCTGGAGGCCAGCAGCTACATGCGCTTCGGGCCGGTGATGGAGTGGTTCACGGGCAACATCGGCTACCACCACGTGCACCACCTCAACCCGCGCATCCCGTTCTACCGGCTGCCGGAGGCGATGGCGGCCATCCCGGAACTGCAGGGGCCGCACCTCACCACACTCACGGTGAAGGACATCGTGGGCTGCCTGCGGCTGAACCTGTGGGACGCGTCGCGCGGTCGGATGGTGCGCTACCGCGACGCGGCGATCCCGGGCTGAGGACCGCCGCCTGAGGAACCACGGCCCGGCGGGCCCGTTCGGGGCCGGCCCGACGAACCCACCGGGCCGGGGTCTCAATTCTCCAGCATGGGCCTGCCCTGGTGGGCCACCAGCAGGTCATGCATGTCGTTGGCGTGCTCCTCCTCCTTGGTGAGGATGTCCTCCAGGAGCCGCCGCGTGGTGGGGTCGTGGTCCGCGAAGTAGCGGATCATGTCGCGGTAGGTCTCGATGGCGATGCGCTCCGCCACCAGGTTCTCGCGGATCATGTCCACCAGGTTCTGGCCCTCGACGTACTGGCTGGCGCTGCGGGACAGCAGCCCCTCGGGGTTGAAGTTCGGCCGTCCCCCCAGCTGATTGATGCGCTCCGCGAGCCGCAGCGCGTGGTCCTGCTCCTCGCGCGCGTGCTGGCCGAACTCCTCCTTCACCGCATCGCTGTTGATGCCCACCGCGGAGATGTAGTGGTGCGTGTAGCGCAGCACGCAGACCACCTCGGTCGCGAGCGCGTCGTTGAGCAGCTTGAGGGTCGTCTGCACGTTGCCCTCGTAGTTCTCCGTGTGGGCGCCTTCCTCCAGGTGCTCGCGAGCGCGGCGGCGGATCTCCTGGATGTCGCTGACGAAGGGCTGCGGATGCGGGTCGGCCATGGCGTTGCCTCCTGGCGGATGCGTGTCTGGAAATTGGGGTGTTCCCCGCGCGTCCGGCCATCCCACCTGCCCCCGCGTGCCGGGCGCCCCGTGCCCGTCCGTCCCACCCCGGGGCGCGAGGCGCCTGCTCCCCCGGTGAGGGGTGGCACGACGATGTCCAGCGAACGTCCCCCGCGGCCTTCGGGGCGGAGGGCGGTGTTCGGAGTTAGGCTTCGCCCATGAATTCGAGCCCATCCGGCCGGCCGTCCGCAGTCGTGGCGGAGCTGGGGCCCACGAACACGGGGAAGACCTACCGTGCCATCGAGCGGATGCTCGAGCACGAGACGGGCATCATCGGGTTGCCGCTGCGCCTGCTCGCCCGCGAGGTCTACGACCGGGTGACCGCGAAGGTGGGCGAGGGCCGGGTCGCGCTGATGACGGGGGAGGAGAAGCGCATCCCGCCCCGGCCCGACTATTGGATCTGCACGGTGGAGGCGATGCCGACGGACCGACAGGTCGACTTCCTCGCCGTGGATGAGATCCAGCTCGCCGCGCACCGTGAGCGCGGCCATGTCTTCACCGACCGTCTGCTCCACGCGCGCGGGCTCAAGGAGACGTGGTTCCTGGGCGCGGACACGATGCGGCCCATGGTCCAGGCGCTCATCCCGCATGTGTCGCTGAAGCGCGCCACGCGGCTGTCTCAGCTGCGCTATGCCGGGCGCCGCTCGCTGAAGAGCCTGCCGCCGCGCTCGGCCGTGGTCGCGTTCTCCGCGGACCGCGTGTACGAGCTGGCCGAGGCGCTGCGTCGCCTCCGGGGCGGCGTGGCCGTGGTGCTGGGCGCGCTGTCCCCCCGGACGCGCAACGCCCAGGTGGCGATGTATCAAGCCGGCGAGGTCCAGTACCTGGTGGCCACGGATGCCATTGGGATGGGGTTGAACCTGGACCTCAACCACGTCGCCTTCGCGACGCTCTCCAAGTACGACGGCGCGGAGCAGCGGGACCTCTTCCCGGATGAGCTGGCGCAGATCGCGGGCCGCGCGGGGCGTCACCTGAACGACGGCAGCTTTGGCGCGCTGAACACGCTGCCGGAGCTGCCGCCGCGAATGGTGTCAGCCATCGAGTCACACCGGTTTCCAGCGGTGCGCAGCCTCATCTGGCGCAACTCGGCGCTCGACTTCGCCAGCCCGGAGGCGCTGCTGGACTCCCTGTCGCGAGCGCCGCGCCACCATGGCTTCGTCCGGGTGGAGCGCGCGGACGACTTCGACGCGCTCAAGGGCCTCTCGCTCGTCCCGGCCATCCGCGACCTCACCCACGACCGGGCCTCGGTCGAGCTGCTGTGGCAGGTCTGCCAGATTCCGGACTTCCGCAAGGGGCTCTTCGGTCAGCACGTCGCGCTGCTGCGGGAGACCTTCCTGCAACTCACCGCGGGGGATGGGCGGTTGGATCCGCTCTGGTTGGGCAGACAGGTGTCGCCGCTGGATGACGCCTCTGGAGACATCCACACCCTGATGGACCGGTTGGCGGCCATCCGCATCTGGACCTACATCAGCCATCGTCCGGGCTGGCTGCATGACGCGGAGGAGTGGCAGGAGCGCACCCGGCGCATCGAGGACGCGTTGGGGGACGCCCTCCATGAGCGGCTGGTGGAGCGCTTCGTCCAACAGGCCGCGCGCAGGAGCGCACGCCGCTTCGTGAGGACGCCCGCGAGGCCGCAGGTCGGCTCGGACAGCCCCTTCGCGAAGCTCGGGCTGTTGCTGGCGGAGGTGCCGGGTGCGGAGGGTGGGGCGCTGACGGAGGATCAGTTCGTCCAGCGGGTGGTGGACGCGACGCACGACGCCTTCGAGGTGGACGCGGCGGGACGCATCTCCTTCGAGAGCCAGCCGCTGGCCCGCCTGGTGCGAGGCAAGGATCGCCGCTCACCGCAGCTCGCGCTGGCGGAGCCGGAGGTCTGGACGGGCGGCGCGCGGCAGCGGCTGGAGCGCAGGCTGGTGGCGCTGGCGAGGGATCTCGTGACGGAGGCCATGGGAGGCTTTCCCGCCGAAGCCCTCACCGGAGCGGGCCAGTCCGCGGTGACGCGGGGCATCGCCTATCGGTTGGCGGAGGGGCTGGGGGTGATTGCCCAGGGCGAGGCGCGCGAGCAGTGGAGGCTCCTGGATGCGGAGTCCCAAGAGCGCCTGAGGACCTTGGGTGTCCGTGAGGGACAGCGCTTCCTCTGGGTCGCCGACGCGCTCGCGCCACAGGCGATGGAGCGCCGTTGCATGCTGACGGCGCTGTTCCAACAGGGGCCCCCACCGCAAGGCATCCCGCGAGAGCCGGTGGTGGACGTCGCGGCGCTGGGCGGCAGGAACGCCCGGGCGTTCGGCTACGAGCTGATGGGCCCGGTGGCGCTGCGGATCGACATCGTGGAGCGGCTGGGGGAGTCGCTGCGTCACCCGCAGGGCGCCCAGCAGGCGCGGGCGCTCATGCAACAACTGCGGTTGGAGGGGGGCGCGCGGGCCCAGGTCCTGCGCTCGCTGGGAGGCCCGGCCGCGGGCGCGGTGTCGAAGAAGCGGCGACGGCGGCGAGGCAAGACTCCCTCGGCGGCGTCCTCCCATGGACCCCAGCCGCACCCGGGCCCTCGGCGGAGCGGCGCGGGGGAAGGGGGCGCTCAGGGGGAGGGCTGAGCGCCCGGGCGGCGGGGCGCGCACCATTCCGCGCCCGCCTCCCTTGGGATCGCCTACGCTGACGGCCGTCTTCCGAAAGGCCGGTGTTCGTCTCATGGGTGGTGGTCGCGTCCTCTCGCCAGTTCTCCTCGTCGGCGCCGGAACGGGCGAAGCCACGTGCGGCATCCTCTACCTGGCCAGCTACCTGCGCCGCGGTGGGGTCGAGGCCTTCGTGCGGCTGTACGACGGGGATGAGACGGACGCCGAGGTGATGCGCTCCTTCGAGAGCCTGGTCGCCCGCGTGCGGCCGAAGCTGGTGGGGATCAGCCTCAAGTGGTTCCACCACGTGGACCGCGCGCTGTTGATCGCGCGGACGCTGCGGAAGATCGACCCGGCGATCCGCATCGTCGTGGGAGGGAACTCCGCGTCGTACTGGTGGCGGGAGCTGAACGCCTACGACTGCATCGACCACATCGTGCTGGGCGACGGCGAGCTGCCGCTGCTGGCGATCTGCAACGGCGACCCGTCGCCGCCCAACTGCGTGACCCGGGATCCGGACGGACGTCCCCGCAGGTTGCCGCTGGCCTACGTGCAGCGCGCCACCAACACGGAGGACATCTACTACTCCCACTTCAACGAGCTCTTCCTGAGCCAGATGGACCTGAACTCCTTCTCGGGGTGGGTCGCGCCCGGCAAGGGCTGTGGCGAGAACTGCCTCTACTGCGGAGGGGCCCGGGGCAACCAGAAGGCCGCGTTCGGCCGCGCGAAGCCGTTCCTGCGCTCCGAGGAGAGCGTGCGCCGGGACCACCAGGAGATCGCCGGACGGACCTGGCAGATGCGCTACGACTTCGCGGGGAGCACCGCGGAGTTCCTGGGCAGCACCTGGGCCGGGGTGGACCTGTCGCGGCACTGCTGCACGTACTTCCTGTGGGGCGTGCCCCGCGTGGAGCTCGTCGAGGCGCTGTCCCGGACGTTCCAGCGCATCTACATGGTCATCGACATCGGCTGCTTCTCCGAACAGCAGCGCCTGGAGCAGATGGGCCGAGGGCTGCTCAAGCCCTGCGCGAAGGACCGGGAGCTGCTGGACGTCATCGACGCCTGTCGCCGCCATGCGAACGTGGAGATCGAAATCTCCGGCATCGGAGGCCTCCCGTTCGCGAGCAAGGCGACGCTGGAGGAGGAGCTTCGGCTCGTGGAGCGGATCATCGGGCTCGACTGCGTGGTGGGCTACCAACGGCTCGAAGCTCAGCCCGGGGCGCTCGTCACCGAGCACCCCGCGCGGTTCGACATGGTGAGCGAAGCGAAGACGTTCACGGAGTTCCTGGACTACTTCGAGCGCCGCGAGCCGGGGGACGTTTCGGTGCCGATGATCCGCTTCAAGGACGCACAGCTTGAAGCGGCGGTGCAGCGCACCTCCGACCGGGTGGACGCGCTGGCCTGGAAGCACCGCGACGCGAGGAAGCAGCTGGCCATCACGGGACGCACGCGGCTGCGGAACACCGCGCCCTCGACGCAGCGGTTCACGCTGGGGGACTGGCTGGGCAGCCACCGGGCGCCCGCGAAGGTGGCGGGGGAGCCCGTGACGGTCCTGCGCTCGGTGGACGGCATCACCCTGAGCTGCGCTCCGTCGGTGAGCCCGCGAAGGTTCTCGGATCCGACGCTCACGCAGGGCGAGGATGGCGCCGTCCTCCTCGCGGCCCTGGCCGCCTTCGACCGGCCGACGACCGTCGCCAGCGCGGTGTCACACCTGGGCTCCAAGGCGCGGCTCGATCCAGACTCCGCGCGCGACGTGATCGACCACCTGGTGGACGGACGCTTCCTCCAGCCGGCGTGAGCGGAAGGCCGCCTCAGTGGGCGAACGCCTCCACCTGCCGCCACACCCGGAAGACATTGCCCGAGGCGATCTTCTCGATGTCCGCCTCGCTGTACCCGCGCTCCAGCAGGACGCGGAACAGGTTCGGGTACTGTGAGACGTCCTTGAGTCCGGTGGGTAGGGACGGGCCCACGCCATCGAAGTCGGAGCCGAGCCCCACGTGCTCGATGCCGACCAGCTTCACGACGTGGTCGATGTGGTCGGCCACGTCCTCCACCCGAGCCAGGGGGGACGGGTGCTCGCGGAGATAGGCGTCGATGAAGGTCTGGAGCTCCGGGCTGCCCTTCGACAGGCCACGCTCCTGGGCGTAGGCCTCCAGCGCGGTGGAGAGCCGCGCGTCGTAGGCATGGACCTCCGGGATGAGGAACCGGGAGCCGAAGTTGATCATCACCACGCCCCCCTTGGCGGCCACCGCGCGGATGAGCTCATCGGGGATGTTTCGCGAGTAGCCGGGCGTGAAGTGACGACAGGAGGTGTGCGAGGCGATGACCGGCACCTGGCTCGCCTCCACCGCCTGCCGGAGGGTGTCGTCGGAGAGGTGCGCGACGTCCACCATGATGCCCACGCGGTTCATCTCCGCGACGACCTGTCGCCCGAACGGGCTGAGCCCGTTCCAGGTGCCCTTGCCCTGGCTGGCCGCGGCATCGCCGAGGAGGTTGTCCTGAAAATGCGTGAGGGTGATGTAGCGCACGCCGCGTTGCTGGAAGTGGCGGACGTTCTCCAGCCGGTCCTCGATGGCGGCGCCGTTCTCGATGCCCAGCGCGAAGGACACCTTCCCCGCCTGGGCGTTGCGCTGGGCCTGCTCCACGGAGTGGGCCATGGCGAACTTCTCCGGGGCCCCGCGCGCGACCCGCTCCATCATGTCGATGAGCGAGTCCGCGAGCGCCTTGGCCCCGCCCGACTTCTGGAGCTCCGAGGGGATGTAGATGGACATGAAGGCCACGTCGAGCCCGCCCTCCACGGCGCGCGGATGGTCGAAGTCGCCCCCCGAGGTGCGCTGAGAGATGTCCTCGGTCGGCGCTCCGTCGGGCCCCAGCGTTTCATGGAGGCGGTAGGGCACGTCGATGTGGCCGTCCGCGATGAGGAGTCGCTTCGCGAGCAAGCGGCTGCGCTCGTCGAGGTCCAGGTTCGCGGGTGGGACCTGGGCGTTGGTTCCGTGAGTGCAGGCCGGCGATGCGAGCAGGATGAGGCTGAGGAGCGCCAGGGTCGGTCTCATGTGACGTCACTCATACTGCGGAACGGGCGCGCCGGGTATCAGCGCGCCCGTCCCCCGAAGTCATGAGACGTCGACGTCAATGACCGTGGTGTGAACCGCCGCCGGAGTGACCGCCTTCAGGATGTCCGCCTTCAGGATGTCCGCCTTCGGGATGAGACGGGGCCTCGTGCGGTGGGGCGGGCTCATGGGTCTCATGAGGCTCCGCGGGTTCAGTCCTCGGCGCGGCCGGTTCATGCGGCGCGGCCGGCACGGTCGTGGTGGGGCGGGCCGCTGGCTCCTCGCGCGGCGCGGCGGGCGCGCGCTGAGGCGCGGGCGCCACGGGCCGTGAAGGCGCCACGGGGGTCCCGGTGCGAGCGCGCGGCGGGTGCGCCGTGGGCGGCGTCATGGGCCTCGCTTGCGGCACGGGATGACCCGTCGCGCGCGCGACCTGCTGCGGCGCGGGGCCTCGGTTCCAGTGGCCATTGCGAGCCGCCACGCGCTCGCCCACGGGCTGGGTTTGACGGTACACCTGAGAGACCCGGTTGGGCGCAAGGCGATAGGTCCCTACGTTGGGCCGCACGAAGTCGCCCGCGCTCACGAAGGTCCACCCCAGGCCGATGCCGACGCCGACCCCCAGGCCAATGCCCACGCTGATGCCGGGCGGCCCCAGGGGCTGCCAGCCGACGAAGCCACCGCCCCACCGCCAGTCGACCCAGGCAGGGGCCCACTCGGTGTCAGGCCACCACACCCAGCCCACGTTCGGCGAGATGAACCACCGGCCGTAGTGGAAGGGCGCCCAGCCCCAGTCCCACTGACTCTCGAAGGTCCATCCCCAATCGCTGGAGACCCACTGGCCGCCGGTGGAGTAGGGAACGAAGTTCGCGCCGACGATATCGGGGTTGGGGCGCCACACCCAGCCGGCATCCGGCACGTTGATCCACGTCCCGTAGGGAGACAGCGTCTCCCGGAAATCAGCGATGGAGGAGGCCTGGCCCAGGGGGGCGGCCGTCGAAGTCACTTGCGGCCCGTATTCCTCGGGACCCATCGCGCAACTGGTGGCTGACACGAAGGCGATGGCGGTCGCACTGCCGATCCGAAGCCATCGCGCCCGCGTGTTCCAGGAGCTCATGTCCGCGTTCCTTTCATGGGGGTCCACCCATGAAGATGGGTCTTCGGGTCCACTGGGGTGGACCAGCGAGGCGGTGGCGCCAGGCTGTCTGGCCGTCCCACGGCTTCGCCCCCGTGGCCACGCTTCACCGCCTCCCCGCGACACTTCACGCAACTTCATGTGTCACGGTGGCAGGGCAGGGGTATGAACGCCTGAACGGAGGGACCCATGGCATCCGCGAAGGTCATGTTGGGAAATCTGCTGGGGCGCTTTCTCTTCCACGACGCCCGGGTGACGCAGGTGCGCGAGGTGTCTCGTGCCTTCCGTCAGATCGACTGTGAGGGTCCTGCCTTGCGCGGCCAGGGGTGGTCGCCGGGAGACAAGGTCCAGGTGTACCTGCCGGGCCTGGGCATGCGCACGTACACCCCGCTGTCCTGGGACGAAGCACGCGGGGCGACGGCCTTCCTCGTGTACCTGCATGGCGACAGCCCGGGAGCGAGGTGGGGCCGCGACGCGCGGGTCGGAGACGCGGTGCAGTTCTTCGGGCCCCGGCGCTCGGTGTCACTGGAGGCAGGCGACGCGCCGGTGGTCCTCTTCGGTGACGAAACGTCCTTCGCGGTGGCGCACGCCTTCCGGACCGGAGCGAAGCGAGACGTCACGCCCGTCTTCGAGGTGTCGAGCCGCGACGCGTGCGCCCCCGCGCTGCGCGAGCTGGGCTTCGAGGGCCGGGACGTGGAGCGCACCGCGGCGGATGCGCACCTGGCGCAGGTCCACGAACGCCTGAAGGAGGCCTTGAGGGCCAGACCGGGCGCGACGCTGGTGATGACGGGCCGCGCGCAGTCCATCCAAGCCCTGAGGTCGCGCCTGCGAGGCGATGGCGAGCGCGCCACGCCCAAGGTGAAGGCCTACTGGGCCGTGGGCAAGGCGGGGCTCGACTGAATCAAGCCGGAGCGAACTGGAGGCCGCGCAGGAAGTCCTCGCGGCCCCGGATCACTCCGGCGGGGCGACGCTTGGGCTTCTGCCGCAGGAAGCGCGAGGCGTCCTGGCGGCGGTAGCAGGTGAGGAGGCGATCTTCGTCATTGAGGATGAGGATCCACCCGCGCGCCTGCCGCGCGAGCGATGAATCCCGCAGGCTCCAGGGCAGGTCGCGCTCGTGCACGGTGATGTGGGTGGCGCCGCAAGCGCGTGCGGGGGTGCCGAACTCGAGGATGAAGGCGATGACCTCCTCGCGCAGCTTCCAGCGGGCGCTCTGCTCGACGAAGAGGCGGGTGAGGGAGAACACGGACGACGCGGGGCTCTGGCGCATGGCGGGCAATCTCCTTGCGCGCTTCCCAATACACACGCCGTTCCAATGCCTCTTGCATGCGATTCCGCGCACTTGCGCGGCGCTCGAGTCGGCCCCGAAAGACATTCCGTCAATCCCGCTGGAGGTCCGTGTCAGCAAGACACAGCGGGCATTCCTCCCGCCGTGCTTTCATGCGGTCCGTCCGAGGTCGGAGCCCGCGCGCCGCCGCGGCGCTGGCCAGGGAGCTTCCCGAGGCCCTGGCAGGTAGCCCGCTCGCCGTCTCGGGCGGACGCGGAGGGTTCACGAGGTCCGCCGTGGCATGGATGGCGAGGGGGCGTCTTCGGCTTTCTCTCCCATCCTGAAGAAACGCTTCACGGGCCATGCGGCTTTTTGTCAGGCTCCTAGAGGGTTGGCCTGGGCAACATGGCCTGTCCGGCCCGTCGAGGAGTGCGGCGGGTGCGACCTCTGGCCGAAAGGATGGACGGGGCACGATGAGTCTTCGCTCGAAGGCACTGGGAGTCGTGCTGGGCGCGGGTGCGGCGGGGGTGACGCTGGCGCTCATGTTCGGCGCGGGGTGTGGAGGCCGCGCGAAACACGCGGTCGCGGAGCCGTTGCCCGCCGTGGAGCCCCAGGCGCTCCGTGCTCCGGCGGTCTTCGCCGCCATCGAGGACACGAAGGAACGCTCGCGCGCGCTGTTCCTGGAGGCGAGCCGGGTGATGCTGCATCCCCGGTGCGTCAACTGTCATCCCGCGGGAGACAGCCCGTTGCAGGGAGACGCCTTCCAGGTGCACGACCCGCCAGTGGCGCGAGGCTCCCACGACCAGGGCGTGCCGGGCCTGGAGTGCACGTCGTGTCATCACGACCGCAACGCACGGCTGGCGCGGATCCCCGGTGCGCCCCAGTGGCATCTGGCGCCCCGGGTGATGGCGTGGCAGGGGCGAACGCCCCGTGCGTTGTGCGAGCAGCTGAAGGATCCGGCCCGCAACGGGGGCAGGAGCCTGGCGGAGCTGGTGGAGCACTCCGCGCACGACGAGCTGGTGGGTTGGGGGTGGAAGCCCGGAGCGGACCGGGTGCCGGCGCCGGGAACGCAGGCGGAGTTCGGGGCGCTGGTGGCAGCGTGGGTGAAGGACGGCGCGGAGTGCCCGCGCGAGGAGAGCCGACCGTGAGCATCCGGGTGCGAGTGAATGGAACCGAGCACGAGCTCGACGTGGATCCGGAGATGCCGCTGCTCTGGGCGCTGCGCGACGTCTTGACGTTGACGGGGACGAAGTATGGCTGTGGCCAGGCGCTCTGCGGCGCGTGCGTGGTGCACATCGACGGGGCGGCGGTGCGCTCCTGCGTGACGCCGGTGCGCCGGGCGGAGGGCCGCGAGGTGATGACCATCGAGGGGCTGTCGCCGGATGGCTCGCACCCCTTGCAGAAGGCATGGGTGGAGCTGGCGGTGCCACAGTGTGGCTTCTGTCAGGCGGGGCAGCTCATGACGGCGGCGGCGTTGCTGGCGAAGAAGCCGAAGCCCACCGACGCGGAGATCGATCAGTCGCTGGCGGGCAACCTGTGCCGCTGCGGGACGTACACGCGCATCCGCGCCGCCGTGAAGAAGGCGGCGGGACTGCCGACCGAGTGAGGACGCCGACCATGGAAGACATCCGCATCCGTCTGTCGCGCCGTTCGGTGCTTGAAGGAATGGGGCTGGTGGCGGCGGGCCTGGGCCTGGAAGTGGTGCTGCCCGCGAGAGCGCATGCTGCGCCCATGCCCACGTCGCTGCCCGCGGTACCCACGGAGGGCCTGCGGGCGAACGTCTTCGTGCACGTGGCACCGGACGGGGTGGTGACGATCGTCTGTCACCGTTCGGAGATGGGGCAGGGCGTGCGCAGCTCGCTGCCGGTGCTGATCGCGGACGAGCTGGGCGCGGACATGGCCCACGTGAAGGTCGTCCAGGGTGACGGCGACGCGGCCTACGGAGACCAGAACACGGACGGCTCCAGCAGCGTGCGGAAGATCTTCGATGACCTGCGCTACGCGGGAGCGACAGCGCGCACGATGTTGGTGGCGGTGGCGGCGAAGCGCTGGAAGGTGGATCCGGCGGAGTGTGAGGCGCGCGACCACGCGGTGTTCCACAAGGGGGGCTCGCGGGTGTTGAAGTTCGGAGAGCTGGCCTCCGACGCGGCGAAGCTGAAGGTGCCGAAGAAGGACGCGGTGACGCTGCGGCCCCGGAGCGAGCTGAAGCATCTGGGCAAGGAGCTGCCGCTGCTGGACGGGCCGGACATCGTGACGGGGCGCGCGGTGTTCGGCGCGGACGTGGTGTTGCCGGGGATGCGCACGGCGGTCATCGCGCGCCCGCCCGTCGCGGGGGGCCGGGTCGCCCGCTACGACGCGACGAAGGCGTTGGCGGTGCCGGGGGTGCGGCAGGTGGTGGAGTTGCCGGCCGCGACGAAGCCCTTCCTGTTCCAGCCGCTGGGCGGACTGGCGGTGGTGGCGGACCACACCTGGGCGGCGATGAGAGGCCGCGCGGCGCTGGAGGTGACGTGGGAGGGCGGGGACAACGCGAGCTACGACTCGGCGGCGTACCGCGAGCAGTTGCTGGAGGTGATCGGCAAGCCGGGCAAGGTGGTGCGCAACGTCGGTGACGCGGAGGGCGCGCTGGCGAAGGCGGCGAAGCGGGTTCAGGCGACCTACACCACGCCGCACCTGGCGCACGCGCCGATGGAGCCGCCCGCGGCGGTGGCGAGGGTGGAGAACGGCGCCTGCGAGGTGTGGGCGACGACGCAGAATCCTCAGGCGGCGCGCAGCGAGGTGGCGAAGGCGCTGGGCATGGACCCGTCGAAGGTGACGGTGCACGTGACGTTGCTGGGGGGCGGGTTCGGCCGCAAGTCAAAGCCGGACTACGTGGTGGAGGCGGCGCTGGTGGCGAAGGCGGTGGGGGCGCCGGTGCGGTTGCAGTGGACGCGCGAGGACGACGTGCGCCACGACTACTACCACTCCACGAGCGCGCAGCGATTGGAGGCGGGCCTGGATGAGCAGGGCAAGGTCGTGGCGTGGCACCAGCGCATCGCGTTCCCGCCCATTGGCTCGACGTTCGCGGACGCGACCTTCGCGGGAGACGGAGAGATGGGGCAGGGCATCACGGACCTGCCGCTGGCGATCCCGGACATCCGGATGGAGAACTGCGAGGCGCGAGCGCACACGCGCATCGGCTGGCTGCGCTCCGTGGCGAACATCTACCACGCGTTCGCGGTGCAGAGCTTCATCGACGAGCTGGCGCACGAGCGGGGAACGGATCCGCGTGACACGTTGCTGGAGGTGCTGGGGCCGTCGCGGATCGTGACGCCGAAGGACCTGGGCGTGGCGAAGGTGCCGAACTATGGGCAGTCACTGGACGAGCACCCGGTGGACACGGCGCGGCTGCGGCGGGTGATTGAGAGGGTGACGGGGCTCGCGCGCTGGGACGAGCGCAAGCAGCAGGGAAGGGCGCTGGGACTGGCGGCGCACCGCAGCTTCCTGACGTACGTGGCGGTGGTGGTGTCGGTGGTGAAGGACGCGAGCGAGCGCATCCGAGTGGACGAGGCCTGGATCGTCGCGGATGCGGGCACCATCGTGAACCTGGAGCGCGTGCGTGCGCAGATGGAAGGTGCGGTGGTGTTCGGCCTGAGCCTGGGGCTCTACGGTGCCATCACGATGAAGGACGGCGCCACGGTGGAGAGCAACTTCCGGGACTACCGGCTGGCGCGGATCGCGGAGGCACCTCGGAAGATCCACGTCGACATCATCCCCAGCGACGGACGCCCCGGAGGCATCGGCGAGCCCGGTGTGCCCCCGGTGGCGCCGGCCCTGGCCAACGCCGTGTTCGCGCTCACGGGGACCCGCGCGCGCGAACTGCCGCTGGTGAAAACCGTGAAAGTGTAAGCAGGAGGGACGCAATGCTGGAAGATTTCTTGGATTACTTTCGCAAACCCTCGCACGTTATCGGTTTGATGCCCGCTAGCATCAGTTGGTGGTTTGTCCTCTGGGTTGTTGGCGGGGTTGGAGGAATCATCTGGCTGATCATCCGCCTCCGGCGAGGGGATGACCATCAGCGCGACACTCTTCGCGTCCCTCCTCAAATCGAAAAGAACTCCAAGCGCTGAATCGCGGTATTCGCGCTCACAGGGACGCGGGTGCGCGAGCTGCTCCTGGTGAAGACCGTGAAGGTGTGAGCCGGAGGCCGTCCATGCTGAGTGACTTGTCGTGCATGGGCGTCCTTCGCCCTCCGAGCTTTCGCCGTAGGCCTTGGGGCTTTAACCTGCGGGGAATGCGCTGCGGATCCCACCGTTGGTCCATCTCAGGCCCCTTCCTGACCATCGAGCACGAGGTCCGCTCCATCGATGGGTGGCTGTCGAGGGGGGCGCTCCTGGCGGCCGTGGCGTTCCCGTTGATCTCTTGGGTGACGGGCTTTCTCTCCGGCGACTGGCAGCTCTGGTTCCTGATGCTGGCTCTGGGCGTCGCGGCTGCTCACCATCTGGGTTCTCGGTGGAAGGTGTTGCTGAACCTGGAGACACGCACCCTGTGGCGCCGCACCGGTTACAGGGAGCTGGGCGGGCAGACGCAGCCCCTGGAGCCCTTCACGTCGGTGGCACTCGTCATGCGCGGTCGGTCGCCCGCCACGGATGGCCCGCTCTTCGAGAAGGTCTATTCCGTGGCGCTGAAGTCGCCCACGACGGTCGTCGTCCTGTCCCACAGCGATGATCGGGAGGAGGCCTTGGAGCTTGCGCAGGCTGTCTCACGGTTCCTCGGGCTGGGGCTGAGCGTGGAAGGGGGGCACAGCCGCGCCGTGACCGCGCGCCTGGAGGAGGCGCCGCTCACGGAGAAAGGCATCCCGGACCTGCCTTACGGCAGCGACATCCGCTTTACCCAGGGGGCTCGGGGCTTGACGGTGGAGCTGCCCCCGTGCGGATGGCAGCCCACCTACGCGGGGCAGGGCGCCTTCGCCGTGCTCATTGGCCTGGGTGGGCCCCTCTTCCTGGGGGTGCAGTTGCGGCGGGCGTTCGGCCCCCAATGGTTCTTCTCGACGGTGCCGTTGATTGCCACGGCCATCTTCGTCAGCTGCGGCGCCCTCATGCTGTGGCGCGTAGCCTGGATGGCCACCAGCGGCTGTACCCTCAACGTGTCGTCTCGGGGCCTTGAGTTGACACACCACGGACCGTGGCGGAGGAGGAAGGTCCTGCGGCTCCCGGCCTCGCGCATCCAGGACATCGACCTGCGAGACGCAAGGACCGATGTCTCCCGACGAGGCCGGGGCATTGTCATTGATCACGACCAGGGAACCGAGCTTCTGGGGATGGATCTCTCCCAGGAGGAACTCGAGTGGACGGAGAAGGTGCTGCGCGGGGCTTTGGCGACCCGGAAGGTTCCGGTGCCTGCCCTTCGAACCGAGCCGAGTTAGAGCAAGGACACCCCGGTCAATCCCAGTGCTCGCGTGAATCAAGCCCCCTGTCAGGGTGACGGAAATCTATTGTCAATCACAGTTCATTTCGGGAGGAAATCCATGTCTTTGGGCTGTCCGGGTTCAACCCACTGGGACTCGATACGGAGTCTACGGACCGAGCCCCGCGACCAGAGAAGGCCCTGCGTTCCCGCCTGGAGTCCGCCTAATCGCTCACTTGGGCGGCTCGCGTCCGGGCGAGACGAGAACTGGGACAACGCGCGGTCCGAACGCAACCTCACGGCGACAGGCTGTCCCCAGAAGAGCGCCTCCACTCCATAGAAGAAGCCATAGGTGAGCAGCCCTCCCACGAGGAGTCCTGTGACGAAGAACCAACCGCCTGAACGATGCCTGAGCATGTTCGGAAGCGTATCGGATCTCGGACGCACGGGTGCGGCACACCCGCGATTCAGTAGATTCGACACCGCCTGGAGGGTGTTGAGATCAGGTCGTTGATCAGGCCGAGCGCACGCACTCGCTCAAACTCTGGCGCTTTGCGAAGTTCCGTCGGGTTCTGATAGCCCAAAGCCCAGGCAAACCGAATCAACGCGGCAGCCTCCGTGACGTTTCCTTCTGCCGCCCTGAGCGCGGCGAGGTTCAGCATGGGTCCCGCCATGTCGGGAGCACGGCGCAAGACCTGGCGCAGGAGCGCTTCCGCCTCCCCCTTCCGCCCGCTGGAAAGCCACACCTCCGCAATCGCGGCATCCACCAAATCAGTGTCCGCCCCTTTCTCTCGCGCGGCGCGCAGCGTGGTCTCAGCTGAACGAAACATCCGAGCCGAACTCTGTGCCAGCCCGAGCGCTAGCAGGACTTCAGCCATGCGCTTCTCCGATGCCTCTTTTCGCAGCGTCGAGAGTTCGGAAACCGCATCCGCGCCGCGATCGAGCTGAATCAGGATCCTTGCTTTGAGAAGCCGGCTGTCAAACGAACCGCGCACATCGGCCGGTGCCATGGACCAGCTCGCCAAGGCCGCTTCGTATTCGCAATTGTTGGCAAGATGCTCGGTCATCCAGAGCGATTGGCCACGCGCGCTCGTAGCGAACAGAAGAAGGCAGACGACTCCCAGGGTCGATGCATGCATGTGTTGCATGAGAGTAGGCCTGTTGGCCTTGCCGTGCCGAGGTCGTCGAGCCAGGCCATGCACGGGCGTTTGACTATCTCTTCGCATCTGGCTGCGCGCTCCATCGTTGCCTTCCGAGCATTGTCCCCGACCGGCTGGTGATGAGCATAGCCGTACGCCATCGGAGAACGCTCGCATCGCCCAGTCGGAGCGCGAGCATGAGGTCCTTGGCGGGTCCTTCGTCCCTCCCCGCAGGGCCGTCACGCGTCCACTGGCCTGGGTCCACTGCGCGCGCGGGTTGAAGCCCGCTCCCCCCTGCGCTACACCGCTCCCCATTCGCTAGGGGCGCCTCCGGAAGGGGGCTGAGACGGACGCGTGGCCGCGCCCGACCCTTTGAACCTGAACCGGTTAGTACCGGCGGAGGGAAGCGGTGTGGGTGCTCCTGGCCCGTCCCGACTCCCGTCCGTTCTCACGAGGAGTCGTCCGATGAGTGGAGCGTCCAAGAGCCTGAAGGTCGACGGGAAGGTGCTGGAGGGGATCAGCCGCGGCCCGCTTCCCGCCTCGCGCAAGGTCCATGTGCCGGGGTCCCTGTACCCCGACATCCGCGTCCCCCTGCGCGAGATCTCCCAGACGCCCACGCGCCACCACGGCCACGCGGGCCCCGAGACGGCCAACCCCCCCGTCCACGTCTACGACTCCAGCGGCCCCTACACGGACCCGGCCGCGGACATCGACCTGCGTCGCGGCCTGCCCGCGCTGCGCGAGAACTGGATCCGCTCCCGGAACGACACGGAGGAGCTGGCCGGCATCACCTCCGAGTACGGCCGCGCCCGTGAAGCCGATCCGCGCCTCGCCGGCCTGCGCTTCAACCACATCCGCAAGCCCCGCGTCGCGAAGGCGGGCGGCAACGTCAGCCAGATGCACTACGCCCGCAAGGGCATCATCACGCCGGAGATGGAGTACGTCGCCGTGCGTGAGAACCAGAAGCTGGACGCGTCCCTCGCCGCCCAGCACCCTGGCCACTCCTGGGGCGCCGCCATCCCGCGCGTGATCACACCGGAGTTCGTGCGCGAGGAGATCGCCCGGGGCCGGGCCATCATCCCCGCCAACATCAACCACCCGGAGCTGGAGCCGATGATCATCGGCCGCAACTTCCTGGTGAAGATCAACGCCAACATCGGCAACTCCGCCGTCACGTCCTCCATCGAGGAGGAGGTGGAGAAGATGGTCTGGTCCATCCGCTGGGGCGCGGACACCGTCATGGACCTGTCCACCGGCCGCAACATCCACGAGACGCGCGAGTGGATCCTCCGCAACGCGCCCGTCCCCATCGGCACCGTGCCCATCTACCAGGCACTGGAGAAGGTCAACGGCAAGGCAGAGGAGCTCACCTGGGCCATCTTCCGCGACACCCTCATCGAGCAGGCCGAGCAGGGCGTGGACTACTTCACCATCCACGCCGGCGTGCGCCTTCAGTACGTCCCGCTCACCGCCAGGCGCCTCACCGGCATCGTCAGCCGCGGCGGCTCCATCCTCGCCAAGTGGTGCCTCGCCCACCACCAGGAGAACTTCCTCTACACGCACTTCGAGGAGATCTGCGAGATCATGAAGGCGTACGACGTCAGCTTCAGCCTGGGTGACGGCCTGCGCCCCGGCTCCATCGCCGACGCCAACGACGCCGCGCAGTTCGGCGAACTGGAGACGCTGGGCGAGCTCACGAAGGTGGCCTGGAAGCACGACGTGCAGGTGATGATCGAAGGCCCCGGCCACGTCCCCATGCACCTCATCCAGGAGAACATGACCAAGCAGCTCGCCGTGTGCCACGAGGCGCCCTTCTACACGCTGGGGCCCCTCACCACGGACATCGCGCCCGGCTACGACCACTTCACCAGCGGCATCGGCGCGGCGATGATCGGCTGGTTCGGCACGGCGATGCTTTGCTACGTGACGCCCAAGGAGCACCTGGGCCTGCCCGACCGCGATGACGTGAAGGAAGGCGTCATCACGTACAAGATCGCCGCGCACGCCGCGGACCTCGCCAAGGGCCACCCGGGCGCCCAGGCGCGCGACAACGCCCTGTCCAAGGCTCGCTTCGAGTTCCGCTGGGAGGATCAGTTCAACCTGTCGCTCGACCCCGAGCGCGCCCGCGCCTTCCACGACGAGACGCTCCCCGCCGAAGGCGCCAAGGTCGCGCACTTCTGCTCCATGTGCGGCCCGCACTTCTGCTCCATGAAGATCACCCAGGACGTGCGCGAGTACGCCGACAAGGTGGGCGTCAACGAAACGCAGGCG
This sequence comes from Corallococcus sp. Z5C101001, assembly GCF_007352635.1. Classification (NCBI taxonomy): domain Bacteria; kingdom Pseudomonadati; phylum Myxococcota; class Myxococcia; order Myxococcales; family Myxococcaceae; genus Corallococcus; species Corallococcus sp. Z5C101001. The sequence goes on from NZ_VKLU01000010.1 coordinate 310,770, forward strand.
CTGGAGCAGGGGATGAAAGAGAAGAGCGAGGAATTCAAGAAGGCTGGCAGCGAGCTGTACCGCTGAAGCCAGCCGGCGGGCGGGGGCCTCCTGGCGCGGCCCCTGTCCACTGGATGACAGCCCCCGACACGGCGTGCCATGGTGCGTGCCATCGGGGCGCGCTCTGTCGCGCTCCCTTTGACTCCCGGAAGGGCTCTCATGGACATGGACCCCCAGCAGCGCGAGGATCAGCAGTTCGGCTCGTTCATCACGGGCTCGCCCACGGCGAGTTCGGATGAACGGATGATGGGGATGATGGCCCACCTGGGCGCCATCGCCGGCCTCGTGGTGGGCGCGGGCTTCCTGGGCTGGGCGGTGCCGCTCTTCCTGATGCTGACCAAGGGCAAGGAGTCCTCCTTCGTCCGCGGCAACGCGGTGGAGTCGCTCAACTTCCAGATCACCTCGCTGATCGCGATGGTCGTCTCCGGCATCCTGATGTGCGTGGGCGTGGGCCTCATCCTGATGCCGCTCGTCGCGGTGACGTCGCTGGTGTTCAGCATCATCGGCGGCATCAAGGCGAACGAGGGCCAGATCTACCGCTACCCCGTCAACCTCCGGCTGGTGAAGTAGTCCTCAGCCGCCAATGCCCATCATGGGCAGGAGCGTGGCGCCGTTTCCGGCCTCCGTGAAACGGTGCCCCTCCGGCTTGTCCCCCAGCGCGCGGCGCACGGCCAGGGCCAGCTCCGCGTCGGTGGCCCCGCCCCGGATGAGCTGGTGCAATGGCGCCTGCGCCCTGCCTCCCAGGCAGCTGCGCAGGTCTCCATTGGACGCCACCCGCACCCGGTTGCACCCGCCGCAGAAGTTCTGCGTCAGCGGGGAGATGAAGCCCACCCGCCCGCTGTCCGTGCGCCAGTAGCGCGCGGGCCCGGAGGTCGGCGAGGCGGCGCTCTCCGGCGGCTCCTCCGTCAGCACCCATCCGGTGGCCGCCAGGCGCTCCAGCAGCTCCGCGGTGGGAACGGGCGTGCCCTGGCCAAAGGGCATCAGCTCGATGAAGCGCGGGGTGATGCCGCGCGCGTGCGCGAAGGACACCAGCGCGGGCACCTCCGCGTCGTTGATGCCGCGGAGCACCACGACGTTGAGCTTCAGCGACTGGAAGCCCGCGCCCGCCGCCGCGTCGATGCCGCGCAGCACCGCAGCGAAGTCGCCCTGCTTGGAGATGCGGCGGAAGGTCTCCGGGGAGAGCGTGTCCAGGCTCAGGTTGAGCTGGGTGACGCCCGCCTCGCGCAGCGGCACGGCCAGGGGTTCCAGGCGGCTGGCATTGGTGGTGATGGCCAGGTGCTCCACGCCGTGAACGGCGCCCAGCTTCCGGGCGATGTCGAGGATGTCCGGCCGGGCGAGCGGCTCGCCCCCCGTCAGGCGCACGCGGCGGATGCCCATGCGCGCGAAGACGGAGACGATGCGCTCGAACTCCCCCGCGTCCAGCAGGTCCTTCTTGCCGCCCCATGAGGCCGGCGAGCAGTAGGAGCAGCGGAAGTTGCAGCGGTCCGTGATGCTCAGCCGCAGGTAGGTCATGCGCCGCCCCTGCGCGTCAGCGAGCGGCGGAGCGAGCGGATCAGGAGCGGGCAGGGGGGCGGTCATGACGGAGCCTTCCGCCTTCATGGATAACAACCCGCGTGGGAGCGCACATCGCTCCCCGGCCGGGGCTCAGCCTTCGGTGCCTGACGCTGAACGGATGGCGACCGGCGGCGCGCCGTGGGGCGCGGATGCGCTGGCGGTCGTGCCCACGGGCGGCGAGTCCGTCTCGTCATCCAGGTCGGTCAGCCGCGCCAGCTCGGATTCGGCCTCGGCGGCGTCGGCGGCGGCCTGCATGGGGTTGAGCTTCTTCTCGGCCATCTCCTTCTTGATGCGGATCAGGCCCTCCTCGCCGATGTCCAGGAACGCCTTCACCACGTCCGGATCGAACTGGGTGTTGGCGCAGCGTTTGATCTCCTGGATGGCGTTGGCGAACGTCGTGCCCTTGCGGTACGGCCGGTCGCTCGTCATCGCGTCCAGCGTGTCCGCCACCGCGAAGATGCGCGCGCCGATGTGGATCTCATTGCGCTGGAGGTTGCGGGGGTAGCCCGCGCCGTCGAACCGCTCCTGGTGCGACAGGACGATGTCCGCCGGGGTGGAGAGGAAGGGGATGTTCTGGATCATCTGGAAGCCGATCTCCGGATGACGCCGCATCTCCAGCCACTCGTCGGGGGTGAGCTTGCCGGGCTTGAGCAGCACCGCGTCCGGCACGCCAATCTTCCCGATGTCGTGCAAGAGCGCCCCGCGGCCAATCTCCTCCATCTCCTTGCCGCGGATGCCCATCCGGCTGGCGATGGCGCTCGTGTAGCTGACCACGCGCTGTGAGTGGTCGCTCGTCTCGTGCTCGCGCGCGTCCAGGGCCGCCACCAGCGCCAGCAGCGTGTTCTGGTACGTGTTGGCGATGTTGTGCAGCGCGCTGCGCAGCTCGGCGGTGCGGTCGCGCACCTTGCCCTCGAGCTTCTTCTGGTAGCGCTTGCGCGCCATCTCGATGCGCCGCTTGGCGAGCGCGCGCTCGATGGCGCGGATCAGGTCGGTGAGCTTGGGTGGCTTGAGCAGGTAGTCCACCGCGCCCCGGCGCAGACAGTCCACGGCGGACTCGGTGTCGCCGTAGCCGGTGAGCATGATGACCGACGTGTCCGGCAGCCGCTCCCGCAGGTTCTCCAGGAGCCACAACCCGTCGCGGCCCGGCATCTTCATGTCGCTGATGACGAGCGGCGTCTCTTCTTCACCCGCGATGTCGAGCGCCATCTCGGCGCCATTGGCGGCGACGCAGTTGTAGCCCTCCTCGCGGAGGAGCACGGAGATGACGTCGCGAACGGAATCGTCGTCGTCGACGATCAGGATTCTGGGCGGGGCGGGGGGGATGGCTTCCACGGCGGAAGATTCTAGAGGTTTCCAGGGATTAAAGGCGAACGAGTGCGAGAAATCATCACCCCCTCGCCTCCCTGCCATCCAGGGTGGGGTGCGAGCCCTGGCTTCCAGGAAAACTTCTCCCGTTCTGTCCGCATTCCCCACCGTCGGAGGTAGGGCGGGTGGGCGGCGCTTCAGCCGTGCGCAATTGTCCCGCGGTCGTAGCGGAACGGGGCGAGGTCCACGGAGGGCTTCTCTCCCAACACGGCCTGTGCGAGCAGCTTCGCGGTGATGGGGGCGAGGAGGATGCCATTGCGGAAGTGGCCCGTGGCCAGGAAGAGGCCGGGCATGGGGCCCTCGCCGATGTACGGCAGCGCGTCCTGGGTCCACGGCCGGAAGCCGGCCCACGTCTCCGTCACCGGTGCGCTCCCCAGGTCGGGGCACAGCTCCAGCGCCATGTCGAGGATCCGCGCGAGCCCCGCCGCCGTGACCTGCTTGTCGAAGCCCACGTGCTCCATGGTGCTGCCCGCGATGATCCGCCCGTCCGCGCGCGGCACCAGGTAACCCTTGGCGGAGGTGACGACACGCTCCAGCAGGGGCAGGCGCGTCTGCAACTGCACCATCTGTCCGCGCGCCGGGCGCACCGCCTGCGCCGACACGCCCGCGCCCTGGACCAGGGACGACCACGAGCCCGCCGCCAGGACCACCGCGTCGGCGCGCAGCACCTCTCCGTCCAGGTCCACGCCCACGGCGCGGCCTTGCTCGTGCACCACGCCGCGCACGTATCCACTCTTGAACACCGCGCCCACGCGCGCGGCGGCCATGGTGAGCGCGCGCACGAGCAGCCGGTTGTCGACCTGATGATCATCCGGGAAGTGCGCGGCGCCCTGGGCCCGCGGTGTCAGGTGGGGCTCCAACTCGCGCGCGGCCTTGCCGTCCAGCAGCTCCGCGCGCAGCCCCAAGGCGTGCTGCCAGGCCACGGTGGACTCCACGTGGTGGAGATCCGCTTCGTCGAATGCGACGCGCAGGAGGCCGCAGGGCCGGTAGGCGATGTCCACGCCGGACAGCTCACGCAGCTCGGAGGCGAAGGCGCCATAGAGGGCGCGGCTTCGCAGGCACAGCTCGAAGAAGGGGCCGGGGCCGTCGGACTCCCACTGCGGGGCGAGGATTCCGCCCGCGGCGCTGGAGGCTTCGGCGCCGGGGATGGAGCGCTCCAGCACGGTCACGCGCGCACCGGCCTGCCGCAACCGCAGCGCGATGCCGCAGCCCATCACGCCACCGCCCACCACGAGAACGTCGGAGGTCGCCATGCGCCGCTTGTGCTCAAGCATGCGCGGGTTTGCAAGCCTCAAGACAGGGTGCGACTGGGGGTGACTTGACGCCGGGGGGGCCTGTCGTTAACCCTAGGGTCGTGCGTTCCTCCTGTCTGCATCACCACCATGCGCATCATCGGCCGGCCCATGACGGGACCGATCGCCGCGCGCATGCCTGGGTGACGCACTAGAACGCACCCACTTCCGGCAGATGCCCGCAGTGACCGAAGGCCCGTCCCCCCAGGACGGGCCTTTTTTCGTTTCCGCCACCGCAGTCCCTCGAGCCCCCCATGTTGAAGATTGCCCTGCCGAACAAAGGACGTCTGTCCGAGGAAGTGCGCGAACTGTTCAACGACGCGGGCCTGGAGGTGCGCGCGCGCGGCGAGCGGGCACTGACCGCGTCGCTGGGCGGCGAGTTCGAGGCCATCTTCGTCCGCGCCCAGGACATCCCGGAGTTCGTCGCGGATGGCGCGGCGCAGGCCGGCGTCACCGGGTGGGACCTGGTGAGCGAGGCGGGGCGCGAGCTGGAGTCGTTGATGGACCTGGAGTTCGGCCGCTGCCGGTTGGTGGTGGCGGCGCGCGACGACAGCCGCATCGTCCGCGCGGAGGACGTGAAGGACGGGGCGCGGGTGGCCTCCTGCTTCCCGCGGCTGACGCAGGCCTACTTCCAGCAGCGCGGGCAGCGGGTGACGGTGGTGCCGGTGAGCGGCGCGGCGGAGATCGCCCCGCACCTGGGCATCGCGGACATCGTGGTGGACCTCACCTCCACGGGGTCGACGTTGAAGATGAACGGCCTGCGCGAGGTGGCCACCGTCCTGGAGTCCAGCGCCCGGCTGGTGGCGTGCCCGCGCAATGGCGAGGTGGCGCGGCGCGCGCTGGAGGAGCTGACGCAGGCGCTGGGGTCGGTGCTCGCGGCGCGGGGGCGGCGCTACCTCATGGCCAACGTTCCGAAGACCTCGCTGGAGCAGGTGCGCGAGGTGCTGCCGGGCCTCAACGGACCGACGGTGGTGGATGTGATGGATGGAGGCAACTTCGTCGCGGTGCACGCCGTGGTCTCGTCCCGGACCATCTACCGCACGGTCAATGCCCTGAAGGCCCTGGGCGGCCAGGGCATCCTCGTCACGCGCATCGAGAGGCTGATGGCATGAGCGCCCCCGTCCTCGAGTCCAGGGTGCCCCCGCCGAAGACCGTCCGGAGCTTCCTCGCCACGTTCACCGAGAGGAGCGCGGCATGACCCCGTGCGTTCACGAGTCCTGTCCGTTTCAGCCAAGCGGCGGTCGGAGCTTCCTTGTCACATGTATCAAGCGAGGCGAGCCATGACGGCCTGTGTTCACGAGTCTTGTGTGCTTCAGTCCGAGACGGGCCGGAGCTTCCTCGTCACGTGCATCGCGAGAGGTGAGGCATGACCGCCTGCGTTCCCGAATCCTGTGTGTTTCAGTCGAGGGGCGGCCGGAGCTTCCTCATCACGTGCATCGAAAAGGAACAGGGCATGACAGCCCGCGTTCACGAGCCCGGAGGGCTCCGCGCACGGGACCGCGGGAAGCCCCGTGCCACACGGTCCGAGAGGGAGCTGGCATGAGCGCCCCGGTCCTCAAGTTCCAGGGCGCGTTGTCCGACCTTGCTCCCGATGCGCGACGCCAGCTGATGGCACGCACGGGGGACGCGGACTCTCAAGTCGCCACCCGCGTCCAGGCACTCATCGCTCGGGTTCGAGTGGAGGGCGACCGTGCCCTCTTCGACTTCGCTCGGGAGTTCGACCGCGTGGAACTCACCGCGCTGGAGGTGCCGCGCTCGCGATGGGACGCGGCGCTGGAGGCCCTTCCTCCGGCCGTGCGCGGAGCCCTGACTCGCGCGGCGCGCAACATCGCTCGGGCTCATGCGGCGCAGCGGCCCCAGGCGACGGAAGTGGAGATAGAGCCAGGCGTGGTCGTGGGCCGACGGCCGGATCCGCTGGGCAGGGTCGGCGTCTACGCACCCGGTGGCCGCGCGACATACCCGAGCAGCGTGCTCATGGGCGTGGTCCCCGCCAGGGTCGCGGGCGTGGGCGAAGTCATCGTCTGCTCTCCGCCCGGGCCGGACGGTCAGCCGAGCGCGGGCGTGCTCGCGGCCGCGGCGCTGGCGGGGGCGGACCGGGTCTTCGCGCTGGGCGGAGCGGGCGCGGTGGCCGCGCTGGCCTACGGCACGCAGCGTGTCCCCCGAGTGGATCGCATCGTCGGTCCGGGCAATGCGTACGTCGCCGCCGCGAAGCTCCAGGTGGTGGACGCGGTCGCTATCGACGCGCCCGCGGGCCCCAGTGAAATCCTCGTGGTGGCGGATGCGAGCGCCCGTCCCGCCGCGGTGGCGCGCGAGCTGCTGGCCCAGGCCGAGCACGACCCGGAGGCCTGCTGCGTGGCGTTGGTCCTGGGCGCGTCGCTCGCGCAGGCCGTGAGGGACGCGGTGGAGCAGCAGGCCCGAACCGCGCGGCGGGGCGACATCATTCGTTCGGCGCTGGGCAGCCGGGGGGCGGTGCTGCGCCTCGACTCCCTGGAGGAGGCGTGGCCCTTCGTCGCGGACTTCGCCCCGGAGCACCTGCTGCTCGCGACGTCCACGCCGTCGGCGGACCTGGCGCGGGTGCGCAACGCGGGCACCGTGTTCGTGGGGCAGCGCGCGTCGGTGGCCTTCGGGGACTACCTCACGGGCGCGAACCACGTGCTGCCCACGTCCGGGCTGGCCCGGGCGTACTCAGGATTGAGCGTGCTGGACTTCTATCGGTGGACCACCTGGCAACGGGTGACTCCCGAGGCCGCCGCGGCGATGGCGGAGGACGTAGGAACGCTGGCGGACAGCGAGGGCCTGTTCGCCCACGCGGCCGCGGCGCGGGCCTGGAGGCTGTCGTGATTCCCTTCCGCGAAACGTATCGGGACATCCCGCTGTACTCGCCGGCGAAGAAGCCTTGCCGGGTGGACCTCAGTGACAACACCAACCTCTTCGGCGCGCCGCCGTCCGCGGAGCGCGTGTTGCGCGAGGAAGGCCTCCATCGTCTCGCGAGGTACCCCGCGGGCTATGCCCCGGACCTGAAGCGCGCCGTGGCCGGGTACGCGGGCGTCGGGGCCGAGTGCGTGACGACGGGCTGTGGCTCGGATGACGTCATCGATTGCGCGCTGCGTGCCTTCCTGGAGCCGGGGGACGTGGTGGCCTATCCGGATCCGACGTTCGTGATGGTGCCGCTGCTCGCCCGCTTGAGCGCACTCAACCCGGTGCCCGTTCCCCTGCGGCCGGATCACGACCTGGACGTGGACGCGCTGCTCGCCACGAGGGCGAAGCTCTTCTACGTCTGCACGCCGAACAACCCCACCGGGACGGTGGCCTCGCGCGCGGCGGTGGAGCGGCTGGTGGATCAGGCCCCGGGCGTGGTGCTCATCGATCAGGCCTATGTGGAGTTCACGCGGGGAGGGGACTTCATGGACCTGGCGCGGACGCGCCCCAACGTCCTGGTGACGCGCACCATGTCCAAGGCGTTCGGGCTCGCCGGCCTGCGAGTGGGCTGGGCCGTCGGTGCCCCCGCGCTGGTGGCGGAGGTGGAGAAGGCCCGGGGCCCCTACAAGCACACGGCGCTGGGCGAGGCCGTGGCGGTGTCCGCGCTGATGGACGATGTCCCGTGGATGGAGGCCTGCGCGGCGGAGGCGGTGGAGAACCGCGAGCGTCTGCGTGGAGGCCTGCGGGCCCTGGGCCTGGAGCCATTGCCGTCGGAAGGGAACTTCCTCCTCGTTCCCTTGCCGGGCGCCCCGTGGGTGGGGGAGGCGATGCGGGAGCGCCACGTGAACGTGCGGGTCTTCGAGGGACTGACCGGCGTGGGGGATGCGCTGCGCATCGGCTGTGGTCCCTGGCCCCTGATGGCATCGGCGCTGAAGGCACTCCGGGAGGTGCTGTGATGCGCGTGACGCTGTTCGACTATGGCGCGGGCAATCTGCACTCCCTCTCCAAGGCGCTGGCCACCGGGTCGGGCGTGGAGGTGCGGGTGCGGGAGGATCCGCTGCGCGCGCTGGACACCGACGTCCTGGTGCTGCCCGGCGTGGGCGCGTTCGGCGCGGCGGCGGCGCGGCTCGCCCCGGGCCGCGAGGCGATGCGTCAGGCGTTGGACGCGGGACTGCCTTGCCTGGGCATCTGCCTGGGAATGCAGCTGCTCTTCGAGGAGAGCGATGAGGGGGAGGGCCAGGGGCTGGGCTACTTCCAGGGCCGCGTGACGCGGCTGTCGGCTCGACACGTGCCGCAGATGGGATGGAACGACGTGGAGGAGGACCGCGCGCTGGGGGCCACGCGGCTGCCCACCGTGTACTTCGCGCACAGCTATGCGTGCCGCGCCGTGGAGCCACGCGAGGTGGTGGGGTGGACGACCCACGAAGGCGACCGGTTCCCTGCCTCCGTGCGGCGGGGAAACGTGCTGGGCGTGCAATTCCACCCGGAGAAGTCCTCAAGCGCGGGCGTGCGCTTCGTGCAGGCCTTCCTCCAAGAGGTGGCACCATGATCGCCATCCCGGCCATCGACCTGCGGGAGGGAGCATGCGTCCAGCTCGTGGGAGGCTCCTACGACGCGGAGCGCGTCCGCGTGAACGACCCGTTGGACGCCTTGAAGCAATGGCTCGCGCTCGGCTTCCGCACGTTCCATGTCGTGGACCTGGACGCGGCGCTCGGCAAGGGCTCCAACGCGGACGTGCTGGCGAGGCTCATGTCCCATGCCCCGGGCCTCACCTTCACGGTCGGCGGCGGGGTGCGCGATGACGCGCGCGTGGAGGCGGTGCTCGCGGGCGGCGCGTCCTCGGTCGTCGTCGGCACTCGCGCCATCGAGGACCTCGCGTGGCTCACCGGCGTCGCGGAGCGCTTCCCGGGCCGGGTGGTGGTCGCGGCGGACGTGAAGGAGCGCGAGGTCGTGACGAGGGGGTGGACGTCGGGCAGCGCGCGCGACATCCACGACGTGCTGGCCGCGCTGGAGCCGTTGCCGTTGGGGGGACTGCTCGTCACGGCGGTGCACAAGGAGGGACAGCTGGGGGGCGTGGACCTGCCGCTGATGGCGGAGGTGGTCCGCACGAGCCGGCACCGGCTGTACGCGTCCGGCGGCGTGACGACGCTGGAGGATCTGCGCGCGCTGGCGAAGGCCGGGGCGCACGGGGCCGTGGTGGGCATGGCGCTTTACACAGGGCGGCTGGATGCGGGCGCGGTCGCGCGGGAGTTCACGGAATGAGCACGAGCACCAGGGTCGTCCGGGAAACGAAGGAGACACAGGTCAAGGTCGAGCTGGCGCGCGGCTCGGGCGTGGCCCGCGTGGACACGGGGCTCAAGTTCCTTGATCACATGCTCGCCACCTTCGCGCGCTACGCGGGCCTGGACCTGACGCTGCACGCGCGGGGCGACCTGCGGCACCACCTGATGGAGGACGTGGCCATCACCCTGGGCACCGCTGTCCAGCGCATCATCCCCGCCACCGCGGCGCGCTATGGCCAGCGCACCCTGCCCATGGACGACGCGCTGGTGCAGGCCTGCCTGGATGCCGGCGGACGCTTCTACTACCGAGGACCGCTGAAGAGCCGGCTGTATGAGCACTGGATGCGCTCCTTCTGCGAGCACTCGCGCATCACGCTTCACCTGCGCGTGCTTCGCGGCAGGGACAGCCACCACCTCACCGAGGCGGCCTTCAAGGCGCTGGGGCTCGCGCTGCGCGACGCGATGGTGGACTCAGGTGTCGTCTTCAGCATGAAGGGCAGCGTCTCCCTGGAGGTGACGTGATGCTCCGCCGCCGACTCATCGTCTGCCTGGATGTGAAGGGCGGCCGCGTGGTGAAGGGCGTGCGGTTCGAGGGCCTGAGGGATGTGGGCGATCCGGTGGAGCTGGCGCGGCGCTACGAAGACGCCGGCGCGGACGAGATGACCTTCCTGGACATCTCCGCGAGCGCCGAGGAGCGTGAGACCTTGTGGGACCTGGTGCGGCGCACGGCGGAGCGCCTGTTCATCCCGCTCACCGTGGGCGGAGGCGTGCGCACGGTGGAGGACGTGGGGCGGGCGCTGCGGGCAGGCGCGGACAAGGTGAGCATCAACTCCGCGGCGGTGGCCACGCCGGAGCTGCTGACCGGCTGCGCGCAGCGCTTCGGCGCCCAGTGCGTGGTGGCCAGCATCGACGTGAAGCGGGAGGGTGAGCGCTACCGCGTGTACACGCACGGTGGCCGGCGTCCCACAAACCTGGACGCGGTGGACTGGGCGAAGGAGTGCGTCCGGCGCGGGGCGGGGGAGGTGTTGCTCACCAGCATCGACCGGGACGGCGCGCGTTCCGGGTACGATCTGGACCTCACCCGCGCGGTGGCGGAGGCCGTGGAGGTCCCCGTCATCGCCTCCGGAGGCGCGGGCCACGCGGAGCACGTGCGTGATGCCCTGACCCTCGGCTCGGCGGACGCCGCCCTGGTGGCGGGCATCCTCCATGACGGCCTCACCACGGTGGGTGCCCTGAAATCGCTGCTGCGCGACAGCGGCCTTCCCATCCGGAGCTCGACATGACCGTGGACCCCAGAGATCTGATGCAGGCCGCCGCCGACGTGGCGCGCAAGGCCGGTGACGTCGCGCGCGAGTTCTTCCGCAGCGGCATCGCCGTGGACACCAAGAGCGATGGAACCCCCGTGACGGTGGCGGACCGCACCGCCGAGTGGACCGCGCGCCAGTGGTTGGAGGAGCGCTTCCCGGAAGACGGCATCCTGGGCGAGGAGTTCGGCGAGTCTCGGCCGGGCGCGAGGCGCCGGTGGATCCTGGATCCCATCGACGGCACGAAGACGTTCATCCGGGGCGTGCCGCTGTGGGGCACGCTCATCGCGGTGGCCGAGGGCGAGCGCATCCTCGCGGGCGCCGCGTACTTCCCCGCGGTGAACGAACTGCTCGTCGCCTCTCCAGGCCTGGGCTGCTTCTGGAACGGCTCCGCCACGCGCGTGTCGGCGCAGGACTCGCTGTCCCAAGCCGTGGTGCTCGTCACCGACGAGCGCTTCCTCCAGAACCCCGCGAAGGGCGCCGCGTGGCGCGAGCTGTCCCGTCAAGCCTCCCTCTCCCGCACGTGGGGGGACTGTTACGGCTACCTCCTGGTCGCCACCGGCCGCGCGGAGGTCATGGTGGACGAGGGCCTGTCGCCGTGGGACGCGGCGGCGCTGCAGCCCATCATCGAGGAGGCGGGCGGCGTCTTCACCGACTGGAAGGGGGCGCGCACGGCGTTCGGCGGAGACGGCATCGCCACCAACGCGGCGCTGGCGGCGCGCGTGCGCGAGGTGCTGGGCGCGGGAGTCCGGCCATGACGCTGGACCTGTCCGCGCTGAACTTCGACAAGGGCCAGGGCCTCGTCACCGTGGTGACGCAGGACGCGCGCTCCGGAGACGTCCTGATGGTCGCGCACGCGGACCGCGAGGCGCTGGAGCGAACGCTCGCCACGGGTGAGATGCACTATCGCTCCCGAACGCGCGGCCTGTGGCACAAGGGCGCCACCAGCGGGAACACCCAGAAGGTCATCTCGCTCCGCGCCGACTGCGACGGCGACGCGGTGCTCGCGCGCGTGCGGAAGGCCGGCCCCGCGTGCCACACCGGCGCGGAGACCTGCTTCGGTGAAGGCCGCTGGGACGCGCTCGCGCACCTGGACGCGACGCTGGCCTCGCGCGCCGCCGGCCCTCAGGCGGAAGGGGAGAAGCCTGGCTATACCCGGCGCCTGCTGGCGGACCGGAACCTGCGCCTGAAGAAGCTGGGCGAGGAGGCCGCGGAGCTCGTCACCGCCTGCGCGGACGCGGACCCCCTCCGGGCCGCCGAGGAGGCCGCCGACGTGCTCTTCCACGTGCTCGTCGCGGTGCGTCCCCTGGGCCTGACCCTGGAGGATGTGAAGGCCGTGCTGGCCGCTCGCGCCCGCCTGAATCAAAAGTGACTCTCAGGGATTCCCCGACGTGTCCGTTGCGACCCGGGTGGACTTGTCCAACATCACTGCATCCTCACAGCGTGGCTGGCACACAGCCGCGCCAAAGGTGCAGGGGTGTGTCCGCTACTCTTCAACCGCTCCGGCGATCCTGGTACAGAATCCGCCGTGCGGCGCGGGCCGCGCCAGACGAGGCGCCCCCAGTCTTCTTCAGCGTTCGCTTCACCGGAGGATTCGTGACTTCCACGTACCAATCCGAACTCATCGACCGCGTGCTGTTCTCTCGTTGGCACAACCCGCCGACGAAGGACGACGTCGCGGCCATCATGGCGCAGATGGAAGAGGCGACGCAGCGGCTGGGCTCGAACGTGCTGTACATCGCGTCCATCAGCCCGAAGGCGAAGGTTCCGGACGCGACGGAGCGCGCGCACCTGAACCAGATGGTGGCGGAGGGCCGACGGTACTGTGAGCAGTCCTGGCTGGTGTACGAGGGCACGGACCTGCAGCACAACCTCCAGCGCGTCATCATCTCGGGCGTGCTCATCCTCACGCGCACGTTCGACAACTACCTGTCGGTCGCCAAGTCCGCGGACGCCATCGTCAAGGACGTCTCCACGGCGCTGAAGCGGGACGCGACGTCCATCTTCAAGCAGGCGCGCGATCGCGGTCTGATCGCCTGAGACGCACGCGGGCGACGTCGGAGTCCCTCCGGCGCCGCGTGCGTCATGGCGCCCGTCCTACCGGGCGCCGATGATCTCCAGCTCCTTCAGCTCCACGCCCGGCCGCTCCGGATGGACGTTCACTGCGTCCACGTCGAGCAGTGGAACGGCGGGCTTGCAGATCTCCCACCTGCCCGTGCCGTGGAAGCGGCAGACGGTGGGATCCACGAAGAAGCCGCCGCTGTCCTGCCGCCCCACGCCGTCGGGCGCGGGGATGCGTGCGCGAAGCGAGCCCGGACCCGTGGCACGCACCCGGAACGACACCAGGGACTTCAGCGCTGGCGTGTAGCCCAGCCGCAGGGCCCCCTCCGCGCCCGGCGCGGTCGACAGCTTCACCCCGGACTGCTCGTCCCGGTCGAACGCTCGGAGGGTGTCCTCCGGGCCCTCCAGCTGATCCGGCTTGATGGGCGCGGCCTCCACCGCGCCCCCGGTGTGGAGCTGGGCGAGCCGGGGCGCCCGCGCGCCCTGCTGCACCGCCGCCGCGTTCAGGAGCGGCGCGGGCAACTGCCCCGTCCTCGCGCACGTGGGCGAAAGCTCCTCCGCCAGCGCCAGGACCTGCGCCTCCACGTCGGTCCCCGTCATGGCCGCGGGTCCCACGGCCGAGCGCGCGAGCTCATGGCAGGCCGCGCCCAGGGCCGTACCCGCATGCTCCAGGCTCCAGTGTGCCTCCTGGAGGTCCGGATTCCCCCGCTTCGCGGCCTCCTGCAACGCGTGCGTCACGGCCAGACCGCACGGGTTGTCCTGGGGCGCGCAGCGTTCGCACAGCGTGGCGAGCAGGTCGCGGGGCAGGGCGTCCCGGGCGACGAGGGGCGCGCGGGAGGCCAGGGCGGGGCCCCTCGCGCAGGCGGCGGCGGGAGGGGTGGGGCAGTCGCCGAGCTGCCGGCGCGCATCGCTCCAGGCGGTCCCGGCATCCCAGGAGGTGCCCGCGTCGGGCTGGAGGAGGTCCGCGAGGACGGCGTCCAGGCCCCGGCACGCGGCGGGGCCCAGGTCGGGCGGGGTGATCTTCACGGGCTTCGCGGTGGGCGCCTGCCCGGGGGCCGGAGCGGGCGTGTCGCGGTGGGTCACGTAATAGAGGCGCGCGAACGCAAGCAGCGCTACTAGCATCAACAGAAGCGTGTGGAGCGGGAAGCGGCGCACGAGCAAACTCCTTGATTCCAACCGGGACCGGGGGTTATCAGCGCCCGCGAGTTCCATCCGCAAAAATGACGGAGGCGTGCGTGGCTGAGACTTTCGACGTGGTGATCATCGGCTCGGGTCCTGGTGGCTATGTGGGCGCCATCCGCGCGGCCCAACTCGGGCTGAAGACGGCCATCATCGAGAAGGACAAGCGCCTGGGTGGCACCTGTCTGCACCGCGGATGCATCCCCACCAAGTCGCTCCTGTGGACGGCGTCGCTCTTCCACCACATCAAGGAGTCGTCCGACTTCGGCATCGACGTGGCGAACCCCACCGTGAACTGGGCCAACGCCCAGAAGCACAAGGACAAGGTCGTCACCAAGGGTGCCAACGGCATCGACTTCCTGATGAAGAAGAACAAGATCACGGTCGTGAAGGGCCATGGTCGGATCGCCGCCAAGGGCAAGGTGGAGGTGACGGCGGAGGACGGCTCCAAGCAGACGCTGGAGACGAAGAACATCATCATCGCCACGGGCTCCGTGCCCAAGTCCCTGCCGAACGTGCAGGTGGACCACAAGCGGGTGATGAACAGTGACTCCATCCTGACCATCGACCGCATCCCCAAGAGCATCATCGTCCTGGGCGCGGGCGCGGTGGGCTGCGAGTTCGCCTCCGTGTTCAACCACGTGGGCAGCAAGACGGCCATCGTGGAGTACATGCCCGCGCTGCTCCCCATCGAGGACGCGGACGTCTCCAAGGAGCTGGACAAGATCTTCCGCCGCCGCGGCATCGACGTGCACACCGGCGCCAAGGTGGAGAAGGTGGAGCACACGGCGGACGGCGTGCGCGTCACCATGACGGTGGGCAGCGAGACGAAGACGCTGGAGGCGGAGATCCTCCTGTCGGCGGTGGGCCGCTCGCCCGTCACCGAGGACGTGGGCCTCAACAAGACGAGCATCCAGACCGACCGCGGCTTCATCAAGGTCGACACGCTCTGCCGCACCACGGAGCCCAACGTCTACGCGATTGGCGACGTCATCCCCACGCCGATGCTGGCGCACATGGCCAGCGCCGAGTGCGTGATGGTCGTGGAGCACATCGCCGGGAAGAACCCCGCGCCCATCAACTACGACCTGACCCCGTCGGCCACGTACTGCTACCCCGAGGTGGCGTCCGTGGGCCTCACGGAGAAGAAGGCCAAGGAGCGCGGCTACGACGTGAAGGTGGGCATCGCCCCCTTCGGCGCCGTGACCAAGTCGGCCATCTCCAACGAGTCGATCGGCATGATCAAGATCGTCTCCGACCGCAAGTACGACGAGGTGCTGGGCATCCACATCATCGGGCCGCACGCCACGGAGCTGCTGGCCGAGGCCTGCGTCGCGATGAAGCTGGAGATCACCACCGAGGAGCTGGCCCACACCATCCACGCGCACCCGACGCTCTCCGAGATCATGCACGAGGGCGCCGAGGCCACGCTGGGCCACCCGCTGCACTTCTAGCGGGTCTGGCGCGCACGGCGGCCCGGCCTGTCCTGGCCGGGCCCGCCGTAGAGCGCCTGGAGTGAGGCCGCCAGCGCGGCCAGCCGTTGCCGCAACGACGCCGGGGCCAGCACCTCCACGCCGGCTCCGACTTCGCACAGCTGGGAGACCGCGATGGACTCCCGCTCGAAGTCCAGCGTCATCTTCCGCGTCCCACCGCGTGCCGCGGGTGCCTGGGTCAGGCGCTCGCCGTCGGCCGCGGGACGCACCCTCCGCAGCGACGCGGCCCCATCCTCCGTGCACCGGAGCGTGACGTCGTAGCGGGGCCGCTCGACGGCGAACCTCGCGCACCAGTCCTTCCAGAACGTGGGCAGGTCGAAGCCCGGAGGGCGGGTGAAGCCCTGCGCGACGAGGCGCACGTTCCCGATGCGAGCGCCCCGGAAGACGCGGGGGCCCTTGGCCGTCCCCGCGACCAGGTACCAGCGGTCCGCCTTGATGACGAGCCCATAGGGGTCCACCGTCCGGCGGGAGCCCGCGCCGTCGAAGTCCCGGTAGCTCAGCGACACGCGGCGGTCCTGCCAGGCCGCGTCGCGCAGCTTGCCCAGGTGGGGCAGGGGTTCGCGGCCCGTGAACCAGCCGGAGGCGTCCACGTGGAGGCGCTGGCGCGCGTGCTCCAGCGCGGGTTGCTGGAGGGCGGGGAGCGCCGCCGCCAGCTTCACCAGGCCGGTGCGCAGCGGCGTGGACAGGCCCAGGTCCTCCAAGGCTCCGGGGGCTCCCACGGTGGCCAGGGCCTGGAGCTCCGGGCGGGTGAGGCCGGTGAGCTGCGTGCGCCAGCCCTCCATCAGCGCCACGCCTCCGGCCGCGCCTCGCGTGGCGTACACGGGGACGCCCGCGGTGGAGAGCGCGTCCAGGTCGCGGTGCACGGTGCGGCCGGAGACCTGGAGCTCGCGCGCCAGCTCGCCCACGGTGCTGCGGGGCCGGGATTGAAGGCGCATCAACAGATGGACGAGGCGATCCGCGCGCATGGGCCCTCCGGCCATGGACAGGTGTGACCTGGGAGAGGAACAGCCTGGGCCGGCAATCATGACAGGGGTTGTCAGGATTGAGCGCGCAGAGTGGGTGCTTGGAAAGGGGAGCACTGCCATGAAGCCACTCGAGGGACAGGTGGTCCTGGTCGCGGGAGCGACGCGGGGCGCGGGCCGGGGAATCGCGACGATGTTGGGGGCGGCGGGCGCCACGGTGTACTGCACCGGGCGCAGCGTGAGGGGCCAGCCCGCGAGCGGGGTCGGCCGGCCGGAGACGATCGAGGAGACCGCGGAGCAGGTCACCGCGCTGGGCGGCCGGGGCATCGCGGTGCGGGTGGATCACCTGGTGGAGGCGGAGGTGGAGGCGCTCTGTCAGCGCATCCGCTCGGAGGCGGGGAAGCTGGACGTGCTCGTCAACGACATCTGGGGCGGGGAGTCGCTGCACGAGCTGGGGGCTCCGTTCTGGAAGCAGTCGCCTCGGAACGCGCGGCTCATGTTCGAGCGCGCGATCGTCACGCATATCGTCACCAGCCGCCACGCGGTGCCGTTGATGCTGGAGCGCGACCGGGGCCTCATCGTGGAGGTGACGGATGGGGACCACTTCGGGTACCGGGGCGGCGTCGCGTACGACCTGACCAAGATGGCCGTCATCCGGTTGGCCTTCGCGATGTCGAGGGACCTGCGCCGCACGAACGTCACGGCGCTGGCGGTGACACCGGGGTTCCTGCGCTCGGAGGAGATGTTGGACGGGTTCGGCGTGACGGAGGCGAACTGGCGCGACGCCGCGAAGCAGGTGCCGGACTTCATCGCCTCGGAGACGCCGTCGTACGTGGGCCGCGCGGTGGCGGCGCTCGCCGCGGATCCGCGCGTACACCAGCGGGCGGGGCGCGTCTTCGCGTCGTGGACGCTGGCGCGTGAATATGGCTTCACGGACCTGGATGGCTCCCAGCCGCACTGGGCCGAGCACTTCGAGAGGGCCTATGGGAAGCCGTACCCCCTCGCGGACGACGCGGCCTATGCCTCGTGGTTGGGGGGAGCCATCGAGACGGTGTGTCCGGACTGGCCGCTGGACTGAGGGGCACCGCCTCCTCCGGGATGGGCAGCCTCGTCGCGGCCCATCCCCGCGGGCCCAGCGAAGCGCTATGGTCCGACGCGAGAGGTCGTGCATGGCCAAGGGGCACAGCAGGAACGACGAGCCGGATCGCATCGACGAGACCCGTGTCGCGCCGCTCGACGATGACGAGACGGAAGAGGTCCGCACCGAGCGGACCCAGGCGCCGCCCGCGCGACGGGACCCGTCCGTTCCCGCGCCTGCTGGCACCGGCCGGAAGTCGTGGGGCAACCAGACCCGCGTCGCGCCTACCACGGGCGCGGCCCTGCGCGCCGCCGACCTCATGGGCGTGGAGAACCGGATGTCGCCGCCTCCGGTCCCCGACGACGACCTTGTCCTGGAGACCCGTGTGGATGGCCTGTCGCCTCCACCGCCACCTCCGCCTCGTGCGCGGGGAGGGCGCGGTGGTGCGCGTGAGGAGGACTCGGACGCACCGGCGGGTGCGCGTCCCTCGCGGGGTGGTGCGCGCGAGGAGGGGCAGGACCTGCCGGAGATCGTGCGTCCCTCGCGGGGCGGTGCGCGCGAGGAGGGGCAGGACCTTCCGGAGATCGTGCGTCCCTCGCGGGGCGGTGCGCGCGCGGAGCGGCAGGACCCCGCGGAGGGCATGCGTCCGTCGCGTGGCGATGCTCGCGAGGAGGGGTTGGACCTGCCGGAGATCGTGCGGCCCGCTCGCGGTGGTGCGCGCGAGGAGGGGCAGGGCCCTTCGGGCGGCGGTCGAGCCGTTCGGGGCTCGGACTCCGCGCGTGGCCCTTCGCGGGAAGAGGGGCAGGGGCTTCCGGAGATCGCCCGCCCCGGGCGCGCAAGCGCACGCGAGGAGGAGTTCGATTTGCCGGAGATCATCCGCGCGGGCCGTGGCGCGGAGCTGGACGGGAGTTCTTCCGAGCGCCGTGGCGCGGATGCGCGCGGCGCCGAGGGCCGGGCTCCCGCGAAGGCCGCGCGGCCAGAGGCGCTGATCTTCGCGCCTCTGCCGTCCGCGCAGGCCGCGAACCATGCCGAGGGAACCCCCGAGCTGCGCACGATGTTCGCCACCCACTCCGCGCTGCTCGCGGAGCGCCTCAAGGCGGAGCTCCAGCACAAGATCTACGGCCGCAGCCCGCATCGCATCCTGCGCGTGGACGAACCCGAGGGTCCCAGCACGGCGGGCGGAAAGCAGGCCCGTCAGGCCATCTCATTGGTGGACCGCAAGGGGACGGCGCCCGCGCTCGTCGCCGGCTGGGTGGACGTGGCCAAGGGCCAGGCGTCGTTGCGCAACCACGAGGCGGTGGCGAAGCGCTACGAGTTCCAGCACGGCAGTCCGTTGGAGCTCGCTCCAGAGGAGTACGAGAAGTTCCTCACGGACGTGGATGAAGTGCTGCGCACCGCGGCCATCCAGGTCCGCATCCTCGTGCCCGACGAGTCCGCGCCTACCCGCGCCACCGTGGGCCCGCAGTCGCCGCGCGCCACTGGCGTGCCTGGACGTTGGGTGCTGCTGCTCGTCGTCGTCTCGTTCCTGCTGGGGATCGCGGGCGGCACGTTGCTTCACGGCCGGTGAGCGTGTTCGCGGTGCCGTGGCCATGCACCGCGGACTCCGCGACATCTCCGCGACGCCCGCGGCCCACCTCTTCGAACCGGGCAAGCCCGTGGCCTACCTCCTCCGCGAAGGGGCCTGCGCAGCGAAGCTGAACGCCCTCATCGAGAAGCACGTGAAGCAGCGGAAATAGACGCTGTCCGCTGACGGATGGGGGGCTGCTCACCGGGGCGATGGCCGGGGGCCAGTCCCCCTTCCACATTGGGAGATTCCGCCGTCACGCACGGAGGCTCCCATGTCCACATCCCACCGCCGTCCGAAGTCCCCCTTTCGCAGATGGCTCGGAGGTTTCGTTGTTTCCGTCGCCAGGGCCTTCGCGCCTGCTTCCGCGCTCGCGGACGGCCCTCCGGCGCTGGATGTCCGGCCGCGTTACACCGGCGTGCCGGGTCTGGACCGGCGCTCTCAGCCGCTCGGAATCCGAGGCGAGGATTTGCACCGGTTCGGATGACGCAGGGGGAGGGCCCGGGCGGGGTGCCCCGTGGTACGGTGCTCGCGTCATTTTTCGGGGGGGACAGTCACGAGTGCCCGCCCTGGAACTCCGTGAGCCCCACCATGCGCAGAAATTCCCTGCTGGCCCTCTGTCTTGTCGTCGCCGCCGCGTGCTCATGCGGCGACAAGGATGGGAAGGGCGGCACCTCGGGAACCGGCACCGCGCCGGGTCCGTCCTCGAAGAGCCCTGGCCTCGCCGTCGAGCCTCTCCCCGAGCCCCCCGCGCTCAAGATCGATCCACGGGACGCGGCGGAGCAGGGCCCGGTGTCCGTCGCGGCCGTGCGGCCCGAGGGACGAGCGTATGGCAACGTCCGTCCGACCATCACCTTCACCAAGCCGATGATCGCCCTGGGCACCGTGGCCGAGGAGCGCGGGCTGGCGTCGCCAGCGAAGATTGAACCCGCGCTCGAAGGCGAGTGGCGCTGGCTGGGCTCCGCGAGCGTCGAGTTCGTGCCGAAGTCGGGCGCGAAGCTGGGGACGAAGTACACGGTGACGGTGCCCGCGGGCCTCAAGGCCATGGACGGCACCGCCATGGCGCAGCCCTACACCTTCGAGTTCGAGACGCCGCGCCCCTCGCTCCAGTCCGCGCAGCCGGAGGCGGACTTCCGCTGGGTGCAGCCGGAGCAGGTGTTCACGCTGGTGTTCAACCAGAAGGTGAAGGACCTGCCGCAGCGCGCGCGCCTGGAGCCCGCGAGCGGCGCGCCCGTGCCGCTCACGCTGGTGAAGGAGACGGCGTTCGCGGACGTGAAGGACGTCCAGGTGGGCAGCGGCCCGGAGCGCAGGTCCCAGGACCGGCGCGTGAAGTACGAGCTGAAGCCGGCGCAGAAGCTGCCCCCGGGGACGAAGTTCTCCCTGGTGGTGGACGGCGAGCTGACGGGCGTGGAAGGCCCGCTGCCCATGGGCGAGGCGGTGCGCTACGGCTACGCCACCTTCGGCCCGCTCAAGGTGGAGTCCGCGAGCGCGTGCGTGTTCATGTGGGGGGACGAGTCGTGCACCTACGGCCCGCTCATCCTCTTCACGTCGAACGAGCTGGACGTGGCCTCGCTCAAGGGCAAGGTGACGCTGGAGCCGAAGGCGGAGATCGACTGGGACCGCGTGCAGACGCAGATGCCCTGGTCGGGCTCCGAGCTGAAGAACCCCTACGTGGCGCTGCCCGGCCGCTACCGTCCCGGCACCACGTACAAGATCAAGGTCGCCGCGGGCTACAAGGACCTCTTCGGCCAGATGGGGCCCGCCTTCGAGGGGCCGGCGAAGCTGTCGGACGTGACGCCGTCCTTCGACTCCGGCTCCCGCGAGGCGCTGGTGGAGGCCTCGGGTGACGGCTCCGTGCCGCTGGTCGTGACCAACGTTCCGGAGGTGCAGGCGGAGGTGTGGTCGCTGTCGCCCGCGCAGCTCGCGCAGCTCATCGACACGAACAACTGGCCGTCCACGGAGGGCTTCCGGTCGACGGTGGACACGAGCGCCGCGCGCAACGTGGAGCGCACCGCGCCGCTCGACCTGCGTCAGGCCTTCAACGGGTCGAAGACGGGCCTGTTCCTCGCGCGGCTGGTGGCGCCGTCGCTCAAGAGCCGCTACCCGAACCGCGTCATCGGGCAGGTGACGGACCTGGCGGTGCACGCGAAGCTGGGCGCCGCCTCCGGCGTGGTGTGGGTGACGTCACTCCAGACGGGCGCCCCGGTGCCGGACGCGCAGCTCACCCTGTGGGACAAGGCAGGCGCGGAGCACTGGACGGGCACGACGGACGCCAACGGACTCGCGAAGGTGCCGGGCCTGTCGGAGCTGCTGCAGCCCAAGAGCGAGTCGGCCTGGGACACGCCCTGGGCGATGGTGTCCGCGCAGAAGGACGGGGACATCGGCGTGACGCTGTCCACGTGGGAGGGCGGCATGTCCCCCGGCGCGTTCTCGCTGATGAGCGCGTGGGAGGGCCGCGTCCCGGACAGCCTGGGCTTCGTGTTCGCGGACCGGGGCATCTACCGCCCCGGAGACGAGGTGATGCTCAAGGGCGTGGCGCGCTACCGCCGCCTGGGCGTCCTCAAGTCGCCGCCCGCGGGCTCGCGCGCGCAGGTGACGGTGACCAGCTCGCGCGGCGAGAAGGTCTTCCAGACGGAGGTCACGGTCACGAAGTACGGCACCTTCCGCGCGGACCTGAAGCTGGGCAAGGACGTGCCCCTGGGCTCCTACGACGTGGCGGCGAAGCTGAAGGTCGCCGGTGAGCAGCTCAGCTACGGCGGCACCTTCCGCGTGGAGGAGTACCGCGCGCCGCAGTTCCGCGTGGACGTGGCGGTGCCGAAGAAGGACGTCGCGGCGGGCGATGCGCTCACCGCGCGCGTGGATGCGCGCTACCTGTTCGGCGGCGCCATGGGCGACGCGCAGGTGCGCTGGAACGTGCAGCGGGCGAGCTCCTTCTTCACGCCCCCGGGCAACGAGGCCTTCACCTTCGGGGTGAACACCTGGTGGTGGGACGACGAGCAGCCGGAGCACAGCAGCGACTCGTTCGCCACGGGCGATGGCCGCACGGACGCGCAGGGACAGCTGGCGCTGGCGCTGGGCACCGCGGACGCGCCGGGTGGCAAGACCTGGGAGTACACGCTGGAGGCGGAGGTGGAGGACGTCAACCGCCAGCGCGTCGCCAACCGCAACCTCATCGTCGTGCACCCCGCGGACGTGTACGCGGGCCTGCGCATGCTCTCCACCGGCTTCGCGGAGGCCGGCAAGGAGGTCGGGCTGGAGGTGGTCGCCGTCTCGCCGGAGGGCGCGCGCCAGACGGGCGTCGCGGTGGACGTGAACATCAAGCGCCGCGAGTGGAAGTCCATCCGCAAGAAGGGCGACGGCGGCCAGTGGTTCACCGTCACGGAGCCGGTGGAGACGGAGGTGTCGAAGTGCTCGGTGAAGAGCGCCGCGACGCCGCAGCAGTGCAAGTTCACCCCGGGCGAGCCGGGCCTGTACGTGATGGAGGCGGTGGCCACGGACGCGAAGGGCCGCAAGGCGACGACGCGCGACTCGCTCTACGTCACCGGCACCGGCTGGGTGTCGTGGCAGCGCAACGACACGGACCGCATCGACCTGGTGGCGGACAAGCAGCTGTATGACGTGGGCGACACGGCCAAGGTGCTGGTGAAGAGCCCGTACCCGCAGGCGGACGCGCTGGTCACCGTGGAGCGCGAGGGCATCCTCAGCGTGCGCCGCGTGAAGCTGAAGGGCAGCGCCACCGCGCTGGACATCCCGCTGGGCGAAGGCGCCATCCCCAACGTCTACGTGGGCGTGGTGCTGGTGCGTGGCCGCGTGGAGGCATCCAAGGGCATCGAGTCCGGGGACGACCCGGGCCGCCCCGCGGTGCGCGTGGGCTACACCCAGCTGAAGGTGGAGAAGAAGGCGAAGCGCCTGTCGGTGGCGCTGACGCCGGACGCGCAGGAGAAGCGGCCGCGCGACAAGGTGACGGTGGACATCGCGGTGAAGGACTCGGCGGGGCAGGGCACGAAGTCGGAGGTGACGCTCTGGGCCGTGGACGAGGGCGTGCTGCGCCTGACGGGCTACAAGGCGCCGGATCCGGTGGACGCGCTGTTCCAGGAGCGCGGCCTGTCGGTGCGCATCGGCGAGCCGCTCATCCACCTGGTGCTGCGCAAGCTGTACGGTGAGAAGGGCTCGCGGCCGGGCGGCTCCGGTGGTGGGGACACGGCGGGCTCCGGCATCCGGTCCAACTTCAAGACGACGGCGGTGTTCCAGACGGTGGAGACGGACGCGCAGGGCATGGCGAAGGTGGAGTTCACGCTGCCCGACAACCTGACCACCTTCCGCATCATGGCGGTGGCGGTGACGGAGGCGGACCGCTTCGGCGTGGGCGAGAGCAAGGTGCAGGTGGCGAAGCCCCTGCTGGTGCTGCCGGCGCTGCCCCGGCTGGTGCGCGTGGGCGACAAGGCGGAGGCGGGCGTGGTCATCCACACCACGAACCCGGCCATCAAGGAGGCGAAGGTCACCGCGCAGCTCACGGGCGTGCGGGTGGAGGGGCCCTCGGAGAAGACGGTGCAGTTGGATGGCAAGGCCCGCGAGGTGCGCTTCACCTTCGTGGCCGAGCAGCCGGGCACCGCGGTGCTGCGCTTCTCGGTGGCGGGGGGCGGGGAGACGGACGGGGTGGAGCAGAAGATCCCCGTGCAGCTCCCGGTGGGCATGGAGGCGGTGGCGACCTACGGCGACACCACGAGCGAGCGCGTGGAGGGGCTCAAGCCGCCGGGCGGCGTGCGCCCCGGCATGGGCGGCCTCACGGTGACGATGTCCTCCACGGTGATGGGCGGGTTCGAGGAGTCGATGAACCAGCTGGTGGACTACCCCTACGGGTGCCTGGAGCAGATGTCGTCGAGGCTGGTGCCGTTCGTCGCGCTGCGCGAGCTGTCCGGGAAGTTCGGCGTGGCGTGGACCGGCGGTTCGGAGGAGCAGAAGAAGGAGTTCGTCCGTGGCTTCCTCAGCGATGACGCGCTGAAGACGCAGGGCACGTTGGATCCGGACACGGTGGTGACGGCGACGGTGCGCAAGATCGAAGCGCTCCAGAGCCACGATGGCGGCTTCCGCTTCTGGGCCTCCAGCGAGTGCTCGTCGCCGTATGCCTCCGCGTACGCGACGCTGGCGCTCGCGCGGGCGAACGAGGTGGGCTACCCGGTGGACGCGGGCGTGCTCGAGCGCGCGAAGAAGTACCTGGCGGACAAGGTGGCCGCGGGCGTGTGCACGCAGTGCGCCTGGGGCTGCACCGCGCCGGGCCTGGAGACGCGCGCGTTCGCGCTCTACACGCTGGCGCGCATGGGGTCGCCCCGGCCGTCGTACTACAACGAGCTGTTCGAGCAGCGGCAGAAGCTGCCGCTCTTCGCGCAGGCGATGCTGACGGACGCCATCTTCGTGGGGAAGGGCAACCGCGCGCAGGGCCAGAAGCTGCTCCAGGAGCTGCTGAACAAGGCGCAGGAGTCCGCGGCGGGGGTGCACTTCCAGGAGACGGACGCGAAGACGTACGCGCCGCTCTGGTCGTCGGACACGCGCACCACGGCGCTGGTGCTCCAGACGCTGGTGGACGTGCAGCCGGACCACCCCTACGTTTCGAAGATGGGCCGCTACCTGGCGTCCTCGCGCGAGGGTGACGGGCGCTTCCGCAACACGCAGGAGGCGGCCTTCACGCTGATGGCGCTGTCGGAGGTGGTGCGCCGCAAGGAGAAGGACGTGCCGTCGTACGAAGCGGTGGTGAAGCTGGGCGGCCAGGTGATTGCCTCCGCCGACTTCAAGGGCCGCGATATGGGCGTGAAGACGGTGCAGGTGCCGGTGGAGAAGCTGGGCCCGGCGGACAAGGCGATGCCGCTGACCTTCGGCGTGAATGGCACGGGCAACCTCTACTACGGGGCGCTCCTGCGCTACGCGCCGGCCCAGATGCCGGTGGATCCGATGGACCGGGGCATCGTCGTCCAGCGCTGGTTCGAGCCGTACAACGGCGGTGGGCAGGCGAAGGCCGCGCGCGCGGGCGAGCTGGTGCGCGTGCGCGTGCGCGTGGCGACGCCGATGCGGCGCAACTTCGTGGCGGTGGACGTCCCGCTGCCCGCGGGCCTGGAGCCGGTGGACACCTCGCTGGCCAGCACGGCGAGGTTGCCCGGGCCGGCGGGCTCTGGCGAGGAGGAGGGCCCCGGCGAGGGCTACGACTACGAGAGCCAGGAGGACCTGTCGGAGACGGACGAGGGCAACAACTTCTGGGCCACGCGCTTCTGGTCGCCGTTCAACCACACGGAGATGCGGGATGACCGGGTGGTGTTCTTCGCGGACGAGCTGCCGCCGGGCGTGCACGTGACGAGCTTCGTCGCCCGGGCCACGACGCCGGGTGACTTCGTGCTCAAGCCGGCGCACGCGGAGGAGATGTACGCGCCCGAGGTCTTCGGACGCTCCGAGGGTGGCCGCTTCCCGGTGCTGATGCCGGACGAGGTCGCTT
Organism: Corallococcus sp. Z5C101001; assembly: GCF_007352635.1. Lineage (NCBI taxonomy): Bacteria > Pseudomonadati > Myxococcota > Myxococcia > Myxococcales > Myxococcaceae > Corallococcus > Corallococcus sp. Z5C101001. The sequence continues at coordinate 336,343 of NZ_VKLU01000010.1, forward strand.
CGAAGTGAGCAGGCGCTTCACGCTTCGTGGGACGGTGCGCGCCGCGGCGGTGGTCGCGGCGCTCGTCGGGTTGGGGTGCGCGGGCTTCATCGCGATGCCCCTGCCCGCGACGTTGCTGTCCCGCGAGGCGCTGTCCTCGCTGGTGCTCACCGACCGCACGGGCCACGCCCTGCGCGAGGTGCTCTCCCGCGAGGACGGACGCAGCGTGGGCCTTCCGGGGGGCCGCATTCCCCCGAAGGTCCGGATGGCCTTCATCGCCGCGGAGGATCAGCGCTTCGGGTGGCATCCGGGCGTCGACGCGGTGGCGGTGGCGCGGGCGCTGCGCGACAACGTGTCAGCGGGGCGCATCGTGTCCGGTGCGTCCACGATTCCGCAGCAGCTGGCGCGCAGGCTGGTGCCGCGCGAGCGCACGTGGTGGGGCAAGGCGGGAGAGGCGCTGTGGGCGATGCGGCTGACGGCGCACCTGCCCAAGGAGCAGGTGCTGCTGGAGTACCTGGACCGCGTGCCGCTGGGGAACTCCACGTTCGGCGTGGAGGCGGCGGCGCAGCGCTACTTCGGGCGGCCGGCGGAGCGGCTGTCGGCGGGACAGGCGGCGCTCCTCGCGGGGATGGCGCGGTCCCCGGCGCGGAGGGATCCCTACCGTCGGCCCGAGATGGCGATGGCCGGGATGCGCGACGTGCTCTCGCGCATGGTGGCCGAGGGCTTCCTGTCCCCGGCGGAGGCGCGGCTGGCGGAGGAGACGCCGTTGGACCTGGCGCCGCCCGAGCGCGTGTTCGAGGTGCCCCACCTGACGACGGCGCTGCTCCAGCGGTTGCCGGAGCTGGGGCTGGACCACGCGTCGCGCATCGAGACGACCATCGAACCCTCGCTCCAGGTCTTGGTGGAGAAGGCCATCCGGGAGGAGCTGCGGGGGCTGGCGCACCGGCGGGTCGGAGAGGCGGCGGCCATCGTCCTGGACAACGCGACGGGCGAGGTGCTCGCGTACGTGGGCTCGTCGGACTTCCTGGACGAGGAGAAGGGCGGCCAGAACGACGGCGTGCGGTCGCTGCGGCAGCCGGGGTCGGCGCTGAAGCCGTTCGCGTACGGGCTGGCGCTGAGCAGGGGGTTCACGCCCTCGAGCGTGCTCGCGGACGTGGAGGTGCACCTGGCCACGCCGGGCGGCGCGTACGTCCCGAAGAACTACGACCGTCGCGTGCACGGGCCGGTCCGCCTGCGGGCGGCGCTCGCGTCCAGCTACAACATCCCGGCGGTGCGGGTGGCGGACGCGCTGGGGCCGGATCAGGTGCTGCGCGTGCTGCGCGAGGCGGGCTTCCAGAGCCTCACGGAGAGCGCGTCGCACTACGGCGTCGGCATCGTGCTGGGCAACGGGGACGTGACGCTGAGGGAGCTCGCGCGGGCCTACCGGGGACTGGCGCGGGGTGGGGTGGTGGGGCCGCTGAAGGAGGTGCGCGCGGCGTACGGCCCGGATGGCAAGGCGCTGACGGTTCCAGAGGAGCTGGTGGAGCACCGGTTCCTGGCGGCGCGGCCGGTGGAGCTGCTCACGGACGTGCTGGCGGACGAGGCGGCGCGGGCCCCGGCGTTCGGTCTGGACAATGCGTTGCGCCTGCCGTTCCGCGTGGCGGCGAAGACGGGGACGAGCCGCGCGCACGTGGACAACTGGGCGGCGGGGTTCACCCGGGAGCGCACGGTGGCCGTGTGGGTGGGCAACTTCGACGGCACGCCGATGCGGGGAGTGTCCGGCATCACGGGCGCGGGGCCGGTGTTCGCGCGGGTGATGTCGCTGGCGATGAAGGGCGTGCGGGCCGCGCCGCTGGTGGACCGGAGCCACTTCGAGTCCGCGGAGATCTGCCCCTTGTCCGGCGAGCGCGCGGGCCCGAACTGTCCGGGCGCGATGAAGGAGGTCTACCTGCCGGGCACGGCGCCGGACCACGAGTGCACCATGCACCGGAGCGACGGCGCGCTGGACGTGGGACCGGCCTACCTCGCGTGGGCGCAAGCGGAAGGGTTGGACTCGGCGTCGGTGAGCGGCGAGGGCCCCCCTGGCGCGCGGCCCGGCTTCATCCTGCCCGCGGATGGGGACGAGTTCCTGGTGGAGCCGGAGCTGCCCGAGGATGCGCAGGCGGTGCCCGTGCGGGTGATGGCGCCCGCGGGAGCGAAGCTGCTGGAGCTGCGCACGGAGGAGGGCCGCCGGATCGAGCTGCGTCCCCCGTTCGTGACGCGGTTGCCGGCGGTGGCGGGCGAGCGCCGGCTGGAGCTGTGGGCGCCCGGCGGTTCAGCGCCCCTGGCGGTGACGCGGTACCGCGTTCGATGAACGCCGTGGGGATGGCCGTGCTCCTCGCCGTGCTGGGCGTGGGCACCGCTCCCGGCGGGCATCGCACGGTGGGTCCGAGCGTGGAGCCCCGGGCCGGGAGGCCCACCCGTGTGGCGAAGGCCGCCGCCGACGCGGCCGTGGAGGTGCGGCTGCTCTCCAAGCACCAGCCGTCGCGGCTGCGGTTGGACGGCCCCCGCTCGCTGGAGGTCGTGGCGTCCGGCGACACGCTGCTCGTCGATGGCCGCGCTGGGCCTTCGCCCTTGCGCCTGGACTCCGGCCGCTGGCGGGTCCGGGGGAGGGGCCTGGACCGGCGCTACGAGGCGGCGCTGGTCCTGTCGGCGCGGGCCGGAGCGCTGGTCGTCGTGGCCACCTTCGCGCTGGAGACGTACGTCGCCGCCGTCACCGCCAGCGAGACCGAGGTCGACACCCCATTTGAAGCGCTCCGGGCCCAGGCCATCACCGCCCGCAGCTACGCGCTCGCCTCGGGGAGGCGCCACGATGAGGCGCGCGCCTGTGATCTCACCCACTGCCAGGTCCTGCGCGGCGAAGGCTTCGCGCGTCACCTGGGCCGCGCCCGCGACGCCGCGCGCTCCACCGAAGGCGTCGTCCTGCGCCTGGCGGACGGCTCCATCGCGCTCGCGCCCTTCCACGCGAGCTGCGGCGGCCACACGGCCGACCCCGTGGCCGTGTTCGGCGCTCCGGACCGCACCGGCGCCGCCGCGGTGCCCGACCGCTGTCCTCCGTCGCCGTGGCGGGCCGTCGTGCCCCGCGCGCTGGTGACGGCCGCCGCGTCGGATGCGCTTGGCGGGCCCGCGCTCGCGGCGGACCTGTTGCTGGACCGGGACTCCAGCGGCGCGGTCGTGCGCGTCGTGGATCGTGCCTCGGGACGCGATGCGCGCGGCGACGCCTTCTTCCGCGCGCTCGGCGCCCGTGCCGGGTGGGATCGGATCCGCAGCGCGCGGTTCTCCCTGACGCTCGGGGGAGAGCAGGCGCTCCTCGAAGGGCAGGGGCATGGTCACGGCGTCGGGCTCTGTCAGGCCGGCGCGGCCCTGCTCGCACGGCAGGGTTGGACCGCGGAGCAGTTGCTCGCGCACTACTTCCCACGCGCCCTCCCGTCGAAGCTCGACGACAAGTGAACGCGGGGGCTGAAATGCCCTCTGCTTCACAGTCGACCGCGAGGGTATCGGCCCTTCGGGGGGACACCCACCCGCTCTCACCGCGAGGGGTTATCAGCACCCGGTGTGCTCCGTATCGATTGCACAGAGCCCTCAGCCCCGTGCGGTCCGGCGGGGACGTGGCCTCGCGCACCGGCCATCCCGGTGCGGGACCCAACCGGGGAGGCATCACATGGCGTTCAACCTGATCGAAGCAGTCGGCTCACAATTCATGCAGAAGGGGTTGCTCCAGAAGATCAGCGGCTCGCTGGGAGAGGATCCGCAGGCGACCACCAAGTCCCTGCCGGGCGCGATCGCCGCGGTGGCCGCGGGCGTCGCGGACCAGGGCGGAAACGAGGCAGGCGCCCACCGGCTCTTGTCGAAGCTCAACGACGGCGGCTTCACCGGGCCTGACGCGCCCCCGCACACGGGCGCCGTCGGCGAGGGGTTGCTCGACGAAGAGGAGCGCGGGAAGGGGATGCTGAGCGGGCTGTTCGGCAACAAGCTGGGCCCCATCACCGAGGGCCTCACGCGCTTCGGCGGGATGCGCAACTCCGGCTCGTCGATGCGGCTGCTGTCCCTGGCCGCGCCGATGCTGATGGGCGTCCTGGGCAAGCAGGTGCGCGACCAGCGCATGGGCGCGTCCGGGCTGATGCAGCTGCTCGGCAGCCAGCGCAACAACATCGCCGCCGCGCTGCCGGCCGGCCTGGGTGGCATCCTCGGCTTCGGCGGTGCGCGCCACGCGGTGGCGGAGGTCATCGAACCCCACCGCGAGACCGTGACCCAGGTCCGCGAGACGGTGCCCGTGCGCGAGACCGTGACCCGTCCGCCCGTCCCCCGGCAGCCGGAGCGCAAGAAGAGCATCGCGGGCTGGGCTGTCCCGTTGGCCCTGCTCGCACTGGTCGCGCTCGCGTGGGGGGCCCTGCGAGGGCGCCGGCACGAGCCCGCCCGCGTCCCGCAGGTGAGCCAGAACACGCAGCCACCGCGCGTGGACAACCGCATCGCGCAGGCTCCGCCGCAGCCCGCCCGTCCCACGCCGCCGCAGCCCGCGCCCGCGACGCAGCCCGCGACGCCGCCGCAGGCCACGGAGCCGACCCCGCCCCAGACGGGCGGCTCCGGCACGGGCGGTTCGGGTCCGGAGAAGGTGCGCGTGAACGACGCCAACAGCCTGCGTGACGCCTTCAACGGTCCGAACGCGCAGCAGGGCTTCGTGCTGGATGGCGTGGAGTTCAAGCAGGGCTCGTCGCAGCTCACCGCGAAGAGCCAGCAGATGGTGGGCGAGCTGGGCGACCTGATGAAGCAGAAGGCCGACTCGCGCGTGCGCATCACGGGCTTCACGGACTCCACCGGCAACGCGGACGCCAACCGTCAGCTGTCGCAGACCCGCGCGGAGAGCGTGCGCCAGGCGCTGGTGCGCGACGGCGTGACCCAGGACCGCATCGACGTCAGCGGCGAGGGCTCCGCGAACCCCGTCGCCTCCAACGACACGCCCGAGGGCCGCGTGCAGAACCGCCGCATCGAAGTGCAGGTGCTCGGTCAGTAGTTCCCCGGACACGCGGTCCCGGCTGCGCCCGGTCCTCCCCCGTGAGGGCCGGGCGCAGCTGTTTCATGGGGGCCCCCACGAAGGGCCCATGGCCAGAGGGAAGGGAGCCAGCGGAGGGCAGGCAGCCCGCCTGGATGCAAGGGTTCGCGCCGCCCTCCATGGCCGCGCCCTGTCCACCGCGTTACACCTCCCGGAAGTTGTACTCGGGTCCAGCCCGCGCTAACGCCTCGCGTCAGGGCTTCACGCTTGACCCTGCTTTCACCCACCCTCTAGAAGGCCCGCGACCCATGGCGACTCCCGACCGGTTTCCTCTCCCACAGGTCTCTGAAAGCACCCGAAAGCCCGAGTGGTTGAAGGTGCGCCTGCCGCATGGCGATGGCTATGAGCGGGTGAAGGCCATCGTGAAGCGCGTGGGCCTGGCCACGGTGTGTGAAGAGGCCCGCTGCCCGAACATCGCCGAGTGCTGGGGGGGCGGCACCGCGACGGTGATGCTGATGGGCGAGGTGTGCACGCGCGCGTGCCGCTTCTGCCACGTGAAGGTCGGGGCGCCGCCGCCGCTGGATCCGATGGAGCCCATCCATCTGGCGCAGGCGGTGAAGGAGATGAACCTCGAGTACATCGTCGTCACGTCGGTGAACCGCGACGACCGTCCGGACGGGGGCGCCAGCCACTTCGCGTCCGCCATCCGGGAGCTGCGCAAGGAGAGCCCGCGCACGCTCGTGGAGGTGCTCATCCCGGACTTCAAGGGGAAGGAAGCGGACCTGGCCACGGTGGCGGAGGCGAAGCCGCACGTGGTGGCGCACAACGTGGAGACGGTGGAGCGCCTGACGCCGACGGTGCGCGACCGCCGCGCCACCTACCGCCAGTCCCTGCGCGTGCTGGAGTACCTGAAGCACCGCCCCGAGCGGCTCTACACCAAGACGTCCGTCATGGTGGGCCTGGGCGAGACGGACGCGGAGCTGGAGCGCACGTTCCAGGATTTGCGCGACGTGGGCGTGGACGTGCTCACGCTGGGCCAGTACCTGCAGCCGTCGCAGTATCACCTGCGCGTGGAGCGCTTCGTGACGCCCGCGCAGTTCGAAGCGTACAAGGCGCTGGCGGAGTCCTTCGGATTCCTCTACGTGGCCTCCGGGCCGCTGGTGCGCTCCAGCTACCGTGCCGCCGAGTTCTTCATGAAGGGCCTGATGGAGCGCGAGCGCGTCGAGCGCCTGGGCTGACCGGACGCACCCCTTCCCCAACCCGAGAGAGACACTCCCCCTCATGGCGACTTTCGAATTCAAGCTCCCAGACCTCGGCGAAGGCGTGGCGGAGGGCGAGCTCGTCAAGTGGCACGTCAAGGCGGGCGACCTGGTGAAGGAAGACCAGGTGCTCGCCGAGGTGATGACGGACAAGGCCACGGTCACCGTGCCCACCCCCCACGCCGGCCGCGTCGTGAAGACGCACGGCCGCGAGGGCGACATGGCGAAGGTGCACCAGCTGCTGGTGACGCTGGAGCTGGAGGGCAGCGCGCCCGCGGCGGAAGCGCCCGCGCACGGCGCTCCTGCGGCGCAGAGCACGCCCGCGGCGAGCCCCGCGCCGGCGGCTCCTGCCGCGCCGGCGTCGGCCACCAAGGTGCTGGCCACGCCCGTCACGCGCCGCATGGCGCGCGAGCATGGCCTGGACCTGGCGGAGATCTCCGGCTCGGGGCCTCAGGGGCGGGTGACGAAGGCGGACGTGGTGGCGGCGCTGGAGGGCGGTGGCGCGGCGAAGAAGAACGAGGTGTCGGCGCCCGCGCCGCAGGCCGCGCGTCCGGCGGCGCCGTTGGCGGCGGGGAAGGGCGACGAGCGCATCGCGCTGCGCGGGCTGCGCAAGAAGATCGCCGAGAAGATGGTGCGCTCGAAGTTCACGATGCCGCACTTCGCGTTCGTGGAGGAGGTGGACGCCACGGACCTGGTCGCGCTGCGCACGCGGCTCAACAGTCAGCTGGCGGCGGCGGGGGACGGCACGAAGCTGACGTACCTGCCGTTCATCGTGAAGGCGACCATCGCGGCGATGAAGAAGTTCCCGCACCTGAACGCGAACTTCGACGAGGCGGCGCAGGAGCTGGTGGTCCGCGGCGAGTACAACATCGGCATCGCGGTGGCCACGCCGGACGGCCTCACGGTGGCGGTGGTGCGCAACGCGGATCAGCTCACGCTGGGCGAGCTGGCGAAGGAGATCACCCGCCTGAGCGTCGCGGCGCGCGACCGCAAGCTGAAGATGGAGGAGCTGACGGGCGGCACCTTCACCATCACCTCGCTGGGGCAGAGCGGTGGCCTCTTCGCCACGCCCATCCTCAACCACCCCGAGGTGGGCATCCTGGGCGTTCACAAGCTGAAGAAGCGCCCGGCGGTGAAGAACGATCAGGTGGTCATCCGGGACATGATGAACCTGTCGCTCTCGTGCGACCACCGCGTCATCGATGGCGACGTCGCGGCGAGCTTCGTCTACGAGATCATCAAGTACCTGGAGGCGCCGGACCTGCTGTTCCTCGCGATGGCGTGAGGACGCGCGTCGCGGGGCTGCCCGACCGCCCCGGCTCCGGGGGGCGGCCGGGACGCGGGGGACTTCCGGATCAGAACGCTGAGGCGGGCACCCGCGATGGCCGACAATCCCCGTGAGTTGATCCGCGCCGCGCAGACCGCCGAGCTCCAGGGAGACCGTGCGCGAGCGGCGGAGTGTCTGGAGCAGGCCGCCGCGCTCTACCAGAAGTCCGGGCACACCTCGCGCGCCTCGCAGCTGCTGCGGCAGGCGCGCCAGCTGAAGGCCCGCGCCCCTGACGTGAGCCCGGCCTTCGCCGCGGCCATGGCGGGAGGGAAGGACGCGCAGGCGTTCCACTCGCTGTCGTCGATGACCTGGAGCGACGCGGTGTCCACCGCGTTCAACGACAAGGCCGACGCCGTGGCGCACGTCCTGGACGACAGCGAGCCCGCCGCGACCGGAGGCACGCCGCTCGTGCCCGAGCCTGGACTGCCGCGCCTGGCCGGGAGGATCGCGGCCATCGGAAGCGTGTCCGAGCCGGAGTCTTCCCCCCAGCCAGGAGGGCCGGGGGGACTCGCCGGGCCTCCAGACGCCGTGCCTCCATCCCATCCTCCCGCGAGCGTGGAGTCCGTCCTGGACGGCTCCGCCACCCACGCCGCCGGCATGGGGAGCCCACACCCTGAGCAGGGAGACGCGGACGTCGTCGTCCCCGGCGGGCTGCTCCTCCCTCCCGAGGACGACGAGGACCTTCCGTCCAGCGGCCTGCCGCGTTCCCCGGACGGGATGGCGGTCGTCCCAGGTGGGCTGCTGCGTCCACCGGAGGAGGACGTGTCGCCCGTGCCCCGCGAAGCCGGCCGAGCACGGCGCCGGGAGAAGCGCCTCATCGAGCGGGGGCCCACCCGGGCGGATCCCGCGCTCGATGCGTGGTGCTCGTTCTGCTGCCGTCCCCGAGGGGAGGTGGGCGACCTGGTCGCGGGCCCCGCGGGCGCCTTCATCTGCAAGGGCTGCCTCCGCGAGTCCCAGGGACTCCTTGGCGACGTCATCCCCCCGCTCCCCGTGCGCGAACCCGTGAGGGACGAGCCGCGCGGAGCGGGCGTGGAGATGGTCGGGCACGACGACGTGCGGTCGCTGCTGGAGCGCACGCTCCAGGCGGGCGCCCGGTGCCTGCTCGTCGTGGGGCCGGAAGGCTGCGGCAAGAGCATCTTCTTCCAGGCCCTCCAGCGGCGAGGCCAGGGCGTGCTCGCGTCCGTGGAGTCGCTGGACACCACCCCGGGCGCTGGACCGCTGTTGGTGGAGGACGTGGATCGCCTGGAGCCCGGAGCCCAGGCCGTGCTGGCTGCCTTCGTCGCGAACCCCTCGGGGCGTGCCGTGGTGATGAGCGCGCGCGGCGCGGTGTCGTCGATGGGGCTCTGGGTTCGAGGCGAGCTGGGCAGCCTGCCGGTGCCCACCACCGCCGGCATGATCGAAGCGGTCCAGGGCCTGGTACCGGTGACGCTCCTGGAGCACGTGCAGGTGCTGCTGCCCGTGCGCCGGCCGACGGTGCCGGAGCTGGTGGAGGTGGCCCGGCGCTCCCTGTCCCTGCGCCAGCCGGCGGTGTCGCTGTCGGAGGAGGTCCTGGGCGCGTTCGCGGCCGAAGCGGTCCGCTCGCCGCGCGCCGGACACGAGCTGCGCGCGCTGCTGGCCCGCGTTCATGCGGGGACCTGGAGCCTGGAGTCCGCGCAGACGCCCGCCGCGCCGTCCCCCCTCCACCGAGGGGGCCGGAAGGGAACACCATGAGTACGCTGACCATCTTCCGGCTGGGCCGCGTGGAGTACGAGGACGGGCTGAAGCTGATGCACCTGTTTGGCGAGGCCCGCCTCCAGGAGCGCATCGGGGACGCGCTCCTGCTCCTGGAGCATCCCCCGGTCCTCACGCTGGGCCGCGCCGCGAAGCGCGAGAACATCACCGCCACCGACGCGCACCTCGCGGAGCAGGGCGTGGAGGTGTTCGACACCAACCGCGGCGGCGACGTCACCTACCACGGCCCGGGGCAGGTGGTGGGCTACCCCATCCTCCTGTTGCCGCCGGAGCGTCGGGACGTGCGCCGCTACGTGCGCGACGTGGAGCGGGGCCTCATCCAGACGCTCGCGGCGTTCGGCCTCACTGCCGGGCCCATCCCCAAGTGGCCGGGCGTGTGGCTGGGACAGGAGGGCGCTCCGGACGCGCGGAAGATTGGCGCCATTGGCGTGCACCTGTCGCGCTGGCTCACGACGCACGGCTTCGCGCTCAACGTGAACACGAACCTGGCGCACTTCCAGCTCATCGTCCCGTGCGGCATCCGCGAGGCGGGGGTGACGTCCATGCAGCGCGAGCTGGGCCACGCCGTCTCCGTCCCGGAGGTGGAGGAGGCGCTCGCCCGCGAGTTCACCCAGGTCTTCGACGCCCAGCGCGTGGACGGCGCGGTGGACGTGCGCACCGTGAGCGTCGCCGTGGTGCGGGGGCATGGGCCGGACGCCCGGGTGCTGCTGCTGCACCGGACCCCGGAGCGCGGCGGGTTCTGGCAGACGGTGACGGGGCGCCTGGAGCCGGGCGAGTTGCCCGCCTCAGCCGCGCGCCGCGAGCTCTCCGAGGAGACGGGCCTGGACCTCCCCGTGCGGGACCTGGAGTACCGCCACGCGTTCGCGCTGGGGGACGTGCTGCCACCCAAGTTGGTGGAGGAGCACGGCTTCGCGGTGCACGCCGCGCCGGACGCGCAGGTCCGCCTGGGGCCGGAGCACGACGCCTTCGAGTGGGTGGACGTGCCCACGGCGCTGGAGCGGCTGCCCTTCCGGGGCCTGCGGGAGACGGTGGCCCGCGCGCTCAAGGCGCACGGGCCCTGAGCTCCGTTACAGCTTGAGGACCATCGCCTCCTTCGCGGCGATGGCCTCCGGACGGTGCTTGCGCACCTCGCGGACCAGCTTGTCCATGCCCACGTCGTCGCGGCCTGGATCATGGTGGAAGAGCACCAGCTGCTTCACGTCGCTGGCATCCGCCGCGCGCACCGCCGCCTCCCACGTGGAGTGGCCCCAGCCCGTGCGGGCCGGCCCCTTGCGGCCGCGGTACTCATCCTCCGTGTACATGGAGTCGTAGATGAGCGCGTCCGCGCCCCGCGCGAAGTCGAACAGGGCCTGGTCCAGCGCGGTGCCGTGCTCCACGTCCGTCGCGTAGACCAGCGAGCGCCCGCCGAAGTCCACCCGGTACCCCACGTTGCCGCCGGGGTGGTTCAGCTCCAGCGTGCGCACCGTGGCCCCGCCCACCGGGATGTCCTGGCCCACGACGACGTCCCGGTACACCAGGCGCGTGCGGAACACGTCCTCCGCCGTCACCGGGAAGTAGGGGGGCACCATCTGCCCGGCGAGGATCTCCTTCAACGACCGGCCATCGCGCGGGGAGCCGTACAGCGTCACGTCGTTCGCCGGAGAGAACATCGGCGCGAAGAACGGCAGGCCCTGCAGGTGGTCGTAGTGGTAGTGCGAGATGAAGATGGACGCCTTGACGGGCTTGCGCGTCGCCGCCAGCGCATCTCCCAGGCCGCGTGCTCCGGAGCCCAGGTCGAAGATCAGCAGCTCGTCTCCGCAGCGGACCTCCACGCACGGCGTGTTGCCGCCGTAGCGCTTCGTCTGGGGGCCGGGCGAGGGGATGGAACCGCGCACCCCCCAGAACCGCACCTCGAAGCGCGGGGAGCTCCGCCGGGCCGGGCGCTTAGCCGGCCTTGGCTTCCGTGTCGTCGTCCTCCGCGAAGAGCTCAATCAGGTGCCCCGTACGCTCGCGCTTCGTCCTCAAATAGTCGACGTTATGCGGATTGTGCTCGGTCCGGGAAGGGATTCGGCGACGGACCGCCACGCCTTCCTCCACCAGCCCCGCGATCTTCAGCGGGTTGTTGGTGATCAGATCCACCGAACGCACGTCCAGGGCGCGCAACATCTCCGCCGCGATGTCATACGAGCGCAAGTCGTCCGCGAAGCCCAGCTGCCGGTTGGCCTCGTAGGTGTCCAGGCCCTTGGCCTGGAGGGCGTACGCCTTGATCTTGTTGCCCAGGCCGATGCCCCGGCCCTCCTGGCGCAGGTAGAGCACCACGCCCAGGCCGCTCTGGGTCACGAAGTCCAGCGCGCGGTCCAGCTGCTCGCGGCAGTCGCACTTGAGGCTGCCGAAAACCTCGCTCGTGAGGCACTCGGAGTGGATGCGCACCGGCACCCCTTCCATCCCCGCCGGCTCGCCCACCACCAACGCCACGTGCTCGCGCCCGTTGCGCTTGTCGCGGAAGACGATGGTCTTCAGCACCCCTCGGGCCGTGGGCACGTCCGCTTCCGAATACCGCTCCAGGTGCTGGGAGGGCTTGCGGGTCGGCAGGACCTGGGGTGAGCGAGTGTCGGACATGGTAGGTCGTCTCCCAGTGGAAGGCTGTTTCTTCTCGCCCCCCTGGATGCAAGTCAAGGTGACACCCGTATGGGTGTGTTGAAACCCGCCCCCTTGGATGCGGCTTTCGTGGACTTCGTTGCTCAGGCGAGCCAGGAGAGGGGGAGCAGCTCGACATGGGAACCATCAGTCAGGCTGTTGCTCTCCCGAGGGAAGTGAAGCAGGTGGGTCGCCGCCGTCGCTGAACGCAGGGCCCCCGAGGTTTGAGTCCCCAGCGGCTTGGCCCACAACTCGCCCGCCCGCCAGGTGGCCGTGACCCGGACGAAGTGGGCGAGCCCTGGCGCCTTGGACAGGGCGCCCTCCAGGCGTCCGGAGACGCGGGGGGGCTCCACGTCCTCCAGGCCCAGGAGCCGGCGCAGGGCAGGGCGGACGAAGAGTTCGAAGGTCACCAGTGACGAGGTGGGGTTGCCGGGCAGCCCCAGGAAGAGGGTGGCGCCGCGCTGGCCCAGGACGAGCGGCTTGCCGGGCTTGAGGGCCACGCGCCAGAACCGCTGCGCCACGCCCAGGGCCTCCAGGGCGTCCTTCACGAAGTCGTGGTCCCCCACGGAGACGCCGGCGCTGGTGAGGACCACGTCGAAGCCGTCCACGTGGGACAGGGCCTCCAGGACGGCCTCCCGCGTGTCCCGGGCGATGCCCAGCAGCGTGGGCACCCCGCCCGCGCGCCGCACCGCCAGGGCCAGGGTGGGGGCGTTGGTGTCCACGATGCCGTCCCCGGGGGGCTCGTCCACCCGGCACAGCTCGTCGCCGGTGGACAGCACCGCCACGCGGGGCCGCCTGGGCACCGGCACCGTGCCCAGGCCCTGCGCCCAGAGCAGGCCCAGCTCCGGGATGCCCAGCGGGGTGCCGCGACGCAGCAGCACGTCCCCCTCCCGCGCGTCCTCGCCCCGGGCGCGGATGAAGTTCCCCGGCCCCACGGCCTCCAGGATCTCCACGGCGTCCGGCGCGCCCGGGACGGGGCGGGTGCGCTCGCGCATCACCACCGCGTCCGCGCCCTGGGGCAGGGGGGCGCCGGTCATGATCCGCGCGCAGGTGCCGGGGACGACCTCCCGGGTGGGGCGCTTGCCGGCGAACACCGTCTCCCCGACGGCGAGGCGCACGGGCATGGGGCCCTGGAGGTCCCGGGTGCTCACCGCGTAGCCGTCCATCGCGGAGTTGTCCCAGGGAGGCAGGGTGCGGCGGGCGCGGAGGTCCTCGGCCAGGGCCCGGCCCAGGGCGTCATCCGTGGGCACCCACTCGGTGGGCAGCGGCGCGCACAGCCCGAGGATCCGCGCGCGGGCCTCCTCCACCGGCAGCAATGCGGGGGTGTCGCTCATGCCGGGTTTATAGCGGCGCCAGGGGGCTTCCAGGAGGCGTTTTCACACCGAAAGTCCGTGGGAAAATCAAGTGTTAGTTTGACAGCCCAGCTGATCATCGTTACAAGCAATCGTGATCGCGAGGCTCGCGTCCAACAGCAGGGGCGTCCCGCCAACCCGTTGATAGCACACGGGAAATTTCCAAGGAGACAGCGTCGATGGCCAAGCCCAAGTCCGGGGCGAAGAAGCCGACTCCCGCTGCAAAAGCCGGTGCGAAGCCTGCCGCGAAGAAGGACAACGCGGCCCGCCTGGATCTGATCAGGAACGCCTCGAAGAAGGTGGCGACGGCCGCGACGAAGGTCGTCAAGGCGGTGGCCGAGGGGGCGAAGGGGAAGGTCGCGGCGGCGAAGAAGGCGGTGGCGGAGAAGCCGGAGAAGGCGTCCGCGACCGCCAAGAAGGCGGTGGCCAAGGCGGCCCCCGCGGCGCCTCCCGCGAAGGGTGGCAAGGCCGCGCCCGCCGCGAAGGCCGCCCCCGCGGCGCCCGCGAAGGGCGCTCCCGCCGGCAAGAAGGCCGCGGGGAAGGCGGGGGGCAAGACCCCTTCGTCCGTTCCCTCCGGTCCCCCCGTGGAGAAGCCGCGCCCGCGCGCGACCAAGCTTCCCCCCGTGGGCGAGCCGCTCACGAAGCGCGAGATGGAGCAGCTGCTCACCGCCGGCGAAGGCCGGGGCGTGATGGGGGAGGGCAGCCTCAAGGGCCGGCTCATCCTCAGCGGCGAGCTGCCCCACCTGGTGGTCGTGGGCCGCGACAAGCGCGAGCTGACGTTCCTGCTCCAGGGCCCGGACCAGGAGGTCCTCCCGGCCTACGTGGACCACAAGGTCTCCGTGAGCGGCCTCATCAAGAAGACGACCAACCACAGCGGCGTGGTGGAGGTGCGCAAGTACTCCGCCAAGAAGCCGGAAGTGGAGGAGGTCGCGCCGCCGCCCGCGGACACCGAGCCGAAGCTGCGCTACCTGTCGCCCGGCGAGGTCTCCATGGCCATCGCCGCGGGCATGGGCTCCGGCATCAAGGGCTTCGCCAGCATCCGGGGCAACCTGGAGATGATGGGCGACGACTTCGTGCTCGTCGTGTCCAACGGGGGTACGCGCCAGCAGGTGTCCTTCGCCATCGAGGGCAAGGCGGCCGTCAAGAGCCTGCGCAAGCACGTGGGGCAGACGCTCCAGGTGACGGGCGTGGTGGACAAGACGTCCGGCTGGGGTGGCCGCATCGCCGCGGAGACGGTGGAGCCGCGTCCGTCCGAGGCGCGCTCGGTGTCGCGCGACGAGATGGAGCTGGTGCACATCGAGGGCGAGGTGCCCACGTCCGTGGACGTGAAGCTCAACCACGGCCTCACGGTGCGCCTGCAGGAGCAGCCCGGTTCGACCTGGGCCATCGAGCCCACGCTGGCCAAGCGCGTGGGTCTGCGCGAGGCCAACTTCGAGCCGGGTCCCGCCGGCAGCCCCGCCACCCGCGAGTTCTTCTTCACCCCCCGCAACCCCGGCAGCTTCGAAGTGGAGTTCTTCCTCGCCAAGGCGTTCACGCCGGGCGTGGTGGAGCGCTCCTTCAAGATCAACGTCACGGTCAGGCCCTGAGGGTCTGGGCGCACGGGCCCTCCCTGGACCGCAAGGTCTCCCGGGGAGGGCGAATGGGGGCCGGGGGGTTCCCGCCCGCACCCTTCGGGCTTACCCGTTCCCTGAGCGGCCCCGCCGCACCCCCACCGTGAGCCTCTCCCAAGACCACATCCGACAGCTGCTCGCTGAAGCCGACCACCCGCTGGGCGTGAAGGAACTCCTTCGCGTCGCGGGGCTGAACCCCGGCCAGCAGACCGAACTCAAGCGCGCCCTGCGCGAGCTGGTGCGCTCCGGCGCCATCCTCAAGGAGGGCAAGCGCTTCCGGCTGGAAGGCCCGCGCGTGCCCCGTGCCCCGGACGCGGATGCGGACCTCCGCCGGGCGCCCTCCGCCCCTCCCTTCAAGAAGCGCGGGCCTGCTCCTGGCAGCGGCCGCGAGGAGCGCCGGGGCGGCTTCCGCGATGACGGTCCCGGCGGTGCTCCGTTCCGGCGCTCGCTCCAGCGGGGCTCCCGCGACGAGCGCTTCACCGACTCCGGCATCCCCGAGGTGGAGGGCATCCTCCACATGCACCGGGACGGCTTCGGCTTCGTGCACCCGGTGACGGGCGAGGGCGAGAACATCTTCCTGCCGCCGGGCGAGGCGCAGCGGGCGCTCGACAACGACCGCGTCCTCGTGGAGGTGGCGGGCCGGCCGGGCCGCTACGAGGGCCGGCTGTTGCGCGTGGTCAACCGCCGCCGTGAGCTGGCGGTGGGCACGTACGTGGCGCAGGGACGCCACTCGGTGGTGCTGCCCACGGACGCGAACCTCCCGGGCCCCATCCGCGTCCCCGCGACGCAGATGGCGCGCGATGGCGACCTGGTGAAGGTGCGGCTGGGCGTGGGCGCGGATCTCCTGGATCCGGGACAGGGGCTGTTCGGCGAGGTGGCGGGCTCGCTGGGCCGGCCGGGTGAGCCGAGCGCCGAGGTGCTGGGGTCGGCCTTCTCGCAGGGCTTCTCCGACGAGTTCCCGCCGGAGGTGATGGACGAGGCGGATGCGTTCGCCGTGCGCGTCTCCGAAGCGGAGGCCACGGAGGGAAACCGCCGCGACCTGCGCTCCCTGCCGCTCATCACCATCGACGGTGAGGACGCGCGCGACTTCGACGACGCGGTCTACGCGGAGCCGAAGGCCGGGGGCTGGCGGCTGGTGGTGGCCATCGCGGACGTGTCCCACTACGTGCGCGAGCGCAGCGCCCTGGACGCGGAGGCGCTCAACCGCGCCACGTCCGTGTACCTGCCGGACCGCGTGCTGCCCATGCTGCCGGAGCGGCTGAGCAACGGCATCTGCTCGTTGCGTCCGGACGAGGACCGGCTGTGCATGGTCGCGGACATGACGTTCGACCGCCACGGCCAGCGCCGCTCGCACGAGCTGTATCCGGCGGTGATGCGCAGCGTGGCGCGCTGCACGTACAACGAGGTGCAGGACGTCCTGGATGGCACGGACGTGCCGCACCGGAACTTCCTCAAGCCCCAGTTCGAGGAGTTGATGGCGCTGGCCCGCGCGCTGATGGGCATGCGCAAGGCGCGAGGCGCCATCGACTTCGACGTGCCCGAGCACAAGGTGCTGCTGGGCGAGGACGGCCTGCCGCTGCGCATGGAGAAGCGCGAGCGCAAGGACAGCCACCGGCTCATCGAGGAGTGCATGCTCGCCGCCAACGAGGCGGTGGCGACGTACTTCCAGGACGAGGGCCTGCCCACGGTGTACCGGTTCCACGGCGAGCCGGATCCGCAGAAGCTGGCGGCGTTCGCGGTGCTGGCGGAGGCGTACGGCTTCCACCTGGAAGTCGAAGACGGTGTGTCGTCGAAGGAGCTGGACGCGTTCATCACGCAGCTGGAGGGACACCCCGAACAGCGGGCGCTCAACCAGCTGCTGCTGCGCTCCATGATGCAGGCCGTCTACACGTCGACGCGCGTGGGCCACTACGGGCTCGCGGCGGAGAACTACCTGCACTTCACGTCGCCCATCCGGCGGTATCCGGACCTGCTGGTGCACCGCATCCTCAAGGCGGTGTGGGCGCGCAAGGGCAAGCGGCCCTCGGACGCGCAGCTGGAGCGCGAGGAGGAGCGGCTGGAGGGCATGGCGCAGCAGTGCTCGGAGCGCGAGCGCGCGGCCATGACGGTGGAGCGCGAGGTGGTGGCGTTCTACGCGGCGCTGATGATGAAGGACCGCGTGGGCGAGGAGTTCGACGCGACGGTGGCGGGCATCGCCGACTTCGGCTTCTTCGTGGAGCTGGACGAGGTGCACGTCGAAGGCCTGGTGAAGGCGGAGACGCTGGGGCCGGGCTCCAAGCTGGACAAGCGCACGCACTCGCTCGTGTACGCGAACGGCAGGCGCGTGCGCGTGGGCCAGAAGCTGCGCGTGAGGTTGCTGTCCGCGAACACGACGTCGCGGAAGATCGACTTCGAGGCGCTCCAGTTCGAGAACGAAGCGCCGCTCCCGAGGGCCGCGGGGGCCCGGCCGCCGTCGCGCCGGCGCGAGTACGTCAACGAGGCGCCGGTGCGCCATCAGGGCGGCCGGCATGAGCGTCCGGGCCGTCCCGGGCGCCACGAGCGCGAGGCCGCGAAGGCGGGGCGCACGCCGTGGAAGAAGCCGGCGGGTGCCGACGCGGACGGGGAGTGGAGGTCGCTCGCCGAACAGGAAGAGGCGGGGACGCGGACCACGGACGAGGCCCTTCAGAAGCCACGAGGTGCTCGCTCGGGGGCCGCGTCGTGGAAGTCCGTCACGGCGGCCGGAGACGAAGGCCGCCAGAAGCCACAAGGTGCTCGCTCGGGGGCCGCGTCGTGGAAGTCCGCCACGGCGGCCAGTGAGGCGTCCCACCGGAAGCTGTCGGGTCCTGGCGCGGAGGCCGAGCCGTGGAGCCCGGACGCGGAAGAGACGCCGTTCGGCGTGAGGCCCTGGGAGCCTCCGACGGCCGAGGACGTCGCGTCGGAAGAAGCCGCGTCGTTCGCTGGGTTTGGTGGCGATGCGTCCGAGGAGGCGACGTCCAGGCCGCGCCCGCGCGGACGGTTCAGCCGGGAAGGGCGCCGCGAAGAGGCCGCGCCCGCTCGCACGACCTCGCGCTTCCCGCGTGCCAAGACCGAAGACGTGCCCACGCCGAAGGCGGAGCCCTCCGCTCCGGCGAAGGGCAAGCGCCGGGTGATTCGCCCCGCGCGACCGGCGTCCGGCGAGGACTCCGCCAGCACCGCGGGAGCGCTGTCGCCGAGTGAGGATTTCGCGCGCCCGGGACAGGACTCCGAGGAGGCCGCGCCGTCGGCGGCACCGGGCCTGGAGGCCAGTCCTTTCGGTGACGACACCGCCCCGGCCGCGTCTCCGCATCCGGGCTTCGACCGGATCCGCGCGCTGGCCGCGCAACGGGGCCAGCTCACCACGGGCGGGGCTCCTGGGCGCGCGGGCGCGTCCAAGAAGGTGCGCAAGGCGGCGACGGGCGCGGCGGCCCGCTCGAAGCCTTCGAAGAAATCCCCCTCGGGGAAGAAGACCGGGGGCAGCAAGGGCGCGAGCAAGAAGCCGGGGCGTGGGGCTCCCGGCAAGCGCAAGCGCTGAACGCGGGGCCGGGATTGCCGGCCTCGCAGCCGTTCCTCTCAAGGAGGCCGTGTGGGCGCTGTGCGAATCGTGGGGTTGATGCTCGCCGTGGCGGGCGGAGTGCTGCTGTTCACCGGGCTCAAGGCGCGGGACTCGCTCACCGAACGCGCGACGGAGCTCATCACCGGCCGCAACACCGAACAGACGACGTACTACGTCGCGGGCGGCGGCGCCGCGCTCGTGGGCGGCGTGCTCCTGGCCCTCTTCGGAGGGGGACGAGGCCGGCGCTAGGCCGCCCCGTCCCCGGGCCCGACTGACTACTTGGCCGTGGCCTGCGCGGCCTTGGCGCGCTTGGTCGCCTCGCCGAACTGCTTGGTCATTTCGTTGAACTGGACCTGGAGCTCCTCGATGCGCGCGGCGTGAGCGGCGGCGCTGGCCTTGGCGGCGGCGACGCGCTCCGCGGCCTGCGGATCCACGACGGGCTTCTTGCCCTTCTCCGCCTTGGGCGGCGTGGCGGCCTCGACGGCCTCCTGCTCGGCGGCGTCGCGCAGGGCCTTCTCGTGCTCCATGTACTTGGCCATCACGATGCGCTTGTTGAGGTACGTGTTGGGCGAGTCCGGGTTGATGGCGAGGACCTCGTCATACGTCTTCAGCGCCTTCTCCAACTCCTCCGGGACGGCCGGGGCGGCCATGGAGCGAGCCCCGCCGCGCTGCGAGTGGACCTCCGCGATCCAGCTGAGCGCGTCGGTGTCCTTCGGGTTGATCTTCAGCGCTTCCTGGAAGTACTGCTCCGCCTTCTCCAGCGGGCCGTTCTTCGCGTACATCGCCGCGATGTTGCGGTAGGCGTCGGCCTTCTCGGTGGGCGTCTTCGCGAAGTCCACCAGCTTCAGCGCGGCCTGCGCGGCGGCGTCCGTCTGGCCCGCCTGCATGTGCGCGAAGGCCTTCTTCTCCCAGACCTTCTCCTGGTTCGGGTCGATCTTCAGCGACTCCTCGTACTCCTTCACCGCCTCCGCGTAGTTCTTGTCGGCGAGGAAGTTGGTGCCCTTGACGCGGTGCTCCTTGGCCTTCTCCTCCTTCTCGTCCGCACAGCCGAAGGTCCCGCCCAGGGTCAGCACACCCAGCATCAAACCCACGCTACCCAGTCGCTTCATGCTCAAAGCCTTTCGTGAAGTTCCAGGGGGCACGCCACGTCCGGGGGCCCCACGTGCCGCGGAATATACCCGAACTCGACTCGTGAGCCGCGTGTCCTGAGGGCCCGGCCTCCCCCCGGGCGGCCAGGGCCGGACACTTCACTTCAGGAGGAGCGGCCGCGCGCGACCAGGGAGACGAGCAGGGGCGCGCCCAGGGCGGCCGTCACCACTCCCACGGGCAATTCCCGCCCGGGGAGGATCACCCGTGCCGACGCATCGCACAACGCGAGGAAGGCCGCCCCCACCACCACCGAGCCGGGCAGCAGGACGCGGCGACTCACGCCCAGAGTGCGGCGCACGAGGTGCGGGACGATGAGCTCCACGAAGGCGATGGGGCCGCACCAGGCGACGCACGCGGCGACGCCCAGCGCCCCCAGGCCGATGGCCACCGTGCGGACGCGGCGGACGGGGACGCCCTGGGACTCGGCGTGCTCCTCGCCGGCGATGAACACCTCCAGTGCGCGGGTGAGGGCGAGCAGGCCCACGACGGTGACGAGCGCGAACGGCGTCAGCAGCAGCACGCCCGAATAGCCCACCTGGGGCAGGTGGCCCAGCGACCAGAGCGTGGCCGCCATCAGCTCCGCGGAGTCCGCGGAGAACTGCAATCCGGTGGCGATCGCCCCCGCGGCCATGGAGCAGGCGATGCCCGCGAGCACCACGTCGTTCATCCGCACGCGCCGGCCCGCCGCGATGGCGGCCACCACCAGGCTGACGCCCAGCGCCCCCACGAAGGCCGCGGCGGTGATGAGCGGCAGTCCCCCAGGCGCCAGTCGAGCCCCCAGGATGATGGCCACCAGCGCGCCCAGGGTCGCGCCCGCCGTGGTGCCCACGGTGCTCGGCGCGGCCAGCGGGTTCGCGAAGAGGGACTGATACACCGCGCCCACCAGGGACAGCGTGCCGCCCACCAGGATGGCCATCAGCGTGCGGGGCACGCGCAGCTGCCAGAAGATGAAGTCCGCCGAATCCGCGGAGAAGCCCGGGCCGATGAACGGCGCCACGAGGCAAGCGGCCACGCACAGCGCCACGAGGACCCAGGGCTTCACGGCGTGCCTCCGCTCCGGGGCAGGCCCACGAAGACGCGGTGTCCCTCCACGTGCATGCCGTGCATCCTCACGCCGAACAACGCTCCCAGCTGTTCGCCCAGGTCCGGCGCATCGAGGCGCGAGTCGAACGCCACGCGGCCCTGGAAGAGCCCGACCACGCGCGGCGCGGGCGTCCCGGGCGCATGGGTGTGCGCGAGCACGTTGACGTCATGGGTCACGCAGAGGATGCCGCGCCCCGCGCGCCAGAGCTGACCCATGCGCGCGTACAGGTCCAGCTGCTGCGCGGGGTCCAGGAAGTTGGCGGGCTCGTCCAGCAGCACCAGCGGCGTCTCCTGCGCGAGCAACCCCGCCACCGCCACGCGCTGCCGCTCGCCGCCCGACAGCTCCGTGATGGGCCGCAGGGCGAACGACGCGGCCCCCACCTCCGCGAGCGCCTGGTGCGCCGCCGCCTCGGAGGCGCGGCGGGATTCGGGGAAGCGGTAGCGCGCGGAGACGACCTGCTCCAGCGCGGTGATGGGCTCCGCCGCCTCCAGCCGCTGGGGCAGCCACGCGAGCCGCGCCGCGCGCTCACGGGGAGCGAGCTTCGCCACGTCCTGTCCGTCCACGAGCGCATGGCCCGCGTCCGGCTGGAGCAGGCCCAGCGCCACCCGCAGGAGCGTGGACTTTCCGGCGCCGTTGGGCCCGACGATGGCCACGAAGTCGCCCGGTGTCACGCGCAGCGACACGCCATCCAGCAGCGTCCGCCCGCGCGCTCGCACCGTCACCGCCTCCAGCGTCAGGCCGGCCGTCATGGCGCGGAGGGCAGGGTGCCCAGGGCGGCGTGGAGCCGGTCGACGACGTCGAGGATGGCGGGCCCGGTGGACTGCACGTCGGGGCCGATGACCAGCCGCACCCGGTCCTCTCGCGCGGCGCGCAGTCCGGTGAGCTGCTTCCATTGGGTGAGCACGCGCGCCTGTTGCTCGGCGTCCAGGGCGGGGGCGTTGATGAGGACCAGCACCGCGTCCGGATTGAGCGCGATGACCCCTTCCAGCGACAGGTTGGGCGGCCCAAGCTTGTCCTCCGCGACGGCGTTGCGCCCACCCGCGGCTTCCAGCGCGGCGCCGTGAAGCGACGCGCGCTTCATGTACCAGACCTCCGACAGCGTGCCCGCCACGTCGCCCAGCACCAGCAGCACGCGTGGCGCGTCCTTCGGCGCGGGGCGCGACAGCGTCACCTGGAGCCGCTCCGCCAGCGCCGCGGCCTGGGGCTCGCGTCCGCTCAGCCGGCCCAGCTCCTTCACGCTCGCCACGACCTCCGGAAGCGACAGCCAGGGCAGCACCTTCAGCGGCGCGAGCGCGGACAGCGCCTCCGCTGGAGCCTGCTTCACCTGCTGGTCCACGAGCAGCGTCGGCTTGAGCCGCGCGATGGCCTCGAAGTTGGGGGTGAAGGTGGTGCCCACCCGAGGCAGCGCGGGAGCCCCCTCGGGCAGGGTGGTGTAGTCGGACACGCCCACCACCTCCGCGCCGGCGCCCAGCGCGAACAGCGTCTCCGTGAGGGACGGCGACAGCGAGATGATCCGCCGCGCCTGTGACTCCGACGCAGGGGGCGCCGAGCGTTGGCAACCAGCCGCGAGTGCGAGCACCACGCAGAGCAGCGAGGGGAGGCGGAAGAGACTCATGGGCGGGTCGCCTTCTAACACGCGGGTCGTCCTCGAGTGCCGGGAAGCGAAGCCTGGGTTTTGCGCGTGAAGCGCGTTTATCCTGAGAAATCCTCACAGGGGGAATCGGACATGGCCTGGATGAATCCGTCGTCCCGCGCGCTCTGCGCCGCGGCGCTGCTTTGCACTTCGTCTGCCCTTGCCGCATCGCCGTTCGCGGAAGGGATGGTCTCCATCACGTTGGATGACGGCTGGAGCACGCAGTACACGGCGGCGCGGCCCGCGCTCAATTCGCGAGGCATTCCCGCGACCTACTACCTCGTCACCGACGCCATCGCGCAGGGGTGGGGTGGCTACCTGAGCCTCGCGCAGGTGCGGACGCTCCATACGGAGGGAAATGAGATCGCCAGCCACACCCGCACGCACCCGGATCTCACCACGTTGACGCCCGCGCAGCTCACGTCGGAGCTGCATGACTCGCGGGTGTATCTGTCCACGAACGTGGGGCCGGCATGTGGCAAGGACTTCGCTTCACCCTATGGTGCCTACAACGCGACCGTGATGGCCGCGCTGAAGCCGGAGTACGCCAGCCACCGCACCATCAACGCGGGCCGGAACTTCCGCGACACGGTCATCTACGAGCTGCGCGCCAACGACGTCTCGAGCGCGGTGACGGTGGCGACGGTGAAGGGATGGATCAACCAGGCCATCGCGGAGAAGAGCTGGCTCATCATCCTCTTCCATGAGTTCACCAGCGGCACGCCCACGCGCGACACGCAATACAAGACCTCCAACTTCACCAGCATCCTCGACTACGTGCGGTCGACCGGCATCCGCACCGTCACCGTCGCGCAAGGGCTGGCGCTGACGGACGGCGTCACGGAGCCACCGGTCTCCGTGGGCACGGTCGTCTACGACGACGCGATGGGCAGCGGGTTCCAGGATTGGAGCTGGGCGACGCACGACCTGGACCAGTCCGTCACGGTGCACTCCGGGGCCACGGCCATCGGGTTCGAGCCGGACTTCTGGGAGGCGCTGATGTTCCACCACGCGGGCCTGGACCTGTCGCTGTACCAGTCCGTCGACCTCTGGGTGCACGGCGGCACCACGGGCGGTCAGCAGGTGCGGCTGGCGCTCTACAATGGCTCCACGCCGCGCGGCAGCATGAACCTGGCGACGGCGCTGGGCCACCCCATCGCGGCGGGGACGTGGCAGAAGGTCTCCATTCCGCTGAGCGCGCTGGGCGCGACGTCCGGCACGGTGGATGACCTCTACGTGATGGACGACTCAGGAGCGAACCAGGGCACGCTGTACGTGGACGACTTCATCCTCGTTCCCCGCTGAGCCGGCCTCGAAGCCGCGCGCGCCAGTTGCGCCTCCGGCGCGCGCGGATGGGATGCGACGCCTACAGCTTGATCAGCTCCACGTCATCCATGTGGATGAAGCTGGAGGCGTCGTGGACGGTCGCCTTGCTGTGCAAGCCGAACTCCAGGTAGCCGTTGTCCGGGACGGTGACGGCGGGCGTCTCCACCAGCGTGTAGTTGCCGTACGTGCCCAGGTTGGTGATGGCCGCCGCGCACGAGCCGCAGGTCTTCACCTGGAAGCGCGCGAAGTCGAAGGTGCCGCCCTTGCGGAACCACGCGCGCAGCTTGTAGGTGCCCGCCGCGAGCCCGGACTTCGTCTGGTACGTCCAGGCCTCGAAGGGGGAGCTCGCCGTCCAGTGCGTCAGGTGGTAGCTGCCCGAGTGGCCGCCGTTGTACGTCTCCGAGTACGCCGCCGCGCCCGTGCCGTCCGGGCTCCAGGTCGCCCAGCCCGTCATGCCCTGCTCGAAGCCGGCGTTGGTCAGGCCCAGCGACTGGGCGCCGCCGGGCTGGTACCAGCGCACCCACTCCACCTCCATCGTCTTGCGCGCGCCCCAGGGCAGGTCGATGGCGTCCGGCGACGGGTTGCCGTACCAGACGCCGCCCAGCGCGAGGTTGAGGATGAGGAAGTGCGGCTGCTGGAACTCCGTCTCGTTGTGGTTGAAGGTCGCCGTGGAGACGAAGTCGCGGTCCAGGCGGAACACCATGGTGTTCGCGTTCCACTCCACCTCATACGTGTGGAAGTCCTGCGACAGGTCCACGCCACGGCTCGCGCCCGTGCCCCAGTCCGCGTTGCCGCCGTTGTACCAATGCAGCGCGGACTTCATCCACGTGGGCTCCGTGGACTTCCACTCCAGGATGTCGATCTCCCCGGCGCCCGGCCAGCCCGCGCTGGTGAGGTTGGAGCCCAGCGTCCAGAACGCCGGCCACATGCCGTAGCCCGGCGGAACCTTGATGCTCGCGACGATCCTTCCGTAGCGCCCCTCCACCTTGCCCTTGGTGTGGATGCGGCCGGAATAGAACGACCGGTAGTTGCCCGGGCAGTGCGAGTCCGTGGGGTTGTCCCCCGTGCGCTCCGCCGTGATGATCAACTTGCCGTTGCTCACCGACACGTTCTGCGCACGCGGGAACTCCAGCTCGCCCGTGCCGAAGTTGCAGTTGTTGAGCAGCGGATCCCAGTTGCTCGTGAGCACCGTCCACGCACCCGTGTTCAACGACGTGCCCGTGAAGTCGTCCTGCCAGGACAACGTCCACCCCGCACCCGGATCGTAGGCGCGCTCGCCTTGCTGCGTCCGGCCGTAGGCCTCCGCCTCCACGGGCGTGGCCTCCGGCTCCGGCGAACAGCCAGAGAGGAGGGTGAGGAGTCCTGTGGTGATCAGGCCAGCGCGTAGGGGGCGGTGCATGAGTGCTCCGGGTTGGGGGAGCATCCATTTTGCCTGTTTTAGCTTGATTTTCCAGGAAGACGCGGAGGCGATTGTTTCAGCACCGTGTCGGCCCGAGCGCGGGGGCTCCCGATGCGCGGTGGGTGTGCGAGGAGGGCAGGTGCCGCATAATCGACACCCGCATGCGCATCCCCCTCCTCCGCGTGGGCTCCGTCCTCGCGCTGCTCCTCCTGGCCGCGTGCCGCATCGAATCCGCCGCGCCGTCGGGAGGTGCCGCCGTGGCGCAGGCCGCGACGCCTTCGGGCGAGGTGTGGGTCTACACGTCGATGTACCGGCACGTGCTGGATGCGCTGGAGCCGCTGTTGAAGGAGCGGCTGCCCGGGGTCCAGGTGCATTGGTATCAGGCGGGCAGTGAGAAGGTGGCCAGCCGCCTGGAGGCGGAGCGGGCCGCGGGGGCGGTGCGCGCGGATCTGCTGATGACGTCGGATCCCTTCCTGTACGAGCGGCTGGCGAGGGACGGCGCCTTCCTGCGCTACGCCTCCGTGAACGCGCTGCGGGTCCCTCGCTCGCTGATGGACCTGGATGCGAGGTACGCGGCGGTGCGGCTGTCCACCATGGTGTTGGTGCACCGCGTGGGCGCGGGGACGGCGCCGAGGTCCTTCGCCGCGCTGACGGATGGCAGCTGGACGGGGAAGGTGGCCATCGGGGATCCGCTCACGTCGGGCACGGCGTTCACCTGGGCGGTGTTCCTGCGGGCCCAGCACGGCGATGCGTACTTCGCGGGCCTGAGGGTGAGGGGCGCGGTGGTGGCCGGAGGCAACGCGGCGGTGCTTCAGAAGGTGGAGAGCGGAGAGGCGGACGCGGGCGTGTTGCTGCTGGAGAACGCGCTGGCGGCGAAGGCGAAGGGGAGCCCCATCGAGGTCGTCTGGCCGGAGGACGGCGCGGTCGTCATCCCAGGCCCCGTGGCGGTGTTCGCGTCGACGCGCAACCCGGTGGCGGCGAAGGCGCTGGTGGACGTGCTGCTGTCGCCGGAGGGGCAGCGCATCATCGTGGAGACGGGCGACATGAACGCGGTGGATCCGCGGCTGGACGGACCGCGTGGCGGGCCCGGTGTGGAGGGCCTGCTGGGCCGCGCGCGGGCGTGGACCCCGGTGCTGCTGGAGCAGGGACTGCTGCACGGTGGTGACATCAAGGAAGCCTTCAGCCGGGCCTTCGCGCGATGACGGGACGCGGCTGGGGGCGGTGGCTCGCGCTGTCTGTCTGGGCCGTTCCGCTGCTGCTCTTCGCGGGGGGGCCGGTCGCGGCGCTGTTGGCTCGGGGTGTGGGGGCGGCGACGGGTGGAATGGGAGGGATGGTCGCGGCGGAGTCCCTGGCGCTGGTGAACACGCTGGGCATCTCGCTGGGCGCGACGGCGTGGGCGCTGGGCCTGGGGGCCCCGCTGGCCTTCCTCCTGTTCCGCACGGACCTGCCCCTTCGCGGCGCGTTCACGGTGCTCTTCACGTTGCCCTCCGCCATCCCGGCGTTCATCTGGGGCATGGGGTGGCTGTCACTCGCGAGCCCGCGCGCGGGCTACCTGAACCGGCTGCTGGGCGCGGATGTGTTCGACGTCTATGGCGCGGGCGGCATCGCGTTCGTGGAGGGACTCTCGGGGCTGCCGCTCGTGCTGCTCGCGGGCGCCGCGGCGCTGAGGCGCGTGGATCCCTCGCTGGAGGAGGCTGCCCGCGTGTCCGGCGCGACGCCGCTTCGCGCGCTGGTGAGCACCACGCTCCCCCTGATCCTGCCGTCGCTGCTCTCGGGAGCCGTGATGGTGTTCCTCATGGCCGCGTCCTCCTTTGGCGTGCCGTACCTGCTCGGCGTTTCGGCGTCGCCGCCCACGCGCGTCCTCACCACGCGCATCTACGAGCTGGTGCTCCTGGGCAGCGAGGAGGGCCTGCCTCGCGCGTCCGTGCTCGCGTCGTTCCTGTTGCTGCTGACGCCGCTGGCGCTGGGCCTCACGTGGGCGCTGGGCCGGAGCGGCCGGGTGCGGTTGAGCGCGGGCAAGGGCGTGTCTCCGCGCGCGCTGGCGCTGGGGGCATGGCGGCGCTGGGCGCTCCTGGGCGTGGGCGCATTGGGGGGCGCGCTGGTGGTGCTGCCGTTGGCCGCCATCCTGCTCACCTCGCTGCAACGCAGCTTTGGCGCCTCGCTGGCCTGGGACACGCTGACCTTGTCTCACTGGTCCGGTGTGCTGTGGGACGCGCGCACCTTGCGCGCCACGGGGCGCAGCGTGCTGCTCGCGGCGGGGGCGGGGGGACTCATCGTGGGGTTGGGGCTCGCGGGGGCGCTGCTGCGGCGGTCCTTCCGGAGGGGCGGCGCGGTGGTGGAGGCGATGGCCGTGTGGCCCTACGCGGTGCCGGGCACGGTGCTGGCGCTGGCGCTGCTGGTGGCGTTCTCGCGGGACTGGCGGCTGGTGGTGCTGGAGCGGGTGGCGTTCGTGCTGGCCCTGGCGAACACCCCGTGGCTGTTGCTCGTGGGCTACGTGGGCAAGTACCTGGCCCTGGGCGAGCGCAACGGCACCGAGGCCCTGGCTCAGGTGGACCCCTCCCTGGCGGAGGCGGCGCGGGTGGGCGGCGCGGGGCCGACGCGGGCGTTCCTGGACGCGACGTTGCCGCTGCTCCGGCCCGCGCTCACGGTGGCGTTCGTGCTGGCGTTCCTCGCGTGCGCCACGGAGATCACCCTGTCGGTGCTGCTGGTGCCCGCTGGCTCCGAGGTGCTGGGCACGCTGCTGTTCGAGTTGCAGAGCTACGCGGATCCCGCCGCCGCGGCGGTGCTGGCGTGCGCGTTCGTGGTGCTGGTGGTGGCGGGACAGGCCGTGCTCGCGTGGGCGCGGCGCCGCGTGCCGGAGGTGCGGTGATGGCGGCCATCGTCCTGGAGGAGCTGGTCAAGGCGTACGGCGGGCCCCCCGTGGTGCGGGGCTTGAGCCTGACGGTCGGGCAGGGCGAGCTGGTCTCCCTGCTGGGCCCCTCGGGGTGCGGGAAGACGACGACGCTGCGGATGCTCGCCGGGCTGGAGCATCCGGACGCCGGCACCATCCGCCTGGGTGACGAGCTGGTGGCCGGCCCCGGCGTGCGTGTTCCCCCCGAGCGTCGCGGCCTGGGCATGGTGTTCCAGAGCTACGCCATCTGGCCTCACCGCAGCGTGGAAGCGAACGTCGCCTATCCCCTGGTGCTTCGGAAGGTGCCCCGGCACGAGGTGGCGGCGCGCGTGCGCGAAGCCCTCCGGTGGGTGCGGCTGGAGGCGTTCGCGGCGCGCATGCCGCATGAGCTGTCCGGCGGACAGTTGCAGCGCGTGGCGCTCGCGCGGGCGCTGGTCGCGGACCCGCGCGTGCTGCTGCTGGATGAGCCCCTGTCGAACCTGGACGCGGCCCTGCGCGAGGAGTTGCGCGCCGAGATCGCCGCGCTGCGCGCCCGACTGGGGACGACGCTCGTCTTCGTCACGCACGACCAGGGCGAGGCCCTGGCTTTGTCGGACCGCATCGCGGTGATGAACCGCGGCGTCATCGAACAGGTGGACACGCCGGAGCGGCTGTATCGCCAGCCGGCGACTCCCTTCGTCGCGGGCTTCGTCGGGGGCGCGAACGTGCTGCGGGGTGACACTCGCGCCGGGGTCTTTCACTGCGCGGGGGCGGAGGTCTCGTTCGAGCTGCCCACGGAAGTGGGGGCGCGCTCCGGGCCTGGGACGTTGGTGGTGCGGCCGGAGGACCTGGAGTTGGGGGAGTCCGGCACGCCGCTCGTCCTCTCCGCGCGCCTGTTCCTGGGGCACTCGGCGGAGTACCGCTTCCCGGTGGGGGATGCGTTCCTGCGCGTCGTCGGTCCCGCGCTGGACGGCGTGCGCGCCGGGCAACCGCTGCGGGTGCGCGTGCGCAAGGCCACCCTCTTCGACGCCAGCGCTTGAGGCTCAGTACAGCGTCGACTTCACGCGCTTCGGGAGCTCGCGGTCGTACTCGTCGCCGTCGAAGGTGTCCTCGCTGAGGGCCGCGAGGATGGCTCCGTTGCTCGGGAGTTCGTGGCGGGCCACGTGCCGGGCCGGATTCCAGAGCTCGGAGCGGATCAGCGCGCGACTGCACTGGAAGAAGACGGCCTCCACCGTGACGCGCAGCACGGAGCGTGGCTGCTTTCCCTCGAAGGTGAAGCGCTCCAGCATCGACGGTTCGATGACGATGCTCGCCCGGCCGTTGACGCGCAGGGTTTCGTTGACGCCGGGGACGAAGAAGAGCAACGCGACGTGCGGATTCGTCAGGATGTTGCGCAACGAGTCGGCGCGGTTGTTGCCGCGCCGGTCGGGGAGCAGCAGCGTGTGCACGTCGTCGATGACGACGAAGCCCGCGGGGTCGCCCCGGGGGGACACGTCCAGGCCGTCCGGCCCTGACGTGGCGAGCACCGCGAACGGCGAGCGTTCAATGAAGGGCCGGTACGCCGGGTGGAGGTGGTCCACCTCCTTGAGGACGGAGGGCCTTGTGGGAAACCCGTACAGGCCTTCAAGCGTCTCCACATCCGTCACCGTCTTCATCGGGTGCGCCTCCTGAGGAGCATTTTCACTTTTTGAAGGGCGATGTCACACGCCGCCCCCGCTGCGTCGTCCTGGGGGTGGAGCAGGCGATTCCCCCTGCTCGGAAAAGAGGAGCCACCCATGAAGGTCAGGATGAATCCCATGGCGGTCGCGCCGGAGGCATTGAAGGTCATGCTCGAGTTCAGCGAGAAGGTCGCTGGACTGGGGCTGGAGTCGCGCCTCATGGAGTTGGTCAAGATCCGCGCCTCGCAGCTCAACGGCTGCGCCTACTGCATCCACATGCACACCCGTGACGCCCGGGCGCGCGGGGAGACCGAGGAGCGCATCTACCTGCTGGACGCCTGGCGCGAGTCGCCGCTCTACACCGAGCGCGAGCGGGCGGCGCTGGGCTGGACCGAGGCCCTGACGCTCGTTTCCCAGACGCACGCGCCGGACGCCGACTACGCTGCGCTCAAGCCGCACTTCACCGAAGAGGAGATCGTGAAGCTCACCCTGCTGATTGGACAGATCAACACCTGGAACCGGATCGCCATCGGCTTCCGTGCCCTGCACCCGGTGGCCACGCGCAGTGAAGCCGCCTGACGCGAGCCCCGCGGACGCCTTCGACCCGCTCCGCCCCCGCCTGCTCCGCATCGCGTACCGGATGCTGGGCATCGTCGCGGAGGCGGAGGACGTGGTCCAGGAGGCGTACCTGCGCTGGCATCAGGCGGACCGCGCCGCCGTGCGGGACGCCGAGGCCGTGCTCGTCCGCACGGTGACGCGCCTGTGCCTTGACGTCCTGAAGTCCGCGCGCGTCCGGCGCGAGGAGTACGTGGGCACCTGGCTGCCAGAGCCCATCATCGAGACAGTGGAGGGTGACGACTTGACGCTGACCCTGATGATGGCCCTGGAGCGCCTGTCCCCGCTGGAGCGCGCCGCGTTCCTCCTGCACGACGTGTTCGGCATGGACTTCGAGGAGGTGGCGAAGGCCATCGACCGGGACCCCGCGGCCTGCCGCCAGCTCGCCAGCCGGGCGCGGACCCACGTGCGCGAGGCCCGGCCGCGCTTCCCCGTGACGGAGGGCCAGGGCCGGGAGCTGGCCTCGGCGTTCTATGCCGCGTCCCGGAGCGGCGACACGCACGCGCTCCAGGCGCTGCTCGCCCAGGATGTCGTCGTGTACTCCGACAGCGGCGGCAAGGCGAAGGCGGCCCTCAACCCCATCCATGGCATGGAGAAGAGCGTGCGCCTGTTCGAGGGGCTGGTGCGCCGCACGGGCGTGAACGCGTCCCGGCTCATCCACGAGGGCGTCATCGACGGCCTGCCTGCGTTCGTCACGTTGGAAGCGGACGGCGTCTTCCAGACGACGGCGTTCGGAATCGAGGACGGCCGCATCGTGGCCATCTACATCACGCGCAATCCGGACAAGCTGTCGAACATCCGGCGCGCGGTGGGCGAGGACGTGTCGTAGCGCTCAGCGCGCGGCGAACGATTCGCGCGCGAACTCGACGAACCGGAGCAGGGCGGGCGTGCCGCCCGACTTCCTCCACGCGATGACGGTGTCCGTCACCGGCGCATCGGCTGGCAGGTCGATGAACACCACGCCGGAGTGGTGTTCGGTGTCGGGCGTGTGCGGCAGGGGCGCGATGCCCAGGCCCGCGGAGACGAACCAGATCTTCGTCGCGACGTTCTGCACGGATTGCCGCACGGAGGGCTCGACTCCCGCGTCGCGAAGGCGCTCGAAGAACGCCGCGTAGTAGTCCGGAGGGGCCACGCCCGCCTCCACGAGGATGAGCGGTTCGCCCCGCAGCTCCGTCCAGGGGACCGACTTCCGCTTCGCGAACGGATGCCGCGAGGGCACCGCCAGCCGGAGCCGTTCCCGCCGGAGGAGCTGGAACACCACGTTCGGAGGCATCCGCTCGCGAGGACGCAGGATGCCGACGTCCAGGGTTCCCCGCTCCAGCGCCTCCAGCTGCCACGCGGAAGGGTGGTTGCTGAGCTCGATGTGGACGTCCGGCGCCTTCTTCTGGAAGGCGCGGAGCATCGCGGTGAAGCGGGGCGTCGCGAACGAGGAGATGAGCGCGAGCATCAGCGCGCCCTGTTCCCCCCGAGCCTGCCGCGCCGCGCGCTCCTGGAACCGCATGGCGCTCTCCAGCAGCTGGCGCGCCTCTGGCAGCAGGTCGCGCCCGAGCTTCGTGAGGACCACCGTGCGGCCCATCCGCTCGAAGAGCGCGCCGCCCAGCTCGGCCTCGAACTTGCGGATCTGTTGACTGAGCGGCGGCTGGGCGATGTGCAGCCGCCGCGCGGCGCGGGTGAAGCCGAGCTCCTCCGCGACCGCGACGAAGTACCGCAGGTGGCGAAGCTCCATGGTCCATACCCTCCAGGTCTGGGTTCCAGACCCAGGATATATTGGAAGTATGGGTGGGGGCGCGCTAGGCATGGTGCATGGAGAGCCCGTCCAGCGCCGTCATCGCCGCCGTGCCTCACGTCCAGGCCGAGCAGATGGACCGCCGGTTGCTGTGGACGATGACCACGGCGACCGTCCTCGCGGTGGGCAACATCTATTACAGCCAGCCGTTGCTGGGCGTCATCGCGCGCACCTTCGACCGGTCCGCCTCCGCGGTGGGCTCCGTGCCCATGGTGTCGCAGCTGGGCTACGTGACGGGGCTGTTGTTCCTGACGCCGCTGGGCGACGCGCTGGAGAAGCGCCGCCTGCTGGTGACGATGCTCGGGTTCGCGGCCGTGGCGCTCTTCGCGGCGGGGCTGGCGCCGACGTTTCCGCTGTTCCTGGTCGCCTGTGTCGCCATCGGCCTGTCCTCCGTGCTGGTGCAGATCCTCATCCCCTTCGTCGCGGCGCTCAGCTCGGCGGAGGAGCGGGGCCGGAACCTGGGCCTCGTGCTCAGCGCCGCGCTGGTGGGCGTGCTGCTCTCCCGCACGCTCAGCGGCTTCGTCGCGACGCACCTGGGCTGGCGTGGGATGTACTTCGCGGCCGGCGCGACGATGCTGGGGCTGGGGATGACGCTCCGGCTGTCGCTGCCCCGCTACGAGTCCTCCACGCGGCTGACCTATCCGCGCCTGTTGCGCTCGCTGTGGGAGCTGCTGAGGGATCTTCCCGGGCTCCGGGCCATCGCGCTCACGGGGGCCCTGATGTACGCCGCGCTCTCCGCCTTCTGGGCGTCGCTGGCGTTCTTCTTGAGCAGTGACGCGTACCACCAGGGGCCCGGCACGGCTGGGATGTTCGGCCTCATCGGGACGGTGGGGGCGCTCGCCGCGAACGTGGCGGGGCGTCATGCGCAGCGCGTCGGTGCGCGAAGGATCGTCCGGGCGTGCATCCTCACGATGCTCGCGGCCTTCGGGGTCTTCGCCGCGTTCGGGACGCTGTGGGCCGGGCTGATCTCTGGCGTGGTGCTGCTGGACCTGGGGGCCCAGGCCGCCACGGTCTCCAACCAGACGGAGCTGTACCGGCTGCATCCGTCCGCGCAGACGCGCCTCAACACGCTCTACAAGATCTTCTATTTCGCGGGCGGTGCCTGCGGTTCGGCGCTCTCCGCCATCGCGTGGGACCACGCCGGCTGGTGGGGCGTGTGTGGCGTGGGCGGCGGGTTCCTGCTCCTCGCCTTCGCCTGGGAGCAGCTCCAGGCACGCCGCGTTCCCGCGCCCGTGTGAGCGCGGCGACGCTCACTTGACGAACGCTGGCAGGCCCTCCGCGAGCGCGTCGATGGCGACCCGCACGCGCACGGGGAGGTGGGGCGTCGTGGGCCAGAGCGCATGGACGTCGAAGCAGAGGCCGGGGTGGCCGGTCAGGACGCGCACCAGCTTCTTGTCGCGCACGTCATCGCGGATGAGCCAGCAGGGCAGCCACGCCAACCCCATGCCCGCGACGGCCGCGTCGGCGATGGCCTCCAGGTCGTCGAAGCGCAGGCGTGCCCGCGGGACGACCTCCACGTTCGAGCCATCTTCTTGGGGAAACAGCCAGGTGCGCGTCTTCCCGGCGCGGACGTAGGCGAGGGCTTCGTGGCGGGCCAGCGCCTCCAGCGTGCGGGGCGTGCCGTGCTTGCGCAGGTAGCTGGGGGATGCGCACACGCTCATGCGCTGGAAGCTGACGCGGCGGCTGGTGAGGCCGTCGCCCGCGACGATTCCGCGCGTCCCGCCATTGCGGATCGCGAGGTCGAAGCCGTCCTCCAGCAGGTCCACGAGGCGGTCATTGAACGACAGGTCCAGCTCGAGCTTCGGGTGCGCGCGGGCGAGGTCGCGCAGGATGGGCGCCACGCAGCGACGGCCGAAGAGGACGGGCGCGCTGACCCGCAGCCTCCCGGAGACCTCCTGCTTGCCGGACTCCAGCAGGGCCTGGCCCGCGCGCAGCTCGTTCATCGCGCGCAGGCACCGCTCGTAGAAGACCTGTCCATCCTGGGTCAGGCTCTGCGCGCGCGTGGTGCGGTGGAAGAGGCGCACGCCCAGCCGCTCTTCCAGCCGGGCCACCGTCTTGCCCACGGCGGAGCGCGACAGGTGGAGCTTCACGGCGGCGGCGGAGAAGCCTCCGGCCTCCACCGCCTCCACGAAGACGGACACACCCTGAAGGGGATCGCTCACGGTTCGTCCATTGTCGCCCTGGCGGCGACAGTGAGGGGAGTTCTTGTCGCCACCGGCGAAGGCACGTCGCCAATATCTTCCTTCGCGAACCTGCTGCAAGGGAGTGGCGCGTGGGGACTGCGACGATGAGGCGTTGGGAGCTGGATGCGCTGGGGCGCGACCGGTTGCGGCCGCGGACGGTGGAGATTCCGGAACCGGGACCGGGTGAGGTGTTGGTGAAGGTGGCGGCGGTGTCGCTGAACTACCGCGACCTGCGCGTCATCGAATCCGGAATGGGCCTGCCGCTGACCTTCCCCTTCACGCCGGCCTCGGACCTGGCGGGCGTGGTGACGGCCGTGGGCTCTGGGGCGACGCGCTTCGAGGTGGGGACGCGGGTGATCTCCACGTTCTCGCCGGGGCGCCTGGATGGACCGGCCCTGGGGACGGCGCGCGTGCCTCCGTACAAGACGCTGGGCGGTGCATATCCGGGGGTCCTCGCGGAGTACGTCGCGTTTCCGGAGGACTGGTTCGTGAAGGCTCCGGCCACGCTGGACGCGGGCGAGGCCAGCACCTTGCCGTGCGCGGGGCTGACGGCGTGGACCGCGCTCGTCGAATACGGCCCGGTTCGTCCGGGGCAGACGGTGCTGGTGCAGGGCACGGGCGGCGTCGCGTTGTTCGGCTTGCAGTTGGCGCGCGCGCAGGGGGCGGAGGTCATCGTGACGTCGGGGAGCGACGAGAAGCTGGCGCGCGCGAAGGCGCTGGGCGCGACGCACGTCATCCACCGGACGCGTGAGGACTGGGTGGAGGCTGTGTACCGCCTCACCGCGGATCGGGGCGTGGACCACATCCTGGAGCTGGCGGGTGGCGCGAACCTGGGGCGCTCCATCGAAGCGGTGGCGCTGCATGGCACCATCTCCGTGATTGGCGTGTTCGAAGGCTTCTCGGTGACGGGCCCCTCCGGACCGCTCCTGCTGAAGGAGCCGACCATCCGGGGGATCAACGTGGGGCACCGGCGGGCGCTGGAGGCGCTGGTCCGCGCGGTGGACTCCATGGGGCTCAAGCCGGTCATCGACGCGCGCTATCTGTTGGAGGCGCTGCCCGCCGCCCTGGAGCACCTGGGCCGGGGGGCGTTCGGGAAGATCGTGGTGGAGTCCCCCTGAGCCACGCGCCGGACTTCTGGATAGGGTGGGGGGCATGTCGTCGCGCCCCCCTGCTGAAAGCCCCCGTCGCTTCCACTCCGAGCCCCTGGTCGTCGTGCTGCGCCACCTGGAGGCGGCGTTGGTGTCGGGTCCCGCGTCCATCGAAGTGCCGGATCCGGACCTGGGCCCCGGGCGCTATCCAGGAGAGCGCGTGGAGGGAGGGCTCGTGCACCGGCCGCTGCGGAGTTGGTGCGATCTGGCGGAGGGACTGTCGTGCCGTCTGCGCACGCCACGAGGCGTGGACGCCACGCATGTGAGGCTCACGTTCGAGCCGTTGGGCGCGGAGGCCCCGTGGCACGCAGGAGGAGGGGAGCGTACGGAGTCACCGCGGGAGCGTTATGGCTCCGCGTCCGACTTCGCCCGGGTGCGGAAGTTCGAGGACGCGGGCTTCCTGCTGCCGTGGCTGGACGCGGTGGGGCGGCTGGCCCTGCCACCGGGCGCGCGGGTGCTGGACCTGGGCGTCAACCGAGGAGATGAGCTGGCCGCTTTCGAGGCGGTGGAAGGCGTCCGCTTCGTGGGCGTGGACCACAGCGCGAGCGCGCTCGCGGAGGCACGGGCGGCGTTCCCGGACGCACGTCATGCCTTCGTGCAGGCGGACCTGAACGCGCTGCCCGCGGACCTGGGGCGCTTCGACGCGGTGGTGTCGGTGGGCACGCTGCAGAGCCCGGGAGTGGATGATCACGCGCTCTTGCGCAGGCTGGTGCAGGAGCACCTGGAGCCCCGGGCCTCGCTGGTGCTGGGTTTCCCCAACTCACGCTTCCGCGACGGTGAGGTCGTGTACGGCGCGCGCGTGCGCAACCTGCGCGAGCCGGACCTGTCGCTGCTGGTGAAGGACCTGTCGTTCTACCGCCGCTATCTGCACCAGCACGGCTTCCGCACGTACCTGGGAGGCAAGTACGACCTGCTGCTCACGGCGGTGCGGGGACCGGACGACGACGCGGCCTCATGAGTCAGTGCAGCACACCGTCCGCGGAGAGCCCCCATCGCGGGTCGAAGCCGTCGGTGGTGTAGGTCCGAGACCATGGGTCCTCGCACTTGAGGACAAGGTGCGAGGACCCCTTTGGGTCCAGCCCCGCGAGCCGCGCTGCCTTCTCGAAGACGGCCTCGGATGAAAGCGAGGGATCCTCGCGCGCGGACTGGCAGGCCTCGGTCGCCACGGCGTGCAGGCGGTACAGCCCGCGGAGTTGGGCCGTCTCCGAATGGAAGAAGAGGAACACCGGAACGGCGAGGATGAGCGAGAGCGCGGACAGGAGCCGGGCCGCCTGGAGCGAGCGCGATCGGATGGCGACCCCGGAGAGCAAGAGGGCCACTCCCGCGACGGAGACGAACGGGCTGCCCTGATATCCACGCAGGGCTTGGGGGAACGGGGCGAACAACAGCACCGCCCCCAACAACAAGAGCGGCGCCAGGAACGGCATCAATCGCCAGCGTGTCGACTTCTCCTCGCGCCGAAGCCATGTGGTGGCCATGTCTGCCGGATCCTCCAAACCGAGGCGGTCACGCGGCGGTGGGTGGAGCGACAGCGGCTCGGGTGGCGGCATCCCGCTGTGACAGCTCGTACGCGGTGATGGGGCCCAGCAAGAGGCTGAACATCCAAAGGTAGAAGCCGATCGACGGGTAGAGCAGGTTGAGGTCCTGGCCCCCGCCCTCGTTGGCGGGCACGGGATTGAAGTACCAGCTCAGCGAGGACAGTCCCAGGAGGCTCGCGGCGACGCCGGTCCAGATCGCTCCCCGGTCCTTGCCCATCAGCAGCAGGATCAGGGTGAGGACGAGCAGGGGATTGGCGTACCAGCCCAACTGGAACGTGAACGCACCGAGCCAGCCCATGAGCAGCAGGACCGCCCCCCACATCTCCTCTTCTCTCTGGCCGCTGGAGGTGAGCACCGTCATCGCGGGCGTCGCGCAGGCCAGGAGGAACAGCACGGACGCGGCCGCCGAGGCGGCGAGCCGCGTCCGCATGTGTGACGGCGTACTTCGGACACGAGGAGCGGGCTGGGAGGGCGCCATGCGAGCGCCCGACTCTACTCCATCGCGCGGGCGCGCAGCTTCTCCAGGGTCTGGGTCAGGCGACGCGCGCGGGTCTCCTCGCGCTTCGCCTCCGTGAGCGCCTGCGCGATCTCCTTCCGGTTCGTGAAGGAGAGCTTCGTGAACACGTCCCGCAGCGCGGGCTCCGCGTCGAGCGCGCGCTGGAGGTCGTCCGGGACCTCGACCTTACGAGGCGCCGTGTCCCGCTCCAGCACGATCTTCAACATCATGCCGTCCTGGATGTCCGCGGCTTCGCGCACCTGCTTGGTGAAGCCCAGGTAGGTCTTGCCGCCGTACACCATCAACCGGCTCCGGAAGGGATGCCCGTTGACCGTGCCGACCACTGCGGGCCGTGCCTCGCCGTAGGTCTCGCGCCCGTCGAAGGGGCATTGGACGAAGCGGCCGCCCATGTCGTTGGCCACTTCGAGCTTCGCCTTGAACGTCTGGGTCGCCACGTGCGGGTCGCTCCTTACTGGGGCTTGACGAACTTCAGCGCGAACCGGTCGCTGGTGCCGCGGCGCTCGCCCGCCGCGCTCGGACTGGAGTTCCAGTCGCGCGTGTCCTCCGGGTTGCGCCAGGCGTTGCTCTCCTCCTGGAGCTGGAAACCCGCGGCCAGCACCTCGTCGCGGACCACCTGCTCATCGATGCGGTGCAGCGTCGAGCCGTCCGTGATGCCCGAGCCCGGCTTCGCGCTCGAGTCGAGGACGACGTAGACACCGCCGGGCTTGAGCGCCTGGAACACCGCCGCGTTCATCTTCGCCCGGTCCACGCCGAGCCACGGGGTGTCGTGGTAGATGATGTTGCTCACCACCACGTCCAGGTTGCTCGCTTCGGGAGGGAACTGCGCGTCCAGCTCCTGATCCAGGCGCACCATGTTCTGGTTCACCGGCCGCGCCAGCCGCTCCTGCCACGGCTTCCCCGCGAACCGCTCCAGCACCACCTTCGGGTTCTCGCCGTACACCTTGCCCGTGGGCCCCACCGCGCGCGCCAGCAGCTCCGTGGTGTAGCCACCGCCCGCCATCAGCTCCGCCACGCGCATGCCGGGCTTCGCGCCCACGAATTCAATGAGGGCCGCGGGGTGACGGCCCGCGTCCAGCTTGCGGTCCGCCTCCGTGCGGTCCGGTGCGTCCACCAGTGCCTGCGCCGACACGGGCGCCGTCTGGGATTGAGAGGGCGACGTCGGGGTCGCCGACGTCGAGTGGGAACATCCCGTAAGCCACAGGAACGAAGCCGTCATCAGTGCGTAGCGCATGGGCGCCATATACGTCCGGCCGCCGCCTTTACTCCCGAAAAAAGCCGGGCGGCTGTCCGCTCCCGGGACGCGCCGTGCCATGAGCGGACACTGATGGCGGGGGAGACCGCGCCCTGTCCGGGCGGAGGGCCGGTGGCGCTAGAGTTGCAGCCCGACAGGAATTGACGCCATGTCCCAACTCCTCCAAGACGTCCGTCTGTCGTTGCGCCGGATGCGCCGCGAGCCCGCGTTCACGACGGTGGTCGCGGCCACGCTCGCGCTCGCCATCGGTGCCACCACGGCGGTCTTCAGCCTGATGTAGCAGGTGCTGCTCCGGCCCCTTCCGTACCCTGAACCGGAGGAGCTGGTTCACCTGTACCAGTCCACGCCTCAGCGCGAGCGTGGCGGGGTGTCCGTGTCGTACCTCCGCGCGTGGCGCGAGCACTCCAGTGCCTTCCAAGGTATCGAAGGTGTCACGGCGATGGACTTCACGCTGACCGGTGGGGGACCGGCACAGCGCGTGCGCGCGGGGCTCACGACCCCGGGCCTCCTGCCGCCGGGCGATGGGCGTCGCGGTGGGGGCGGTGGGCCTCGCGCGGCCTGTCCGGCGTGAGCACGTTCGACGCCATGACGTTC
This sequence comes from Corallococcus sp. Z5C101001, assembly GCF_007352635.1. Taxonomy (NCBI): domain Bacteria; kingdom Pseudomonadati; phylum Myxococcota; class Myxococcia; order Myxococcales; family Myxococcaceae; genus Corallococcus; species Corallococcus sp. Z5C101001. Next base: position 375,526 of record NZ_VKLU01000010.1, read on the forward strand.
AGCGGTGTGCCGCTGTTGCTGGGCATGGTGGCCCTGCTGGCTTCCCGCCCGCCGCGCGCTGCGCGTGTCGCTGGCCATCGCGCTGCGCAGCGATGAGTGAAGCCCGGGTGCGGGCTCATGGCGCGGTGTCGTAGGCCGGGGGCGCGACCCTGGGCAGGCGGACCGTGAAGGTCGTGCCGTCCTCCGCGCTGGACGTCGCGCTCACGTGGCCTCCGTGCGCGCGCGCCACCTGCTGCACGATGTAGAGCCCCAGCCCGACGCCTCGGGAAGCCCGTCCCTGTTCGTGGGGGCCGCGCCGCATGGCCTGGAAGAGGCTGGGCAGCATGTCCGGTGGGATGGGGCGGCCCCGGTTGTGGACCTCCAGCATCAGGTCCGCGCCGTCCTCTCGCGTGGCCACGCGGACCGGGGCGTTGGGATCGCCATAGCGGAGGGCGTTGGTGACCAGGTTCTGCACCACCTGTCCCAGGCGCTCTTCGTCCCATTCGCCTCGGCCGTCGCCCTGCTGCTCCAGCACCACCTGTCGCTCCGGGAACGCCAGCTGGACCTCCTCCAGCGACTGGCGGGCGGCCTCGTGGAAGTCCATGGGCCTGCGGTGCACGGGGAGCCCTCCGCCCAGCCGTGATTGCGTCACGTCCAGCAGGTCGCGGATGAGGCGGTTCGCGCGCTCGGCGCTGCTGATGATGCGGCCCGCGTTCTTCGTCGCGCGCTCGCCCAGGTCGTCGCGCTGGAGCAGGGCGTGCGCGGACAGGAGGATGGCGTTGAGCGGGTTGCGGAGGTCGTGGCTGACGATGCCGATGAGCTGCTTTTCGAACTCCGCGCGCTCCCGTGCCTCCGCCTCGCGGCGGTGAAGCTCGGTGATGTCGCGGCTCGCCGTGGCGACGCCGATGTCCTCCCCCGTCCTGGCGTCGCGCAGCGTGAAGAGGTTGTAGTGCACGGGCACGGTGGCGCCGGTGCGGAAGTTCCGGAAGCGGAACTCTCCCTCCCAGCGTCCCTCCTCGCGCAGGCGCGGCATGATGACGTCGCGCACGAAGGGCCGGTCTTCCTCCTGGAAGTAGTCGAGCACCTGCGTCTTCCGCACGGCTTCCAGCCCGTCCAGTCCCACCATCCGCTGGCCCGCCTCGTTGACGTACACCGCGTGTCCGTCCGGGTTGGCGATGCCCATGAAGTCCGAGGACTGCTCCACCACGGCGGTCAGCTTCTCGCGCTCCTGCTCCGCCCGGCGTTGCTCCTGCCGGGCCCGCGCCGCGGCGAGGTTGCCCTCCACGCGCGCCAGCAGCTCGCGCGCGGAGAACGGCTTGACCAGGTAGTCGGTGGCGCCCATGCGCAGCCCCTCCACCGTGGCTTCCTCCCCGGCGCGCGCCGACAGGAGGATGACGGGCACGTGTTGGGTCCTCGGGGTTTCGCGCAGCTGGCGAATGAACCCGAAGCCATCCAGCCCCGGCATCATCACGTCGCTCAGGATGAGGTCCGGCACGCGGACCTGGCACGCCTCCAGCGCCTCCAGTCCGTTGTCCGCGACCGTCACCTCGAAGCGCTCCGCCAGCAGCCTGCCCACGTACGCGCGCATGTCCGCGTTGTCATCCACGAACAGGATGTGGCCGCCCGTCCTCCTCGTGGTGGGCGAGGGGACGGACGTGTCCGGTTCGGGGCGGGTCTCCGGTCCCAGCCATCCGGAGGCTTCCTCCAGGAACGCCGCCGCGGTCGTTCTCGGCGAGGCCCGCGTCGGCCCGGGCGCCTTCCCGGTTCCCAGGGAAGGATGGGGAGCTGACGCTTCGTGGGTGGGGAGCGTGACGGTGAAGGTGCTGCCCTGGCCGGAGACGCTCTCCACGTGGACGTCGCCTCCGTGCTGCCGCACCAGCTCCCGCACCAGGGCGAGTCCGATGCCGCTGCCCTCGTAGCTGCGCCCGTGCGCGCCCTCTACCCGGTGGAAGCGGTCGAAGATGCGCGGCAGCTCCTCGGGAGGGATGCCTGTGCCGGTGTCCGCCACGCGCAGCGCCACCTGGGAGCCCTCCCACCGCAGGCTCACGTGGATGCCGCCGTGGTGGGTGAACTTGAACGCGTTGGAGATGAGGTTGAGGACGATCTTCTCCCACTGCTCCGGGTCCACGCTCACGGCGTGTGGCAGCGGGGGACAGTCCACGACGAGCGACAGGCCCGCGCGCTCCACCGTGGAACGGAAGCCGCTGGCCAGCCCTCCGGTGAGCGTGGCGAGGTCCGTGGGCACCTCGCTCGTGTGGATGCGGCCCGCTTCGATGCGGGAGAAGTCCAGCAGTGTGTTGACGAGCTTGAGCAGCCGCAGGCCGTTGCGGTGCACCGTCCGCTGCCGTTCGAGCTGACGGGGCCCCAGCGGCTCCAGTGCGTCCTGGAGGCCGTCCTCCACGGGCCCCAGCATCAGCGCCAGGGGCGTGCGGAACTCGTGGCTCACATTGCTGAAGAAGTCCGTCTTCGCGCGGTCCAGCGCGGCCAGGGCTTCCGCGCGGCGGCGCTCCTCCTCGCGCGCCTGGGCGCCGGAGATCGCCGTCGTCACGCCTCGGGCCAGCAGCTCCAGGAAGCCGCGGTACTTCGCGTCGAGCGCCAGCCGGGGGCTCAGGCCCGTCACCAGGAAGCCCGCGGGCCGCGCATGGCCGGCGCGAGGCAGGGCTTGCACCCACGCGGAGGCCGTCCCCTCTGGCCACGGCCCCGCGGCCACGGTGCTCGACTCCCCGGGCAGCTTCTCCCAGAGGAAGGCGGCGCCGGTGCGGGGGACGGGGCCGAGAGGCCATGGGAGGTCCGTCGCCGGGAGGTCTTCCGGGAGGGCGAGGGTCTCCGGGGCCAGCGCGCCGCCCCGGGCGAGTCCGCTGGTTCCCGCGAGGTGGACCGCGCCGGTGGAGTCGTCCACCCGATAGAGCAGGGCGAAGGGCACGTCGTGCGGGTTGGTGGCGATGACTCGAAGCGCTTCGCGGCAGGCTTCGTCCGTGGTCGCCTGCTCCGTGGTGGTCGCGCCCAGCTCGCGCAGGGTGTCGAGCCGCCGGGTGCCCACCACTTGATCGGTGGTCTCCGTGAGCGCGGCGAAGATGCCGCCCACGCCGCCGGACTCGTCGCGCACGGGCGAGTGGCTGTAGGTGAAGTAGCACTCCTCGACGAAGCCGTTCCGGTCGAGCGGCATCATCAAGTTCTCGACGAAGATGGCCTCGCCCGTCTGGCGGATGCGCTCCCAGTCTGGGCCCAGCATGTGCCAGACCTCCGGCCAGGTGACGGCGGCCTCCTGTCCCAGGGCCGAGGGGTGCTTGGTGCGGCCGCAGATGGGGCGGTACGCGTCGTTGTAGAGCTGGACGTACTTCGGGCCCCACGCGAGGTAGAGGGGGTAGTCCGACGCGAGCAGGATGCCGATGGTGGTTCGCAGTGACTGGGGCCACGTCTCCACCGGCCCCAGGGCCGTGTTCGCCCAGTCCACCTGTCGCATCAGGGCGCCACAGGCGCCTCCGCCCCGAAGGACGTCGTCCACCGCGCTCATGCGTCTCCACGCTCGGATGCGCCTTCCCTGGTGGAAGGCCAGCCCAGGCGATGGAACTTCGTGGCTCCTGCCTGGGATGACCAGTGCCTTGGCGGGGGGCGGTTCTGAAACGTGCATCGATGAACGGCAGGTCGCCCGCCCGGGCGAAGAAGAAGGGCCGCCGCCGAGGAAGGGGGGCGGCCCGGGGGCCACGAAATGGCGGGGATGCTGGAGCGTCAGTGGCCTGTGCGCATCATGGATTGTTGACCTGCGGGTTGTCGATGGACAGGCCACGGCCAATGCCACCGGCGGTGCTGGTGCGCTGGATCAGCGATGAGGTGCCAAAACGTAGGGCGCAGGCTCCAGGACACGAAGGCATTGGAGGGGCTGGCCAAATCCAGGCCCGGTGTCGTGTCGTGATGCTTCGTTTGTTTGTTATTGATTTCCTGTCATTCCTCCTGGGCATGTTTGCTCGCATGGAGTGGCATGCGAGACACCTTGTTCAGGGGGTGACACAGCCTCCCGTGGCGTTGGGGCTGAGGATGGCGCCTGTTTCCTGCGTGCAATTCTTGACGCTGCGCAGGTGTATGTAGCCCACGCTGCCGCCACCTCCACCGCCGCCGCCCTCGGTGCTTGCGAAATCCTTGATCCCGTCGACACCTCGGCCAGGCGCGGCTGACAACGCACCGCCGCCGCCGCCCTCGCCTCCCGTCGTGTTTCCCTGTGTACCTCCACCGGCGGGAGCGGCCGTGTCCTGCGATCCATTGGCTCCGTTGCTGCCGGCATTGTTGTTACTGGTGCCCGCCTTTCCACCGCCGCCGCCATTGGCGGTGATGCGAGCCGCGGAGGTGAGCGACAGCTGGAAGGCTTCCAACACCACACGGCCACCGCTGCCGCCGCCTCCACCGCCACCGCCCTTACTGCCGCCCGCCTTGCCACCCGTACCGCCGTCACCGCTGGTGGAGATGACCTTGGAGATGGTCAGGGTGCGTGCGACCGAGAGTTGGATGGCACCGCCGCCAGCTCCGCCCTTGCCTGCCTCCGGCTGGGGCGTCGCGCCTCCGCCATTGCCACCCGGGCAGCCGCCCAGCAGCGGTTCCGCCAGCGCGGAGCGGCTGGCGCCCCCGAGGCCCTGGCTCTGGCCGTTGTTATAGCCCCTGCCGCCTTCGACGCCCGTGGTGCCATTGGCCGCCCCACCTCCGCCTCCGCCCGTCTTTCCTCCGAAGGTGCCAGCGCCGCCAGCGGACGCACCACACTCCGCGTTTCCATTCAGGATGCTGCCCGTGGCGAGGATGGACTGGCTCACGGTCGCGTCGCCGTAGACGGCCAGGATGACGGGCAGGGGGCCCTTGATCTGCAGTGTCCCATTCAGCTCGAGGGTGCGCACCGGGATGAGCAGGGCAGGCGGATTTCCAGCACCTTGCTGCAGCGTCACGATCTTGAGCGTGGCCCGGGTCGGGACGGAGCTGGCGGGAGTCCAACTGGAGTCGGTGGTGTCGAACGTCACGTTCCCACTGGTCTTGAGCTCACCAATGTCCGCGGCCGCGATGGCATTCGGGTCGAAGTTGAGGGGCCGGTAGGGGAACGGGCTGCACTCGGCGGTCGCCAGGCACACACCCGGGACACCCCCGGAGGTGGTGCACGCCGCGTTGACGTCCACCTCGTAAGCGCACTCAGCGCTCGTCGTGCACACCTGCTTGACCCGGTAGCACGGAGACGGAATACAGGCCGTGGGCGTGCCCACGCAGTGGCCTTGTCCGTCGCAGAGGTCGGGAGTGGTGCACGTCAGCCCGTCCTGGCAAGAGGCCGTATTCGGAAGGGGAGCGAAAGAGCAGAGCCCGGTGGCCGGCTCACAGGTGCCCTGAGTCTCCTTGCACTGTTCGGCGGACTCGCACGTCCGCGGAGTGCCACGGCATGCCCCGTCGTTCCCGCACAGGTCGTTGTTCGTGCACCCGTTGTCGTCGTCACACGGCCTGCCCTCGGTCGACTCGACGGCCTCGCACCGCCCCGTGGCGGGCTTGCACTCCTGTCGCGCGTCGCAGACTCCGCTCGGCTGGGGGCACGACACCGTGCTGGACGGCATGCACTTCGCCGCGAGGCCTACTCCCTCGCAGTGATCCCCCGTCGTGCACGCATTGCCGTCGTCGCACAGCGAGCCCCCGCAGTTGGCCTCCTGGCAGCCCACGCGTTGATTGCAGTTGAGGTCGACGGTGGAGCTACAGGTCTCGACGGCGCCCGGATGGATGGCCGCGTTCGAGTCGTCGCAGTCCGGCTCCCGGTCCCACATGGCACCCACGAGGTGGCCGTCCTGGTCCGCGTCCTCCGCGGCGAGCCGGACGTCCCAGCGGGCGAACGCCTTCGCGGGCACGACCACGGGCGAGCCGCTGGTGTGGCCCTCCACCGCGTCGCCCGTGCACCGGTTCCCGGCGGCCTCCGCGTACGACGACACCGTCACGCTCAGGGCGGTGTCCCACTCCGGCTTGCGGCGCACCGCGACCAGGATCTCGGGCTTGTCGGCGTTCTTGAACTGGGTGGAGGGGATGTCCGTCCCGTCCTGGTGGCCGTTCGCGTCCTTCACCTCCACGCGCACGCACGCGGGTTTGAACGAGCCGTACGCCACGGCCACGCGGATCGCTCCCTCGTCGGGAGCCTTCTCCCCGCAGGAAGCCAGCAGCACCACACATCCCAGCAGGCAGAGCCGATACATGGCGCCGCACTGTACTCAACCCGGCTCGAAAGGAGGGAGGGGGGCCGTCCAGACCCCGCCTCCATCCCGTGGCATCAGCCGCGCAGGGACACCACGGTGACGCCGTCTCCACCCTCGTGGCTTTCACCCGGGCGGAACATGCGGATGTAGGGCGACGCGGCCAGGTGGTCTCGGATGGCCTGCTTGAGGGCGCCGGTGCCGTGGCCGTGGATGATGAGCGCGGCCTCCTCGCCCTTGCGCAGGCCCTGGTCCAGGAACGTCTCCAGCTCCGCCAGCGCGTCGTCGGCGCGCATGCCGCGCACGTCGCAGCGGAAGTTCGTGGCGTCCACCTGGGCGGGGGCCGCGGAGGCCGCGCGCTTCAGGGCCGCCTCGCCCTTCCGCTGCTCCGGGAACTTCGTCTGCTGCGGCTTGCGGGTGCGCGAGCCGGACAGCTCCGTCGTGGGCACCCGCATCTTCAGCGCGCCGCCCGCGGACACCACCGCCTGGCCCTCGGTCAGCTCCAGGATCTCCACGTCCCGGCCCAGGCCGGAGTGGTGCACCCACGCACCCACCTTGAGGTTCGCGGGCCCCGGGGCCTCCACCTGGAACAGCTCCGCCTTGGCCGCCGCCGCGCGCTTCTGCGCCTCCTCCGCGCGCTGCTGGAGCTGCAGGCGGGCCTCGGAGAGCGCCTTCTCGCTCTGCTCCGAGCGCAGCTTCACGAGCAGGTCGCGCACCTCCTGGGCGGCGTGCTCGCTGGCCAGGTGCACGTCCTCGTTGAACTGCATCATCCGGCCCTTGCGCTCGCGCTCGAAGGCGACCTTCTGCTTCTCCAGGTCCGCCCGCAGCGCCTCCGCTTCCTTCGCCGCGAGCCGCGCCTTCTCCAGCTCCTCGTAGAGCTTGCGCCGGTCATCCTCCGCCGCCGCCAGCGCCTTGGTGAGGGGACCGCCCGCGTTGAGCGATAGCTCCCGCGCGCGCTCGCACACGTTCGAGGGCAGGCCCACCCGCGCCGCCACGTCGATGGCGGACGACTGGCCGGCGGCGCCCATCTGCAGCCGGTACGTGGGCGCCATCCGCTTGGAGTCGAAGCCCACCCGCGCGTTGAGGAAGCGCGGATCCATGTGCGCCAGGGCCTTGAGCTCCTCCAGGTGCGTCGTCACCAGGACGTACGCCCCCTTGCCCAGCAGCTCTTCCAGCACCGCGATGGCGATGGCCGCGCCCTCGCGCGGATCGGTGTCCGCGGCGATCTCGTCGATGAGCACCAGCGAGTCCGCGCCCACCACCGCCAGGATGTCGCGCAGCAGGGTGACGTGGCCGCTGAACGAGGACAGGCCCTGCGTCAGGTCCTGCGTGTCACCCACGGTCGAATGCACGGAGCGGTACAGCGGCATCCGCGACCCTTCGCCCACCGGGATGGGCAGCCCCGCGCGCAGCATCAGCGCGCACAGGCCCACGCCCGTCAGCGTCACCGTCTTTCCGCCCGCGTTGGGGCCGGAGACCACCAGGGCCCGGGCGCTGTCGGTGAGCGTCACGTCGTTGGACACCACCTCCGAGCCCTTGAGCACCAGGCGCGGGTGGCGCAGCGCGCGCAGCTGCAGCTCCTTCACGTCCACGAACGTGGGCGTCGTGGCGTCCAGGTCCGCGGAGAGGATGGCGATGGCCTCCACCTCGTCCAGCTCCGCGACCGCCTCCAGGCCCTCCAGGATGCGCGAGGACTCGCGGCCCACGAGCTTGCTCAGCTCCTGGAGCACCTTGAGCTCCTCCTCCGCGACCTCCGACTGCGCGATGGCCAGGTCGTTGCCCAGCCCCACCATCGCCTGGGGCTCCATGAAGAGCGTCTGCCCCGTCTGGCTGGCGTTGTGGACGATTCCGTCCACCTCCGAGCGGTAGTTGGACACCACCGGCACCACGTACCGCCCGTTGCGCAGCGTGTAGTAGTTCTCGCGCAGCTTGGGGGTGAAGGACTCGTCGTGGAGCAGCTCGTCCAGGCGCGTCTTGATGCGCCGGTGCAGGCCGCGGGCCCGGTCGCGCGCCTCCTTCAGCTCGGGGCTCGCGCGGTCGGAGATCTCCCCGTCCGGCTCGAAGCACTGATCCAACCGGCGCGCCATCGCCTCCAGGAAGGGCAGGCGCTTGGAGATCTCCACCAGCCGGGGGACTCGCTCCTTGCGCTCGTCCAGCGCCTCGCGGGTGCGCGCGAAGGCGAAGAGCAGCTGGGCCGCGTCGATGAGCTGCCGGGGCTCCAGCACGCCGCCCTTCTCGGCGTGGCCTACCGCGGTGCGCAGGTCCGTCACGCCGCCCAGGGGCAGGGAGAACTGCTGCTGTGACAGGAAGCGCGCCTCGTCCACGAGCGCCAGCGCTTCGGCCACTTCCGCCTCGGTGTCGTGGAAGGGGCGGGCGAGCACTCGCTCCTTGCCTGGCTCCGTGCGGCAGCGCTGCGTCAGCGCGCGGAGCACTTCCGAGTAACCAAGGTCTTCCAACGTCCTTTGGGAAATCTGCACGATCATGGGTTTCATGCGAGGCCGGGTGCCCGTCAAGGGGAAGTATTGAGGTGCCCCACCTGGCTCTGCTATCTGCCATCCATGATGTGGGTTCTCGTGGTGGCGTTGCTGGCGGGCGCCTCCGACGCACCGTCTCCTCCGGTCCTGACGGCGCAGGCGGCCCCCAGCCCGCTGGCGGACGCACTCGCCCTGGAGTCCGCGGGGAATGACGCCGGGGCCCTGGCCGCCCTGGAGCGGCTGGTGCTCACCCAGCCCCGGTGGGAGCTGCCTCGGATGGAGGCCGCGCGGCTGCTGCTCAAGGGAGGCAGCGCCCCGGAGCTGGAGCGCGCCGGGGTCCATCTGGATGCGGCCCTGCGCGAGGCCCCGGACAACCCCCGGGTCCAGTTCCTCCGCGGCCAGCTCCTGGAGGAGCGGGGGGCCACCTTCGACGCCATCCGTGCCTATGAGAAGGCGGTGGAGCTGCGCCCGTCCTACGACGACGCGCGCTTCCGGCTCGCGGGGCTCTGGGCCCAGGCCGGGGACTGGCTCAAGGCGGAGCTGCACTACCGCCCGCTGTCCAAGTCCCGGCCCGCGTGGGTGCAGGTGCGCATGCAGCTGGCGGCGGTGCTGGAGAAGCAGGGGCGGACGCTGGACGCGGAGCGGGAGTTCCTGGCCGCGCGCGACGCCCAGCCCGACAGCCCGGGTGTCCTGAGGACCCTGGCGGCCTTCTACGACCGGACGGCCAGGCCCCAGCTCGCCGCGAAGGTGAGGGCCCAGCTCGCCGCGCCGGAGAAGCGCTCCATGCGGGTGCTCAAACCTTCGAAGCGTTGACAGCGAGCGGGAAGGCGCGGTCGGGAGCGATTGCTTCGCGCGACGCGCTGCATACACTGCGCCGGCCTTGAAGACCGCCAACCTCGCCATCGTCTTCACCGACATCAAGGGCTTCACCGAACGCACCAGTCGGCAGACGCTGGAGGAGAACCAGCGGCTGCTCCAGGTGCATGAGGCGTTGCTCGCGCCGCTGTTCCGGGCCTTCGGTGGACGCATCATCAAATCCATTGGCGACGCGTTCCTCGTCACCTTCGAATCGCCCACCCAGGCGGTGCTCAGCGGCATCGCCATCCAGGATCGCCTCTGGCACCACAACCGGGCGCTGCTGGAGCAGGACCAGATCCACGTGCGCGTCGCCGTCAACGTGGGCGAGGTGCGGGTGGAGAACAACGACATCTTCGGCGAGCCGGTGAACATCGCGGCCCGCGTGGAGGGCATCACCGACGCGGGCGAGGTCTTCTTCACGGAGGCCGTCTACCTCTCCATGAACAAGGCGGAGGTGCCATCGCAGGAGGTGGGCGCCTTCGAGCTCAAGGGCATCCCGGGGAAGATCCGCGTCTTCCGCGTGCCGCGCGCGCCCTACCGGGTGGAGGCCCCCTCGCCGGACGCGGTGGTGTCGCCCGTGGACGAGTCCGCGATGCCGCCGTTCGGCAACCTGGCCCTGTCGCGCGTGGCCGACCCGGGGCTGGACCTGGGCGCCCTGGGGCAGCGCGCGGCGGTGGGCGCGGTGGCGGTGGGGCAGCGGGCGGCGATGGGCGCGGTGGCGGTGGGGCAGCGGGCCACGGTGCTGGGGAAGCAGGCGCGCTCCGCGACGGATGCGCTCTGGTCTCGCATGTACGCCCGGCTGCCGCCCGCCATCACTTCGAAGCTGTCGTCGACGGTGGCCGGGTGGGCGGTGAGCGCGGCGCTGGTCCTGGTGCTGGTGGGCGTGTGGCTGCTCGCGGCCGGGGACGGCGCGACCCTGCGCGCCATCCGCGCGGTGGAGGGCACATCCGGCGCGGAGAAGTCCACCCGCGTGGGCGAGGCGCGGCGGCTCATCAAGGACGAGAAGGATCCGGCCCAGCGCCTGTATCTCAGCGGCCGGCTGGAGGAGGCGCAGGGCAACTGGGGCGGCGCGATGAGCTTCTACTCCCAGGCGCTGCGCAAGGACGTGAGCAACGGGGACTCGACGTCCCGGCTCATCTCCCTGCTGAAGCACGAGCAGTGCGGCGTGCGCTCGTCCGCGGCGGAGGTCGTGGCCAGCCTGCGCCTGGAGGCGGCTCGCAGGGCGCTGGAGTCGCTGGCGGACGACGGCGGTCCGAACGACGGGAGCTCCAGCGGCATCCTGGGCCTGAGCACCTGTGACTCGAAGAAGGCGGCCACGAGCGCGCTCAAGCGCCTGGCCGCGAACTGACCTCCCGCGCATGTCGTGGGCCACGGGGAGAGGCGAGCGAACGTGACGAAGGTGAAGACGGGACTGGATGTGTGGGCCGCGCAGGGCTTCTCCGCTCTCAAGGGCAAGCGCGTGGGCGCCATCGTCAACCCCACCAGCGTGGACTCGCGCTTCCGCCACCTGGCGGACCTGCTGGCGGGGACGGAGGGCGTGACGCTGGCGGCGCTCTTCGGGCCGGAGCACGGCATCCGGGGCGAGGCCCAGTACATGGTGGCCGTGGACGAGGCGCGCGACCGCAGGACGGGCGTCCCCGTGCACAGCCTCTACGGCTCCACCTTCGAGTCGCTCTCCCCGCGCCAGGAGTGGCTGAAGGGGCTGGACGCGCTGGTGTTCGACATCCAGGACGTGGGCAGCCGCTACTACACCTACGTCTACACGATGGCGCTGGCGATGAAGGCCGCCGCCCAGGCCCGCGTGCCGTTCTACGTGCTGGACCGGCCCAACCCGCTGGATGGGGTGTCGCTGGAGGGCAACCTCGTGGGGGATCGCTTCCGCTCCTTCGTGGGACTGTACGCGTTGCCCAACCGCCACGGCATGACGGCGGGGGAGCTGGCGCGGCTGTTCAACGCGCAGGAGGGCTTCGGCTGTGAGCTGACGGTGGTGCCGTGCGAGGGCTGGACGCGCGACATGCACTGGAGCGACACGGGCCTGCCGTTCCTGCCGCCGTCGCCCAACATGCCCACCGCGGACACGGCGCTCGTGTACCCGGGCATGTGCCTGGGCGAGGGCACCAACGTGTCGGAGGGCCGCGGCACCTGCCGCCCCTTCGAGCAGTTCGGCGCGCCGTGGGTGGACACCGACAAGCTCCTGGCCCGCTTGGAGCGGGAGCGCCTGCCGGGCGTGGCCTTCCGGCCCGTGGGCTTCACCCCCACGTTCGACAAGTACCAGGGGCAGTCGTGCAGCGGGGCGTTCATCCACGTCACGGACCGGCGCGCGTTCCAGCCGCTGCGCACCGGCATCGCCATCTTCCAGGCGCTGCACGACATCGGGCCGGGGCACTTCGACTGGCGGGCGGACGCGTACGAGTTCGTGGAGGACGTGCCCGCGTTCGACCTGCTGTGCGGCACGGACCAGGTGCGCCGGGGCATCGAGCAGGGGTGGAGCCTGGAGCGGATGCTGGAGGGCTTCGAGGTGCAGACGGAGGCCTTCCGCAAGCACCGCGAGCCCGCCCTGCTGTACGCTCCGGGCCGGTGACCTCCACGTGATTGGCGTCTTCTCCGATACGCACGGCGACCTGGGCGCCTTCGACGCGGCCTATGAGCTGTTGCGGGCGAAGGGCGCCCGGCGCTTCCTCTTCACCGGCGCGCGCTACACGGACCTGGATGAGTGGGTGCTGTGGCGCAGGCAGAAGAGCCGGGGGGGACGCGAGTACTCCGACGCGGACTTCCTGGCGGACGTCACCCAGTGGCTGGTGGCGCCCCAGGAGGGCCGTCCGCGCACGCCCGTGACCCGCGAAGCCCCCGCGGACCTGGCGTCGGAGGATGACCGGCGGCTGGTGATGGAGCGCTTCGTGCGCGTGCCGGAGCGCGACTCGCTGGCCTACCGGGACCCCACCGTGGCGAACAAGGCCATGGACCTGGTGGGGGACACGCTCTGCTGCGTGGTGCACGACAAGAACGACCTGGTGCGCGACGACCTGCTCAACGCGCTGGTGTTCATCCACGGCAAGGAGCCGGACCCCGCGGTGGTGCAGATTGGTCCGCGCTACTTCGTCACGCCAGGCCGGCTGGTGGGGGCCGCGGAGCAGACGTGCGGCCTGCTGGAGAAGGTGGATCGCAACCTGAGCTTCTCCGCGTTCCGCTTGGATGGACACCTGGTGCTGCCGCCCCGGGTGATCCAGGTCGATTCGCGCTCGACGAAGCTCACCGTCAAATAAGAGGCCCGCCGTGAAGGTCGCGCTGCTCGGAGGCTCGTTCAACCCGCCGCACGTGGGCCACCTGATGGCGGCCTCCTACGTCCATGCGACGCAGGGCGTGGACGCGGTGTGGCTGATGCCCACGTTCCACCATCCGTTCGGCAAGCAGCTGGAGTCCTTCGAGCAGCGCGTGCGCATGTGCGACGCGCTGTGCCAGGAGACGTCTGGCTGGCTCCAGACGAGCCTGGTGGAGCGCGAGGTGGGCGGTGGCGGGCGCACGGTGGACACGCTGGCGTTCCTGGTGGAGCGCCACCCGGACATCCAGTTCTCGCTGATCATCGGCAGCGACATCCTGAGGGACCTGCCGCACTGGAAGGACTTCGACCGCATCCAGCGGATGGCGCGGGTGCTGGTGCTCTACCGCGCGGGCTACCCGGCGCCGGACACGGTGGGGCCGCCGCTGGCGGAGGTGTCCTCCACGCAGGTGCGGGAGCAGCTGGCGCGCGGCATCGAGCCGTCGGAGCTGGTGCCGTCCGCGGTGCTCGCGGTGGCGCGCGAGGCGGGCCTGTTCGGCCTGCGCGTCCCTCGCGCCCAGGCGGACTAGAAGGTCATGCCCACGATGTGCAGGTCGCCGAAGCCGCTCTCGAAGCGGTGCGCGTACTGGTAGAAGAAGGCGAGCGCGTACGCCTGGCCCATGGTGAGCCGCAGCGTGGCCGAGCCGCCCACGGCTCCGTGGTTGGCCCGGTTGTCCGTGCGCGCGATGGCGCCGAAGCCTTCCAGCTCGAACTGGCTGATGAAGAGGGACGGCAGGACCCACAGCGTGGAGGCCCAGCCGTAGTCGATGATGAAGCGGTACCGGTAGCGCGCGTTGGCGATGAGCACGTTGCGCGCGCGGAAGGTGTGGTCCTCGTAACCGCGCAGGTATTCGCTGAAGGCGAGGCCCGGCTGGAGGCGCAGGGGGAGGCCGCCGTCGCTCGTGCTGTCGCGGTTGATGAAGAAGGCCTGTCCCGGGAGCAGCCCGCCCACCTCCAGCAGCCCGTCGGGTGCTCCGGGGAGGGCGCGCCCCGTGACGGAGAGCATGAGGTTGTCCTTGCCGGTGAAGGGCAGACCTCCCAGGTAGCCATCCACGCCCAGCCGTACGTCGCCCACGGTGGCATCGCCCGCGAAGGCCTGCGGGAAGAGGCCCCCGCTCACGGACAACCCCAGGCCGCGCTGCGTGCCGCCGTAGGAGGTGCCCTCGCCCGCGAAGTACGAGGCCGCGACCTCCGGGCCAATCAGACGCGTGGTGATGGCCGGACGGCGATCCGTCGCGTCGAACCGGCGGTCCAGCGCGAGCAGGCCGAACGACACGGGCGTCGTCCAGAAGGCGCGCGTGGCGAACGCCGTGGCCTGAAGGTCGGTGCGGTCCGACTCGCGGAGCCGCGCCGCGGAGACCTGGATGTAGAAGGGCGAGAGCTGCGCGTTGCCGTAGGCGAACGACACGCTGGGCTGTTTCTCCTTCGTGTCGTAGGTGAGCGTCAGGGCGTAGGCGTGGAAGCCCAGCCGGTCCTGGCCCGCGATGGAGACGCCCGCCGCGAGGTACGGGTCCTCGTTATCGACGTCGTTGGGGACCGTGTAGAAATAGGGCACCCGGTAGTTCGGGATGAAGAAGCCCTCCAGCGGCGAGTAGGGCTTGTCCGAAAGGACCTCCACCTCGCGGGAGGCGCTGGGCGGGGAAGCCACGGGGGCTTCCAGATCGTGGGCGGGATCCACCGGGAGCGGAGGTGGCGCGACCGGCTCCGGGATGGGAGTCGCGACCTGCGGACCCTGAGTGGAGGCATCCGCCGGAGCCGGGGGCTGACCGGGGAAGGTGGCGAAGTCGTCCTGCGCGTCCGGAGGCGGAGAGGCCGTGCCCTGCGCATACGGGCTGGAGGGCGATGACGTCGCTTCCGGTGGCACCGCCCCCGGTGCTCCCGCGTCCGCGTTGGCGATGGCTGCCCGCGCGCCTGTTCCGGAAGCCATGCCGACAGGCGCACCCGCGACGGAGTCGCCTGGAGCGGAGAGGGCCGCATCGAGGGGAGGGGAGACGGGCCTCACGGAGGCGGAGTCGGCACCCGGTGTCCCCGTCGCCGCGACGGCCGTGACGGGCGGCGCGCGCAACGCGGCCAGGGCCTCGGTGAGGGGCGCGCGATCCACGGTGAAGCTCGTGCCGTCGCGGTTGAGGAAGACCACCGAGTCCCCTCCCACGGACGCCACGTCCAGCGTCAGGTGGGGTGCGTCGGTGACGCGCTCGATGCGCCGGGTGGACACGGTCATCACGTGGACCTGGAGCCGGCCCTCGGACTCGCGCAGGAAGGCCAGGTGGTCCGCGTCCAGCCACCGGGGCGAGTAGTTGAAGAGCCCGTCGCGCGTGAGCCAGCGCAGGGAGCCGTCCGGCTCGCGCAGCACCAGGTCCCAGCCCTCCGTGCCCTCCATCGGGAACACCCACTGCCCGCCATCCGGCGAGGACGCGGGGGGGCCCAAGGCCGTGTGCGCCCGGAAGTCCGTCAGCCGCTCGCGCTGGCCGGACTCCAGGTCCAGCCGCACGAGGTTCGCCACGTCGCCGCGCACCTCCACGAACACGTAGCCCCGGCCGTCCTCGGTGACATCGCCGCCCATGCCCTCCAGCCCGTCCCACAGCCGCACGACGTCACCGGTGCGCGCGTCCACCCGCCACAGCTTCGCCGTGTAGCTGCCCACCGAGTCCACGTCCGCGCTGACCAGGTACAGCCACGCGCCGTCGCGGCTGAACGTCATGCCGCTGACGAGCGAGGGGCTGGCCACCACCCACCGGCGCCCTGGGAACAGCTGCACCAGCGCGCGGCTGAAGCGCTCGCGCCCGTCGCGGTCGCGCACGGTGAGCCGGGTGATCTGTTCGCGCCCCACGCTCAGCAGCGCCGTGCTGCCGTCCTGGGGGTTGGCCGCGAGCCTCGCGAAGTAGCCCGCGTCCGGCACGAGCACCGCTTGCGTCGCGGGGCGCTCCCGCACCTGGAGGTTCTTCTGGAGGCTCTCCTCGTACTCGCTGAACAGCGACCCGATGTCCTTGCCGTATACGCGCTTGAACCGCAGCGTCACCGCGATGGGCGGGAAGAGCGAGCTGCCCTGTTCGTCCACCAGCTTCCACAGGCGCTTCTCGCCGTATGTCCGGGCCAGATACTCCACGAAGTGCATGCCGCTCAGGTAGTTGCCGCCAAACGGATCCAGCGCGCGGTTCTCCGGAGACAGGTAGCCCGCGTTGAGCTCGCCGCGCTTGGCCTGCACCGCCCCTTCCCACCAGCCGCGCCACACCGGGCTGTGGGGCCTGCCGGTGGCCTTGCCCAGCCGGCCCTCGTAGTAGGTGGCCAGGCCTTCCAGGAACCAGGACTCGGTGAAGATGTTGGGCTGGAAGAGGCCGCCCGTCACCAGGTTGAGCGCGCTCCACACCCCGCCCACCTGCTGCATCTGCACGTAGTGGACGGACTCGTGACATGCGACGTCGCCGATGTCCGTCTCACCCAACCCCAGGAGGTTGAACTGCTCCAGCGTCATGTGCTGCGGCAGCACCATCTGCTGCGGCGTGCTGGCGAACTCCGACTGGACGTACGCGTTGTTGAAGTCCGCGCTCGTCAGGTAGACGAGGACCCGCTTGCGCTCGGTCTGGCTCCACGCGTCGGAGCGCAGCCGGTCCACGCAGGACTCCATCCGGGCCGCCACCCGCAGCGCCGTCGTGCGCAGGTGGACCGGGTAGTACAGCTCCATCGACCGGGTCGTCAGCTTGTGCATCTCGTCGCGGGCGAACGAGGCCTGGACGTTTTGCGGAAAACGGGGTGCGACGAAAGCACACCCGGATGTCAGCAGGAGGAGACAAGCGAGGATGGCGGGCTGGCGGGCAGGCCCGCGAGAGGCTGACATGGCGGAGCATCCTACCGACCACAATTCGTAGTCACGAACGCGATTTTCACGGTAAGGGATCGCGTCGCTTTCTCACAGGAACCTTTCACATGTCCGAACCCGCCGAGCCCCAGGCGCTTCCCGTCCCGCAGCATGTCCACAACGCGCAGCTCCAGATCGCCGCCGCGCTGGAGAAGGCCGAAGGCAAGCCGGTCGACCTGGTGAAGGCGCCGTGGGCGGACGTGGAGAAGTCGGTCATCCAGCTGCTGGGCGGCAAGTTCGACCCGAACAACCCGAACCACCAGGGCGCGGCGTTGGGGCTCGCGGGTGGCTTCGCGCTGCGTCTCATCACGGAGCACCAGGCATTCTGGTTCCCCAACCGGGACTCGCCCGAGGGCGCCTCGCTGGGCTTCCCCCAGGCGATCATCATGCTGTCCCCGTTCGGGGCGGTGATGGACGCGCTGGCGCAGGGCAAGTTGACGCGCCTGGACGACCTGGCCAGCGACATCCGCCGTTCGCTGGGGCAGGTGCGCTTTGGCACCAACCCCGCGCAGGCCCTGGGCGGGCAGCCGCAGCAGCTGGCGCCGCAGGACTACCAGCGCCTGTTCGACCCGGGCTTCCTCCAGTTCATCGTGGTGGATTCGGCCAAGGCGAAGCAGACGCTGGAGTCGAAGACGGACGCGCTCGCCCGCGACGTGCGTGACGCGCTGGGCCGCACCCAGCCGCCGCTGCCGCCGGAAGCGCGCCAGCAGTTCGAGGGGCAGATCGTCACGTCGCTGCAGCGCATGGAGCAGGGCAAGACGCTGGCGGAGCAGGCCGAGCGCGCGCCCCGGCTCGCGGAGCTGATGACGCACCTGGTGGCCACGGTGGGGGGCACGGGCTCCGCGCCGGAGGAGTTCTGGCACGACGTGGTGCTGCCGCTGCTCTTCATCGGCACGCCCGCGAGCTTCCCGCCGCTGGACGACGAGGAGCTGGAGGCGTTCAAGCAGGGCGCGGATCCGCTGGCGCTCTTCGTGGACGTGGTGCCGCACTCGCACCGCGCGCCGGATGAGGGGCTGCTGGGCGCGTTCGAGATGTCGGAGATCGGCCTGGTGCACCCGGCCTTCCAGAAGGTCGGCGCGCTGCGCCTCATCCGCATCAACCCGGACCGGCTGAAGCCGCTGCTGGAGAAGTACGACCCGAACGCGACCATGGACGCGGTGCAGCGCTTCACCGCGCACGTGGCCCAGGCGGCGGGCCAGCCGGCCGCGGAGTCCCCGCAGGGCAAGGAGATGCTCCAGGCGGCGCTGACGCTGCTGGCGGACCTGAAGCGCTCCGTGTCGGTGCCGGGCGACGTCTGCCTGCGCCGCCTCACCGAGGCCGAGGCCGCGTCCGAGCAGGCCCTGGCCATCGTGCGCCGCGCCCTCCAGAGCCCGCGCATCATCCTCACCTAGTCGGGTGGGAGGGGCGCGCGTCCGGGGTCCCCCGGGACGCGCGCCGTCACTGCTCTTCGAGCAGGGCTTCCAGCGCGGCGCGCGGCTCCGGACGCAGTCGGTCCGCCGCGAGCCGCAGGGCCCGCCGCGAGAGCCGTGCGTAGAGCGGAGCGATGTCCGCGGGCAGCGCCGCCAGGTGCGCCGCCACGACGCCCGCGTCGCCCCGGACGATGGGGCCGGTGAGTCCGCCTGAGAGGCCGCGCGCCTCGATGCCTCGGAGGGCTGAGCGCATCAGGGGCAGCAGCGCCTTCAATGCCGCCTCTGGTTCGATTCCCGCGGCGCCCAGCGCGCCCACCGCCGCGTCCGCCAGCGCCACGAGTCCACCGGCGCTGAGCACCGCGCCCGCGTGGTAGGCGGCCCGGTGTCGCTCCGGGACGTCGAACATCGCGAAGCCCACGTCCTCCGCCATGCGCTGGAGCAGGGCGCGCAGGGCAGGGGAGCGCGTGCTGATGGCGGCCGTGTGGCCCGCGAGCGAATCCCGCGCGGAGGACACGGCGCAGAGCGGGTGGAAGGAGCCCACCGCTCGGCCTCGCTGTGTCTCGAGGGCGGAGAGGGGCAGGGCGCCCGCGGTGTGCACCAGCGCCACCGAGCGCGGCAGCCCCTGGGACAGCGCCTGGGAGACGGAGGGCACCACCGCGTCCGGAACGCACAGCACGCAGACGCGGGCCTTCTCCAGGTCCGCCAGGGTCGCGGGCTTCAGCCCCAGGGTCCGAGTGCGCTCCCGGCCCGCGTCGTCGCGCGAGTACACGCGCACGGGCCAGCGCTTCGCCTGGAGCGCCAGGGCGAGCGCGCCGCCCAGACGTCCCGCGCCGACGATGACGACCCGGGCACGCCGCGCCTTCGCGGGCGAAGCCGGAGTGCTCCGCCTGGACTCGCTGCGCGGAGCCCCCTTCGAGCGCGGTACGGAGCGCTTGCCCCCGCTCGGTGCGCCCCGGCCTCGCCGCGCCGCCGTCAGGCGGCGTCCCGAGCGAACTGAAGCTGTCCGGCCTGCACGGCGATGCGCACGCGGTCACCCGCGCCAAACTCGCCGGAGAGGATGCGCTCCGCCAGGGGGCCTTCCACCAGCCGCTGGACCACCTGGCGCATCGGCCGCGCGCCCAGCAGCGGGTCGAAACCGCCGGACTTCAGCAGGTGGCCCACCACGTCCGTGCCCGCCGTGTAGACGATGCCGCGCTCCGTCGCGAGCCGCTTGCTGCTCTCCGCCAGGATGAGCGTGGCGATCTTCGCCACCTCCTGCTCCGCCAGAGGACGGAACGGCAGCCGCTCGTCGATGCGGTTCCACAGCTCCGGGGGCAGCGCCTTGCGGGCCGTGTCCGCCGCCAGGTCCAGCGCGTTCCCCGCCGCCGCATCCGCAGCGCCGAAGCCCACCGCTCGGCCCGTGCGCGAGAACGCCTCCGCGCCCAGGTTCGTGGTCATCACGATGACCGTGTTGGAGAAGTCGATGTGCCGGCCCTTGCCGTCCGTCAGCCGGCCCTCCTCCAGGACCTGGAGCAGCAGCATCTGCACCTCGCGGTGCGCCTTCTCGATCTCGTCCAGCACCACCACGGACGACGGCCGCCGGCGCACCGGCTCCGTGAGCTGACCACCCTCGCCGAAGCCCACGTAGCCCGCGGGCGAACCAATGAGGCGCGACACACCGTGGGACTCGGACATCTCGCTCATGTCCAGCCGCACCAGCGCGTCCCGGTTGCCGAACAGCACCTCCGCCAGCGCCCGCGCCATCTCCGTCTTGCCCACGCCCGTGGGGCCCAGGAAGAGGAAGCTGCCCATGGGCCGGCGCGAACTGAAGCCCGCGTAGTTGCGGCGGATGACCCGCGCGATGCGGCCCACCGCGTCCGCGTGCCCAATCACGCGCTCCGCGAGGTCATTCTCCAGCCGGAGCAGCCGCGCGGAGTCGTTCATCAACAGGCGCTCTTCCGGCACGCCCGCCAGCTTCGCCACCACGCGCGCCACATCCGCCGCGTCCACCCGGTGCTTGCCCTCGCGGTGGCAGCGGCTGCCCGCCAGGTCCACCACGCTGATGGCCTTGTCCGGCATGAACCGGTCCGTCACGTAGCGGCTCGCCAGTGACGCGGCCGCCTCCAGCGCCTCCGGCAGGTAGCGCAGCGCGTGGTGCTCCTCGTAGCGCCCGATGATGCCCTGGAGGATCTGCACCGTCTCCGGCACCGACGGCTCGTTCACCACCACCGCCGTGAAGCGGCGCTCCAGCGCGGGATCCGCGGCGATGAACTTGCGGTACTCGTCATGCGTCGTCGCCCCGATGCAGGGGAACTCGCCGCGCGCCATCGCCGTCTTCAGCTCGTTGGCCGCGTCCTGCGGCCCGTCGCCCGTGGAGCCCGCGCCCACCAGCGTGTGGATCTCATCGATGAACACCACCACGCGGCCCTCGGCCCGCCGCACCTCGTCCTTCAGGGCGTTGAGCTTCTCGGAGAAGGAGCCGCGCAGCTGCGTGCCCGCCACCAGCGTGGCCATGTCCAGCTCGACGAGGATCTTCTCCGCCAGCGTCCCCCGGAGGCCCAGCAGCCGCTGCGCCACGCCCTCCACCACCGCCGTCTTGCCCACGCCGGGCTCGCCCAGGAGGCACGGGTTGTTGGTGCGGCGCTTGCCCAGGATGTCGATGACCTCCTCGACCTCGCGCGCGCGGCCCACCACCGGGTCCAGCTTCCCCTCTCGCGCCGCCTGGCTGAGGTTGCGCCCCAGCGACGTGAGCATCGGATACGCCTTGGGATCCAGCGCCAGGCCCTGTCCCTTGGCTTGCGCGGGGGGCGGCGCCGCGGGCCGGGCCACGGGCGCGGGCGGCGTGGCGGGGGGCGGCACCGCTCGGGCGACCGGGGCCGCGGGGGCGGGCGGCGCCATCCGGGGCATCGGCGGGACTTCAGGCTCGGAGGGGGCCTCCGGCGCATTCAGGTCCTCGTCCACGTCGATGAGGTCGCGCGGCGACAGCGCGGGCGTCATGCGCGCGGCCGGCGGCGGCACCGTCACCGGGGGCGTCGCCACGGGCGCCGGGCGCGGCACGCTCAGCGCGAACGTGGAGGAGGGGAGGGGCGACGGCGGCGCGCCCACCGGGCGGCTCACCGGGGCGCGCGTGGCCACCGCCTGGCCATAGCCGGGCTGGAGCCTCCGCGGCAGCCCGCCGCTCGTGGAGTAGGCGAGGGCCGTGTTGGACAGGGAGATGAGGTCCAGCCCCGTCCGCCCCAGCAGGTCGCTCGCGGCGCAGCGCTTGCGGATGATGGCGATGAGCAGATGCAGGCAGTCCGCCTCGCCCGCACGGAAGGTGCTGGCCAGCTCCCGTGCGCGCGCGGTCAACTCCTGCACCACGTTGCCCGTCTCCGCGGGGGCCTCCGTGATGAGCTGCAGCAGCGCGTCCTCGTCCACCCCCTTCTCCTTCAGGAGGAGCTGGGCGCGGTTCTCCACCGTGAAGAGCGCGAGCAGCACATGGGCCGACGTGGGCTTCTGGGCGACGCTGCGGGCGATGTCATGCGCCTCATGGAGAACCTGGGCGAGATCCGTGCTGTCGACCATTCATGCTCCGGCAAGCGTGCAGCCGAGCGGAATACACCGTCCGGCGCCCCACCGCAAAATTTAGGCTACAGACCGCTACAGGATGGGTGCAAGGCGCGATAAACCACGGGTCGCGGCCGGATTTCGATTGGCTGCCTGCCCCTTTACCGACTCAATTCAAGGGACCGGGCAATCACTCCGGGAGGGCTGCGTAATTCGCCCAGAGACCCCATCCCTATGACCTCCCTTGCACAACCGGCTCGCGTCTTCGTGGACCCCCTCGGGGCCACGCGCAGCGCCGTCGAGGCCCGGCGCTGGCTGTGGCCGCTCCTCATCCTCGCCTTCTGTGTCGCCGCTTCCGGCACCGTTTACGCACTGCGCTGGGATGCCACCGCCTCCATCGTGGGGGCCCTGCCGACGGAGCCGGGCGCGCCCAGCGTGTCCGAGTCCGACATCGCCGAGCAGATCCAGACCGCCTCACGCAAGGCGCTGGTGGGCGGCATCGCCAAGGGGCTGTTCGCCATGCCCCTGATGGTGCTGCTCCTGGCCTGCGCCCTCTGGGTGGTGGCCTGGCTCTTCAACAAGCCGGCGGCCTTCGGGCAGTTGATGGCGGCCGCCGCGGTGGCGCTGCTGCCCATCGCGCTGTACCACCTCATCTACGCGGTGTGCGCGGGCTATCAGCACTCGCTCACCGACCTGCGCTCGGAGCGGCTCGTGCCCTCCAGCCTCGCCCTCCTGGACGGGCTGACGCCGAAGATGCAGCGCGTCCTGAAGGGCGTGGACTTCTTCAACCTCTGGAGCGTGGGCCTCCTGGGCGTGGGCTTCTCCACCGCCACCGGGATGCGCCTGGGCCGCTCGCTGCTGCTCACACTGGTGCTCTACGCCATGTTCGTCGGAATCTTCTTCATCGGCATCCCCGCCGGGGGTGGCCAGTGAGCGCCTTCCTCGTCGTCGCGACGCTCCTCACCGCCACGCCCATCACGCTGGAGGAGACGCGCGCGCTGGGCCGCCAGAACACCCAGGCCCTCCAGGCCGCGCTGGACGTCGCCGTGGCGCAGGAAGACCGGCGGGTGGCGCGCTCCGGCCTCCTGCCCCAGGTCCAGCTCAACCTGGGCCCCAGCCTCGACTATCTGGGCCGCCGTCGGCAGGTCGTCACCATCCCCATCTCCGACTCGGAGGTCCTCACGCGCGAAGTGGTGGGCTCCTCCAACACGGCGGACAGCTACTTCGCGTCCCTGGGCCTGACGCAGGTCATCTACAACCGGGGCCTCTGGAAGCAGCTGGAGCAGGCGGGCGTCACGCTGGACGCCACGCGCAACCAGTCGCTGGAGGAGGCGGACACCTCCGAGCTGGAGGCCATCCGGCGCTTCTTCACGCTCTTCCTGTCACAGGCCTCGCTGGACGTGCTCAACGCCACCGCGAAGCGCAGCGAGGAGCAGCTGGAGCGCGCGCACGCCCTCTTCATGGCGGGCCGCGTGGGCAAGACCGAGGAGATCGCCGCGCAGGTCAACCTGGGCAACGATCGCATCAACGTCGTGCAGCGGCAGAACCAGCTGGTGGCGGATCAGGTGCAGCTGGCCGTGTGGCTGGCCCGCCCCGGCACCGAGCTGCTCCAGGCGGTGGACCCCGGCGTCCTCCAGCAGGAGCCGCCTCCCGCGCCCGCCCTGGATGACGCGCTCAAGCAGGCCCGCGAGCACCGCGCCCTGTTGAAGGCGCTCCAGCAGCGTGTCCGTGTGGCGGAGCTCCAGCGGGCCATCGTGCAGGGGGACTACATCCCGCGCGTGGGGCTGTCCGCTCGGTACTCGCACACCAGCCAGGACCTGGGGCCGTTCTTCAGCGAGGCCCGCTACGGCAACACGTTCAACGGCGGCATCACCTTGACCTGGGACCTGTTCAACGGGTTCGCCACCGACGCGCAGTCCGCGCGGGCCGAGGTCAACATCCGCAAGGCGGAGCTGACGTTCGCCCAGACGGCGCGAGAGCTGGAGGCGGAGGTGCGCCGAGCCCACGCGGTGCTGGAAGGGCAGATCGCCGCCGCGAAGCTGTCGACCGCGAACCGCGCGGTCGCCCAGCAGGGCCTGCAACTGGCGGAGGAGCGCTTCCGCGCGGGGGCCGGCTCCACGCTGGATGTCCGTGACGCACAGCTCAAGTTGACCCAGTCGGAGCTGGTGTTGCTCCAGAGCCGCATCGATGTCGAAATCGCCCGCTATGCCCTGTACCGGGCCATGGGCACGCTGAACCCGGGAGACTCACAATGACGTGGTGGAAGGCGGCAATCGCCGGCGCGCTGTTGCTCGGCGCGGCGGCCATCACCGTGGGCGGTCTGCGCGACCGGCCGCCCCCGACGCAGGAAGTCCAGTTGGCCAAGGCCCGCAAGGGCACCATCACCCGCACCATCACGGGCGCGGGCAAGGTGCAGGCGGCCACCACGGTGAAGATCTCCTCCAACCTGTCCGGCGACCTCGTCGCCCTCAAGGTGAAGGACGGAGACCCTGTCACCAAGGGGCAGGTGCTGGGGCAGATCGACAAGCGCTACTACGAGGCGGCCGTGAAGCAGGCCACCGCGTCCCGCGACGCGGCCCGCGCCGAGGTGCAGGTGTCCGACGTGGACGTCGTGCGCCAGCGCGCGGAGCTCGTCCGGGTGAAGGGGCTGGCGGAGAAGGGGCTCGCCTCCGCCGCGGAGGTGGAGCAGGCCAAGGCCGTGACGGACACGTCCGAGGCGCGCCTCGCCGCCGCCAAGCAGCGCGTGGCCCAGAGCAGCGCCGTGCTGGACCAGGCGACGACGGACCTGTCGCGCACCACGCTGCTGTCGCCCATCGACGGCAACGTCATCGAGCTGTCACGTGAAGTGGGCGAGCGCGTGCGTGGCTCCGACTTCTCCGAGGACGTGGTGATGACCATCGCCGCGCTCAACCAGATGGAGGTGAAGTTCGAGGTGGGTGAGCACGAGGTCGTGCACCTGAAGTACGGCCAGCCCGCGGAGGTGACGCTGGACGCGCTGGAGGGGCAGTCCTTCAACGGCACCGTGGTGGAGATCGCCCAGAAGGCCACCATCAAGAACCCGGGCACGGAGGCGGAGGTGACCAGCTTCCCCATCACGGTCGCCCTGGAGGCGCGTCCCCCGGGCGTGCTGCCCGGCATGAGCGCCGAGGCGCGCATCAGCGCGGAGACGCACAACGACGCGGTACTCGTGCCCATCCAGGCCGTCACGGTGCGCTCCGAGCGCACGCTGCCGGACTACCAGGCGCCGGTGGAGGGCACGTCCCTCACCGCCAAGCGCCGCACGGAGACGCTGGCCAAGGTCGTCTTCGTCGTGGACAACGACAACAAGGCGCAGGTGCGCCGCGTGCGGACCGGCATCGCGTCCGACACGGAGCTGGAAGTGCTGGAGGGACTCCAGCCGGGCGACCGCGTGGTGGAGGGCCCCTACCGCACGCTGTCCAAGGAGCTGTCCAACGGGGACGCGGTGCGCGAGCCGGAGAAGGCCTCGGCGAAGGGCAAGTCGTGACGACGTCCCCTGCACCGGGCTCGGCCCCCCTCATCCAGGTGGAGGGCCTCACGCGGGCCTTCTTCGTGGGCGGTGAGGAGGTGCGCGCGCTGCGCGGCGTGTCCTTCGGCATCCACCGGGGTGAGTGGGTGGCGATCATCGGCCAGTCGGGCTCCGGCAAGAGCACGCTGATGAACGTGCTGGGGTGCCTGGATACGCCCACGAGCGGCCGCTACATGCTCAACGGCAAGGACGTGTCGCGCATGGACGACGACGACCTCGCCGTCATCCGCAACGTGGAGATCGGCTTCATCTTCCAGACGTTCCAGCTGCTGCCCCGGGAGACGGCGCTCGCCAACGTGGAGCTGCCGCTGGTGTACCGGGGGATGGGCGCGAAGGAGCGGCGCGAGCGCGCGAAGGCGGCGCTCGACAAGGTGCAGCTCACGCACCGCATGCACCACCGGCCCAATGAGCTGTCGGGCGGTCAGCGCCAGCGCGTGGCCATCGCGCGGGCGCTGGTGTCGGAGCCGTCCATGCTGCTGGCGGACGAGCCCACGGGCAACCTGGACTCGGCCACGGGCGAGGAGATCGTCAAGCTCTTCGAGCAGCTGCACAAGGCGGGACACACGCTGGTGCTCGTCACGCACGAGCCCAAGCTGGCCGCTCGCTGTCCGCGCGCCATCCGCTTGAGCGACGGAGAGATCGTCGCGGATGGTCCCGGTCCCGAGGTCGCGCTCGCGGGGTCGGGGCTGGTGCCCCAGGCGGGGACCGCGTGAAGTTTCAGAAGGGCTTCCGCGTGGACGTGCTGGAGGGAGCCCGCATCGCGGTGTTCTCCCTCCGGGCGAACCGGATGCGCACGGTGCTCACCACCCTGGGCATCGGCATCGGCGTGGCGACGCTCCTGGCCATCGTGGGCATCATCCAGGGGCTCAACACGTCGTTCCACAAGCAGCTGGACTCGCTGGGGGCCAACACCCTCTACGTGTCCAAGTTCCCCTGGATGATCAAGGGCAACTGGTGGGCGTTCCGCAACCGGAAGAACCTCACGCTGGAGCAGGTGTCACAGCTGCGCGGGCAGGCGGACTTCATCACCGCCATCTCGCCAGCGGTGATGCGCACGTCGGACGTGGCGCACGGCGCCTTCCAGGTGTCCAACGTGCGCGTCAACGGCGTGTGGAGCGACTACCTCGCCATCGGCAACTACGAGGTGGTGTCGGGGCGCTTCCTCACCCGCGCGGATGAAGAGGTGAACCGGGCGGTGACGGTGCTGGGCGCGGACGTGGCCGCCACGCTCTTTCCCAGCATCAGCCCCCTGGGGCAGACGGTGCGCATCGACGGGCGGCCCTTCCAGGTGGTGGGCACCCTGGGCCGCAAGGGCAAGGTCGTGGCGGAGAACATGGACCTGTCCGTGTTCATGCCCTTCAAGACCTTCAACTCCAGCTTCGGCAAGGGCCGGCCCATGCAGATCGCCATCGCCGTGGCGGACGCCGGGCAGGTCCAGAAGGCGGAGGACCAGCTGGTGGGCATCCTCCGGCGCATCCGCGCGACGCCGCCGGGCCAGCCGGACGACTTCTCCATCAACCGGCCGGACACGCTCGCGGCGACCTATGAGCAGCTCACCGGAGCGCTCTACGCGGTGGCCACGGGCGTGGGGTTGATCACCTTGCTCGTGGGCGGCATCGGCATCATGAACATCATGTTGGTGTCGGTGCGGGAGCGGACGCGGGAGATCGGCGTGCGGCGGGCCCTGGGGGCACGCCAGCGCACCATCGTGCTCCAGTTCCTGATGGAGGCCTCCAGCGTGTCCGCGGTGGGCGGCCTGCTGGGGACGACCGTGGGGCTGGGGACGGCGAAGATCGTGTCGCTGGTGACTCCCCTGGCGGCGGACGTGCGGCCGGGCACGGTGGTGGGCGGGGTGGCGTTCGCGGCGCTGGTAGGCCTGCTGTTCGGCATCTGGCCGGCCGCGCGTGCGGCGCGGCTGGACCCGGTGGAAGCGCTCCGCTACGAATAGGGCCATGCGGGCCTTCCTGGACAACCTGCGGCTGGCGCTGGGAACGTTCCTGGGCAACCCGCTGCGCTCGCTCCTGACGTTGGTGGGCATCGTGATTGGCGTGGCCACCGTCATCACGATGATGGCCCTCATCGAAGGCCTGCGCGAGCGCGTGAACCGGGACCTGGGCAGCCTGGGCGCGCACACCTTCGAGGTGACGAAGTGGCCCAGCGGCTTTGGCCGCATCAACTGGGCGAAGTACGCGAAGCGCCAGGACCTGCACGGCGAGGACGTGAAGGCCATCCTGGAGTCCTGTCCCTCCGTGGGCTCGGCGACGCCCACGTCGCAGGAGTGGGGCAAGAAGCTGACCACGGCCTGGCGGGAGACGAACGCGTCGGTGAGCATCGTGGGCACGGAGCCCACTTTCCTGGAGACGAGCGGCGTGAGCGTCACGAACGGCCGCTTCTTCAACGAGACGGAGACGCTGGACGGCCGCCCGGTGGTGGTGATTGGCGTGGACGTGGCGGACGTGCTCTTTCCGGGCATGGACCCGGTGGGCTCCGAGCTGCGGCTTCAGGGCCGGCCGTTCCAGGTCATCGGCGTGCTCCAGAAGCGCGGCAGCGTGATGGGCATGGCCAGCCAGGACAACCAGGCCATCGTCCCGATGCGCGCGTTCCAGCAGTTCTACGGCAGCCGCCGCTCGGTGGAGATCGACATCCAGGCGCGCGACGGCGGCTCTTTCCAGAAGGCGCAGGACGAGGTGGTGAACCTGCTGCGCCGCCGGAGGGGCCTGACGCCACAGGAGGCCAACGACTTCGAGGTGCACACCAACGAGTCGATGACGGCGTCCTTCAACGAGCTCTCGCAGGTGATCGCGCTGGCGGGCGTGGGCGTGTGCCTGCTGTCGCTGGTGGTGGGCGGCATCGGCATCTTGAACATCATGCTGATGTCGGTGACGGAGCGGACGCGGGAGATTGGAATCCGCAAGGCGCTGGGGGCGCGGCGCCGCCGCATCCTGGGGCAGTTCGCCACGGAGGCGGTGCTGCTGTCGCTCGTGGGCGGAGTGCTGGGGCTGGGGCTCGGCTTCGGGTTCGTGTTCCTGGGCAAGTGGGTGCTGCTGTTCCCCATGAACGTTCCCGCGTGGGCGGTGGCGCTGTCCCTGGGCATGAGCTGTGGCGTGGGGCTGCTGTTCGGCATCTATCCGGCGGCACGCGCGGCGAAGCTGGACCCGGTGGAGGCGATGCGCGCGGAGTAGGGGGCGGGTGGGGCGAGTCGCGGTGAGGCGCGTACGCTGGGACGGTGGCGGCCGTCCCGCGTGGCCGCTAGGGTGACGCGGTCCCTTCGCCCTGGGGCTTCCTTCGCATGACCCTGTCCTACGTCACGTTGCCGCTGCCCGTCGTCCCCGCGCCGTTCCGCGTGCGCCTCCTCGGCCTGGACTCCGTGGAGGGCCTGAGCGCGGTGTACGCCGAGCCCGAGGTCGCCCGGAGCCTCAACTACGCGGTGCCCCTGCGCGCGGAGACGATCCGTCAGAAGCTGACGCGCGACGTGGAGGCGATGCACCGGGGCGAGGGCCTTCGCTGGGTGCTCTCGCGGGGCGAGGACGCGACGCCCGTGGGCTACCTGTGCCTGTTCAACTGGAGCGTGAAGGACCGCCGCGCGGAGGTGGGCTACATGTTGGCCCGCGCCCTGTGGGGACAGAGCGTGATGAAGCTCCTGCTGCCTGAGCTGCTGCGCTTTGGCTTCGAGCAGATGGGGCTGCACCGCATGGAGGCCATGGTGGCGGTGCATAACACGGCGTCCCTGCGGGTGCTGACGCGCGCGGGCTTCCAGCAGGAAGGCGTGCTCCGCGGGCACCATGCCCGCGCGAACGGCGAGGGCTTCATCGACATGTTCGTGTTGTCGATGCTCGAGGAGGAGTGGCGCGCGGCGGCCGCGGAGTAGGTCGCGGGCCTCACGGAAGGTCGCGAGCGAACTGCTCGCGATAGCGGGTCTGGAGAGGACGCAGCAGCCGCGTGCCCCGGTACTCGCGGGCAAGCAGGTGCCAGGCCTCCGTGCGCGAAGGCTCCAGCGCGATGACGCGCTCCAGGTGCGCCCGCGCGCGAGCGTGCGCGCGGGTGTTCGTCGCCAGCACGCCCAGCAGCAGGTGTGCCTGCACGGCGTCCTCCCGGAAGGCGAGCACGCGCTCGCAGGCGGTTCGCGCCGCGCCCAGGCGCCCCTGGAGCAGGTGCAGCTCGCACTGCACGAGCATGACGGAGGGGTTCTCTGGAAACTCCCGTGCGAGCGCCGTGATGCGTTCGCGCGCCGGACCGGAAGCGCCGGCATGCAGCAGGGCCTCGATGTCGATGACCGAGCGTACGAGGAACCCTTCGCGCATGGGATCCACGGTCGGGGGCGCATCCCCGTGGGGACGCAGCGCCACCTGTCTCCGCAACCGCGCCGCCTGCTCGAGCACCGCGGACGACGCGGCGAGCCCCGGGGCCCGGTTCGCGGTCTGCTCCGCCCATGTCACGCAGTGGGCGCGAAGGAAGAGGCCCGCCAGATCCGCCCACTGCACGGGCTCCACATCGGTTCGGGCCTCGAGGTTCTGTCTCGCGGCCAGCAGGCTGTCGCGCGCTTCATCGAAACGGCCCGCGTGCAGGTGGAGCAGCGCGACGTTCATCCGCAGCGAAGGCTCACTGGGAAAGCGCGCGGCGGCCCGCTCGCAGCGCTGACGCGTGGCCTCCGCCCCCGGCGTCAGCCGCACGGCGAGGTAGCACGCGAGCAACTGCACGCGTTCGTCGTGGGGATGCCGCACGGCGAGGGGCTCCATGACCTCCGCGGCCACCTCCACCCGGCCGGCCTTCTCCAACGCGATGACCTCCGCCAGCCGCTGCCGCTCCAGCGGCGTCAGCGACCGGGGCGTCCCTTCCGGCCCCAACACGACGCTGGCGGCGCGGACGCGGTCGGTCCATTCGAGGAGGAAGTCCCGCTCCGGGCCCTCCCACGCGGGGCCAGACATGCCCTCCACCGCCGCGCGCAGCTCGCGGGCCCAGGCCTTCTGGGCCGCCAGCTCCACGCGCGCCCCGGGCAGGTGCCGCCGCCCCGCGTCCAGCAGCGCGAGCGTCCGCGCATCGAACCCCTCATGAGCCGCGTCGTACTTGGGCGACATCCATCCGCGCCCGTCGCGCACGTGAGGAGCGCCCCAGGTATGGGCCCACTCGTGCAACAGCGCCGACACCTCCAGCCGTTGCCGTGCCTCCACGGGCAGGCCCGCGTCGATTCCCCGGAGCACGCAGTGGCGTCCGAGCACGCGCGCGAAGCCCAGCTCGTGCTGGGAATCGCTGAAGGCAGGGGGCGCGGCGACCAGACCGACCACCAGGTCCACGTCCTCGCCCGCGTCCGCCGCTTCCAGCGCGTCCACCACCGGCTCCAACGGCCCGTTGGAGCCTCGGCGGTCCCACGCTCGCGCCGACTCCAGCTCGAACGTCACCCCCAGCGGCTCGCGCACGGCCTCGCTCGCGCGCTGGAGCCACGCCGCGAAGCCTCGTTCCCAGTGGAGGACTCGCGCCCGGTGATCCGCGTCCGCGTAGACGCGAACCCGCAGCGCGCGCCCGGGAAGGGCCGCGGCGGTGGGCGCCGCCGCCGGACTCACGCGGCCACGTGGGCCTTCACGGGACGGGTCCGAGGCGGCGCAGCGCGCGCACAGGAGGCCCAGGATGATGAGGAGGACAGAACCGACCCGGCCTGGCGTCCGTGGGGACCCGGCGTTCAAGGAACAGGACCTTCCAGGTAGCGGGTGGAATCAGGCCCCGGTGGGGGCAGGGGAGGCGGTGGGCCTCCGGAAGAGGCCTCCACCGCCATCACCCAGGGCACGTCGTCAGGCCGCCGCGTCCTCTTCCTTCGAGGGCTCGGTGGCGCTGGTGATCCAGTCGACCGCCTTGTGCTCCCACTCCGGATCCTTCGACGCGTCGATGTAGCGCTCCCACTCGTACACGCCGCTCTGCTTCGCCATGCGCACCATCATCAGGCGGGCCACCGTGCTGTCCAGCACCACCGACGAGCGCACCATGCCGTTCTGCCGCAACCAACCCATCGCCTGCTTGATGATCTCCTGGGTCTCCGGCGGGTTCGCCTTCTGGCTGCGAATGTCCACCATCAGCCCGAAGGGCCGACCCCGCTTCACCGCCACCTTGGCGCGAAGGTCATCGAACCAGACCTTGGCCTCGGCTGGGGTGATGTAGCCCGGCGCATTGATTCTGAAGCCGTACTCCGTCCGCAGATTCTCAGCCATGACAACCCCCACGTGGAAATTGTGGTGCGCGCGTCACTCCCATGCGACTTCAGCCGGATGGCAGTGCGCCTGCGAGCCTACTCCACTCAATGCGCACGTGGATCCACTGGCGCGTTGCTCACGTACGCGCGCGCGAGGTACACGCTCCGTGTGAACATGCTGGCGTTGGGTGGCGGACGTGGTAACCCGTCACGAAGTGTGAGAATCCAGCGTCAGGCGAACTTTCCACTCTTTTTACTTCACATTTGCTTGCTTCCCCAGTATTAGGGGGATGCATCTTTCCAGCACCCCCACAACACTGCCCTCGCATCGAGGTCCCCCCGGACTCGGTGGCAGCGACTCGGCGTCTCAGGTCGAGTCTGATGGGACCGGGGCCTTGGAGAAGCCCACCGATGTCCACCTCCTCGCTCGCTGAGCTGAAGCCCGCCACCTCCTCCTCGTTGAGGCATGAGGTTTCCGTGGAGGCGCTTCGTCACGAGACGCCCGCTGCCGGGAAGGTGAACGCGCTGGAGGCCCGTCACGGCGATCCCATCCCGATGTACGGGGACGCGAACGCGCGCGGCTTCAAGACGGTGGAGGACCTGACGGTCGCGGACTGTGTGATCGCGCACCTGGAGGCGGAGGACGTGGATGCGGTGTTCGGCATCCCGGGCGGCAACATCGCTCCGTTCCAGCAGGCGCTGCGCAAGCACGCGTCCATGCGCTTCATCATCGCGTCGCACGAGGCGGGCGCGGCGTTCATGGCGGATGGCTATGCGCGCGCCACCGGCAAGCTGGGCGTGTGCATGGTGACGGCCGGGCCTGGCGCCACCAACGCGCTGACGGGCGTGGCTTCCGCGCACCTGGACGGCGTGCCCATGCTGGCCATCAGCGGCAACATCGCCACGGACCGCGTGGGCCTGATGGCGATCCAGGAGAGCACCAGCTCCCACGGCGTGAACACGGTGGAGATGTTCCGCCAGGGCTGCGCCAGCTCCGTGGGCGTCACGGACGCGCAGAGCTTCCAGCGGCTGCTGGCGCGCTCGCTGCGCACCGCGCAGGGCCTGCCCGGCGGCGCCGCGCACCTGAGCATCCCGGCCAACATCGCGCGCCAGCCCATCCAGCGCGCGTCGGTGCCCACCACGCGCGGGGCCTTCCGCGCGCGTCCGGCGAACGCGCCCTTCGAGGACCTGCGCGCCGCCTTCACGCTGCTGCGCACCGCGCGCCGTCCGCTCATCTTCCTGGGCTCGGGCGCGCGCGAGGCGATGGCGGAGCACGGCGAGGCGTTCACCGCGTTCGTCACGCAGCACGGCATCCCCGTGGCCACCAGCATGCGCGGCAAGGGGCTGTTCTCCGAGCGCGAGGCGCTGTCGCTGGGCGTGCTGGGGCTGGCGGGCAGCAAGCGCGCGGAGGCCTACCTGCGCGAAGGCGTGGACGTGATGCTGGTCCTGGGCAGCCGCCTGGGCGAGTGGGCATCCCGCAGCTTCCACCGCTACTTCCAGTCCGTGCACCACGTCATCCAGGTGGACGTGAACGCGTCGAACATCGGCCAGTTCCTGCCGGTGCGGCTGCCCATCGTGGCGGACGTGGGTTCGGTGGTGACGGGGCTGGCGGAGCTGGGGCAGATGATCGGCCCGTCCAGCGGCGCCCGCGTGCAGGAGCGCTGGTCGCAGGTGATGGCGTTGACGGAGGCCGCGCCCGTCGTGCGCGCCCCGCAGGCGCAGGACTCGGTGAAGCCGCAGGACCTGATGGCGGAGCTCGACAAGCACCTGAGCCCGGACATGGACCTGTACATCGACATGGGCAACTGCACCGGGTGGACGGCGCACCTGCTGCACATCACGCCGCCCGCGCGAATCTTCTACCCCTGCGGCCTGTCCTCCATGGGCTGGTCTTGCGGCGCGGTCATCGGCGGCAAGGTGGGGCGGCCGGAGCGCTCCGCGGTGGCCATCGTCGGTGATGGCGCGTTCCTGATGAACGGCACGGAGATGCTCACCGCCTCGCGCTACCGCGTGGGCACGGTGACGGTGGTCCTCAACGACAACTTCCTGGGCATGGTGAACCACGGCGAGCACGTGCAGGACCGCACGTACCCGCTGGAGGACGAGTTCTATGGCCTGGGCAACCCGGACCTGAAGGCCTTCTCCGAGTCGCTGGGCGCCCGCGCCTACACGGTGAACGCGCCCGGGCAGCTGGACGCGCTGCTGCCGGAAGTGCTGCGCCGCGCGGACGAGACGGGCCAGCCGCAGGTCATCATCGCGCACATCGACTACCGCGAGGTGCCGCCCTACGGCGACCGCTTCGCCGCCGTGGCTTCGGACGCGAAGTAGCCGCCGCATGAGCGCCGCGACCTACGCGCTGCTGGGCGTTGGCGCCGCCGTGCCCGGCACGGTGCGCGGCAACGAGGATCCCCTCTTCGAGCCCCTGCGCCGTGCCGCCGGAAGTGGCGGGGAGCACGCGCTCTTCTACGGCAATCGCGAGCGACGGGTGCTGGGGCCGGGTGAGTCCCTGGCCTCGCTCACCGCGCGCGCGGGCGCCGCCGCGCTCCAGGACGCGGGGCTGACCGCCTCGGACGTGCAGCGGCTGTATGGCTACGTGTCGGTGTCGGAGTTCATCGCGCCGAACGCGCTCTACGCGGTGCACCGGGAGCTGGGGCTGGGGCAGGGCGCCCTGGTGGTTCCGGTGCAGGCGGACTTCGCCAACTTCCTGATGGGCGTGGTGCTGGCCTGGGAGGCGCTGCGCGCGGGCAGCATCCAGCACGCGCTGGTCGCGGTGGGCTCCGCGTGGACGCGCAACGTGGACTACACGCAAGGGCACGCCATCGGCATTGGCGACGGCGCGGGCGCGGTGGTGGTGGGCGCGGGAGAGCGGCTGACCCTGGTGGACTGGGGCGCGGACACCTTCAGCGACGAGTACGGCGCGATGATGATGGGGCCGCGGCCGGAGTCCGGGCTCGCGCACCCTACCTATGGCATCGCGCCCACGTCGGGCGTGCAGGCCTTCCTGAACTCTGGAATGAACGGGCCGCCCCGGCTGGTGGAGCGGCTGCTCCACAAGCACGGCGTGGCGCGCGAGGACGTGACGCTCATCTCGCACCAGGCCACGCGCAAGCTGATGGACCACTGGGCGAAGGAGATCCGCCCGCGCGAGTACCTGGACACGTTCGAGGACTTCGGGAACATGGTGCACGCGTCCATCCCGGTGACGCTGGCCCGGTTCCACCGCGAGCTGCGAACGAAGTACCTGGTGATGGTGGGCCTGGGGATCGGCGCGCACCAGATGGCCCTGCTGGTGCGCGTCTGAGGGACGCCGGCTACTGGTCGTCGCAGGGCGTGCCCAGCCGAAGACCGGTGTAGACCCCCAGCTCGTTGTAGATGAGCGGCAGGTTCTGCCCCACGGGGACGTTGCGCAGCTCGACCTCCGTGCGCGGGTTTTCGATCCACATGGGCGTCTGCGCGCGGTCGATGACGAGCCGCAGCTGCCCCTTCTTCGTGGTGAAGATCTCGCCTTCGGAGTCCGCCACCACGTTGGTCATCTTCTGCGGCTTCAGGTCGCCCCGGGGCCCGATGAACACCCGGAAGTTGCGCGCCTCCGAGGGCGTGAAGCCCTTGTCCACGTAGTAGTACGTGCCCTTGGAGTCGCGCAGCAGCGCGTGCGGGACGAACTTCTGCGGGTTGGGGGCGTAGGTGGCCTTGCGCAGCAACTCGCGCGCCTCCGTGCCGGGGATCATCTCCAGGGACACCTTGCGCTCACCGCAGCGCAGCGAACAGGTGCGCTCCTGGGGGTCCACGCTCAGCGCCGAGTGCACTCGCAGATCGAGCCCGTCGTAGTCGGGGCTGCCCTTGGGATTGAAGAAGCGCGGATCCATGAAGGTCATGGCGGACAGGTTGCCGCCGCGGGGACGGGGCACCTCGAAGAACGCCTTCCCGTCGCCGTAGTAGAGCCGGTCCTCCAGGCCGTCCGTCTCCTCGTAGGGCACCGCGGCGACGTAGTGCCCCTTGCCGTCGGTGCAGACAGGGGTGGCCTCCAGGAGCATCCGCTGCCCCAGGTTCTCCGCCTTGCCCCACGACGGTTCGACGGCGGTGGCGGGGCTTGCGACGAGGAGCGCGGCCACGGGGAGCTGCTTCTTGAAGTAGCGGGTGGCGGCCTTCTGCTGATTGGAGACCTCCGGAGACGTGGTCCACACGAAGCGATCGCCTTGCAGGGCGGGCTCCAACGCGGCGCCAAAGCGGCAGTCCAGATGCTGGAGGCGGGCCTTCACCGCGCCGCGGGCCTCCTCCGACACCTCGCACATCGCCTTCAGCGCGTTGAGGGGGAAGGCGCAGAAGCGGGCGATGTCCTGGGCCTTGAGCACGGGCTCGCTGATGGTGACCCAGTCGATGGCGCCCGCCACGGAGGTCCCGCAGGAGGTGTTCATCGCCTGGAGCACTTCGGCGTAGGCGGTGTCGTGGACGGATTCCTCGGCCTTTCGGTCGAAGGCCATCAGCTTCGCCAGCTGTCCGCTCTGGGTCTGTTGCTGGTGCTGCGCGTAGACCTCCTCCGGCTTGAGTTTCTGGGAGCGTGCTTCGTCGTACTGGACCGCGACGCCGTTGCCGGGGCCTCCGGGGAAGTGCAGCTCCGCGCGCGTGCCCACGATGATCAGCGGCGAGTAGTCCTTCCCGTGCCACTGGGTGGTGTAGCTATGCCGCTGGGTGCTGAGGCTGCTCCAGTCCTTCAGGGTGTAGGGGAGCACCAGGGTGTCCAGCACGGAGCCGGTGCCCTGGATGCGCAGGATGAACTTCTTCTCCTCGCGGGGCGCGAGCGGTACGACGGCGACCTGTTCTCCCTGCGGACCCACGAACACCTTGCCGGGCTCGACGGGGGCCGCGGCCAGGACGGGGAGGGGGCCCAGGACGGCGGCCAGCACGGCCACTGCGACGACGACTCTCACGCGCGCTTCCTTCCCCTTGCCGGGGGACTCGGCCGCGGCGGTGTTCCCGCGCACGGCCAGGGCCGGATCAAGGCTCCATGCTCAGGTCGACTTCGTACTTCCGGCACTCCTGCTCTGCCTTCTGCCGGAGCTTCTTGGGCAGCAGGTTCCACTCGGCGCGGGCCCCGCCCAGGTCCTTCTGCATACAGCGGATCTGCGTCAGCAGCAGGCGGGCCGCGAGGTTGGGGCCGTCCGTGTAGCTGCGCTGGGCCCGGTTGATCGCCGCGGACAGGTCCTTCTCCGCGATTGCCGCACGCGCTCCCTGGAGGGCCACGCGCGAGGCCTCGTTCGGGGGATCGACACTCAGGCCCTGCTTCGCCGCGGGAGCATCGATTCCCTTCGGCTTGCCTTGAGAAGGCACCTTGGCCGTCGGGGTGGGCGGGGTCTGCGCCACGACGGGCGGCTGGGGCGGGGGCTGCGGTGCCGTGGTCGGCGGGGGGAGGGGAGGCGGGACGTTGTTCACGGCGGGCGGCGGAACCGCGACGGGCTGTGGCGGCGTGCTCGCGACAATCGGCGGCGCCACGACAGGCGCCGGCCGCAGCCACCAACCCAGCCCCACGGCGCCGAGGATCAACGCGGCGGCGCCCGCGACCGGCAGTACTCGTGACTTTGTCTTACCGCCACTGGCGGCGTCGACGGGCAGCGTCGTCGGACCGGGCGCTCCCACCACGCCCGCCACGCTCACGGGCGCGAGCGGCTGGCCGTGGGGACCGACGGGACCCGCGAGGCTGCCTGGAACCGCCTGCTGCCCGCCGAGGCTGCCCGGAGCGATGTGCTGGCCCGAGGAGGAGGCAGGGGCTGCATGCTGCCCGCCGAAGCTGCCCGGAGCGGCGTGCTGGCCCGCGATGGAGCCAGGGGGCAACTGCTGCCCGCCGAGGCCGCCTGGAGCGACGTGCTGGCTCGCGAGGCTGCCCGGAGTGACGTGCTGCTGGCCCGCGATGGAGCCTGAGGCCAGCTGCCCACCGAGGCTGCCTGGAGCGACGTGCTGGCCCGTGCCGTGACCTGGCGCGACGTGCTGCCCACCGATGCTCCCTGACGCGGCCTGCGGGCTCGTGCCGTAGGCCTGCTGCGCCGGCAGGGCCACACCCGAGGCTCCCACGGCGCCTGGTGCCACTCCGCTCGCGGGCATCTGCGTGGCGCCGAACCCCAGCGTGCCGCCCGCGGCCTGGGCCTGCTGACCGAACGGCGTCGTGCTGCTGCCACGGGGCGCCAGCGTCGCATCGAAGCCGATGTCATCCGGCTCCGCGACCGCGCCGGGACCAAAGCGGCCCGTCCCCGGCCCCTTGTTCGCCGGCGCCATCGTGGCGCCCATCGCGTCCTCGTCATCCGGGGCCACCGAGGGCAGGGCGACGCCGGAGGGACGCTTCGAGCGCGAGAACGTCCGGGCCGCGAGCTGTTCCTCTGTCTCCGGCAGCGACTGGAGCGTCGCGCCCGTGAGCTCCGTGATGAACGCCCCGACGTCCGGATGGCGATCATCCGGGTTCTTCTCCAGCGCGCGCGTCACCGCCCGGGCGACGTTCGGCGGAAGGTCCGGCATCAGCGTGGAGAGCGACACCGGCGGCTCATGCACCACGCGGTAGATGATCTGCGCCAGCGACCCGCCACCAAAGGGCGTCATCCCGGAGAGCATCTCGAACACGATGCCGCCCAGCGCGAACAGATCCGTCCTCGCGTCGATGCGCCGGTTGTGCCCCTGCGCCTGCTCCGGGGACATGTACTGCGGCGTGCCGATGAGCACCGCCTCCTGCGTCTGGAGCGTCTCGGAGGACATGACCTTCGAGATGCCGAAGTCGAGCAGCTTCACGCGCTCGCCCACCACGCCGCCGGAGTCGGTGGGCACCAGGAAGATGTTCGCCGGCTTCAGATCGCGGTGCACGACGCCAGCGCGATGCGCGGTCTGGAGCGCCGAACCCATCTGCCGCGTGAAGGAGAACACCTCCTCCAACGACAGCCGCCCGCGCCGCAGCCGGTCCGCGAGGCTCTCGCCGCGCAGGTACTCCAGCACCAGGAACGGACTGCCGTCCTCCAGCGTGTCGAAGTCCAACACCTCCACGATGTTCGGGTGCCCCAGCCGGGAGGCGATCTCCGCCTCGCGCCGGAAGCGCACGTGGAGGTCCGGCCCCACGTGGTCCCCGATGCGCAGCACCTTCACCGCCACCTGCTTGCCCGGAAGCCGCAGGTGCTGGGCCAGGAACACCGACCCCATGCCGCCCCGACCCAACACGGAGACGACTTTGTAGGTGTTCCGGAGGACCGAATCGATGTTCAGCTCACCGTCAGCCGAGCGCGTCATGGAAGAGGGCGTGTCCTGATGACAAAGGGCGCGAAAGCACCACCGCGAAACGGGGCGCCACGCTAGCACGCCCCATCCGTCAGGGCGCGCGCCTCTCGCCGCGGGCGACCCCCTGGACAGTCGAACGCCCGGACCCTCGTGGGAGGACCCGGGCGTCATGAACTCCATCCTTCCCAGCCCACCCGGAAAGGAGCGGCCTCATGGGGCCGCATCCCTACCTCGAGGAGCCGAGCAGGCTCAGCCCCACTTGGACATCGTGCGACGGGGCGGAGGCGAACCCGGCCCCGCGGCCGGAGCCGCCGGACGCGCCACCTGCGGACGGCCCTGGCCACCCGTGCGAGGCGCCTGGGCATTGCCGCCGCTGGCCTGACGCGACTGGCCACCGCTCGAACGGCCTTGCCCCCCGCCACCCCCGCCATTGCGGCCGCCTCGGCCACCGCGACGCTGACCCCCGCCGCCACCCCCGCCGTTGCCACGCGCGGAGCCCCGTCCGCCCCGGTTGCCGGCCAGCGGGGGACGGGTGTCCTCCACATCCCCGGGCAGGGGAGGGGGCAGCTGCGAGCGGAAGCCCGCGTCCGCCACCGGCACGCTGCGGCGGATGGTGCGCTCGATGTCGCGCAGGTACGCGCGCTCCTCGGAGTCGCAGAAGGACACGGCCTGTCCGCTGGCGCCCGCGCGACCGGTGCGGCCGATGCGGTGCACGTACTGCTCCGGCACGTTGGGCAGGTCGTAGTTGAACACGTGCGACAGCCCGTCGATGTCGATGCCGCGCGCCGCGATGTCCGTGGCGACCAGCACCCGGAGCGTGCCGGCGCGGAACTCATCCAGCGCGCGCTCGCGGGCGTTCTGGCTCTTGTTGCCGTGGATCGCGTCCGCGCG
Source organism: Corallococcus sp. Z5C101001 (assembly GCF_007352635.1). NCBI lineage: Bacteria > Pseudomonadati > Myxococcota > Myxococcia > Myxococcales > Myxococcaceae > Corallococcus > Corallococcus sp. Z5C101001. Next base: position 415,004 of record NZ_VKLU01000010.1, read on the forward strand.
CACGCCCGCCGCCGTGAGCTGCTTGGCCACGCGGTTGGCGCCGTGCTTCGTGCGGGTGAAGACGAGCGCGCGCGGAATCGCCTTCGCGTCCTGGAGCAGGTGCGTGAGCAGCGCGCGCTTCTCCTCGCGCTCCACGAAGTACACCTGCTGGCTCACCGTCTCCGCGGTGCTGGACGCGGGCGTCACCTCCACGCGCACCGGCTCCTTCAGGATGTTGCGCGCCAGGTCCACGATGTCCGGCGGCAGCGTCGCGCTGAAGAACAGCGTCTGGCGCACCGACGGCAGCACCTTGATGACCCGCCGCACGTCGTGGATGAACCCCATGTCCAGCATGCGGTCCGCCTCGTCGAGCACGAACACTTCCAGCGCGCGCAACGTCACGTGGCCCTGATCAATGAGATCCAGCAGGCGCCCCGGCGTCGCCACCAGGATGTCCACGCCCTGGCGCAGCGCCTGGACCTGCGGATTCTGGCCCACGCCGCCGAACACCACCGCGTGGCGCAGCGGCAGGTGCTTGCCGTAGGTCCCGAAGCTGTCACTCACCTGGCTGGCCAGCTCGCGCGTGGGCGTCAGCACCAGGCAGCGCACCGGCCGCGCGCCGCCCGCGGGCGCCTTCGCCGACAGGCGCTGGAGGATGGGCAGCGCGAACGCCGCCGTCTTGCCCGTGCCCGTCTGGGCCACGCCCAACACATCCTTGCCCGCCAGTGCGTGGGGAATCGCTTTCACCTGGATGGGCGTCGGCGTGGTGTAGCCCTCGGCCTTCACGGCCTTGAGAAGGGAATCGGTCAACTGCAGTTCGTCGAAAGTCATGAAATCCCGCGATGAAGGGTGGGCGCACTCCCCCTCCGGCGGGGGACCGACCGCGCAGCGCGCCCTCCCGCGGTATTGCGGGGGCGCCTTGCGGTACGCGGTCAGGCCAAATTGCGGCCCGAGGCACCTGGAAACGTCCTGGAACCCCTGGGCTTCCGGAAGGATTCCCGGTGCCGCCCAGGGCCCGGCCACACTGCCTGCAACGGGGGGCAATGTCCCGGGAAATCCTCCCCGCCCGGCTGCTCCCCACCGCTGTGGAGATTTCGGACAGGGCTGGAGGCCGCCTGCCCCCGTCGTCCCCAACCCCCCAGTCCGGGCGCCAGTGGCCTCCTCTCTCGGACGCCCTCCCAAGTCACCGGAATCATTTGGATTCAAACTAAATGACTGTGGGTAAGTCCTGGGATTGATTGGGCAATTCCTCACCCATCGTTGGCTGGCATGCCCGTTGCTAGCCCATGCCGCGTCGCGCCGTGATGGCGCGGGCGGTGGGCCCCTGGGAGGAGCGGGATTTGAAGCGGTGGCAGCGACAGACGGTGGGGCTGGCCTGGGGCTTGGGGCTGTGCGTGGCGGCGTTGGCGTGTGCCCAGCCCAAGGCGGGGGCGGTCCGGGGGACTGGGTTCTCCACGGAGTCGGTGCAGGAGCGGGCCCGCGCGCTGGCCGCGAAGCCGTACCAGGAGCCTCCCATCGGGGTGCCGCCCTCCTTCGAGAAGCTCACGTACGATCAGTTCCGGGACATCCGCTTCCGTGACTCGGCGTCGCTGTGGCGTGAAGAGGGGCTGCCCTTCCGGGCGCAGTTCTTCCACCCGGGCTTCTATTACACGCGTCCCGTGGTCGTGAACCTGGTGGAGGGCGGCAGGGCGCGCCCGGTGCCCTTCTCCACGGAGCAGTTCACCTATGGGCCCCTGGTGGGCACGCCGCCCAAGGGCAAGGTGAACGGCTTCGCGGGCTTCCGGCTGAACGCGCCGCTGAACACGAAGGACTACTACGACGAGCTGGTGGCCTTCCTGGGCGCCAGCTACTTCCGCGCGCTCGGCAAGGGCAACCTCTATGGTCTGTCCGCGCGCGGGCTCGCCATCGACACGGCGCTGCCGGGGGGCGAGGAGTTCCCCACGTTCCGCGAGTTCTGGCTGGAGACGCCGGCCGCGGGCTCGGACGCGGTGGTGGTGCACGCGCTGATGGACAGCCCCAGCGTGACGGGCGCGTTCCGCTTCGCCATCCACCCGGGTGAGCGCACGGTGATGGACGTGGACGCGACGGTGTTCGCGCGCAAGGTGGTGCGGCAGTTGGGCCTGGCGCCGCTCACCAGCATGTTCCTCTTCGGTGAGAACGACCGGGGCGACTTCGACGACTTCCGCCCGGAGGTCCACGATTCCGACGGCCTGTCGGTCTGGATGAAGAACGGCGAGAAGCTGTGGCGCCCCCTGAAGAACCCGAAGCAGCTCCAGGTCAGCAGCTTCCACTCGGACGGACTGGCGGGCTTCGGCCTGCTGCAGCGCGACCAGGCGTTCACCAGCTACGAGGACCTGGAGGCGCGCTACGAGCGCCGGCCGGGCGCCTGGGTGGAGCCGGTGAGTGACTGGGGCGCCGGCTCCGTGCGGCTCGTGGAGATCCCGACCCGCGAGGAGATCCACGACAACATCGTGGCCTTCTGGGTGCCGGATGCGCCGGTGCAGGCGGGCGCGCAGCTTCGCTTCGCCTACCGGCTGTCCTGGGGCTTCGCCCCCGAGGGCGCGAAGGCTGGGGGCTCCACCGTCGCGGCGACGCGTGTCGCGGCGGGCAGCAAGCCGGGGGCGCGCCGCTTCGTCCTCGACTTCACGAAGGACGCCGGGGAGGGCACCGGTCCGGTGGAGGCGGTCGTCACCGCTTCACGCGGCCAGGTGCTGCACCCGCGCGCGGAGGTCCATGCGATCTCCGGTGGCTACCGCGCGGCCTTCGAGCTGCTGCCCGACGGGGACGCCCCCGTCGAGCTGCGCTGCTTCCTGAAACGCGGTTCCGAGACCCTCACCGAGACCTGGAGCTACCTGTGGATTCCGTGACCACGCACCCGTTCATGTCGTTCGCTCCGGCGATGCCCCAGGACGCCCGCGCGGACACGCGCGCCGCGCTGGTGGGCTTCTTCCAGGACTTTGGTTTCACCGGCCGAGGGGACCTGGAGCGGCTGGCGAGCTGGGTCCTGGGAACCCGGGAGCTGGCCCTGTCTCCGGAGGCCGCGCTGGCGCTCGCGCGCTGGCGCGTGGAGGGGTGGCTGGCGGCGGTGCTCGGGCCTTCGCACGTGGGGCCGGCGCTGCTGGTGCGCGGCCGGGCCGCCTTCGTCCTGGTGGGCGGTGCGCGCTGGGGCGCGGACGTGCTGCTGCGCGAGCCCAGCACGCTGCCGGAGGCGTGGCGCCGCGCGGTGTGTGAAGCCGTGCCCATGTCGGCCCCGGCGGAAGTGCCCTGCCAGATGCGGGAGCAGGTGCTCGTGCTCAATCCCTTCATGGACATGGTGCGCCGCTGGCTGCGCCCCGCCAGCCGGGCGGACGTGTCGCCGTCGCGCTAGGCGCGCGCCATCCACACCGCAAGCGCCGCACGGGAGCCCGGAGTCCGCATGAACCCCCAACCGTACACTCCGGCGCTGGCCCGTCCGCGCCGCGTCATGGTGCTGGGGCTCGCGGCCCTGAGCACCGGGTTCGCATCCGTGGAGATGCACCGGCTGCTGGCCGCCCACGGGACCACGGTGCCGGAGCTGTTCGTGCTGGGGCTGTTCACGCTGTGCTTCGCGTGGATCTCCCTGTCGTTCTGGAGCGGCATCGCGGGCTTCGTGCAACTGGTCTCGAACCAGCGGGTGCCGGGCCTGCTCTGGCCCACGGAGGAGGAGGCCGCGGTCCCGCTGACGCGCCGCACCGCCGTGGTGATGCCCGTCTACAACGAGGATCCGGCCGCCGTGTTCGCGCACGTGCAGGCCACGTACGAGTCCATCGCCGCGACGGGGCAGTTGGACGCGTTCGACTTCTACGTGCTCAGCGACTCCACCCGGGCGGAGTCGTGGGTGGCGGAGGAGCTGGCGTGGTCGGAGCTGTGTCGCCGGGTGGGCGGGCAGGGCCGCATCTTCTACCGCCGCCGCTCCGACAACACCGCCAAGAAGGCCGGGAACCTGGCCGAGTTCTGCGAGCGCTGGGGCCGCCGCTACGACTTCCTGCTGGTGCTGGACGCCGACAGCTTGATGGCGGGCGACAGCGTGGTGCGGATGGCGCGGCTGATGGAGCTGAACCCGGGGGCGGGCATCCTCCAGGTGCCGCCGCAGAACGTGGGTCGCTCCACGCTGTTCGCGCGCCTGCAGCAGTTCGCGGGGCGCATCTACGGGCCCATCGTGGCCGCGGGCGCGGCGTCGTGGCAGCTGGGGGACTCCAACTACTGGGGCCACAACGCCATCCTGCGCATGGCGCCCTTCATCGAGCACTGTGGCCTGCCGGTGCTTCCGGGACAGCAGCCCTTCGGCGGCCACATCCTCAGCCATGACTTCGTGGAGGCGGCGCTGATGCGCCGGGCGGGCTACACGGTGTGGCTGGTGCCGGAGATCGGCGGCAGCTACGAGCAGCCGCCGCCGGACCTGTTGGCGTACGCGCAGCGCGACCGCCGCTGGTGCCAGGGCAACCTCCAGCACCTGGGCCTGGTGATGGCGGGGGGCCTGCATCCGATGAGCCGGATGCACTTCCTCATGGGGGTGATGTCCTACGTCGCATCGCCCCTGTGGCTCATCTTCCTGGTGTCGGGCCTGTTCGCCGCGCTGCACGAGTGGTTCTTCTCGCCGGCGACGCTGGTGGGGTTCCAGTCCACGCTGCCCGGGGGAGACGCGTTCGACACGGTGGGCGCGCTGCGGCTGATGCTCGTGTCGCTGGCGATGCTGTGGATTCCGCGCCTGATGGGCCTGGGGCTGGTGCTCGCGGACCGCGAGGAGGCGGCGCGGATGGGGGGCCGCGCCATGCTGGTGCTGAGCGTGGCGCTGGAGGGCGTGGTGTCCACGCTGATGGCGCCGGTGATGATGCTCTTCCAGTCGCACTTCGTGTTCGGGACGCTGCTTGGCTACAAGGTGAACTGGTCCAGCCAGCAGCGCGAGGACACCGACCTGCCCTGGTCGGAGGCCCTGCGGCGGCACAAGTGGCACATGGTGGTCGGCGTCGTGCTCGCGCTGCTGGCGGTCGCGGTGGCGCCGGGGATGCTGACGTGGTTGTCGCCGGTCATCCTGGGGCTGTGGCTGTCCCCGGCCATCTCCGTGTTCACCGCCCGTGCGTCACTGGGCCTGTGGGCGCAGCGGCGGGGCCTGTTCCTCATCCCGGAGGAGGTGGCTCCCCCCACGGTGCTGGTGCGCGCGCAGGAGCTCGCGGGGGAGGAGCTGGAGCCGGTGGGCGATGCGCTGGACCACGTGCTGACGGATCCGCGCGCGCACGCCCTGCATCTGGCCCTGCTGGAGGCGCACCCGACGGCCGGTGTGCCCGTGGCCCTCGCGTCCGCGCGGCGCAAGCTGCTGGCGGGCGCGGTGGAGCCCCTGTCCGCGCAGGAGAAGTCCGCGGTCCTGCTGGATGCACGCACACTGTCGGAGCTGCGCGGCCGGCGCTTGAGCGTCCAGGCCTGATCGCGGTTGCACGGGCGCACGCCGCCCTGGATGCTCCCGGGCATGAACCGGGTCACCTCCGCCGCCGCGCTCGCGCTGTTCTTCTCCTCTGGGGCCTTCGCCGCGGAGCCTCCCACCTCCGGGGAGGACCGGTGGTGGAAGCACGTCGAGGTCCTGGCCAGTGACGCGATGGAGGGCCGGGACACGGGCAGCAAGGGCTACGAGCTGGCCGCGGGCTATGTGTCCAAGGAGCTGGCCGCGCTGGGGGTTCGGCCGGTGATGAAGACCGGCTTCCTCCAGCCCATGGCGCTGGAGTCCCGCCGCCTCATCGAGTCGAAGTCGCGCATCGCGCTGGTGAAGGACGGCAAGACGCAGCCGCTCGTGCAGGGCGAGGACGCCGTCCTGTCCTCGCGGCAGGGAGAGGCCGGTGCCGTGGACGCGCCGCTGGTGTTCGTGGGGTACGGCCTGTCCATTCCCGAGCTGGGCCATGATGACTTCGCGGGCCTGGACCTGAAGGGCAAGGTGGTGGTGCTGCTCCAGGGCGGACCGGGGAACATCCCGGGCCCGGTGAAGTCCCATTTCTCTTCGTGGACGGAGCGCGTGAAGGTCCTCAAGCGCGCGGGGGCCGTGGGGTACGTCTACCTGCAGAACCCCAAGCATCAGGAGCTGCCGTGGGAGCGGCTGGTCGGCTCCGTCAGGAGCCCGACGATGCAGTTCGCGGAGGCGTCGCTCAATGACACCGGCGGTCTGAAGGTCGCGGCGGTGATGAACGTGACGCGGTCGCAGAAGCTGTTCGAGGGCGCGCCTCACCGCTACGAAGAGCTGGTGGCGTTGGCGGACGCGGATCAGCCGCTGCCGAGGTTCGAGCTGCCCTTCCGGCTGAAGGCGAAGCTGGCGTTCGAGGTGAAGTCGCTGAAGTCGATGAACGTGGTGGGCGTCATGCCGGGCGCGGATCCGGTGCTCGCGAAGGAGTACGTGGTGCTCAGCGCGCACCTGGACCACGTGGGCGTGGGAGAGCCGGTGAACGGCGACCGCATCTACAACGGCGCCATGGACAACGCGTCCGGTGTCGCGGCGGTGCTGGAGGTCGCGCGCCAGCTGCATGCCCAGCCGACGAAGCCGAAGCGTTCAGTGCTGTTCGCGCTGGTGACAGGGGAGGAGAAGGGGCTGCTCGGGTCGAAGTACTTCGCGGCCCGGCCGCCCGTGCCCATCACCTCCATGGTGGCGGACTTCAACCTGGACATGTTCATGCCCCACTGGCCCTTCGCCTCCGTGGTGGCGCACGGCAAGGACGAGTCCACGCTGTCGGTGCCGCTGGCGGCGGTGGCCGCGAAGCAGGGCGTCCAGGTGCTCCCGGATCCGGAGCCGGACCGCAACCTGTTCGTGCGCAGCGACCAGTACTCGTTCATCCGCGAGGGCGTGCCCGCGCTGTTCTTCAAGTTTGGCTACACGCCGGGGTCGCAGGAGCAGAAGGTCCTCAAGCAGTGGCTGACGGAGCGCTACCACGCGCCGTCGGACGACCTGTCCCAGCAGCCCGTGGATCACGAAGGCGCCGCGCGGTTCATCGAGTTCCTGACCGCCATGACGAACGCGGTGGCGGACGCGCCGGGCCGCCCCCAGTGGAATGACGACAGCTTCTTCCGGCGCTTCGCGAAGCCTTCGGTAGTGCCCGTCAAGTCCGCGCCGACCTCCACCGTGACCCCGTAGGCCCGCGGCTCGGCTCAGGCGTCGGGGTGGGACTCCGCGACCCCGGGACGGGCCTCCAGGAAGCGCAGCGCGCCGCGGATGTCCGACGAGGCTGATTCCTTCGGGGCGTGTCGCGCTGCTTCGATGCGGCGGCGCGCGGAGCCGCGCGCTTCGTGGCCTTCCGCGCTTCCCACCGGCAAGGTGTCGGCGTGGGCGAGGTCGAGCGCGGCGCGCAGCAGCTCCACGAGCTGGAAGAGGGCAGGGTCGTCGCGCAGCTCGGGAGCCCCATCCAGCGCCGAGAACCCTTCGCGGGCCGCGGTCAGTTCGCCGCACGCCGCATCCAACGCGGCCAGGTGCGCGATGAAGCGCAGCGCCTGCCAGCGAGACGCGCGGCCCAGGATGGCCACCGCCTCCGCCAGCGCCGCGCGGGCCTGCTTCCAGTGGCCCCGGGCAAGCGATGCCCGGCCCCACTCTCCCAGGGCGGTGCCCTCCATCAGGCGTTGACCCAGCAGCCGCGACAGGCGCACCGCGGCCTCCAGATGCTCGCAGGCCTCCATGACGCCGCCCCCGTCCAGCAGGTAGCACCCCAGGTTGAGCCGCGCGAGTGCCTGCCCCGCGCGGTCCTCCACGCTCAGCGCTCGTGCCAGCGCCTCGCCCAACAACGTCACCGCTTCGCCGCTGTCGCCTGCTTCACCCATGGCGACCGCGCAGTTGGTGAGGAAGCCCACCTCGAACGTCACGTCCCCGACCTCGCGGAACAGGGCCAGCGCCGCGCGAAGGTGCGGGATGGCTGCCTCCGGTCCTCGCCGTACCTGTTCGACGAGGCCCAGGTTGCCCATCGCGTAGGCCTCCAACCAATGGTCATTCCCGGAGGGCAGGGCCTGCGCGTCGCGCATCAGCGTCCACGCGGCGGCCGCGTCTCCGGCGTGCCGGGCGACGATGGACAGATCCACGAGCACGCGCTTCTCCAGCGCGGTCTCGCCCAGCACATGGAAGATGCCGCGCACCTGCTCCAGCGCCTGGCGGGCCGCGTCCGCCTGTCCCGCGTCCAGGTGCGCACGGCCCAGGACCGCGAGCGCCTCCGCGCGCTTCAGCGGCGCCACCGCCACGCGCGAAGACAGCTCCAGTGCCTGCTCCAGCCTCTCCAGCAGCAGACCCGCGGGCCCGCGCGTCCGCACATCCGGCTCCAACGCCACCAGGGTCTCCAGCGCGCGGCCCAGGGACTCGGCGGACGCGGGACGCACCGCCATCGCGTTGTCGCATGCGGCCAGCAGGTTCTCCCGCTCCAGGGCCAACCTGCGGAGCGCCGTCGCACCGCCTGTCTTCTGGACGCGCTCTCTCAGCCGCCGCGCGACCTGGAGATACGTGTCCGCATGGCGGGCCTCGCAGGCCACCTCGTCCCCCTGTTCCATCAGGCGCAGCGCCGCGTATTCGCGGATGCTCTCGTAAAGCCCCAGGCGCAGGAAGCCGCCGGGCGAGCCCACCTCTCGCGCGCACACGAGCGAGCGGGAGCGCAGGGAGTGCAGCACCTCCAGCACGTCCGGTGACCCCTCCGGCAGCACCAACACCGCCTCGGCCGCCTCCAGCGTGAAGCCGCCGCGGAACACCGAGCACTGCGCCAGCGCGGCGCGCTCCGCTGGCTCCAGCAGGTTCCACGACCAGTCGATGGCCCCCCGCAGCGTCGCCTGCCGGGCGGGTGCATCCCGCCGCCCGACGCGCAGCAGGTCGAAGCGCTTCGACAGCCGCTCGCGCAGCTGCTCCACTCCCAGCACGCTCACGCGCGCGGCGGCCAGCTCGATGGCCAGGGCGATGCCGTCCAATTGCCGCACGATGTCCGCGACGCGCGGGGCGTCCTCGTCGCCCAGGATGAAGTCGCCGCGCGTCTCCCGCGCCCGCTGCACGAACAGGCGCACCGCGTCCGAGCGCAGGATGACGTCCCAGCGCGTCTCCTCGGGATCTGGCAGACCCAGCGGGGCCAGATCCAGCACGCGCTCTCCGGGCAGGCGCAGGGCCTCGCGCGTGGTGACGAGGAAGCGCGCGTGCGGCGCCAGCACCCGCCAGCGGCCCAGCGTCGCGGGCACGTGCCGCACCACCTGCTCCACGTTGTCGAGGATGACCAGCACGTCGCCGCAGCCCGCGAGCGCGCGGCCCAGCCGCTCCGCGGGCGTGCTGCCGTCGCCATCCGCCGACAGCGGGACGCCCAGGGCGCGCCCCACCGCGTGGCAGAGATCATCCGCCGTCAGGGCCTCCTCCAGATCGCACCGCCAGACGCCGCCCTCCCAGTGACCCGCGTCCGACTCCAGCGCGCCGAAGTGCGTGGCCAGCCGCGTCTTCCCCATGCCCCCCGGGCCCAGGATGCTGAGCAGCCGCGCGCCCTCCGACACCCACTGGCGCAGGGTGTCCAGCTCCTCCGCGCGCCCCACCAGGTCCTGCCGCAGCAGCGGCACGTTGCCGGGCCGCTCCCGTGGCGCGCGCAGAGGCCCGAAGCGGCGGTGCGACAAGGCCACCGGCAACAGCTCCACCAGCGTCACGCTGTCGCCCACGCCGCGCAGGCGGAAGGCGCCCAGCTGGCGCGCGATGGGCAGCCCCAGCGCGGCCAGCTCCGGGGCGACGCGAGCCCACGTCGCGCCGCTCAGCAGCACCTGGCCGCCATGGCCCGCGTCCGCCACGCGCGCCGCGATGTTCACCGGAGGCCCCAGGTAGTCCAACCGGTGGGTGGAGGGATCCATCCGGCAGTCGGGTTCCCCCACGTGCACGCCCATGCGCACGCGCAGCCCCCGGTGGGCCAGCCCTTCGGCCGCGTACTCCTCCGCCGCGTCCGCTTCCTCCAGCAAGGCCTTGGGCCAGCTCACGTGCAGCAGGGCCTCCTGGGCCCGGAGGCACCAGTGCACCGCCTCCGTGGGGGACGCGAACGCCACCATGAAGGCGTCGCCCTGCGACTTCACCTCGTAGCCGTCCGTGCCCAGCAGCAGCGCGCGCAGCACGCCATCATGCAGCTCCAGCGCGTCGCGCATGCCCTGGCCGCAGCGCTCCCACAGGCGGGTGGACCCCTGGATGTCGGTGAAGACCAGCGCGACCGAACCGGTGGGAGGCAGGTGTGGCGAGGGAGGGGGCCTCATGTCCCGGTTGGAAGGCGCGTCGTCGGCTGGAGGCTCGACGACCGCGAGTCTTCGGAAGGCCTCTGCCATGCTCCCGCTCTCCCGATGCCAGAAACCCACGCACCCAATCCCACCCTCGCCGCCACCGTGTTGCCCGTCAGGGTGAAGTTCGTGCCGACAGGCCTTCACATGGAAAGCAGTACGGACCGGAACGGCAACACGCACCTGCCGGACAGGGCAGTCCGCTGGTAGTGAGCACTTGTGACCGCGCCGCGCGTGCATCCATCACTGCACGACATCCGTATGGTCCCATGGGGTGTCCCGCTGTCCGCGCGACACGGTCTTCCCTCCCCGGCGCGAGGGCCGGGGTCTGGCAGGCCCCATTCGAAGTAGGTCGGCGGGCCGTGCTAGGACTGCCTTCACGTCCCGTCCTCGCGGCAGGTGCGCGAGGTACACGATGCTCCCTCCGGAAGGACTCATGCGTTCGACTTCGGCACTGGCCTTGATGATGGCTTCCCTCGCGTTTGGCGCGCTGTCGGCATGCGGCGACGACGCGAAGGACAACAACCCGGACGGGGGCACCTCCTCCGGCACGGACGCGGGCACCGACGGCGGTCCGAATGGAACGGGCGACGGCAAGTGCCCGGCCTCCGCGATCATCTGCGAGAACTTCGACAAGGGGCAGAACGGCTGGAAGACCCCGGATGAGGAGCACCACGCGACCATCACCATCGACGGCACGCGCACGCGCTCCGGCAGCGGCGCGGTGCACGTGGTGACGGAGGCGGGGCACGATGAGACGACGGGCAAGGAGCAGGATCCGCAGGCCATCGCGCACCTGCGCAAGGACATCCCGGCCTTCGGCACGACGCTCTACACGCGCGCGTATGTCTACCTGAGCCGCGCCGCGCCCCAGGATGTGATGGGGACGTACTTCATCCTCTTCTCGCCCAAGGAGAGCGACTTCGGCGGCATCGAACTGCAGGGCATGGTCAACGGCGGCTTCGCGCTGGATGACTGGAGCGGCATCAAGGGCACGGGGTGGAACTACCAGGACGACCTGAAGGTGACGGTGTCGCCGAACAAGTGGACCTGCATCGAGTGGGGCGTGCAGCGCGCCAGTGCCACGGCCACCACGGGCCACGCGCAGGTGTGGGTGGATGGCGCGCAGGCGTTCGACTTCCCGAACGTGGGCATGCGGCCGTTCACCAGCTTCGCGGTGGGCTACGGCTTCGTGCATCCGCACGGCGACTCCGCGTCGGAGACGTGGATCGACGACCTCGCGGTGGCGCCCGTGCGCATCGGCTGCGAGTGACGCCATGTCGCTGAATCGCGTCGCGGACGAGACCCTTCGCATCCTCGAGCAGGGCACCTACGTGCCGCTTTCGGGACGGGAGGTGTCCGTGCGCGACGCGGTGGCGCACGCGGTCCAGGGCACGGTGCTGGTGCGCCCGGGCGACTTCGAACACCTCAAGCGTCCGGAGCCCGTGACGGGCTTCACGGTCGAGGTGACCTCCGAGAAGACGGGCGAGGCCGCGCGCCGGCTGGTGGAGCTGGAGGGCGTGCGGGACGTGGTGGCGCTCAACTTCGCGTCGGCGGTGAACCCGGGCGGTGGCTTCCTCACGGGGGCGAAGGCGCAGGAGGAGGACCTGGCGCGGTGCTCGGCGCTGTACCCGTGCCTGCTCCGGTTTCCGGAGTACTACGACGTGAACCGCAAGCTGCGCTCGCCGCTCTACACGGACCACGTGCTGTACTCGCCCGACGTGCCTTTCTTCCGCAACGAGCACTACGACTTGTTGGAGCGGCCCTTCAACGTGTCGCTGATCACGGCGCCCGCGCCCAACGCGAAGCAGCTGCCCGCGGACGACGCGGAGGTGGGGCTCCAACTGCGTGAAGTGTTGATCGCGCGGGCGCTCAAGGTGTTGCAGGTGGCGGCGCACCACGGGCACCGGACGCTCATCCTGGGGGCATGGGGA
>NZ_VKLU01000011.1:0-397562 GCF_007352635.1 Corallococcus sp. Z5C101001
TCGCGCCAAGGTAGCCAGCGCGGCTTGCTCACATCTTCACGGAGTCATCATGGCGCGGGCATGAATGGCTCATCCCCGTCCCTTCCCGCCACGGGGCGCCCCGTGAAAGGGGGCGGCGCGCGAACAGCGCCTGACGAAAAGGAGCGACTCATTTGCTACCGCTGGGTCGTGGAACGAACCCAGGCCTGGAAGAGCCAGCTCCGCCGACTTCGACATTTGTTAGAGGCCGTGAGGCCGGCCGTTAGGGGCTCGCGGGTGCCGCGGCCGGTGGTGAACACATGAAACAGGTGTGACCGCGACACGGACGCTGGCTGGCGAACAGTCGGGCGGGACCCGGGTTGTAGCTCCGGGGATCCGTGATGACGGTGCCCCCGGTCCAGGTGTCAGGCAGGACGGGCGAGGGAGGGGCGAGCATGGGGACGGTCGGCGTTCATGCGTGGCTTTCGGCGTTGGCACTGGTGACAGGCGGCACCCAGGCGTTCGCTCAGGGCGATCCTCGACAGGCGGATCCGGTGAGCGTGCGCCTCCTCACGGACCTGACCCAAGAAACGGTCCAGCCGGGCGGCCCGGGTTCGCACTTCGACAGCGGGCCCACCGCCACGCTGAACGGGCGGCTGTTCTTCTTCACGGGTCCTCGCGCCGAGGCCCCGGCTCGCTCGGCCCCAGAGCTATGGGTCACGGATGGCACCCGGGCGGGAACCCGCTCCGCGCAGGACCTGCTGCCCGCGAACCTGGTCATCGACGAGTCCTCGCTGCGCGCCACGTCCCACCGCCTGTTCTTCACCGCGACGGACGCGAGCACCGGACGCGAGCTGTGGACGAGCGACGGCACGCCCGCGGGCACGCACCTCGTTCGTGAACTCCAGCCGGGACCGGACAGCGCCTTCGATTCGCCGGGAGCGCTCTTCGTGTCCGGCGACGCCGTGCTGTTCACCGCGTCGGATGGCGTGAGCGGCTTCGAGCTCTGGAAATCGGACGGCACGGAGGCGGGCACGGTGCGCGTCAAGGACGTGCTCCCAGGGACGGGCAGCTCCCGCCCCGGCGAGCTGACGCGAGCGGGCGACACCGTCTACTTCAGCGCCACGGGCCCCGAGGGCCGCGAGCTGTGGCGCACCGACGGCACCGAGGCGGGCACGCGGCGGGTGCGCGACCTCCGCGAAGGCACCGGCGACGCGTCACCGCGTGCGTTCACCGCGGTGGGCTCCACGCTCTTCTTCGTCGCGGATGACGGCCTGCGCGGCCCCGCGCTCTGGAAGTCAGACGGCACCCAAGCGGGCACCGCGTTCGTGACCGACCTGGGACCGAGCGCCGCCAGCCCGTCCCGGCTGCGCCTCGCCGCCCTGGGCGACACGCTCCTCTTCCTCGTGGAGGGCCCGGATGGCGTGGCGCTGTGGCGCACCAACGGCACCGAGGCCGGGAGCCTGCCGGTGAAGGCCCTCCCGGGTGCGATGACTCTCGACTCCAGCCGGGGGCTGGTCGCCGTGGGCGGGCGAGCCTACTTCTCGGCGCGCGGCGCGAACTTCAACGACGCGCTGTGGGTGACGGATGGCACGACGGAGGGCACCCGGACGCTGCCCCTGGACTTCCCGCAGGGGCGCGTCTCGCTGGACGCCCTCACGGAATGGGACGGGGCGCTCGCGTTCACCGTGGCGGTGGACAACGGGGTGCGCGAGCTGTGGCGCACCGACGGCACCGGAGCGGGCACGTCCCGCCTGACGCGACTGCCCTCCGGCGACCCGGGGTTCGCTCCGAAGCGGCTTTCACATTTCCAGGGGTCGCTCGTGGTGGCCTCCGCGGACGCATGGACGCGCCTGGGCCTGTGGCGGCTGGACCGGGATGACGCGCCGCCGACCTTCGTGTGCCCGGCCTCCGAGGACGTTCCCTCCAACAGCCCCCAGGGCACGCTCGCGCGCGACCTGAGGCCACCCCTGGTGGGCGGGCAGCCCCCGTTCACGGTGCGCTCCACCCACCCGGACGGCACCCTGCTGCCGCTCTACCAGCCCATCCCCATCCACTATCAGGCCGAGGACGCGGAGGGCCGCGTCGCCTCCTGCGCCATCACCACGACGTCCCGCGACGTGTCGGGCCCCACCTTCCAGGGCTGCCCGACGGAGCTGACGCTCGACACCTGGTCGGCCCGGGGCCTCACCTTCCACTATCCGAGCGTGGCCGTGACGGATGAGACGAGCCCCCAGCCGCTGATCAGCTACAGCCCGGAGAACGGCAGCGTCCTGCCCTTGGGCGACACCGTGGTGACAATGACGGCGAAGGACAGCGCCGGCAACGCGAGCACCTGCACGTTCACCGTCACCGTGCGCGACGCCCTGGCGCCCTCCTCCGCGTGCAAGGTGAGCGAGGTGCGCGTGGAGGCCGAAGGCCCCGAGGGAGCCCATGCCTTCTGGCCGGAGGACACGTCCACCGACGGCACGTCCTCCCAAGTCACCGTCACCCGCACGCACGCGTCGGGGGACCTGTTCCCGCTGGGCCTCACCCGCGTCCAGGTCACGCGCACCGACGCGGCGGGCACCCGCAGCACCTGCGAAATCCAGGTCAAGGTGCGCGACTCGCGACCGCCCCTCCTCACCTGCCCGAGCGACCTCACGTTGAAGACGGCGGTGGTGTCCGGCACCCGCGCGGACTATCCGCCCGCCACCGCCAAGGACGCCGTGTCCGCGGCGGACATCTCCTACAGCCCCGCCGTGGGCACGCCGCTCGCGCCGGGCGTGCACGCCGTGCAGGTGACCGCCATCGACGCGGCGGGCAACGCGGCGCTGTGCGACTTCCACCTGACCGTGGAGTACGACCCGACGAGCGACATGCGCAAGGGGCTGGGCTGCTCGGTGGGCAGCGGACCTTCGACGGCGGGCTGGGGCGCGGTGCTCCTCCTCGCCTGGACGTGGAGCCGCCGTCGGAAGGACGGCACGCCCCGCGCCTGAGCCATGGGCCGTGGCGGTCCGCGGGACTTCCGCTACAGTCCCGCGCGCCCCATGGACCCCACCCTCTTCGTCGTCGGACTCATGAAGGTCGTCCTCGGCGGTCTCGTGGCCGCGCTCGGCATCGGCCTGAGCATGCGCGGCCTGAGCCGCCTGCTGGACAGCCACCCCGTGGAGGAGCTGCGCCAGGGCAACGTCGCCGCCGGGCTGGTGCACGCGACGAGCCTCGTGTCGCTGGGCCTGCTCGTGCAGCACGCGCTCAAGGCCACCAGCGACGCGGTGGACCTGGCGGTGCAGAACCCGCCCGTGTCCGCCATGGCGGTGTTCCAGTTGATGGGCCTGGCGCTCGTGCATGTGGGGCTGTCGCTGGCCGTGGGCGTGGCGGTGCTCGCCCTGGGCGTGCGGCTGTTCGACAGGATGACGCCCGGCATCGAGGAGCTGGCGGAGGTGCGCAAGGGCAACATCGCCGCCGCGCTGCTGCTGTGCGCCTTCCTGCTGGTCATCGCCCTGCTCACCGCGCCCGGCCTCCAGGCCGCGCTCAACGGACTCATCCCCTTCCCCCAGCTGCCCACCGGCATGCTGCGCGCGCCCGCCTGACGTCCCGCATGTCCGCGCGCTCCTGGAGGACGCTGCTGTCGCTGGTGCTGGTGGGCGCGCTCCTGTCCATCACCGGATGGCGGTGGGTGCTGGCGAGGAACGCGGGCCGGCTCGCGGAGGCACCGCGGACCGAAGCCCCCGTGGCCCCACCCCGGGAGGCCACGCAGGACCTGGGCGCGGCGTTGATCCCCGAGGACACGCCGCCAGAGCGCGTGAAGGCCTACGACTGGCGCGTGGAGGGAATGGAGCCCGCGCGGCAGCAGGTGGCCTACGGCCTGGGGGAAGCCGTGGAGCGAGGGCTGGAGGAGGCCCACCGCGACTACAGCGTGCGGCTGCGCTACCGCGCCATGGGCCCGGAGCGCTTCACGTACGTAGCGCCACCGGGGTGCGGCACGGACATGCGCTGCATCTACGCGGAGCTGATGCGCAGCAACGCGGAGCCGGTGCGCGTGCTGGGGGAGCGCTTCGCCACCTCCATCCGCGAGCGCGACCTGGACGCGGCGCAGGCCACCGAGCTCATCCTCGGGTTCGTGCGCCGCATCCGCTACGAGCTGCCCGGCGACGAGCCCTTCGGCATCGTGCCGCCGGGGCTGGTGCCCGCGCAGGACCGAGGCGACTGCGACTCCAAGGCCGTGCTCGCGCTGATGCTCCTGCGACAGGTGGGCGTGGACGCGGTGATGCTGTACTCGGACGCGCTGGCGCACGCGGCCATTGGCGTGGGGCTGCCCGGCAACGGCACCCGCATCCCCTTCGCCGGGCGCGGGTACCAGTACGCGGAGCTCACCGCGGAGGGCTGGCCCCTGGGGATGATCCCTCCCCAGTACGACAAGCCGCAGCTCTGGCGGGTGCTCCCCCTGCCGGACGCGCCGGGCTGAGCACGCGCTTCGCCCACTGGGGCCAAGCCGCGTGTCGCGACAGGCTCCTCCCGCAGGACAGTGCCAGACCCGGGCCCTGGAGCCCCACATTTATTTCCGTTATTTCTGCTCTATCAAGGATGAGCCGTCCTCGTGGCGGCGTCCCCTTCCAGACGGAGTCAGTCAGATGGAAACCAGGTGTTCGCGGACGTGGGTGCTGGGCCAGCGGGGGTGTGCCGGCGTGGGGCTGTTGATGCTGGCCCTGGGGTGCGGCGCGGCGGAGGAGCGGGAGTTCCCGCCGGAGGCGCCGGGCGAAGTGGTGAGGGAGCTGGGGGCGTGCACGCACGCGGTGACGACGAACACGTACGTGGGCCCGGACTACTGGGGCACGCTGGTGTTCAAGAACACGGGCACGGTGGCCATCGCCAATCCTCGGGTCTCGCTCGACGTGCCCTCGGGCGTGACGTGTGACGATGATCAACCCGGCTGGGCGCACACGCAGAGCGGCCGCACGTGCACGTTCACGCGCACGTCCTCGCTGACGGTGGCGGTCAACGCGTCGTACACGTTCAACTACTCCACCGACTCCGGCACGTCGTTCACCGCGACCCACGTGAAGGTCCAGTCCGACAGCTGCGGCGGCACGGCTCCCGGCGGCACCGGGCTCACCGCCAACCAGAAGAAGGTGGCGGAGGCGCTGACGAGCATCTGGGAGAACGACACGCCCACGCTCGACTACGCCTATTCAGAGAACATCCACGACGGGCGCGGCTACACCAACGGGCGGGCGGGCTTCTGCACCGGCACGGGCGACGCCATCCAGGTCGTGCAGTGCTACCGGGCCCTGCGCACCGAGGCCAATGGCAACCGCCTGTCGAAGTACTGGAGCGCGCTCACCGTCATCAACAACCGCTTCCTGTCCACCGGGCAATCGCAGGCGTCCACGGCGGAGCTGGACGCGGTGGGCGGCTGGACCACGGACTGGGCGGCGAGCTTCAACACCGCCGCCACGAAGGCGGACTTCAAGCAGTGCCAGGACCAGGTGAGCGACGCGCTCTACTACACGCCCATCATGAACGAGGCCGCGAAGTGGGGCCTCACCCAGGCGCTCACCAAGGCGGCGCTGTACGACGCGGCCATCAACCACGGCGAGGACGGCGCGAGGGACCTCATCCGCAAGGCGAACACCGCCCTGGGCAACAGCGCGCAGGTGGCGCCGGTGATTGGCTACAACGGCATCACGGAGAGCGCGTGGCTCCAGAAGTTCCTGGAGAAGCGCCGGGACGTGCTCGCGGGAGACTCCACCTGGGCGGACGCGGTGGACCGCGTGGCCGCGTATGAGAAGCAGCGCCGCCTTGGCAATTGGGACCTGGGCACCGCCCTGCGCAACGACGTGCGCGCCCGCGACTGCTGGGGCACCACCTACCCGTCGAGCGGCTACACCGTGCGCGCCATCAACCCGGACGGCACCTGGAGCACGCCGGCCTCGTTCACGTACGCCTGCCAGTAGGACGACAGGGCCCCCCACGCGGGCCGTGACGGCGGGGCGTCCGGGATGGCATGACCCGCTCCATGGCTCGTGACGTCTCGTTCTTCGACAAGCTCGGTGCGCTCCTCGCCCAGGAGCGCGAGGCGGAGAAGGCCCGCATGGCGGCGTTCGCGCAGGGGCTGTCCCTGCGCGAGCGCGAGGAGCAGGGCCTGTCGGTGCTGGACCTGGAGACCGTCGAGGAGGAGGTGGGCCTGGGGGGCCGCATCCTCCTCACGCTCGCCCGCGCGGACCGGGGCAGGCTGCCCACGCGCCTGTCCAACGGCGACTTCGTGGCGGTGCTGCCCCGCCGCGCGGAGGTGAAGGAACCGGCGAAGGCGCTCGTGTCGCGCGCCACCTCCACCCGCATCCAGCTCGCCTTCGACCGCGAGCCCCCCGCCTACCTCTCCGAGGGACTGTTGCGCCTGGACGTCGTCCCCAACGACGTCACCTACGAGCGCGTGCGCGCGGGCCTCCAGCGCGTGAAGGGCCTGGACAAGGGCGCGGAGCGGCACAAGCGCGAGGTGCTGCTGGGCAACGAGCCCCCGCGCTTCGACAACACCCGGGACTTCACCCCCACCCGCCCGCTCAACCCGGAGCAGCTGGACGCCGCCAGGCGCGCGCTCGCCGCGGAGGACTTCTTCCTCATCCACGGCCCGCCCGGCACCGGCAAGTCCACCGTGCTGGCGGAGGTGGCGGCCCAGGCCGTCGCACGCGGCGAGCGCCTCTTGTGCACCGCGGCCAGCAACGCCGCCGTGGACCACCTCCTGGAGCTGTGCCTGGAGCAGGGCCTGAGGGCCCTTCGCGTGGGCCACCCCGCGCGCGTCGCGCCCCGCCTCCAGGAGCACACGCTGGACATCGTGGTGGAGGAGCACCCCGACCGCGTCATCAGCCGCGACCTGTTCGACGAGGCCTTCGACCTCTTCGGCTACGCGCGCCGCCAGCGCAACCAGGGCCGCAGCCGCGAGCGCTTCTCCAACGCCCGCTCATCCACCGCGGAGGCCAAGGACCTGATGGACGAGGCGCGCAAGCTGGAGAAGAAGGCCGTGAAGGCCGTGCTCGCCCGCGCGGACGTGGTGTGCGTCACGCTGGCGAGCCTGGGCTCCGGCGTGCTCGCCGGCGAGGAGTTCGACCGCGCCCTCCTGGACGAGGCCACCCAGGCCACCGAGCCGCTGGCCCTGCTGGGCTTCCTCCGCGCGCCGAAGGTGGTGCTCGCCGGGGACCCGCAGCAGCTGCCCCCCACCGTGCTGTCGCAGGAGGCCTCGAAGGCGGGCCTGGGCGTGAGCCTCTTCGAGCGCCTGCTGAAGGACCACGGCGACGACGTGAAGCGCATGCTGCGCGAGCAGTACCGGATGAACACCGCCATCATGGCCTTCCCGTCGAAGGAGATGTACGCCAGCGAGCTGCGCGCCCACCCGTCCGTGGCGGAGCGCACGCTGGCGGGGGTGCTCACGCCAGGAACGGAGGTGGACGCCCCGCCCGTGCTCTACCTGGACACCGCGGGCAAGGGCTTCGACGAGGAGGAGGAGCCCACCACGCACAGCCTCCTGAACCCGGGCGAGGCCGGCTACGTCGTCGCCCGCGTGCGCCAGCTCCTGGGCCTGGGCCTGTCCCCGCGCGAGGTGGCCGTCATCGCCCCCTACAGCGCCCAGGCCCGCCACCTGCGCGAGGCCCTGGAGGCCGTCCACCCCGAGGTGGAAGTGGACACCGTGGACGCGTTCCAGGGACGGGAGAAGGACGCCATCCTCGTCAGCCTCACCCGCTCCAACAGCGAGGGGCAGCTGGGCTTCCTCAATGACCTGCGCCGCATGAACGTCGCCCTCACCCGCGCCCGCCGGCACCTGTTCGTCGTGGGCGACTCCGCCACCCTCAGCAGCCACCCCTTCTACGCGCGCTTCATCGAAGGCACGCAGACCGACGGCGGCTACCGCTCGGCGTGGGAGTGGCCAGACCCGACTGAACAATGATTGTCATCCCAATGACTCCGGCCTGCCCCCCAGGGCTACGCAAGGAGTGCGAGCCAGGCGCGCGAAAATTGTCGGCGCGCTGAACGAATTTTGTCACCCGCTCCGCCGCCCGCCGGGGAGACGGCCGGAAATCAGGCATTTGGCGCAAGCCACAGGGTCGGCACGAAGGATGCTTCTCTTTCCGGGCACGGAGGGAATGCATGTCTCAAGCGCCTGTGGTGACCAAGGAGAATGACGTCTGGGTGATTCGGATCGACCGGCCCAACGGCAAGACCCAGGAGTACCGCTGCGCCACGGAGAGCCAGGCCCGGCAGTTGGCGCTGGTGCTCGGCCGTCCCGACACCGGAGGCCCGCCGCGCCCCGCGTCGTCGTCCAGCAGCGTCGCGTAGGGTCGCCAGCACCCGGGGGGACGGAGTAAGGCGGGAGGCACGAGGAGGTTCCCGTGCCCGCCGCCGCATTCGAATCGCTCACCGTGGACGCCGAGGGCCTGCCGCTGCACGTGCGGCAGCGCCACCCCCACGGCACCCCCGCCGTGCTGTTCCTGCACGGGTGGTTGGACCACTCCCACAGCTTCGACCCGCTCTCCGAGTTCCTGCCCGAGGCCTGGCGCACGGTGCTGCTGGACCTGCGCGGCATGGGGGAGAGCGGCCACGCCGGGCCCGGCGCCGCGTACCACTTCAGCGACCACCTGCTGGACGTGGAGGCCGCCCTGGACGGGCTCGCGCTCCCCCGCGTGCATCTGGTGGGACACTCGCTGGGCGGCATCGTCGCGCTGGCGTACGCCGCCGCGCGGCCGGAGCGGATCCAGAGCCTGACGCTCATCGAAAGCCTGGGCCCGTCCGGCGGCCCGCCCGAAGGCGCCCCGGTCCGCCTGCGCAGCTTCCTGGAGGACTCGCGCCGCCCGCCGAACCGCAAGCGCTACCCCAGCGTGGAGGCCGCCGCGGAGCGCCTGCGTCACACGAACCCCACCCTCTCCCCGGACGCGGCCCTGCTCTTCGCCCGCCACGGCACCCGGCTCACGCCGGAGGGGGACTTCACCTTCACCTTCGACCCGCGCCACCGCCGCCGCTTCGGACAGGCCTTCGACGAGGCCCAGTGGCTGGCGCTGGAGGCCGCCGTCACCTGCCCCGTGCAGCTCCTGCGGGGCACCCGCGGCCTGTCCCCCACCCCCGCGCTGCTCGAGGGGCGGCTCGCCGCCCTGCGCACCCTGGTGGGCCCCGCCCGCTTCTTCGACGGCGGCCACCACGTCCACCTGGAGCAGCCCGCCGCCGTGGCCGCCGCGATCGCCGCGTTCGTGGGGGAAGCGTCCACTTCCTGACCTGAAATGAGGCAGGTGCTCCTTGGCAAAAGGCCAGGAAAAACCTTTCACCCTCCAGGGCACCCCGGTTCCCTCCAGCGCTCACTTGGCCGCTGGATTGGGCGCCAAGTCCTTGATTTCAGGGGGCACCACGCCCCGTGCCGGCTCCGGCACGGGACTTGATTAGGAGAGGCCCGTGTCCCGGGCATCCGTGTGCGTGTGGTGGGGAAGGATGGGGAGCGGACAATGGTGATGGGGTGGAGGGGTCGGTACGTCCTGCTGGCGTCACTGGTGGCGGGGACGATGGCGTGTCACGAGGAGGACCAGACGCGCGGGGTGCAGGCCACGGCGGTGCTGGACGTGGATGCGCTCGACTTCGGTGACGTGCCGGTGGGCGAGTGGCGTGAGAAGGACGTGCGGATCCGCAACGTGGGCTACGTGCCGTTCTCCGCGCTGGAGGCGCTGGGGTTGGGAAACAACCCGGCCTACCAGGTGGAGCTGACGGACGGCGGAGGCCGCGTGCCGCCGGGCGAGTCCCACGTCGTGAAGGTGCGCTTCCACCCGCTCGCCGAGGGCCCCGTGGAGGAGACGCTGCGCGTGACGACGGACGCCAACGTGGGCGCCCTGCAGCAGGTGCCCGTGCACGGCCTGGGGACGCCCACCCGCATCGGGGTGAACCCGCCGGTGCTGGACTACCAGACGCTGGAGGTGGACAGCGACCGCACGCTGGAGGTCACCGTCACCAACCCCGTGGACCTCCCGCTGACGCTGAAGGTGGCGGGCAATCAGGCGGACCCCTTCACGGCGGACACCATCACCGTGCCGCCCAACACCACCCAGGTGGTGAAGACGAAGTACCTGCCCCGCTCGCTGGGGCGGATGGACGCCCGGCTGGAGGTCGTGTCCTGCGAGACGTGCACCCCGTCCGTGGTGGACCTGCAGGGCAACTCCGTGGCGAGCGCCTTCGTGTTCGACCCCGCGCCCGTGCCCTTCGACGAGATCCCGGTGCACGAGCGCACCGAGTCCTTCACCCGCGCGCGCAACATCACCTGGCGCCCGGTCACCATCTCCGCGCTGGCCACCAGCGACCGCGCCTTCCTGCCGCTGTCCAAGCCGGAGGGCACCACGGTGCAGCCGGACGAGGTGGTGGAGATGCGGATGGAGTTCGCCGCGCGCTACTCCGGCCCCAACGTGGGCAACCTCACGGTGGCGTACGCGTCCGACAAGGCGCGTGAGTCGCGCGTGATGCTGGATGCGCGAGGCGGCCGGCCCACGCTGGCCGTGGCGCCGGTGGCGCTGGACTTCGGAGAGCTGCCGGTGGGCGGCAAGGTGGAGCAGGTCATCCGCATCACCAACGCGGGCAGCAACGGCCCCCTCACCTTCACCGGCGTGCGCGCGGACGGCGACGCGGCGCAGTTCAACGTGGACACCCCCACGCGCGGCACCCAGCCCTACGCCTGGAAGGCCGGCGCCTGGCCCACGCTGGAGGCCAACGGCCTTCAAATCAACCCGGGCGACGACGCGCTGGAGCTGAAGGTCTACTTCGAACCCAAGACGGAGGGCACCTTCACCGCGACGCTCTTCGTGCAGTCCAACGACCTGTTCACGCCCGAGCGCGCCATCACCTTGACGGGCCGCGCTCGCGCCAGTGGCCCGTGCGTGTATCAGCTGCGGCCCCAACCGAAGCTGGAGTTCGCCAACGTGGCGCCAGGCCGCGGCGCGGTGCTGGGCTTCTACTTCCGCAACCCGGGCCGGGCCGAGTGCGCCATCAAGAACGTGCACCTGTCCAACGACGGCGGCGGCGTGTTCTCCATGCCCGGAGGTCCCATCACCGGCGGCGTGGTGCTCTACGACACGGCCTTCAGCTCCATGATTGCCTTCAAGGCCCCCGCCACGGGCGGCGAGTTCAACGGCGAGCTGATGCTCACCGTCAACAACCCGGCCTACCCCACGGTGACCCTGCCCATCCACGCGGTGTCGGAGGCGTCCTGCCTGGTGGCCACGCCGTCCTTCGTGGACTTCGGGCCCATCCGCTACGACTGCGCCGCGAAGCCGCGCAAGACATTCGTGTCCAACCGCTGCAGCGAACCGCTCACCGTCTCGGACGCCATCATCGGCAACGGCACGAGCAACCAGTTCTCGCTGATGACGCCGGTGACGGCGCCCATCACGCTCCAGCCCGGTCAGGGCTTCGAGATGGAGGTGGGCTATGCCCGCGACGTGCTGGGCCAGCACTACAGCCCCATGTACCTCCAGTCGGACACGGAGCCGCACGGCTTCCTCGTGCCGCTGCTCGCGGAGACCAACCACGAGGGCATCCAGGTGGACCGCTTCACCCAGGGCACCGACAGCCAGCTGGACGTGCTCTTCGTGGTGTCCAACACCACCACCATGGAGCCGTACCAGCAGCGCCTGCGCAACGCCATCCCAGGCTGGCTGGCGCGCGCCAAGGAGCTGAACGTGGACGTGCGCGTGGGCGTCACCAGCACCGGACTCGTGCAGCGCGACGGACAGTGCGGCGGCGGGGCCAACGGCGGTGAGGCCGGCCGCCTCTTCCCGGTGGACGGCAGCCGCGCCCGCGTGGTGTCCGGCGCCAGCGCCAACGCGGCCGCCACCATCCAGGCCAACATCGAAGTGGGCCTCTGCCACAACCTGGTGCAGGGCCTGGAGACGATGCGCCAGGGCCTGTCCGCCCCGCTGTCCGAGCAGGCCGACGACCTCCGCACGCCGCAGCCCAACGACGGCAACCTGGGCTTCACCCGCATCGCGGCCCGCATGGCGGTGGTCGTGCTGGCGGACGAGGACGACCACTCCGGCTTCGAGCCGGACAGCTACATCCAGTTCCTCCACACGCTGAAGGGCACGGGCATGTCCCACCGCAGCAACCTGCACGCGCTCGTCCCCGCCGGAGCGTCCTGCTCCACCGCGGGCACCAGCGCGGACCGCTTCGCCGCGGTGGCCAAGGGCACGGGCGGCAGCGTGGGCTCCATCTGCGAGAGCGACTACCGCGCCTTCCTGGACCCCATCATCCAGCAGGCCGGCGGCCCGCAGGCGGACTTCCCCCTCACCGCGCTGCCGGACGGCACCGAAGAGCTCAGCGTGCGCGTGAATGGCCGCGTCCTGCCCGCGGACCAGTGGATGTACGACGCGGGCCGCAACGCGGTCATCTTCAACCAGGGCGCGGTGCCCACCGCGGGCCAGTCCGTGGAGATCCGCTACCGCAGCATCTGCGCCCCCACGCCCTAGCCAGGGCCGGAGGCTCGTGACGCACCGCGCCCGGGCCGCGCCCAGAGGGGGCCGGCCCGGTTCGTGTTTTCACGACAGCCCGGACTTTTGAGATCCGAGCGGTCGCGGCTATCGTCACGGCCGGAGTGGAAACGTTCGGCCGCTATGAATTGCTGCGCAAGCTGGCCACCGGCGGCATGGGGGCCGTCTATCTGGCCCGGCAGAAGGGGCCGGTGGGGTTCCAGAAGCTGCTGGTGGTGAAGCGGCTGCTCCCGCATCTGTCGGAGGACGACGAGTTCCTCCAGATGTTCCTGGACGAGGCGCGCATCGCGGCGCTGCTCAACCACCCGAACATCGCGCAAATCTACGAGATGGGGGACGTGGACGGGCAGTACTACATCGCGATGGAGTACGTGCACGGCGAGCCGCTGGGGTCGCTGGTGCCGCGCGCGTCGGCGCACCCGGGCGGTTTTCCGCTGGGGTTGCGGTGCCGCATCATCGCGGAGGCGGCGGCGGGGCTGGACGCGGCGCACAACGCGCGCAGTCCGTCCGGCCGCAAGCTGTCGCTCATCCACCGGGACGTGTCGCCGCAGAACGTGCTGGTGGGCTTCAACGGCGGCGTGAAGCTCATCGACTTCGGCGTGGCGAAGGCGCAGGGGAAGCTGTCCCAGACGGTGGTGGGCACCATCAAGGGCAAGCACGCGTACATGTCCCCGGAGCAGGCGCGGGGCGAGCCGCTGGATGCGCGCTCGGACGTGTTCGGGCTGGGGACGGTGTTCTACGAGCTGTTGACGGGCGGGCGCCTGTTCAAGCGTGAGACGGAGATGGCCACGCTCAAGGCGGTGGTGGGCTTCAAGATCGTCCCGCCGTCGGAGGCGGTGCCAAGCATCCCCAAGTCGTTGGATCCCATCGTCTTCAAGGCGCTGGCGCGCAAGCGCGATGACCGCTTCTCCACGGCGGGCGAGCTGCAGCTGGCGCTGGAGGAGTTCCTTCAGCAGGAGAAGCTGCACGGCACCAGCGCGCACCTGGCGGCGTTCATGCGGGACGTGTACGCGGACGAGCTGGAAGAGGAGCGCTTCGCGGCCGAGCCGACGATGATCTACTTCGACCCGCGCCTGATGGCCCGGCCAGGAGGCAGCGCCCCCGCGAAGGCCCCGGCCTCCGGGACGACGCCCCCCCAGGGCAAGGCGGCGGCGCAGGTGAAGGCGCCCCGCGCGCCGGAGCCGTCCGGCGTGAGCCACTCGTCGACGAAGGCCGCCGCGTCGCCGGAGGATTCAGGCGAGGGAGCACCGCCGGAGCGGACGGCGCGCACGAAGGAGAACTCCGGACTGAGCCGCCCCGAGGCCCGGCCCGTGAGGACCCGTGAGAACACCGGCCTGAGCCACGCGGACACGCGGCCCGTGCTCGGAGACGCGGACGCCAGCCACTCCTCCACCGCGAAGCACGAAGCCGTGCGCGGCGACGCAAGAGAGGGTCATGCGTCCACCGCGAGGCACGAGGCCGTGCGCGGCGACGCGGATGAGGGCCGTGCTTCCACCGCGAAGCACGAGGCCGCTCGGCGTGACTCGAACACGGGCCGCTCCTCCACCGCGCAGTTCGGAGCCGTGCGCGCGGAGGACTCCAGCGGAGCCCGGCCTGTCGCCAAGCCCGGCCGTGCACCAGAAGGTTCCACCGGGGGCCGCTCCCCGGGGAAGACCGCGCGGGCC
This sequence comes from Corallococcus sp. Z5C101001, assembly GCF_007352635.1. Classification (NCBI taxonomy): domain Bacteria; kingdom Pseudomonadati; phylum Myxococcota; class Myxococcia; order Myxococcales; family Myxococcaceae; genus Corallococcus; species Corallococcus sp. Z5C101001. The sequence goes on from NZ_VKLU01000011.1 coordinate 14,105, forward strand.
TCCTCCGAGGCCGACAGCCGGGCTTCGGCGAAGTCCGCGCGCGCCGCGGACGACTCCGCCGGCGGCAAGGCCTCCGCGAAGGCGGGCCGCGCCTCCGAGGGCTCCGTCTCCTCCGCCCGGCGCCCCTCGCGCGGGAATGATCCCGACTCCGGCAAGTAGCGGTTCCCGGACTCGATGGAGCAGCGCGCCGGGGGTCGGGGGCCCATGACGGCCGCGAGGACACCCGGTTCACGCGAGGCCATGACTCGCGTCGCAACGCGCGGACAGGATTCACGTCACACCGCGAGGTCGCCGCCCGCGCGGCACCGCGCAGCCATGACTCGCGTCACACCGCGCAGTCGCTACCCGCAGCCGTGATTCGCCTCACACCGCGCGGCGGAGAAGGCGCGGCGTCTAGAGGCTGGCCAGGGCGACCCGGTACAGCGCGCGGTAGCCCATGCGCGGCGCGACCTCGAAACGGTCCGCGTTGAAGATGTCGCGCAGCAGCGCCTGCCCGTCCGGCGTGGACTGGAGCCCCAGGAGCGCTGACTCCAGCGAGGCCACCAGCGGCGCGGGCAGCCCCATCGCCACCGGCACGCCGTCGTTGGGGGCCTCGTCCGTGTACGCCAGCAGTTCGAACTTCGCCCCCATCCCGGGGCCCAGCACGTCATCCACGCCCGTGGCGAAGCTCAGCCCGGTGGAGGCAGGCGGACAGAACACGCTCGTCACCTGCGCCCGCCCGTCCAGCACCGCCTCCAGCGCGCCGTGGTAGGAGCCGGTGAACTGCTGCGACACGAACGCCCGCGACGGCTCCAGCCCCTGCGTCTTGAGGAACGCGCTGGGCAGCAGGTAGCCCGCCACCGAATCGCGGTCCACCCACGCCGCCGTGGCGCCCTTGAGCTTCTCCAGCGTCAGCCCGGAGCCCGCCCGGCCCACCAGCGCGGAGCGGTAGCTGGACATGCCCCGGCGCACCCCGCGCGTCAGCACCCGCACGCCCATGGCCTCCATGCGCGCGCACACGAAGGGCGGCGCCCAGGCCGCGTCCGCGCGCCCGGACAACAGGTCCTTGGCCAGGGTCTCGTAGCTGGTGGCGACATTCACCTCCACCAGCTTGCCCAGCGCGCGCTGCAGGAACGACGCGAGCCGTTCCGCACGCTCGCGCGCCGTCTCACTGCCCAGCGATGGCGGCAGGCCGAAACGGAAGGAGTGCCGCGGACCGGAGGGGACGTGCGGGGTCATGCCACCTCCCTGCTTACCCCTGCTGGTCCAGCCGCGCCACTTCATCGTCAGCCAGACCGAACGTCGCCTGGAGCAAATCCAGGATCCGCTGCTCCGCGACGCTCGTCCGGCCGGACGCGTGGGCGATCTTCGTGGCCAGCTGGTACGCCTTCACCCGCTGGGAGTGCGTCGCCAGGCCGTGCGCCAGCACCTGCAGTCGCTGCGGCAGCCCGTCCGACGCCAGCGCCGCCACCGACTCGCTGACGAAGCCCTGCGCCCGCTCCGGGCTCACGTTCTGGAAGAGCGGATCCGCCGCGAAGCTCTCCACCATCGCCCGGGCCTCCGCCTCCTTGAGCTGCCCGTCCGCCGCCAGCACCAGCACCATCACCTCCGCGAACAGCCGCTCCAGGGGCTCGCCCAGCGCCTCCGACAGGCTGCCCCCCTGCTCGATGACGTCGATGATCTGCGCCACCTCGTCCTCGGAGATGCCCAGCGCCGCCTGGAACGTCTTCAGCAACCCCAGCTCCGAGCGCGTGGCCCGCTGGTCCGCCAGCGCCACCGCCGCCGCCAGCCCGAAGGCCAGCATCCGGTTCTTGTGGTCCGGCAGCCGCCGCCGCAGGGACGACAGCACGTCCTCCAGGTTGCGCGCCTCCGACAGCCGCGCCGCGCTGGACTCCACCAGCTGGTTCAGCTCTCCGGACTGCGTGCCTTCGAACTCCGGGCGCTCCAGCACGCGCGCCAGCAGCGTCTGCATCTCGCGCTGGGACACGCTGCCATCCGCCATGGCGGCCAGCAGCATGGCCTCCACCAGCGCCGCGTTGCGCTCCTTGCGCGCCTTTACTGCCTGCTCTCGAGCCATGGACTGGCGCTCCCTTGCGTCTCGGTGGTGGGGGGGGTGGCCCGGGGCCCTTCTTCTTCCGTCGCGTTCAGCGGGTCCGGGTTCAGCGTCTTGTCCAAAAGGTGCGTCGGCCGCACGTTCGACATCGCGTTCAGCAGGCTCTGGCGGACGTTGGGGATCTCCCGGCCCAGGTCCTCCACCAGCTTCTGCATCCGCTTTCGCTGCAGGTTCTCCTGCGAACCGCACAGGTCGCAGGGGATGATGGGGAACTGCTTCGCCTCCGCGAACTGGATGATCTCCTTCTCCGGCGCGTAGCACAGCGGCCGGATGACCACGTTGCGCCCGTCGTCGCTCTTCAGGAGCGGCGGCATCGCCTTGAGGCTCCCGGCGAAGAACATGTTCAGGAGCATCGTGTGGATGAGGTCGTCGCGGTGGTGGCCCAGGGCGATCTTGTTGCACCCCAGGTGCACGGCGGCGTTGTAGAGGATGCCCCGGCGCAGGCGGGAGCACACCGAGCACTGCGTCTTGCCCGGGGGGGTCTTCTCCAGGACGATGCTGTAGGTGTCCTCCTTCAGCATCTTGTAGGCGTAGCCCTCGCGCTGGAAGTACCCCTCCAGCACGTGGCCCGGGAAGCCGGGGTGGCCCTGGTCCAGGTTCACCGCCAGCAGGTCGAACTTCACGGGAGCCCGCCGCTGCAGCTCGCGCAGCAGGTGGAGCATCGTGTAGGAGTCCTTGCCTCCCGACACGCCCACCATGATGCGGTCCCCGGCCTCGATGAGGCGGAAGTCCGCGATGGCCCGGCCCATGTGGCCAAGCAGGCTCTTTTCCAGACGTTGGGCGTCGTTCATCGGCGGGGCCATCCTAGCGGCGGTTCGGGAAAAAACACGTCAAACGGGCGTGCCGGTCCGCTAGCCTGCTCCCCGCGATGCCGACCTTCCCTCAGGGTGCCGTGGATGTGGTGGACAGCGCGAGCGCGGAGGCCGCCACGCGCGGGCTGGAAGCCGCGCCGGAGTGGGCGGTGGACCTGGAGGCGGACGCCATGCACGCCTTCCGGGCCCGCCTGTGCTTCCTCCAGCTGGGCACCGACACGGACATCTTTCTCTTCGACACGCTCCAGCCGGGCGTGGATCCCCGCCTGCTCTCCCCCGGCATGGAGGATCCGGCGCGCACCAAGTACTTCCACGCCGCCCAGGGCGACCTCCAGTTCCTCGCGGAGGCAGGCGTGCGCGTGCGCGGCCTCTTCGACACGCACCGCGCGGTGACGCTCCTGGGCTGGCCCAAGGTGGGCCTGGCGGACCTGGCCCGTGAACGGCTGGGCGTGGAGCTGCCAAAGGAGCACCAGCAGTCCGACTTCGCCCTGCGCCCCCTGCCCCCGGGCATGCGCGACTACATCGCCAACGACGTGCGCTACCTGTGCGAGCTGGGCCGCCAGGTGCGCGACGCGTGCCGCGAGGCGGACATCCTGGAAGAGGTGCTCCTGGACTGCGACCGCATGTGCGCCGAAGCCGAGGCCCGTCCGGAGGTCGGCGCCGAGTACAAGCCCAAGCTGTCCCGCAGCGGCCTGTCCCAGACCCAGTACGCGCTGGCGCACGCCATCGCCCAGGGGCTGCACAAGCTGCGGCTGGAGTGGGCGGAGAAGGACAACGTGCCCATGGGCCGCATGCTGTCCAACATGGCCATCACCGACCTGGCGATGAAGCAGCCGGACACGCACAAGGACCTGGCCCGCGCGGCCGGCGTGCGCGGCGCCGTGGTGCGCGCGCACGGCGACGCCCTGCTCGCCCTCATCCGCGAACAACAGCAGAAGGCCGCCCGGGGCGAGCTGGACCTGGACCGTGAGCCCAAGGGTCCGCGCGACCCCCACCGGCGCAAGCGCGAGGACGCGCTCAAGGCCTTCCGCGTGGAGCAGGCCACGGCGCGCAAGGTGACGCCCAGCGTGGTGCTCACCAACCCGCTGATGGACGCGCTGGCGTCGAAGCCGCCCGCGAGCGTGGAGGAGCTGGCCCAGCTGCCCTACCTGGGCGCGAAGCGGGTCCAACTCTACGGCGAGAAGCTGGTCGAGCTGCTCAAGGCCTTCCCGGTGCTGGGCAGCTGACGTTTCCCCGGCCCCCCAAGGCAGGACAGGCGCGATTCACGTGAATCGTCCGTGAGTCGTGCGCATCCCTGACGCCGCGCGTGTCCATGGCCCCGGGACGCAGGTGTTCACGCCCCATCTGGGCCTTCAGTGCTGGTTGCGCGGACGGCGGGCGTGCGTACCTTTGACGCCGCACTTCAGGGAGGGCGTGGCCATGTTGGGAGCAAGGACAGGCGCGGCGCGAACGGAGGTCTCCCGATGCATCGCCGCGAGCCTGCGGTGTCAGAGCGCCTGCGAGGAAGGCATGGCGCGGCTGGCGGCCCAGGGCATCCCGGCGGACGACGACGCGGTCCGCCTGCTGCGCCAGTGCGCGGAGCTGTGCGAGCTCAACGTGCGCGCCCTCCAGAAGGAGAGCCGGCTGTCGCGCCGCACCGCCAGCCTGTGCTTCGAGCTGGGCAGTCAGGTGGCGCGCGCCGCGTGGCTGGAGGCGTTGGACCCGGCCTCGGACGCGCTCGCGCGGGACGCGCTGCACCTGGCGCGCGCGTGCCGCCCGCTGGTGTTCGCCGCCTGAGCTAGAGCGCGACGCCGTACAGCGCGCCGTACTTCGCGCGCAGGTACGCGAGGAAGTCCCGGTCCGTGAGCCCCTCGCCGGTGATGGCGCGCACGCGCTCCTCCGCCGGCAGCCGGAAGCCCTGCGAGTGCAGCTGGGCGCGCAGCCACCCGAGCAGGGACGCCGTGTCCCCCCGCGCCAGGTCCGCGTCCAGCGCCGGCAGCGCGCGGTTCGCGGCGGCGTACAGCGACGCGGCGTAGAGGTTGCCCAGCGCGTACGTGGGGAAGTAGCCCAGCTCTCCCCAGGCCCAGTGGATGTCCTGCAGCACGCCCTGGGTGTCGTCCGGCGGCGTGAGGCCCAGGTAGCGCCGCATGCGCTCGTTCCACGCGGCCGGCAGCTCCGACACGGGCAGCTCGTCGCGCAGCATCGCCAGCTCCAGCTCGTAGCGCAGGACGATGTGCAGGTTGTACGTCACCTCGTCCGCCTCCACGCGGATGAGCGACGGCACCACGTGGTTGATGCCCGCGTGGAAGCCGTCCAGGTCCACGTCCGCGAGCGGCTGCGCGAAGGCCTCCTTCAGCGCGGGGAAGTGGTGCGCCCAGAAGGGCCGGCCGCGGCCCACCAGGTTCTCCCACAGGCGGGACTGGGATTCGTGCAGGCCCATGGAGGGCACCGACGCCAGCGGCGTGCGCTGGTGCTCCAGGGAGAAGCCCTGCTCGTACAGGCCGTGGCCCGCCTCGTGGAGCGTGCCGAAGAGCGCCGCCTGCGGCCACGCCGCGTCCAGGCGCGTGGTGAGGCGCACGTCCTGCGCGTGCAGGCTGTTGGTGAACGGGTGGATGCTGACGTCCTGGCGGCCCGCCTCCAGGTCGAAGCCCACCGCCCCCAACAGCCGCATCGTGAAGCGCCACTGCTGGGCGGTGTCGTAGGCGCGGCCGTCCAGGAACGCCGGGAAGGGCCGCTTCAGCGCCCCCAGCGCGGCCACCATCGGGATGAGCGCGTCGCGCAGCGCGGTGAGCACCGGGGTGAGGCGCTTCACGCGCATGCCGGGCTCGAACCCTTCGAGGAGCGCGTCGTAGCGCTCGCCGTCGTGGCCCTGCGCGTCCGCCTGCTCACGCCGCAGGGCGAGCAGCGCCTCCAGCGCGGGCTGGAACCGGGCGAAGCGCTTCGTGTCGCGCGCCTCGCGCCACGCCTGGATGCCCTCGCCCTGGGCCTCCGCCAGCGCCGTCACCAGCCGGGCGGGCAGCCGCACGGCGCGGTCGCGCTCGCGGGTGAGCAGGCGCACCATGGCGCGCTCGTCGGGCGTCAGGGCCGCGGAATCCGGTCCTCCCTCCCCGGCGCGGGCCAGGGCCTCGCCCAGGCGCGGGTCCACCAGCCGCTCGTGGTGGAGGGCCTGGAGGGTGGCGAGCTGCTGGGCGCGGGCGGGGGCCGCCCTGGCGGGCAGGTACACCTCCCGGTCCCAGGAGGCCAGGTTGATGACGCCGTTCAGGTCGTTCAGCTCATGCATCCGGGAGCGCAGCCAGGAGTCCATGACTGTGTTTCTAGCGCGCTTCCAGGGTATGAGGACCGCCGCGATGGCCAACATCCTCCAATTCTTCATGGCACCCGACGACGAGGTCGCCTTCTTCCGTTTCCTGGAGCGCCACGTGCTGGAGGTCTACCCCCGGCGCGTGCCCACGGACTGGGCGCCCTTCCGGGCCACCCCGGACAACATCCCGCGCCTGCCGGAGGAGGACCTGTACCTGGTGGCCAGCGAGATTGGCCCCGCGCTGGTGGACAAGGTGAAGCGCGGCCCGGACAAGGGCTCCTGGCGCATCGACGAGGTGCGCTCGCCCGTCATCTTCGTGGAGCGCTCGCGCCGCAACGAGGAGGGCGAGCTGCTCAGCGGGAAGATGTGGGTCGAGCTGGAGGTGACGTCCCAGACGGGCCGCCGCGACGCGGCCCCGGACAAGTTCCGCCGCCTCTATCTGGAGGTGGAGGAGTTCGTGAAGAAGACCTTCCGCCGGGGCGACCCCAAGGACTTCTTCGTCGGGCCCAAGGCCGCGCGCCTCTCCAAGGAGGGCCTGGTGCTGCGCGACTCCGCCTTCCGCGGCGGCACCGTGGTGCCGCACAAGTAGCGCTCAGGCGGCGGTGTCCCGGTCCCGCGCCGGAACCACGTCCGCCGTCACCCGCGGCCCGGGCGCCTCCCGGGCCGCCGTCCGCGCGAGCCGCGGCGCCAGCAGCAGGGCCAGCGCGAGCGGCGCGGACAGCATCGCCGCGAACTGGAAGCGCAGGTCCGGGTTCGGCGACAGCACCAGCCACGCGGCGGTGTTGGTGAGCGCGCACTGCAACGCCAGCAGCGCGCCCGGGCTTCGCTGCCGCCACAGCACCCCGCACAGCGCGGCGAGCAGCAGGTACAACGACGGCGCGGGCTGCCACATCAGGATGCGCTGCCAGGGCTCGCCGATGGACGCCTTGAGCAGCACCTGCGTGTAGGGCCGCGCCAGCGCCGGGAACCAGGAGCGCGTCCTCCAGCCGAAGACGTTCTTGTCCACCGCGCCGCCGTCCGGCTGGAACGGACCGATGTAGAGCATCGAGTCCAGCGCCCACAGGTAGCGGGTGACGCACACCCACTGGTCGAAGAAGGCGTCCGGGTGGCTGCGCGCGAAGCGCCCCACCACGCCCGCCATCTCCAGGGCCCGGCCCTCCAGCAGCTCCGGGTGCTCGTACAGCGGCGAGCCGGGCCAGATGAGGAAGCCCACGGACTCGCAGCGGTAGCGGCGCTTCCAATCCTCCAGCGGCATCAGGGAGGTGAGCGTCTTCACGTCGTCGGGGGGCAGCGTGTCCGCGTGGAAGGCGGCGGTGCCCAACCGGTGGAGGCTCAACACCTGCGTGAGCAGCGGCGGCGAGGGCTTCACGTTGGCCGCCACGTACACCGGCCCGCGAACCAGCAGCGTCAGGCCCACGCCCAGGATGGCCAGGGTGCCCCGCTGCCTCGAACCTGGATAGCGCCACAGCGCGCTCACCATCAGCGGCAACGCCACCAGCGGACCGTTGTGCCGCAGCAGGCTGATGCACGCCACGCACAGCCCCAGCCGCGCCGCGGCCTTCACCGTGAGGCCGCCGGTGCGCTCCGCGCGGAGGATGACGAGGCCCGCCCAGAGGCACATCCAGGTGAAGGGCGCGTCCTTCCACACCGCGATGACGTTGGTGCCCAGCGCCGGGGACAGCGCGGCCCACGCCACCACGGCCCAGCGGGCCCAGCCCGGCACCTTCCAGTGCCCCAGCTCCTCCAGCAGCTTGCCCAGGAGCCCCGCGAACATCAGCACCTGGAGGGCGCTCACGGAGGCCATGGAGTCGAACGGCCCGGCGATGAGCCACAGCCACCACGTATGGAACGGCGGGTGCCAGTTGACGAACTGGCGCGCCACCACCTGCTCCCACTGCAACAACGGATCAAACCCGATGAGCCCCGGGAAGTAGAGCAGCCACAGGCCGCCCCACGCCAGCGCGAGCGGCAGCGCGCACTTCGCCCAGCCCGCGCGGCGCCGGGCGAAGGCGGCCGCGCGCCCCGTCCCCCAGCGCGCCTCCAGCGCGAGCCAGAGCACCCACCACGTCCCCAGCACCATGACGACGTCCGCCACGTCCGGCGTCCAGAAGCCCGGCCGCGTTTCGGGGATGCGCACGTGGACGGTTCCGTCCTCGTCGGTGTGTTGCTCGAACGCGAGCGCGCCGCCCGGGTCGCCCCAGAGGACCGGCGCCCGCGCCACCCACCTCGCCTGGGACACGGTGCGGCCGGACAGCTTCTCCAGCGCGACCTCCACCGCCACCGTCCGCCGCGGCAGCGGGATGCGCAGCTCCTGCACCCCTTCCGGCAGCCCGTGGCCGTCGTACAGGGTCAGGTCGTCCTTGGAGAGACGCGACGCCTGGGGCCCATGCCCCTGGCGCTGGTAGGTCACGCTGCCCTCCAGCGGCCACCCCACCGACTCGATGCGCAGCCGCAGCTCGCTGAGCGGCCCCACCTGGTACTTGAACAGCGGCCAGAGCGCGAGCGCCACGAGCAGCGCCAACCCCAGCCAGACTCCCTGACGCGTGCGTCCCATGCCTTCCACTTCCATCGCTCAGGCGACTCCCGAGGACGCGGCTGAACCAGCGTCCACCCAATGCGTCCTCTCGGGCAGGCCCCCGTCCCCTTCCGCGCCCGCGTCCCCTCCCCTGGCCGCCCGCAGGCGGGGCGCGCAGGCCCAGGCCCAGGCGAGCGGTGCCGCCACCAGCGTGGGGAACAGGAAGCGCAGGTCCGGGTTCGGCGACAGCACGAGCCAGCCCACGGTGTTGAGGAGCGCGGCCTGGAACACGAGCAGCGGCGCCACACGCCGCTGCCGGGTCCACGTGGCCAGCAGTCCCGCGAGCAGGAGGTACAAGGACAGGGAGGGCTGCCAGAACAGCATCCGCGTCCAGGTAGCACCACCGACCGTCGTCGCGAAGAAGAACTCCTCGCGGGCCCGCTGGGCGCGGGGCAGCCACGAGCGGGTCCTGAAACCGAAGGCGTTGGGGTCCACGGTGTTTCCCTGGCCGTTGAAGGGCCCCACGTAGAGCTTCGGCTCGTAGGCCCACACATAGCGGGTGACGCACAGCGCCTGGTCCAGGAACACCCCCGGATGCCGGAGCGCGAAGCGCGCCACCACCCCGGCGAGCTCCAGCCCCCGGCCTTCCAGCCGCTCCGGCGCGGCGCCCAGCGGCGAATGGTCGAAGAGGAGCGGTCCCACCGCATGGCATACGTAGCGGGCGCGCCACGCTGGCAAGGGCATGAGGCTTTCGAGCACCCGCGCGTCCTCTTCCGAAAGGTCCGGCGACGCCGCCATCGCGCCCAGCCGGTGCAGGGTCAACACCTGCGTGAGCGTGGGCGGCGCGGGCGCCACCTTCGCCAGCGCATGGACGGGCCCGCGCACGAACAGGATGCCCCCCAGCCCCGCTGCCAGCAGCAGCCCCCGGGCCCGGCGGTCCCGCATCCGCCACAGGCCGGTGACGAGCACGGGCACCGCCAGCAGGATGCCGTTGTGGCGCAGCAGCCCCAGGCACGCCACGCACAGGCCCAGCCGCAGCGCGCTGCCCGCCCCCGCGTCCCGCGTGCGCTCCATGCGCAGCAGCAGCGACACGGACACCAGGCACATCAGCGTGAAGGGCGTGTCCTTCCACACCGCGATGATGTTGACGCCCACCGCCGGGGACAGGCCCGCCCAGAGCACCACGCCCCAGCGCGCCCAGGCGGGGACCTTCCAGTGCCCCAGCTCCTCCAGCACCTTGCCCATCGCCGTGGCGAACAGCAGCACCTGGAAGCCGCTCGCCGCGCCCAGCGACTGGAAGGGCCAGGCGAAGGCGCCCAGCCACCACGTGTGGAACGCCGGGTGCCAGTTGGAGAACCGCCCCTGCACCAGCTGCTGCCACTGCGACAGCGGATCGAACGACACGAGGCCGGGGAAGAACGCCGCCCACCACGAGCCCCACGCCAGCGCGAGCGGCAGCGCGTACTTCGCCCAGCCCGCGCGGCGCCGGCCGAACGCGGCCACGCGCCCCCTGCCCCACCCCGCCTCCAGGACGAGCCAGAGCAGCAGCCACGCGGACACGCCGTACACCGCGTCCGCGGCGTCCAGCGCCCAGAAGCCCGGCCACAGCGCGGGCACGTGGAGCCGGACGGTGCCGTCCCCCTCGGCCTGCTGGTCGAAGGCCAGGGCCGGGGCCTCACGCAGCCCGACGGGCTCGCGCCTGGACACCCAGGAGACCTGGGTGATCCGCACCGGCACGTTCCGGAGCGTGACGTCCGCCTGCACCGCCCGGCGAGGCAGGGCGATGTGGAGCTCCTGCATGCCCGGCGGCAGGCCGTCGCCGACGTGCTGCCACAGGCTGGCCTCCTCGAGCGTCCATTGCTGGGGCGCGTGGCCTTCGCGCTGGAAGGACACGCTCCCCGTCGGCGCCCCGGGGGTCACGGGGAAGCGCACCCGCAGCTCGTTGTCGGGACCGACGTGGTACTTGAACAACGGCCACAGCCCGACCACCGCGACGAGCGCGATGGCCGCGAGCCGCCACGGATGCCGCGCTCCTCCCGACACGGGAGGGGCCGCGACGCGTGCCTCCACGCTCATGTTGCACCGCGATCCTGAAGGACGTCACCGGCCCCCCGCCGGCCAGGATGGGAACGGTCCTCCCTCGACTAGCTACCCGTGGCGATGGATGACGCCTGACGCAGCATCGGGGCTTCCGAGACAAACTTCAATTCCGGGTGCTTCTCCTCCGCGTGCTGGAGCGCCCAGTCGTCGCGGAAGAGCACCAGGGGCAACCCGTCGCGGTCCTGCACCGTCTGGCGGTTGCCCTCCCAGTCGAACGAGCGCGGGTCGAAGTTCTGCCCCACCACCCACCGGGCGTGGCTGAAGGGCAGCCGGTCCAGGGCGATGCGCGCGCCGTACTCGTGCTCCAGGCGGTACTGCAGCACTTCGAACTGGAGCGCGCCCACCACGCCGACGATGGGGTCCTTCATGCCCATGCTCAGCTGCTGGAAGATCTGCACCGTGCCCTCTTCGGAGAGCTGCTCCAGGCCCTTCTCCATCTGCTTGCGGCGCAGCGGGTCGCGCGAGCGCACCACCGCGAAGAACTCCGGGCTGAAGCGCGGGACGCCCTCGAAGTTGACCTCCGTGGAGCCCTCCGCCAGCGAGTCGCCGATGCGGTACTGCCCCGGGTCGAACAGACCGATGACGTCCCCCGGCCACGCGTCCTCGATGGACGTGCGCTCCGCGGCCAGGAACTGGCTGGGCTTCGCGAGCCGCACCTCCTTGCCCAGCCGGGAGTGGAACGCGTTCATGCCCTTGACGTAGCGGCCGCTCACCACGCGCATGAAGGCGATGCGGTCGCGGTGCGCGGGGTCCATGTTCGCCTGGATCTTGAAGACGAAGCCCGCGAACTTGGGGTTCGTCGGCTCGCGCGGGCCCTGGGTGGTGGGGCGCGGCGTGGGCGCGGGCGCCAGGTCCAGGAACGCGTCCAGGAAGGGCCGCACGCCGAAGTTCGTCATCGCGCTGCCGAAGAACATGGGCGTCAGCTGCCCCGTGTCCGACTTCTCGCGGGTGAAGGCATCCCCGCCGATGTCCAGCAGCTCGATGTCCTCGTGCAGCTTCTCCAGCTCCGCGTCGGTGAGCACCGCCTTGATCTCCGGCGCGTCGATGGACACCGAACGCTCCGCCACTTCCGACTCGCCGTGCGAGCCCTCGGCGGAGAACAGGTGCACCACGCGCGCCTGCCGGTCGTAGACGCCCCGGAACTCCGGCCCCATGCCAATGGGCCAGTTCATCGGGTACGAGCGGATGCCCAGCACCTGCTCCAGCTCGTTCATCAGCTCCAGCGGTTCGCGGCCGTAGCGGTCCAGCTTGTTGACGAACGTGAAGATGGGGATGTTGCGCATGCGGCAGACCTTGAAGAGCTTCTTCGTCTGCGGCTCGACGCCCTTCGCCGCGTCGATGAGCATCACCGCCGCGTCCGCCGCGGAGAGCGTGCGGTAGGTGTCCTCGGAGAAGTCCTGGTGGCCCGGGGTGTCCAGCAGGTTGACCGCGTGGTCGCGGTAGCTGAACTGGAGCACCGACGACGTGACGGAGATGCCGCGCTCCTTCTCCAGCTCCATCCAGTCGCTGGTCGCGTGCCGCCGGGCCCGCTTGGCCTTGACGCTGCCTGCCAGGTGGATGGCGCCGCCGTAGAGCAGCAGCTTCTCCGTGAGGGTTGTCTTTCCCGCGTCGGGGTGGGAGATGATGGCGAAGGTCCGTCGCCGGGCGACCTCCCTCTCGAGCTCGTTGGCCATGATCCGAGGCCAACTATCACGGGCGGTCGTTCCTTGCAGCTTGCAAGCAGCGCCTGGGGGCCCGGCAGGGCACCGGCCCTCCAGGAAACCCCTCAGCGCCCACCCCGGGAGCCCCGCCATGCAACGCACCCTTCACGCCACCGGCACGCCCTGGGAGCCCCGGGTCGGCTATTCGCGGGCGGTCCGCGTGGGCCCCTTCGTCTCCGTCTCCGGCACCACCGCCACCGGCGAGGACGGCCAGCTGGTGGGTGAAGCAGACGCCTACCGGCAGGCCGCCCAGGCGCTCGCCAACATCCGCGCCGCGCTGGAGGCCGTGGGGGCCCGGCTGGAGGACGTGGTGCGTACGCGCATGTACGTCACCGACATCTCCCGCTGGGAGGAGGTGGGCCGCGCCCACGGCGAGGTGTTCGCGGCCATCCGCCCCGCCACGTCGATGGTGGAGGTGAAGGCCCTCATCGACCCGCGGATGCTGGTGGAGATCGAAGCGGACGCGGTGGTGGCGTCCGCTCCGGCCTGACGGCTCAGAACTCCGCGGTGACGTCCGTGGGCGCGTCGTCCGGCGCGCCGGGGTTGCCGGGCTCGGGCGACAGGTCATCGCCAGCGCCCGTGGGGGGCGCCACGTCGCCGCGCAGCTCCACCGCGGGGCAGTCCTGGGCGGTGCCCACGCGGCTGCCCTCCACCTCCGTGCAGGACGCCGGGCGGCTCGAGTCCGAGCACCGGAAGAGGACGCGGAAGAGCTCCTTCTCCTGGGCGTTCCAGCAGGCGGTGCCGACGTAGGCGGTGTTCGCCGCGATGTCGCCACCCCAGGCGAGGATGTCCACGCGGCCGCCGGTGCCGGGGATGTGGCGCACGGAGGAGAGCACCGTCTCCTTCGCGCTGGTGGCGGTGCCGGGCAGGTTGTACGGGCCCAGCACGCGCACGCGGGTGACGCCGGTGGCCTGGAGCTTGTGGCCCACGAAGGCGCCGGTGACGGCCGGATGCGCGGACGTGTCCGGGGTGAAGTTGGACAGGCGGTACGCCAGCGACTTGCTGCCCTGCCCGAAGTGCGCGAACGACATCATCATCTTGCCCTGGCCCGCGAAGGACGGGGCCACCGCCTTGAGGTTGTCCAGGGAGATGGCCAGCGTGCCCCGGCCGCGGTGCGCGTCGCCGTTGCGCTTGAGCGCGCCCGCGGCGACCAGCTTGTAGGCGGTGTCGTCGGTGCTGCCCAGCGGACGGGCCTCCAGCTTCCACTGGTAGCGCTGGCCCACGCCCTTGCGCACGGAGAGCTTGAACGTCGCGTTGGCGCGGTCGGCGGGGCCGTACACCAGCACGTCGCCGGGCTGCGCGTTGGCGGACCGCTTCACCAGCTCCGCGATGGGCACCAGCGCCTGCCGGAGCGCGTCGTTGAGCGCCTTCACCTGCATGCGCGCGCCCTCCAGCATCACGGCGCCCTGACCGTCGAGCGAGGCCTCCACCTGCATCAGGTCCTGCGCCACGAGCGCGGCGCCATCCTGCGCGGGCGCGTCCGCGTTGATCTCCAGCGACGTGCCCGCGAAGTCCGGCAGCGACTCCGCCGCCTCCTGATCATCCACCCCGCCGCACGCCGTCGAGAGCACCAGGGCCGCACCCACCGCCAACGTCTTGTTCCAGCGCATCGTCATTCTCCAGTTCGAAGGGTTCGCGTGACTGCCTGCTGTCCCTCCAAACCCCAGGGGTCCGAGGTGGTTGCGGGCGGGGAATTATTTCTCGCGCGGGGGCCCATGTGCGCCCGTGTCGGCCGGTGGGGTGGCCGCCCCCTCGGGGGAGGCCTACCTTCCAAGGACCATGGGCGTCGAATGGAAGAGCAACATCGACATCGCGGACGCGCTGGAGCGGGTGGCGGACCTGCTGGACACGCAGGACGCGATGCCCTTCCGGGTGGGGGCGTACCGGAAGGCCGCGGCCACGCTCGCGAGCTGGCCGGACTCCGTGGCGCGGGTGCTGGCGGAGCATGGGGAAGCGGGCTTGAGGGAGCTGCCCGGCGTGGGCAAGAGCATCGCGGCGGCGGTCGCGCAGCTGGTGCGCACGGGGCGGATGGAGCTGCTCCAGCGGCTGGAGGAGGAGGCCTCCCCCGAAGGCCTGCTCGCCAGCGTGCCCGGCATCGGACCGGAGCTGGCGAAGCGGATCCACGAGGCGCTCCACATCACCACGCTGGAGGCGCTGGAGCTGGCCGCGCACGACGGACGGCTGGAGCGGGTGGAGGGGTTCGGCCCCCGGCGCGCGGAGCAGGTGCGGGAGGTGCTGGCCGCGCGGCTGGGACGCAACCGGAGGGAGCGCGAGCGGGGGCGCCCCCACGGGCCCGAGGACGGGCCGCGTCCCTCCGTGGCGCTGCTCTTGAAGGTGGACGCGGACTACCGCCGGAGGGCGGCGGCCGGAGAGCTGCGCCGCATCGCGCCCAAGCGCTTCAACCCGTCAGGCGAGGCGTGGCTGCCGGTGATGCGCGAGCACGTGGAGGGCTGGACCCTGCGGGCCCTGTTCTCCAACACCGCGCTGGCGCACCAGCAGGAGGCCACGCATGACTGGGTGGTCATCTACTTCGACCAGGATGACGTCGAAGGCCAGCACACGGTGGTGACCTCCCACGTCGGGCCCCTGAACGGCAGGCGCGTGGTGCGCGGGCGCGAGGAGGAGTGCCTCGCCTACTACGCCCGCGAGGACGCCGCGCATGAAGCGCCGCACGCGGGTGCCTGATCCGCGCGACAGGGCGGGTGAGCGTCACCCGCCCTCGCGGGAGCGTGGCTCAAGGCGCCGGTGAGTACACGTCGACGCCCACGCGCGCGCCGCCATTTCCGCTTCCGCCCGCGACCAGCACCCGGCCGGAGGGCAGCACCGACAGGGCGTGGTGTGTGTTGCGCATGGACAGGATGCCCGCCGGGGTCCACGCATTCGTCGCGGCGTCGTACACCTCCGCCGAATCCAGCACGCCCAGCCCCGAGCCCCCCTCCCCCGTCACCAACAGCACGCGGCCGGTGGGCAGCACCGTGGCATGCGGCAGGTAGCGCGGCGTGTTCAGCGAGGCCACCGTCCTCCAGGTGCCGCGAGCCACGTCGTAGAGCTCCACGGAGCGCAGCGGTCCATCCGCGCCCCAGCCCCCCGCCACCAACACCTGACTCCCATCCCCCAGCGGCATCGCGACATGGCCATAGCGCGCCACCGCCATCGGCGCCGTGGCCGTCCAGGTGCCCGTGGCCGGGTCATACACCTCCGCGCTCGCGGTGAGCGCGTCGGCCCCGGTGGAGCTCCCGCCCATCACCAGCACCCGGCCCGAAGGCAGCGGCACCGCCGCGTGATACGCGCGCGCATGCGCCATCACGCTCGTGGCGCTCCACGTGCCCGTGGACGGGTCATACACCTCCGCGCTCGCGAGCGTGGACGCGGAGCTGGAACCCGACACCCCGCCTGTCACCAGCACCTTGCCGGAGCCCGGCAACAGCGTCGCGGTGTGACGCGCCCGCGCCGCGCCCATGCTCCCCACCGGAGTCCAGGTCCCCGTGGCGGGCGCGTACACCTCCGTGGCGGACAACCAGGTGGCGGCATCCCGCTGGCCGCCGCTCACCAGCACCCGGCCGTCCCCCAGCGGCGTGGCGGAGTGCAGGAACCGCGCGGTGCTCAGGTCGGCGGCGTCCTTCCAGCTGTCCGTCGCCTCGTCGTACAGCGCGGCGCCCGCGAGCGCCGCACCCGCCGACGAGGCCCCGCCCACCACCAGCACCTCACCGGAGCCCAACCGGGTGGCGGTGAGCTGCGAGCGCGCGGTGACGAGGTTCGCGGCCGCGCGCCACGGCAGGACGGAGGGCCGGTAGCGCTCCGCGGACGCATTGCGCGCACCCGCCTGGGGCACCCCGCCCAGGACCAGCACCTCTCCGGAAGGCAGCAGCGCGGCGGCGTGGCTGATGCGGCGCGTGGCCATCTGCGCCGTCTGCGTCCATGTGCCCGAGGCCGGGTCATAGAGCGCGGCGCGGTCCAGGTACGGCTGTCCGCCGGTGGAGCCCCCGGTGAGCAACACCTGCCCGGAGGTGAGCAGCGTCGCGGTGTGGAAGACACAGAGGGTCGGCAGCGCGCCCTGGGCGGTCCAGGTGCCGGTGCCCGGGTCGTACAGCTCGGACAGGTCCGTGGCGAGGCTGCCCGCGAAGCCGCCCGACACCAGCACCTGCCCGGACAGCAGCAGCGTCGCGGTGTGCCCCGTGCGTTGGGTGAGCATGGGATTCACCGGCAGCCAGGCACCCGACGCCGGGTCGAACAGCTCCGACGACGCGAGCACGTTCCCGTTCGCGCTGTCCCGGCCGCCCGTGACGAGCACCCGGCCATCCGGCAGCAGCGTCGCGGTGTGACCCAGGCGGGCCGCGCCCATGCGGCCCGTGGCCACCCAGGCATTGCTCGCGGGCACGTAGAGGAGCGAGGTGGCCAGCGCGTTGCCAGCGCCACTGTCGCCGCCCGCCACCAGCACCCGGCCATCCGGCAGCAGCGTCGCGGTGTGCTGGGAGCGGGGCACGTCCAACCCGCTCGCGGCGGACCAGCCGTTGGTGTCCGGGTCGAACACCTCCGCCCCCGCCGAGGCGAGCACGGACGTGCCGCCGCCCACCAGCAACACCTTGCCGGAGGCCAGCAGCGTCGCGGTGTGGCGCTGGCGGCTCGTCGCCATGGCGCCCAGGCTGAACCAGCGGCTGGTGCGGGGGTCATACAGCTCCGCCGCGGACGTGCCGCCACCCGTGACGAGCACATAGCCATTGCGCAGCAACGTGGCGGTGGCGTCCACGCGCGCCGAGGCCATCGTGCCGGCGCTGCTCCACGTCGACACGTCGACGCGCGCGGTGGAGGTGGAGGGAACGAAGGGCCGCGCATCGGGCGCGCAGGCCACCGCGCACGCGAGCGCGAGCACGGCCAGCAGGCCGTGAAGACGTATCCGGTTCATCGGGGGGTAATCCTTTACTTCCTGGGGGGCGGCTTTCGCCGCGGGGGGGCGGCCCCTTAACCCAGACGGAGGAAAGACACCACCGGTGAATTCCTCTCACTCACGCGCGGTCGTCGCCCAGGCGGGGCGCTAGCTGCTCGCGGACGTGTAGTGGCGGATGGACAGCAGCCACACCCGCCGCGCGATGGACGCGAACGCCACCGCGCCCACCACCGCGCCCACCAGCCAGGTCCACGGCAGGCGGCCCAGCAGCGCCAGGGCGGGGAACGTGGTCATCAACGCCAGCGGGATGATGAAGGTGAACACCCACGACAGCGTCCCCCGGAACACGGAGGACGGCCACCGCGCCGCGTCGAAGATGGACGTGAACAGGTAGGTGAGGTTGTCCACCTTCACCACGAAGAACGCCGCGCTCACCACGAGGATCCACAGCGAGTAGAGGATCAACATGCTCGTCCCCAGCAGCACGAGCGACGCGAGGATGCCCGGCACCGACGGCCAGCGCCCCAGCGACATGAACGCGTAGACGAACAGCGCCACCCCGGACAGCACGTTCACCGCGCGCCACGGGAGGAAGCGCTGCGTCGACACCAGGAACTGCGCGTCCGCGGGCTTGAGCAGCACGAAGTCCAGCGTGCCCTTGCGGATGTGCTCCACCATGCCCGTGAGGCTGGGGCTGATGGCACCCTCCAGCACCCCCTGCAAGAGCGTGAACCAGCCCACCACCAGCAGCGACTCCTGGAACGTCCACCCCTCGATGGTGGGCCGCGCGCCGAAGACGACGAACAGCGGCGCCAGCGCCGTGAACGTCCACGCCAGCGACGTCAGCCCCTCCGCCAGGAAGTCCGCGCGGTACTGCAGCGCCAGCAGCCCGGAGGCCTTCAGCTGCACGCCCAGGAGGCGCAGGTATCGCTTCGCGTTGACCACCCTAGCCTCCGAACGCCGCGAAGCGCGCCAGGCCCCGCCGCCACAGGAGCGTCGCCCCCACGCCCAGCCCCGCCACCCAGGCCCACTGCTTCGCCAGCAGCCCCCACGCCTCCGCCGGCGCGTGCGCCCCCGTCATCAGCTCCACCGGCAGCCCCATCTGGTAGCGGAAGGGCAGCGCGTCCATCACCGCGCGCAGCCCCGGCGGGAAGAACTCCACCGGGAACATGTACCCGGAGCAGACGAAGAACAGCACCATGTAGATCTCCATCAGCTTCTGGCTGCTCTCCAGGTACAGGCTCAGCGCGCCCAGCATCACGTTCAGGTAGAACGTGATGAGCCACCCGCCCGTGATGCCCAGCGCGAACAGCCCCCACCCTCCGAGCGACGCGGGCACGGCCCGGCCCCCCACCGCCCACACGCTGATGCCCAGGACGGGCAGCACCACCGCGACGCGCAGCGGGATGCCCGCCAGCACCTCCGTCGCGTAGGACAGCAGCGGAGAGATGGGCCGCAAGAGGCGCATCGCCAGCGTGCCCTGCTTCACCTCGTAGCTGAGCATCCACGCGACCCAGGACGAGGTGAGCTGCCGCACGCAGAAGGCCGCGAGGAAGTAGCCCGTGAACTCCGCCTGCCCGAAGCGGCCCACGTCCCCTCCGCGCGCCACCGCCGACCACAGGGCCAGCATGATGAGCGGCATCGTGGTGGCCAGCACCCAGACGACCATCTCCGCGCGGTAGGCCACCGCCTCCGAGAAGCCGATGCGCAGCAGGGTGGGCAGCGCCCGCAGGGACGTGCGCAGGCTCACGCGGGCACCGCCTCCCGGGCGGCCTCCGCCCGGCGCGCCTTGCCCTCCTGGAACAGCTCGCTCATCACCTCTTCCAGCGGCGCGTTCTCCACCGTCAGGTCCGTCACCGGCAGCGTGGACAGCGCCCGGCCCACGGTGGCGCTCACCGCGTCCTGCTGCACCTGGAGCACCGCCGTGCTCGCGTCGTGCGACACCACCCGGCCCAGCGGCGCCAGCACCGCGGCGTCCACCGGCTGGCCCAGCCGCAGCACCACGCGCTTCTCCGGACGCACGCGCTGCACCAGCGCCTCCAGGCTGCCGTCGTAGGACAGCTGCCCCTTGTCGATGACGATGACGCGCGGGCACAGCGCCGCCACGTCGTCCATGTAGTGGCTGGTCAGGATGAGCGTGGCCCCCGTCTTCTCGTTGTACGCCTTGATGAACTCACGCATCGTCACCTGCATGGACACGTCCAGGCCGATGGTGGGCTCGTCCAGGAACAGCACCCGGGGGCGGTGGATGAGGGCCGCCGCCAGCTCGCACTTCATCCGCTCGCCCAGGCTCAGCTGGCGGGTGGGCTTGGTGATGAGGTCCTCCAGCTCCAGCAGCGACACCAGTTCGTCCAGCGTCTGCTTGTACTGGAGGCGGGGCACGTCGTAGATGGCGCGGTTGAGTTCGAACGTCTCCACGGGCGGCAGGTCCCAGAGGAGCTGCTGCTTCTGCCCCATCACGAGCATGATCTTCTTGAGGAACGCCTCCTCGCGCAGCCGGGGCACGTGGCCATCCACGGTGACTTCTCCCTCGGACGGGTGGAGCAGGCCGGAGAGCACCTTGAGCGTCGTGGTCTTGCCCGCGCCGTTCGGGCCCAGGAAGCCCACCCGCTCCCCGGGCCGGATGTCGAAGGAGATGCCGTCCACGGCCTTGACGGCCGTGTAGCTGCGGTGGACGAGCGAGCGCAGGGCCGCCTTCAGGCCAGGCGGGCGCTTGTGGACCTGATAGTGCTTGCGCAATCCGCGGACGGAAATCATGGCGGGACGGGTTTAACGCGGTCGCCCTCGGGTGGCGACCCCTGATGTGAAGGCACCGATGAGCAACGCATACAGCAAGGACCTGGAGCGGTGGCTGCCCCGGCTCATCGCCGTGTGGCGCGCGTCCCGGGGCAGGACCGACGGGCCGGAGGGGCGCCTCACGCCGCAGGAGGTCAAGGAGGTCGGCGCGGGCGTGAAGCAACTGTCGCTCGGGCTCACCCGGGAGCGGCAGCTCGCGGGCGCCCGATACATGGATGACCCGCGCCTCCTGGGCGCCTACCTGCTCTTCTACTGGCCGGTGTCCTATGCCCAGGCGCGTCAGGTGCTGGGGGAGCTGCCCAACCGCCCCCGCCACGTGCTGGACCTGGGCAGCGGTCCGGGCCCGGTGGCCTTCGCGGCGATGGACGCGGGCGCCAGCGAGGTGACGGCGGCGGACCGCAGCAAGCCCGCGCTGAACCTGGCGCGCGAGCTGGCGACGGAGGCCGGCGAGGCCCTGGCCACGCGCGAGTGGGATCCACTGAAGAAGAACGCCACGCTGCCGGAGGGCCAGTACGACCTCATCACGATGGGGCACGTCGTCAACGAGCTGTACGGCGCGACGGACGATGCGCTCAAGCCGCGCGCGGCGCTGCTGGAGGCGGTGCTCACGAAGGTGAAGAAGGGCGGCAGCCTGCTGGTGATGGAGCCCGCGCTGCGCGAGACGAGCCGCAACCTGCTCAAGGTGCGCGACCTGCTGGTGGAGCGCGGCTACGCCATCCGCGCGCCGTGCCTGTACCGGGGCGCCTGCCCCGCGCTGGTGAAGGAGACGGACTGGTGCCACGCCGAGCGCGCCTGGCCCATGCCCCGCGTGGTGGAGGAGCTGGCGCGCGTGGCCGGCTTCCACAAGGAGTCGCTGAAGATGAGCTACCTGATGGTGGCGCCCAAGGGCGAGGCGTGGCCGGAGCCTCCGCCGGGCCGGCTGTTCCGCATCGTCAGCGAGTCGCTGGAGGGCAAGGGCCGGCAGCGCTACATCGGCTGCGGTCCCGAGGGGCGCGTGGGGCTGGCGATGCAGGAGCGCCACCGCTCGGAGAAGAACGAGCGCTTCTTCCACCTCCAGCGCGGAGACGTCATCGAGGCGACGGACCTGGAGACGAAGGGCGACGGCTTCGCGCTCGGGGAGAACGCCGAGGTGCGCATGGTGGCCCAGGCCGGGCGCGGCGTGCCGCCTCCGCCCAAGGCGCCGGAAGCGCCGCGCGAGGCGCCCGCGCCCGCCCCTCCCGAGAAGGCCTGACACCCCGCCCCCCTCGCGCGTCGGCTTGCGAACGCACTCCCGACAGCCCCTGCGAGGGGGCGCGAACTGTTGCTAGGTTGTGGTGATCCAGCTCCTTCCCGCGAAAGGAACGCCGTGCCCGCTGCCACGCCGCTGCGAACGCTCTACCCCTCCATCGAGCCCTACCGCACCGGCCGGCTGAGCGTCACCGGCGGCCACTCGCTCTACTTCGAGGAGTCCGGCAACCCGAGCGGCAAGCCCGTGGTGTTCGTGCACGGCGGGCCCGGCGGCGGCACCGACCCCAAGCAGCGCCGCTTCTTCGACCCCGGCGCCTACCGCATCATCCTGTTCGATCAGCGCGGCTGCGGCCGCAGCACCCCGCACGCCAGCCTGGAGATGAACACCACCTGGGACCTGGTGGCGGACATGGAGCGGCTGCGCGAGCACCTGGGCCTGGAGCGCTGGATGCTCTTCGGCGGCTCCTGGGGCAGCTCCCTGTCGCTGGCGTACGCGGAGGCGCATCCGGAGCGCGTCACGGAGCTGGTGCTGCGCGGCATCTTCCTGCTGCGCAAGCAGGAGATCGACTGGTTCTACCAGCGCGGCACGGACGCGATGTTCCCGGACGCCTGGGAGCACTTCCTCGCCCCCATCCCGGAGGCGGAGCGCGGGGACCTGCTCCAGGCGTACGCGAAGCGCCTGATGGGAGACGACCCGCACACGCGGCAGGAGGCCGCCAGGGCGTGGAGCGTCTGGGAGGGCCGCACCAGCTGCCTGTACCCCAACGCGGAGCTCATCGCGCGCAACGCCGGGGACGACTTCGCCATCGCCTTCGCGCGCATCGAATGCCACTACTTCGTCAACAAGGGCTGGATGCGGAGCGACACCCAACTGCTGGACGACGTGGGGCGCATCCGCCACATCCCCGCCGTCATCGTGCAGGGCCGCTACGACGTCGTCTGCCCGCCGGAGAGCGCGTGGGCCCTGCACCGCGCGTGGCCGGAGGCCCAGTTCGTGCTGGTCCCGGACGCCGGCCACTCCGCCAACGAGCCCGGCAACACGTCCGCGCTCATCGAGGCCACGGACCGCTTCCGCGGCCTGTAGCCCCCACGCCGTGAGCGGACCGCGCGCTCAGCCGCGCGCGGTCAGCGACCTCGCCAGCTCCTCGTAGAGGTGGATGGCGGAGCGGATGGCCTTCTCCCAGTCCCCCAGGTGCAGGCTCTCGTTCTCGGAGTGGGCGTAGGTGTAGGGGTCCTCCACGCCGATGAGCAGCGCGGGCACGCCGCCCAGCTCCTTCGCGAACGGCTCCACGAAGGGGATGGACCCTCCACACCCGATGGTGACGGGCTTCTTCGCGTAGCCCTTCTCCAGCGCGCGGAAGGCGGCCTGGAAGGCCGGGTGTGACGAGTCCGTGTACCACCAGCCAGACGCCGGATCCTCGCGGATCTCCAGCTCCAGGCCCCACGGGCACACCTTCTTCAGGTGCGCCACCAGCCGGCGCTGCACGTCCTCCGGATCCATGTCCGGCACCACGCGGATGCCCACGCGCGCCCACGCCGACTCCACGATGATGTTGCGCGCGTCCTTGCGGCTGCTGGCCTGGATGGCGTTCACCGCCAGGCTCGGCTGGCGCCAGTTCGTCTCCCACGGGTGACGCCCCTGCCCCAGCAGCTCCACGCCCTCGCGCAGGCCAGCCTGCTCGCGGAAGGTGGCCTCGTCGCCCGGCAGCGACTGGATGCTCTCCCGCTCCGCGGCCGTCAGCGGCTTCACCTGCTCCATCACGCCCTCGATGGCGATGGAGCCATCCGCGTGCGTGAGCGACGCCAGCATCCGGCACAGCGCCATCGCCGGATCCGGAATGGGCCCGCCCCACATGCCTGAGTGCACCGCCTGCTGAAGCCCCCGCACCTCCACGTCCACCGTCACCAGCCCGCGCAGCGCCGTGGTGATGGACGGCAGGCCCGTGTCGAAGTTCGACGTGTCCGTCAACACGATGGCGTCCGCCGCCACCAACTTCGCGTGCTTCTGGAGAAATGCACCCAGGTGGTCACTGCCGGCTTCCTCCTCCCCCTCGATGATGACCTTCACGTTGAGTGGGAGTTGGCCGGTGCTCTTGAGCCACGCGTCCACCGCGGAGGTGTGCACGACGATGCCGGCCTTGTCGTCCGCCGCGCCGCGTCCATACAGGCGGCCGTCGCGCAGCTCCGGCTCGAACGGCGGGCTCTTCCACGCGCTCTCGTCTCCCGCGGGCTGCACGTCGTGGTGCGCGTAGAGGAGGAGCGTGGGGCGGCCCGGCGCCTTGAGCACCTCGCCATAGACATACGGATGCGCGCCCTCGATTTCGAGCAACTGGACGTTTTCAAAACCACGGTCCTTGAGCAGGGCGGCGGTGGCCTCCGCGCTCTGTCGCACGAGGGCTGGATCGAACCCGGGGAAGGACACACTGGGTATGCGTACGAGGGCCTTGAGGTCCTCCAGATACGCGGCTTTCTGGGACTCGAAATGGGACAGCGCCTGGTCGGTGGACATGCCCACCCCTTAACCCAAAAGGCGGGCAGGCGCCGCATGACGGCCGCGCCCAAACCACGCGTCTTATGTATCCTGCCGCCCATGTCTGGACTGCCAACCCTGCTGCTCGTGGATGACGACAGCTTCGTGCGTCGCATCCTCAAGGACGTCATCGCGGAGACGGGTATCGCCCTGAGACTCCTGGAGGCAGCGGACGGTGAGGAAGGGCTGGCCCTGGCCGCGAAGGAGCAGCCCGCGGTGATGTTCCTGGACCTGTTCATGCCGAAGAAGAGCGGGCTGGAGGTGCTGGGCGCCATCAAGAACGTGTCGCCGGGAACGCGCGTGCTCGTCATCAGCAGCATGGACGCCGAGCCCGTGGTGGAGCAGGCCATCGCCGCGGGGGCGGTGGGCTTCGTCGGCAAACCCTTCCATCCCATGGAGATCGCGTCCGCCATGCGCGAAGCACTCGCGTCCTGACTCCGAGGTCCCCGTGTCGTCATCCGTTGTCGGTTACTGGGTGGGTGATTCGCTCGGCCGCGTCCTGGGCCCCCTCCAGCTGCAAGCCTTCCGAGACCTCATCGCCTCCGGCCGCCTGAAGACGGCCGTGCGCGCGTCGCGCGATGGGACGAACTGGATCCCGCTCCAGGACCTGCCGGAGGTGCGCGACCTGTTCGCCACCGCGGCGCCCACGCCCTCCGCGGAGACCCAGCAGGCCGAGCGTCTGCGCAACCAGCTGCGGGGGCTCTTGCACCTGCCGCCGCACGAGGTCTTCGGACTCAAGCCGAACGCGACGCTCGACGAGTTCCGCACCGCCTTCTTCCGCATGGCGAAGCGCTTCTCGCCGGACCACCTGTCGCCGGACCTGCATCCGGAGCTGCGCCAGGTGTCCGTGGAGATCTTCGACTTCCTCTCGCGGCGGATCCGCGAGGCGGAGACGCTCTACCTCCAAGGCGCGCTGCACCCGGCGCCACCGCCGCCGCCCCGGCTGGACATGGCCGGCGCGCTGCCTCCGGCGCCGCCCGCGTCCCCGCTGCCCTTGAGTGGATCCGCGGTGCCCGCGAGGCCGCCGGCGCTCGTGCCTCCGCCCGCGCCGCCTCCCGCCGCCGCGAGGCCGCCGCCGTTCGTGCCCCCGCCCGCGCCGCCCAGGCCTCCGCCGGTGATGCTGCCCACGTCGCGGCCCGTGGCGCCGCCGCCACCTCCGGCGCCACCTCCGCCGGCTCCCGCGCCGCCTCCGCCAGCGCCCGCGCGGCGCCCCGTGGCGAGCCCCGCGCCTTCGTATTCGAGCGCCGAGTTCGTGGGCCTGGAGCGCCGTTCGGACGACCGGCTGCACGCGGACGTGCGGGTGACGATGAAGAACACGGGCATCTTCACCGACCACCGCATCATCAACCTGTCGTCGGGCGGTCTGTTCATCGGCACGGACCGGCCGCTGCGGCTGGGGACGCAGGTGGAGTTGACGCTGCGCTTCGATGAGCCGGAGCGGGTGATGACCCTGCGCAGCTCCGTCATCTGGGAGAACTCCCTGGAGGACGGCAAGAACCCCCGGGGCTACGGGCTGCGCCTCAGTGCCTTGCGCGCGGAGGAGCGTGACTTCATCCAGCAGTACGTCCGCCGCACGAGGAAGCCCTGATAGGTTCCCGGCGGGGCTTCCAGGCGGGCGTGGCTTCCCGCCTGGACTAGAGCAACTGGCCCAGGAAGACCGCGCTCATCGCCACGAAGGCCACCCACACGGCCATGACGGACTTCAACTCCAGGTCCCTGCGGTCCAACTCGTTCGCGAAGTTCATGGTGTTCTCTCCAGTGATCAACACCTTCCCCCCTCCCTACGGCGCGCGCGCGCGGCGATTGCTTGCGGACCCGCGGCCTCCTGGCGCGAAGCGGCATGTGACCCGGGGAGCGGGCGGTGCCGCGCGTTGGGTGAGGCGATGAGCGCGCCCCTCCCGCCCGCCTCCCTGGACGGCCTGCTGCCGGCGCTGCCGGTGCCGCTGTTCGTGCTGCGGGGCGATCAGATGGTGTTCACCAATGTCGCGCTCCGGACACTGCTGGGCCTGCGCGACGACGAGCTGCCGACGCTCCTGGAGTTCTGCGCGCGCTTCGGGCCGGAGGAGCGCGCGTGGATGGAGCCGATGTGCCAGGCGCTGGCGCGCGGCGAGCCGCCGCCGGACCAACCCGCCTGGGTGCGGGTGCACGGCGCGGACGGACGCACGCACCTGTTGTCGCCGCTCACCGCGCCGGGCCGCGTGCCGGAGGAGCAGCTGGTGCTGCTGCTGGACGCGGAGGGCGGCGACGCGGTGCGCACGCTGTCCACGATGCTGGTGTCCACGTCGGCGGAGCTGCTGCGCTGCCGCGACGAGGCGTCGGTGCTGGAGCTGGCGGTGGAGGCCGTGCACCGTCAGGGCTTCTACGTCTCCGTGATGCTGCTGGAGGGGGACTCCCTGCGCTACGGGCCCATGCGCCAGGAGCCGGAGAGCCTGGCGGCGGCGGAGCGGCTGTATGGGCAGGGCGTGCACGAGGTGCGCCTGCACCGCTCGGGGATGCCGCACCTGACGGACGTGCTCACGCGGCGCAAGGCGGTGTTCCACCCGGACGCGTTCAGCATGGTGCGGAGGCTGCTCCTGCCGGAGGTGGCGGACAGCATCCAGCGCATCTATGCGCCGGGCTCGCGGGCATTGGACGCGCCCATCTTCGTGGGAGATGAGCCGTACGGGGTGCTGGCGGTGCAGTCCACGACGCTGACGCCCGCGAACGCGGGGCCGCTGGAGTTGTTCGCGCAGCTGATAGGCGGGGCGCTGGAGAACGTGCGGCACCACCGGGCGGCGGAGGCGCGGCTCGCGGAGGTGTCCCGCCTGCAGAACGAGCTGGTGGCGAGCGAACGGCTGACGGCGCTGGGCGAGGCCGCGGGCGTCGTGGCCCATGAGGTGCGCAATCCGTTGGGCGCCATCCTGAACACGGTGGCGGTGCTCAAGCGCGAACCGCGGCTGGGGCCCGCGGGGGCCTCCGCGGTGGAGATGTTGGAGGAGGAGGCCATCCGGCTGGAGGACATCGTGCGCGACCTGCTGGACGCGGTGCGCCCGCTGGAGCCTCGGCCGCGTCCCGTGTCCCTGGGGGAGCTGGTGCACCGGGCGCTCGGTCAGCTCCAGGGGCGTCCGGACCTGCCGTCGCCGCGAGTGCTGTTCGACGAGGCGCCGGACGTGCCGGAGCTTCCTGGCGACGAGACGCTGTTGCAGCTGGCGGTGACGCACCTGGTGCGCAACGCCATCCAGGCCTCGCCGTCCG
The DNA here is from genome assembly GCF_007352635.1 of Corallococcus sp. Z5C101001. Taxonomy (NCBI): domain Bacteria; kingdom Pseudomonadati; phylum Myxococcota; class Myxococcia; order Myxococcales; family Myxococcaceae; genus Corallococcus; species Corallococcus sp. Z5C101001. The sequence continues at coordinate 41,276 of NZ_VKLU01000011.1, forward strand.
GGGGCACGGTGCGCGTGGCGGTGCGGCGCGTGCCGGAGGGCGTGTCGTTGGGGGTGGAGGACGAAGGCCCGGGCATCGCGGGACTGGATCCGCAGCGCGTCTTCGAGCCCTTCTTCCTCACGCGCGCCAACGGCCGCGGGCTGGGGCTCGCCATCGTGAGGCGCGTGGTGCACGCGCACGGAGGCAAGGTGCGCGCGGGCGCGAGGCCCGAAGGCGGCGCGCGGTTCGAGCTGGTGCTGCCGCTGTAGCCACGGACGCGTGTCCGCGCGAGGCACGCGCGAAGACCGTCGTACGTGACGCGAACTCGCGCGAGGCTCACAGCCCCGCGGCACCGGACTCGCGGAACGCGCGCGCGCGCGAGGTTCGCACGCGCGCCGCTACTCCAGCGTCACGCGATGCGCGCTCGCACAAGCATCCCACGGCCACCGCGGCTCCAGGCTCGCGTGCCGCGCGCTCGCGCGAGGCGCACACGAGCCCCGCCCTCGCTCACGGGCCCGCGAGCAACAACAGGCAGCGCAGGCCGCCGTTCTTCACGGGGATCCGCCGCGCGCCCTGGAGCCCCAGCGCCGACACCAACCTCGGCTCCTCGGGCACGATGAGCGCCTTGCGCCATTCGCGGAACGCGCCGTTCATCGTGGCCCCCAGCGCGCGGTACAGCTCCGGCAGGTCCTCCGCCTCCCCCACCCGCTTTCCGTAGGGCGGATTGGCCACCACCAGCCCGGGCCCTTCCGGCGGCGCCTTCAACGTGCGCAGGTCATGCCGCTCCAGTGTCAGCGTCACACCCGCGCGCTTCGCGTTGCGCCGCGCCGTGCCCAGCGCCCCCGCGTTGAGGTCATACCCCCGCGGCGTCACCCGAGGCTGGACCAGCCCCCGCGCCTCCGCCTCCGCGCGACGCCGCGCCCAGGTCTCCCTGTCGAAGGAGGGGAACGACTGGAACGCGAACGTGCGCAGCAACCCCGGCGCCCGGTGCTGGGACATCCACGCCCCCTCCACCAGGAACGTGCCCGAGCCACACATCGGATCCACCAGCGACATCTCCCCCGTGTAGCCCGCGAGCCGGAGGATGCCCGCCGCCAGCGTCTCGCGCAGGGGCGCGCGCCCCACCTCCTGCCGGTAGCCCCGCTGATGCAGCGGCTCTCCGGACGTGTCCGCGCTCACCGTCCAACGCTCGCCCTCTCCGCGCACCAGCAGCGTGAGCCCCGGGACCGCGCCCTCCTCGTCCAGGTGCCCCGCGCTCGCAATGTCGCGCTGGCCCCAGGCGACGGCCGCGGACTCCAGCACCACGCCCGGCCCCGGCGCCACGGAGCGATGCAGGCTCACCGACAGCCGCAGCGGCGCCTTCCCATCCCAGACGCCTCCCATCGGCAGCGCTTCCAGTCCGCGCACCAGCGCATCCGCCGTGGGCGCCGTGAACGTGCCCAGCCGCAGCAGCACCCGGCTCGCCGTGCGCAGGTGCAGGTTCGCCGTCTGGTGCAGGCCCGCCGGGCCCTCGCACTCGATGCCCCCCTCCGCGCGCCGGAACACGAGGCCCTGCTCGCGCGCCTCCGCCTCCAACGCCGGCTCCAGCCCGGGCAGCGTCGACACGTACACCGCTTCTTCCGTCTGGCTCCTCGCGCCCGTCACGCGGGCTCCTTTCCAGCGACAGCAGGGGACGGCGCTTCCACGGTGGCGGCGCTTCGCAGCGCACGCTCCATCTGCGCCAGGTCATACGGCTTGGGCAGCAAGACCGCGCGCTCCAACCCTGCCCCCGACACCGCGCTCGAATCCCCGGACGCGATGATGATTCGCAGCGCCGGGAAGCGCCTCGCGGCCTCTCGCGCCAGCGCCACGCCGGACCTGCCCGGCAGCGTCACGTCCGTGAAGAGCAGGTCGATGGGCTCCTTCGCCAGCACGTCGCTCGCCGCCTCCGCGGTCTCCACCGCATGCACCGCGTGGCCCAGGTCCGTCATCAGCTCGCACGCCGACTCGCGGATGTCCGCGTCGTCCTCCACCAGGAGGATGCGCAGCGCGTCCTTCACCTCGGGCGACGGGGCGGCGGGCGCGGGCGTCCGCGCCGGCTTCCCCGCCAGCCGCTGCTCGCGGTTGCGCAGGAGCGCGCGGAGCTTCCGGGCCAGGTCCTCGCGCCGGTACGGCTTGGACAACAGGCTCACGCCCGGATCCAACCGGCCGCCGTGCACGATGGCGTTCTCCGTGTAGCCCGACGTGAAGAGCACCTCCAGGTCCGGCAGGTGCGCCTTCGCCTGCCGCGCCAGCTCCGGGCTGCGCACCGGCCCCGGCATCACCACGTCCGTGAAGAGCAGATCCACCGGCAGGCCGCTCTGGATGACCGCGAGCGCGCTCTGCCCGTCGGACGCCTTGAGCACGCGATAGCCCAGCTCCGTCAGCACCTCCACCACCGTGGCCCGCACCGCCGCGTCATCCTCCACCACCAGGATGGTCTCCGTGCCGCCCTCCACCGCCCCGGAGGTGGCGTCCACCGGCTGCACCGCCGCCTGGAAGGTGCGCGGCAGGTAGATTTTCAGCGACGTCCCGTGCCCCACCTCGCTGTAGATCTTCACGTGGCCGCCGGACTGCTTCACGAAGCCATACACCATGCTCAGCCCCAGGCCCGTGCCGCGGCCCTCTGGCTTGGTGGTGAAGAAAGGCTCGAAGGCGCGCGCCATCACCTCCGGCGTCATGCCGGTGCCCGTGTCGGAGATGGCCAGCATCACGTACTGCCCCGCGGTGACCTCCGGGTGCAGCAGCGCGTAGTGGTCATCCAGCATCGCGTTGCCCGCCTCGATGGTCAGCTTGCCCCGGCCGTCCATCGCGTCGCGCGCGTTGATGGCCAGGTTGAGGATGACGTTCTCCAGCTGGTTGCGGTCCACCGACGTGTTCCACAGCCCGCCGGCGATGACCGTCTCCACCTCGACGTCCTCGCCCAGCGCGCGGCGGAGCAGGTCGTCCATGTCACGCACCAGCCGTCCCACGTTGAGCGACGTGGGCGCCAGCGGCTGCCGCCGAGCGAACGCGAGCAGCTGCGAGGACAACCGCGCCCCGCGCTCCACCGCGCCCAGGGCCATCTCCAGCCGCCGCTGCGCGCGGGCATCCCCCACCGTGTCGCGCTGGAGCAGCTGCAGGTTGCCGCTCACCACCTGGAGCAGGTTGTTGAAGTCGTGCGCCACGCCGCCCGTCAGCTTCCCCACCGCCTCCATCTTCTGCGCCTGCAGCAGCGCGGCCTCCGTCTGACGGCGCTCCGCCTCGCTCTCCGCCAGCGCCCGGGTGCGCTCGCGCACCAGCTCCTCCAGGTGCTCGCGGTGGCGTGCCAGCTCCTCCTCCGCCCGCTTCTGCGCCGTCATGTCGTGGCCCTGGACGAAGATGCCGGACACGCTCCCGTCCGCCTCCACCACGGGCTGGTACACCAGGTCCACGAAGGCCTCGCTCAGCGGCCCGCCGGGCTCGCGCTGGACCTCCACCCGCATGCCGTGGCCAATGAAGGGCTCCCCCGTCGTGAAGACCCGGTCCAGCAGCTCGAAGTAGCCCTGCCCCTCCACCTCCGGCAGCGCGTCCCGGACCGTCTTGCCCACCAGCTCCCGGTGGCCCACGAGCTGGAGATAGGCGCGGTTGGCCAGCTCGAACACGTGCCGGGGCCCGCGCAGGGAGCACATGAAGCCCGGAGCCTGTTCGAAGAGGCGGCGCAGGTGCTTGCGTTCATCGTCCAGCGTGCGGTTGGCCTCCTGGACGGCCTGGGCCCGCGCGAACATCCCGCCCAGGAGCTGGACCCCGGGCCCGCCCCCGTCCCGCGAGGGCTCCACGCCGCGCACCGCCTGCTTGAGCCGGTGCACCTCCGTGACGTCCATCGTGTGCTGGAGGATGAAGGCCACCTCGCCCCCCGCGTCCAGCAGGGGCGTGTGCGTGGCGCTCCAGAAGCGGTCCTCCATCACCACGCCCCCGTCTGTCTCTCGGGGCACCCGGTAGGGAATGAGCGCCAGCGTGTCCAGCGCCCGCTCCCTCAACACCCGGAGGAAGGACTCGCGCAGCATCCGCGCGCTGGCGTTGGCGGGGTCGTCCGGGTCATGCGGGAACGCGTCGAAGACGTTTCGCCCGACCAGGTCCTCCAGCCGGCTGGCCGTCACCCGCAGATAGGCCGCGTTCGCCGTCACGTACCTCAGCTCGCGGTCCAGCAGCATGTACGGGTTGGGGGACAGCTCGAAGAGCTTCTGGAAGTCGAAGGGTGCCTGCATCCATTCACCGGGGAGCACGAAAACCTCCCTGTCTTTCCTGGGGCCGCGGGACGCGGAAAGGGCGTTCTTGACCAGTGTACGGACAACACCTCCAACGCAACGCCCAAAAGACCCGAGCCCCCTTCTTCCCGTGCGCCAGCCCCCCTGGAGGGCCGGCTTCTGGAGACCTTTCAACACCTGCTCAACCGCCCAACCGTTTGGGTTTCCACGTCCGTCATGGCTGTAAGTCTGAGCGGGTATTTCAGACCTCACAATTACTGTGATATGAGATTATTACCGCCAAGGCGGTGTAGTCCCACATGAACCGGGGTGCGCGGCAGGGGGTCGCCTTGGGTGGGGGAGGGATGAACCTCCCGGCCTCCCGCCAGAGCGCTCGCGCCCGGCAGGAGGTCTGTCCCAATGCTTGCCGTCCCAGAACAGCCGTCGCTGGATGACTCGGAAGCGGTCACCTCTCGCGTGTTCGACAGAAAGGCGGTGACTGGCACCGTCCGGGAGTTGTCGGTCGTGGGCAACATCCGGGGGCTGTGGGCCGCGACCCGCCAATGGCTCATCATCGCGTTGGCCGTGGCGTTCGTGGTGCAGGTGGACCGGTGGTGGGCGTGGGTGCTGGCCGCGGTGGTCATCTCCTCACGTCAGCACGCGCTGTTGAGCCTGGTGCACGAAGCCTCTCACTACCACCTGCACAACCACCGCGGGTTCAACGACTTCATGGCGGATGTGCTCTGCGCGTTCCCCATGAACATCACCACGGCGGGCTACCGCAAGGAGCACGCGGAGCACCACCGCTTCGTCAACACGCCGAAGGACCCCTACTGGCGCACGGCGCAGCGCGACGCCGCGTGGATGTTCCCGCGCACCCGCTGGAGCACGGCGCGGGTGCTCCTGGGGGACCTGGTGGGCATCTTCACCCTGTCCCACGTGCGCATCATGATTCCCTGGTCCTATACAGGGCGCGCGCTGGGCAAGGGCGGTCCGCCGCCCTCACGCGCGGAGCACCTCCGGTACGCGCTGTGGATGGGCGGCTTCATCACGTTCCTCACGCTCACCGGAGGCTGGCTGCACTACCTCCTCCTGTGGTCGGTGCCGTCGCTGACGCTGATGATGGTGGCGTTCCGCATCCGCGCGGTGGTGGAGCACCCCTTCACCCCGGCCACCCCCGACGAGACGCACGAGACGCGGGACGTGGAGTCCGCCACGTGGCTGGAGCGCTTCTTCATCGCGCCCTTCAACGCGAACTACCACCTGTCCCATCACCTCTTCCCGTCGGTGCCCTACTACCACCTGCCCGCGCTGCACGAGCGGCTCAAGGGGACGGCCCTCTACCGCCCTGGGGAGAATCATTTCCAGACGTACCTGGGCGGAGAGAAGAGCGCGTGGCGTTTCCTCACGTCAGCCGCCAGGGATTGAGTCCGGCGGTCCGTTGTCCGTGAGGGATTGAAGAGACGCAGGGCCTGCTCCTGAAGGCGCGCATGTGGCGCCTCCAGGGACAGGCTTCTGTCCTCTCATCAAGCCGAAGGGGGCACGGCCGAGGGCGCTCCCGGGGACGCGGCCGGTTCGGGGCTCGCGGCGTAGACGCCCCGGTACTCCGGCGGGAGGAGCGCGGCCACGCGGTGCATCATCGCGTCCACCAACGCCTGACGCGCGTCGGAGGCGCCGGCCAGCTCCGGCTCCAGGTCCTCCATGCGGAAGGCGGGCCCGAAGGTCACGGTGACGTCCGCCTTGAACAGGCGCTCGCCCCCCATGTCGGAGTCGTTGATGGGCATCAGCTTCTCGGTGCCCGTCAGCGCCACCGGGACGATGGGCACCCCGGCGCGCTTGGCGATGAGGCCCACGCCCTTCTTCGCCTGCAACAGCCCCGCGGAGCGGCTGCGGCCCCCCTCCGGGAAGATGAGCACCGACTGGCCGCCCTTGAGCAGCTCCACGCAGCGGCGCAGCGCTTCGATGTCCGGCGAGTTGGGCGTGATGTCGATGGTGTCCATCGTCTCCGCCGCCAGCCGCGTCATCACCGTGCCGTGCAGCTTCACACCCGCCAGGAAGACGACCCGCCGCGGACGCAGCGCGCGGTAGAGCGTGAAGCCGTCCGCGTTGGACAGGTGGTTGCAGATGAAGAGGCAGGGGCCCGGGGGCAGGTCCTTCAGGCCATGGACCTTCACGCGGGACAGCGTGCCCCACACGGCGTGCATCAGCCCGCGCACGATGTGCCGGCGGGGCCGGCGGGGCATCAGCGACATCAAGGCGAATAACAGTCGAAGCACGGCCGGCCCACGTCCTTTCCCGGTTCCCCCGTGGCGACACGGGGCGCGATGGCGAGACGTCCTCTCGCAGATGTAGTCCTGCCCCCCGGGGAGGGTCAGCGCCTGTCGGGCGGCGCCGCGCTGCCTGTCCGCCCATCCGTCATCCAGCCAACGTCGTATCATCCCCGGAGCCAGGGAGGGGACCGAGTGGGCGCGCGCGAGCCCGGCCGCGCGGCCCCCGTACCCCGCGTGTTATGGGGAACGCCATGAGCGTTGAAGCCACGCCTTCCCGCGCCAAGCGGCCTGTCGAGTACGAGGCCACCGTCACCGAAGTGCGGATGGAAACGCACGACACGGCGACCCTGCTGTTGGACCTGGGCCCGGGGCCGCTCGACTACAAGGCGGGCCAGTTCCTCAACATCGACCCGCATCAGTTCCCGGCGCTCGCCCACCAGTGCGCCTATCTGCAGGAGCAGAAGGGGCGCAAGGAGCCGGCGCGCTCGTACTCGCTCGCCTCCGCGCCGCACGAGCCGCGCGTGGCCATCACGGTGAAGGACGAGGAGTTCCTCCCCGGCATCACCCGCTACCCGCCGCTGCTGTCGCCGCTGCTGGTGCACGGCCGGCTCACCGGCGCGCGCGTGAAGGTCACGGGCTTCATGGGGCCGTACGTGCTGCCGGACGACGTGACCGAACGCACGGACCACGTCCTGCACGTGGTGGCGGGCTCCGGCGCCGTGCCCAACTTCGCCATCGTGAAGGACTCGCTGCACCGGGGCCTGAAGCTGCGCCACACGTTCCTCGCGTCCAACAAGACCTGGGGGGACATCCTCTACCGCGAGGAGCTGGCCGCCCTGGAGCGCGCCTCGCCGGACCGCGTGCGCGTGGTGCACACGCTCACGCGCGAGACGGATGAGGCGAAGTATGGCCCCCAGGTGCGCAAGGGCCGCGTCGGAGAGGCGCTCCTGCACGAGCTGGTGCCGGACCGCGACACCTGCCTCGTCTACGTGTGCGGCCCCGCCATCACGCCCTGGGACCGGCGAAAGGCGCTGGAGACGCGCACGCCGGCCACCCCGCGCTTCATGGAGGCGGTGCTCGGCCACCTGCACGCGCTGGACATCCCGGACAAGCGCATCAAGCGCGAGGCGTACGGCTGACGCCCCACGCGCAAGGTGGCTCAGAGCTCAGGGGCACTGCCCGGGTCCACGGGCCCCAGGGCGTCGAGGAACGCGAGCACGCGCTCGGCCGTCTCGCGCGGCTTCTCCATCGGGAACAGGTGTGAGGCGAGCGGCAGCTCCTCCACCTTCGTGCGGGGCATCTCCTGCTCCGCCCGCGCCAGCGCCTCCGGCAGGAGCGTGTCGGAGCGCTCGCCGCGCAGCACCAGCGTGGGCGCCGCGTTGGCGCGGATGAGCCTCCAGGGGTCCGCGGGGAAGGTCTCGAAGATGCGGGCCTCCCACTCGCGCGGGAAGCGCAGCCGGAAGTCGCCCGCGTCCGCCGGCACGAGCCCGTGGGTGATGTAGTCGTTGAAGCAGTCCGCGTCCCAGTCGCGGAACAGCCTGCGCTGCCGGTAGGCGGTGGCCGCCTCCTCGCGCGTCGCCCACCGCTCCCGCCGCCGCCGGGCGCCCTGCACGATGGCGGTGCGGTCCATGCGGCCCAGCGCCTTCATCAGGCGCACGCCCCACGCGCGCGGCCCGGTGACGAGCACGGGATCCAACGCGACGACGGCGCGGAACAGGCCCGGGTTCGCGGCGGACGCCATCAGCGTGCTCGTGCCGCCCACGCTGTGGCCCACGCCCAGCACGCCGGAGCGTCCCCGGAGCTGGAGCTCGCGCGCGAGGTCGTCGCCCAGCTCCTGCCAGGTCGTGAGCGCCTCCGGCGCCTGGTCCGGCGTCAGCGGCCGCGTGCGCAGCGACACCACGTGGTAGCGGGTCGCGAGCCGCGCGAAGAGCTTCCGGTACGTCTCCGGAGGAAAACCGTTCGCGCAAGCGAAGTGCAGCAGCGGACCGCTCCCGCCCCAGTCATCCAGCTCCAAGGCCATGCCCCCTTCCATCGACAGCGCCCGGCGCGCTCCAGAACGCCAGGCCCTCCCACCGGATTCCGGGGGAAGGCCTCCGGGACTCGCGCGCACGCGAACCGTGTCCAGCGCCGGTCCACTCCGAGACGAACCTCCGTCCCGTGGGATTAGACACCGTTCCCCGGGCTGGGGGTTCCCTCCGGCACCGACGTCTGCGCGCCCATGGGCCCTGACGCGCCCACGTCGTCCGACACGAGTCCGGGCGCGTCATCCTCCGCGCCGCCACCGGCCGCGGGCGTGATGCCCAGCAGCCGCGTCAGCCGGGGCTGCACCCCCGTCTCCGCCAGCAGCGCCTGGAGCTGGAGCCGCGCCCGCCGGTTGTCCCGGTGCACGCGCCGCCCGAGGATGAGCTCGTTCTTCAGCGAGTGCTCCCACCCGGTCAGCTCCGTCACCGTCACCTGGTAGCCGAACGCCTCCAGCGTCAGCGCGCGGATGACGTTCGTCAGGTGCGAGCCGAACTCACGCCGGTGCCAGGGGTGCTGGAAGAGCAGCGACATGGAGCCCGCCGGCTTCGCGCGCTTCTCCTTCAGCTGCGCGGCGACCTCCGCCTGACAGCACGGCACCACCGCCACGTGGTCCGCGCCGTGCCGGATGGCCGCCACCAGCGCGTCATCCGTGGCCGTGTCGCACGCGTGCAGCGCCATCAGCACGTGGAGCCGCTCCGGGTACTCCGCCGCGTCGATGTGCGCCGTCTGGAAGCGCATCCGGTCGAAGCGCAGCCGCTCGGCGCGGCCCTTCGCGCGCTCGGTCAGCTCCGGCCGGCCTTCGATGGAGAGCAGCTCGCCGCCCGCCGCGTCCTTGAGGAACAGCTCGTAGACGACGAAGCCCAGGTACGCGTTGCCGCTGCCCGCGTCCACCACCAGGGGGTTGGCGTGGCGGGCCTGCACATCCTCCATCGCCGGGCGCAACAGGCCCACCAGGTGGTTGACCTGCTTGAGCTTGCGCAGCGCATCCGCGTTGAGGTGTCCCTCGCGCGTGAGCAGGTGCAGCTCCCGCAGGAGCGCGGGGGACTGGTCCGGAAGCAGCTCCTTGCGGACCTGGGGCGCCTTGACGTTGCGTCTCAGACGGACACCACTTCCGTGACCTCGGGAATCATCTCCCGGAGCCGGCCCTCGATGCCCATCTTCAGCGTCGCCGTGGACGACGGGCAGCCCGCGCACGAGCCCTTCATGTGCAGGTAGACGATGCCGTCCTCGAAGCGGTCCAGCGTGATGTCACCGCCGTCCTGGGCCACCGCCGGGCGGATCTCCTCGTCCAGGATGACCTGGATGCGCTGCTCCACGGTGCCGTCCGCCGACACCGTCTGGCGCGCCGCCGCGATCGCCGCCTCGTCCACCACCGGCAGGCCTTCGCTCAGGTGCGTGTCCAGCGTGGACATCACGGAGTCGTTGAGCTCGTCCCACTCCCCCGACTCGCCCTTGGTCACGGTGACGAAGTTCGTGCCCAGCATCACCGCCGTCACGCCCTGGATGTCCATCAGCCGGAGCGCCAGGGGCGATTTGGCCTGCGCTTCGTCCCGGTTGGTGAAGTTCACCGCGCCACCGCCCAGCAGCTTGCGGTCCACCACGTACTTCAGCGTGCTGGGGTTGGGGGTCCACTCGAGCTGGATGTTCACTGACATGCGTGTTCTCCCTACGAAAGTCCGCTTCCTCTAAAGGGCGCCGGGCCCCATAGCAACCTGTCCGGCCGTCAGGCAAACGCCCCGCGACCTTCATTCACTCCGGATGGAGCCCGGCCCGCCGCCGGTGTAAGACACCAGGCCCGTCCATTTCCGGCCCGGGCCCCTCCTTCCCCTGCCCTGCTGGCGAGGACCCACCCCCATGCCCTTCCCGCCGCGCCTCGCCCACCTCGCCACCAAGGCCGTGGTGGTGGCCAAGCTGGGCCCCACCTACGCCGAAGCCCACCGGCTGGACGCCGAGGAGTCCGCCCAGCGCCTCTCCAGCGCCCTCGCCGGTCCCCTGCTGACCTCCCTGCTGGAGGCCACCTGGACGCAGATGCTCGGGAGCACGAAACGTCTCAAGGAAGAAGGCCTCCTGGAGAAGGTGGCCGCCACCTTGAGCGACCGGCCCCAGCGGCCGGGCAAGGTCGCCTCCCTGACGCCTGGCTGGAGCGCCTTCCTCGTCCTGGTGGACCTGGAGGTGGGCACCGCCAGCGACGCCGCGCGCCGGGTGATGGAGTCCGACGAGGGCCGCAAGCGCGCCGCCGCCGGGCTCACGGAGGTCGCGGGCTTCCTCGCCCATGAGCTGACGCGCGGGAAGTAGGGGGCGTCCGGGCGGGCGTGGCGGCAGCCGCCACCCGCCGTTATAGGCTGGCGTTCGCCACGTCCATGTCCGCCCCGCTCCCCACCACGCTGCGCCTGCTCACGTCCATCACCGACGTCCCCGCGTCGGCCTGGGACGCGCTCGTGGACCCGGCGTCGGTGCCGTTCCTGGAGTGGGGCTTCCTCGCGGCGCTCGAGGAGAGCGGCTGCGCGGTGCCCGAGCGCGGCTGGCACCCGCGCCACCTCACCCTGTGGCGGGGCTCGCGCCTCATCGCCGCCGCGCCCGCGTACCTCAAGGATGACAGCCGCGGCGAGTTCGTCTTCGACGCCGCCTGGGCCACCGCGGCGGAGCGCGCGGGCCTGCGCTACTACCCCAAGCTGGTCCTCGCCGTCCCCTTCACGCCGGCCACCGGCCGCCGCGTGCTGGTGGCCCCCGGGGAAGACCGGCCGTCGCGCGAGGCGGAGCTGTACGACGCCGCCCTGGAGTACGCGCGCGCCGAGGGCATCTCCAGCGTCCACGTCCTCTTCCCCACCCCGGAGGAGCTGCCGGTGCTGGAGGCGCAGGGCTACGCCGTCCGCCTGGGAGTGCAGTACCTGTGGCGCGACGCGGGCTACCGGACGTTCGAGGACTTCCTCGGCCGCTTCCACTCCAAGCGGCGGCACCAGATCCAGCGCGAGCGGCGCGCGCCGCGGGCCCAGGGCATCACCCTGCGCACGCTCCGGGGCGAGGCCCTGGAGGAGCTGGACGCGGCGAGCGCGTACCAGCTCTACCGCTCCACGGTGGACCGCTACCCGTGGGGCGTGCGCTCCCTGACGGAGGACTTCTTCGCCCGCCTGCTCGCCCGGTTCAGCCACCGGTGCGAGTTCGTGGAGGCCCGGCGGGAAGGCCGGCGCGTGGCGGGGGCGTTCAACTTCACCGGGCCGCGCACGCTGTTCGGCCGTTATTGGGGGGCGTTGGAGGAACACCCGTTCCTGCACTTCAACGTGTGCCTCTATCACCCGGTGGAGGACTGCATCGCGCGGGGGCGCGAGCGCTTCGAGCCCGGGGCCGGCGGCGAGCACAAGCTCACCCGGGGTTTCGAGCCGCACCTCACGTACAGTGCGCATCTGTTCCTCCACCCCGGGCTGGACCGGGCGGTGCGCGGCTTCCTGGCGCACGAGCGGGCGGCCGTGGAGAGCGGCCTGCCGTTGTGGTGGGCGGAGACGGGTTTCAAGGAGCGGACCTGAGCGGTTCCCGTCAGGCCCGCCACAGGTTCGCGAAGCGAAGGCAAGGGAGTCCGCAAGCCCATGGCGCAGAAGCACCAACACGATGACGGCCAGGTCGTCACGGAGGCCGTCCCCAAGCAGAAGCTGAAGAGGCCGACCCTCTACAAGGTCCTCCTGCACAACGACAACTACACCACGCGTGAGTTCGTCGTCGCCGTGCTCAAGGAGATCTTCCACAAGTCGGAGACGGATGCCGTGCAGATCATGATGCACGTTCATTACAACGGCATCGGAGTGGCGGGCGTTTATACCTACGACGTCGCCGAGACGAAGCTCAAGACAGTGGAGGCCGCGGCGCGGGACAACGGGTTCCCCCTGCGGCTGTCCATGGAACCCGAGGAAGGCTGAACCGTGGCAGGACCATCGATTGCCAAAGAATTGCAGGCCAGCTTCCGCACCGCGCTCGACGAGGCGCGGAAGATGCGCCACGAGTACCTGACGCTGGAGCACCTGCTCCTGGCCCTCACCCGTGACTCGCGCACCCGCGAGGTGCTCAAGGGCTGCGGCGCGAACGTCAAGCGCCTGCAGGAGAACCTGGTCTCCTTCCTGGAGGAGACGGTCGAGCGGCTGCCCGACGACGTGGACGCCGAGCCGCAGCAGACCATTGGCGTGGAGCGCGTGCTCCACCGCGCCGCCATGCACGCCCTGTCCGCCGAACAGAAGTACATCGACGGGGGCGACGTGCTGGTCGCCATGTTCCGCGAGGAGGAGAGCCACGCGCTCTACCTGCTCCAGCAGGAGGGCGTCACCCGCCTGGACCTGCTCAACTTCATCTCCCACGGCGTCAGCAAGGACGGCGAGTCCGACGGCGACAGCCGCGCCGCGCCCGCGGGGGACGACGAGGACGGCGAGTCCCAGCGCAAGAGCCCGCTGGAGGCGTACGCCATCCAGCTCAACACCGAGGCCAAGGCGGGCCGCATCGACCCGCTCATCGGCCGCGACAAGGAGCTGGAGCGCACCATCCAGGTGCTCTGCCGCCGCCGCAAGAACAACCCGCTCTACGTGGGTGAGGCCGGCGTGGGCAAGACGGCCATCGCGGAGGGCCTGGCGCTCCACATCACCGAGGGCCGCGTCCCCGCCGCGCTGAAGGACGCCGTCGTCTACTCGCTGGACATGGGCGCTCTGCTCGCGGGCACCAAGTTCCGCGGCCAGTTCGAGGAGCGCCTGAAGGGCGTGCTCAAGGCGCTCCAGGAGCTGCCCGACGCCATCCTCTTCATCGACGAGATCCACACCATCGTCGGCGCGGGGGCGACGAGCGGCGGCTCCATGGACGCGTCCAACCTGCTCAAGCCCGCGCTGGCCTCGGGCCGGCTGCGCTGCATCGGCTCCACGACGTTCCAGGAGTTCAAGGCGTCCTTCGAGCGCGACCGCGCCCTCTCCCGCCGCTTCCAGAAGATTGAAGTGGATGAGCCCAGCGTGGAGGACACCGTCAAGGTCCTGGAGGGGCTGCGCAGCCGCTACGAGGAGCACCACCACGTGAAGTACGGCGAGGGGGCGCTCCAGGCGGCGGCGGAGCTGGCGGCCAAGCACATCAACGACCGCTTCCTGCCGGACAAGGCCATCGACGTCATCGACGAGGCGGGCGCCGCGGAGCGGCTCAAGCCAGAGGGCGTGCGCACGGGCGTCGTCAGCGCGCACGACGTGGAGCAGGTCGTCTCCAAGATGGCGAAGATTCCGGCCAAGAGCGTGTCCGCCAGCGAGGGCGTCCAGATCCAGAACCTGGACAAGGAGCTCAAGGGCGTCATCTACGGGCAGGACAAGGCCATCGAGGAGATGGTGGGCGCCATCAAGCTGTCGCGCTCCGGCCTGCGCGCGCCGGAGAAGCCCATTGGCAGCTTCCTCTTCTCCGGCCCCACGGGCGTGGGCAAGACGGAGCTGGCGAAGCAGCTGGCGCACAGCCTGGGCGTGGAGTTCCTGCGCTTCGACATGAGCGAGTACTCCGAGAAGCACACGGTGAGCCGGCTCATCGGCGCGCCCCCGGGCTACGTGGGCTTCGACCAGGGCGGCCTGCTCACGGACGCCGTGCGCAAGCACCCGTACGCGGTGCTGGTGCTGGATGAAATCGAGAAGGCCCACCCGGACCTCTTCAACATCCTGCTCCAGGTGATGGACCACGCGACCCTCACGGACAACAACGGCCGCAAGGCGGACTTCCGCAACATCATCCTCATCCTGACCACGAACGCGGGCGCGCAGGAGATGAGCACCAAGGCCATGGGCTTCGGCGACACCAGCGTCGTGGTGGACGGCTCGCGGGCGAAGAAGGCCATCGAGCGCACGTTCACGCCGGAGTTCCGCAACCGCCTGGACGGCTGGATTCTCTTCTCCGGCCTGCCCCCGGAGGTCATCCTCAAGGTCGTGGACAAGGAAGTGCGCCTGCTCCAGAAGGTGCTCGACGAGAAGAAGGTCACGCTGTCGCTCACGCCCGCCGCCCGCGCGTGGCTGGCCGAGCACGGGTACGACCCGGCCTTCGGCGCGCGCCCCATGGCGCGGCTCGTGGACAACACCCTCAAGAAGCCGCTCGCGGAGGCCCTGCTGTTCGGCTCGCTCAAGAGCGGCGGCGTGGCCCGCTTCGACGTGGTGGACGACGCGCTGAAGCTCCAGGCCGAGGCCACCGAGGCCGTGCCGGCGTAACGACGGCGCGGCGCGCTGGAAGCACCGCAGGCCCCGGGCCCCATCCATGGGACTCGGGGCCTTCGCGTCACTCCTTCTTCGCCTCCACCTTGTACGCGCCCACGGCGCTGGAGAGCTGCTCGGAGATGATTTGGAGCGTGGTGGCCGCCTCGCCCGTGGAGCCGATGCGGGCCACGGTGTCGTCCATCATCCGGGACAGGTCATTCACCGCCAGGGTGATTTGATTGATGCCCACGTTCTGCTGGTTCACCGCGGCGGCGATCTGCCGGACGGCGGCGGCGTTGTCCTGGACGATGGAGGACAGCTCGCGCAGGTTCTGCCCGCTGTCGCGCACCTGCGCCAGGCCCGCCTCCATGCGCTCCGCGCCGCGCTCGGTGATGCGCACCGCGGCGGTGACGGAGTTGGCGATGTCGTCCAGCAGCTCCCGCACCCGCGTGGTCGCCTGGATGGACTGGTCCGCCAGGGCGCGGATTTCACGCGCCACCACGCTGAAGCCCTTGCCGTGCTCACCGGAGCGCACCGCTTCGATGGCCGCGTTGAGCGCGAGCATGTTGGACTGGTCCGCCAGGTCCTTCACCGTCTGGGTGATGCCGCCAATCTGACGGGTGCGCTCGCCCAGCTCGAGGATCTTCTCCGCGATCTCCCCCACCTGCGCGCGGATGGCGTTGAGGCCCGCCATCGTCTGCTCGATGGAGGCCTCGCCCGCCTTGGCCAGCAGGTCCGCGCGCTCGGCGACGTTGAGCACGCTCTCCGCCTTCTGCGCGGCCAGCGTGGAGGTCTGCTTTATCTCCTGCGCCGTCACCTGCGTCTCCTGGAGCGCGGCGGCCTGGCGGGAGATGGTCTGCGCCTGCTCCGTGGAGGAGGCGTTGAGGTGGTCCGTGGACTGGGTGAGCGCGGAGGCGGCGTGCTGGAGGTTGAGCGTCACCTCGCGCAGCTTGCCCACCATCTGCGAGAAGGAGTGGGACAGCCGCCCCACCTCGTCGGTGCCGCGCACCTGGATGGGGCGGGTGAGGTCCCCGGACGCCACGATGTGGCCCGCCACCGACGTGAGCTGCGCCAGCGGCCGCACGATGCTCCGGCCGAACAGCGCCGCCAGCACCACGCCCGCCACCTCCAGCAGCAGCGCGAACAGCAGCATGTTCCAGCGCAGCGCCCCCACCTTCGCGTCGATGTACTCGCGCGCCATGCCCACGTGCACGGTGCCCAGCCGCCCCTCCGCCACGGCCGCCGCGACGTCCAGGGCGACCAGCGTCTTGCCCCCGCGCGACAGCCGCACCTCCGGGATGACGCGGGTCCGGTCGCGGCCCGGCGCGGCCTGCGCCTCCGTGGCGACCTTCAGCGCCTCCGGGAAGGGGCCCTTGAAGGAGTGCACCAGCACGTAGCCGGTGGGGTCCAGGATGAAGATGTAGGCCAGGTCGTCGCGCTCGCGGAACGCCTCCAGGAGCGGCTGGAGCGACCCCATGCCCGCGGACACGCCCTGCTCCGCCGCGATGGCCAGGCTCAGCGCCACGGCCTCGCCCTCGCTCGCGTGGCGGTCCTCCAGGTTCGCCTCCAGCTGCCGGGTGGCGATGCTGGTGAGGATGAGGGCCACGGAGGCGCTGATGACCGCCGTGACGAGCACGAACTTCGGCGCGAGCCCAAGCCCACGCAGGAACGAGACGGGGAGCGCGGCGGACGGCTTCAAGTGAACACTCCCGGGGTGGCATCTTCCGTGGGCCGACCGTCGACCACCCGACGCCAGGGACAACGCGGGCCGCGGCGGTTTATTGGCGGAAGCCTCACCGGGCCCCGCCCTCCGGGCCTCGCGAGGGACGGAACGACGGGCGCTGGCAGCTCTGGAGGATGAGGTCCGCCACCAGGGACAGCGGCGTGCCCCCGTCGGTGGCCTTCAGCTCCACGGCGGCGCGCGGCATGCCGTAGACGACGCTGGACGCCTCGTCCTGGGCCAGGGTGACGCCTCCCGCGTGGCGGATGGCCAGCAGCCCCCGCGCGCCGTCCTCGCCCATGCCGGTGAGGACGCCGCCGCCGCTGCGCCGGCCATACGCCATGGCCAGCGAGCTGAGCAGCACGTCCCCATTGGGACAGGGGCCGCCGTGGCTGCGCTGCAACCGGGCCAGCCCCACGCTGTCCACCAGCAGGTCATGGCCATCCATCGGGAAATACACGCGCCCCGGCTCCAGCCGCTCGCCGTCGCGCGCCATGCCCACCTGCAGCTCGCACACCTGGGACAGCCAGCGCACCATGCCCTGGGTGAAGCCCACGGTGATGTGCTGCGCGATGAGCACGGGCACCGGCAGGTCGCGCGGCAGCTTGGACAGCACCTCCGCCAGCGCGGGCGGCCCCCCGGTGGAGGCGACCAGGCCGAACACGTCCACCCGCGCCCCGCTGGGCATGGGCGGCGGCGGCGCGGCGCGCGGGCGGCGGGAGATGACGGGCACCTCCGCCATCAGGCACACGGAGTGGGCCAGCTCCCGGCCCCACCGGCGCAGCTCGTCCGCGTTGGTGACGTTGGGCTTGCCGATGAGCTCCAGCGCTCCGGCGCTCATCGCCTGGAAGCCCAGGTCCACGCCGCGCTGCTCCGCCACCGCGCTCACCACCAGGATGCGCGCGGGCGCCTGGGACATGATGTGCCCGATGGCCGCCGGGCCATCCAGGCCGGGCAGCAGCAGGTCCATGGTGATGACGTCGGGGCGCAGCAGGCGCGCCAGCTGCACGGCGCGGTTGCCGTCCGCGGCCCGCCCCACCACTTCGATGCGCGGCTCCTCCGTGAGCAGCGCGGTGAGCGTGTTGGCCATGGTGGGCGAGTCGTCCACCACGAGCACGCGAATGGGCTTCTTGGAGCTCACGCGCGGCTCCCACGGCGGCTCATCACGTCCAGCACCTCCGCGAGCAGACGGCCCGCGGCGCACTCGCGCTTGCTGAGGAAGCCATCCGCGCCGGACGCGAGGCCCCGCTCGCGCGCGGACGCGCTGTCGTGCGCGGAGACGAGGATGACGGGCAACGTGCGCGTGTCCTTGCGCTCGCGCAGCCGCGCGATGAGCTCGATGCCGTCCATCTCCTCCATGTCCAGGTCGCAGATGACGACGTCGTAGGTGTCCGCCTGCAGCCGCTCCAGGGCCCGGGCCCCGCTGGCCGCCAGGTGCACCTGGAACCCGCCCGCCTCCAGCATCGCCCGGTGCAGCGCCCGCGCCGTGAGCGAGTCATCCACCACCAGCGCCCGCCGGCTGGCCGCGGACACCGTCACCTTCTCCGAATCCGACACCACCCAGTCCGGCCGGAGGATGAGCAGCAGCTCGCCCCGGCTGAGCGTCGCCGCGCCCTGCCAGGCCGCCACGTCGCGCACCTCCGAAGGCAGCGGGCGGATGACCAGGTCCCGGTCCCCCACCACCGCGTCCACGCCCAGCGCCACGCGCTTGCCACCGCTCTGCACGATGAGCAGCGGCTGCCCTTCCGAGGGAGGCGCGGACGCCCGCAGGCCCAGCCGCGCGCCCAGGTCCACCACCGGCAGCAGCTGCCCCTGGTATTCCATGTGGGCCCGGCGCCGGCCCACGCGCAGCGAGTCCGCGCGCGCCAACTGCGTGGACTCCACCGCCAGCATGGGCAGGCCCACGAACTGCTCCAGCGCGCGCACCATCAGCACCGGGGAGCTGCCCAGGTCCACCGGCAGGGTCAGCACGAAGCGGGTGCCCTGCCCGCGCGTGCTCGCCACCTCGATGCGGCCCTGAAGCGACTCCACCGTGTCTCGCACCGCGTCCAGCCCCACGCCGCGCCCGGAGGTGTCCGTCACGTCCGAGCGGGTGCTGAAGCCCGCGCTGAAGATGAGGTCGCGCACCTGGTTGTCATTGAGGCGGGCCACCTCGTCCGCGGTGACGAGCCCGCGCTTCTCCGCGACCTTGCGCACCTGGGCCAGGTCGATGCCGCGCCCGTCGTCGCTCGCCTCCAGGTACAGGAGGTTGCCCTGCTGCTCCACGCGCAGCGTGAGCGCGCCCTCGTGGTGCTTGCCGGCCTTCTCGCGCTCGGCGGGCAGCTCCAGGCCGTGGTCCACGGCGTTGCGCAGCAGGTGCACGAGCGCGCCCTGGAGCTTCTCCAGCAGGCGCCGGTCCAGCGACACCTCCGCGCCCACCACCGACAGCCGCGCCTCCTTGCCCAGCTGGCGCGACAGGTCGCGCACCATGCGCTGCAGGGGGTCCAGGATGGTGCGCGTGGGGCGCGTGGTGATGGCCTTGAGGCCCTCCTCCAGCGCGTCCACGATGTCGCTCGTCTCCTCGCCGTCGGTGCGCAGGGAGCGGCCCGTGCCGGACAGGAGCGTGCGCGCCTCCGCCGTCTCCGCCAGCAGGCCCTGCTTGGCGAGCAGCGCGGACACCCGCTCCAGCTCCCGGCTGCGCTCCTCCACCCGCAGGCGCACCTCGCGCAGGCGCTCCACCTCGCGCATCAGCGCCGTCACCTGGTTCGCGCTCACCCGCCACCCGGCGTCCGACGACTCGCCGGACGCGTCCGGCGACTCCACGGGCGCGGCGGGCGCGGCCGCCGGCGGCGGCTGCGCGAACGCCCCACCGGGCAGCACCGCGGCCTCCTCTGGCGGCGGCGCGGCGGAGACCAGCTGCGCCAGCGCGGCGGCGGGGTCCGGCAGGTAGTCCCCGCGTCCGTCCGCGTGGGCCTGCGCGCGCAGCATGAACAGGTCCAGCCCGTGCAGCAGGATGTCCACCACCGGGCGCGGCATCTTCTGCGTGTGCGCCTTGAGCGGCGCCAGCGCGTCCTCCAGCTTGTGGGCGATGTCGCCCAGGTCCTGGAGGCCCAGCGACGCGGCGCTGCCCTTCAGCGTGTGCAGGTGCCGGCCCAGCCGGGTGTAGATCTTCGCGAGCGCGTCGTTCTCCAGGCCCTCGCGCTCCAGCTCCAGCAGGTCCATGGTGACCTTCTGGATGACCTCCTGGGCCTCGACGGCGAAGCCCGCCACCAGCCCCTGCAGCATCGGATCAACGGGCATGGCGCCCCCCCGTGTCGGGCGTGGCGAACAGGCGCTTCGGGTCGATGAGGTGGATGAGCTGCCGGTCCTGGGTGAAGACCTCCACCACCGGCCCCTCCGCCCGCACGCGCGCGGCCTCCACCGACGCGAGCGGCAGCGTGGTGGGGCGCGGGATGGCCTCGCAGTCCAGCGCGCACAGCTCGCCGTCCCCGCGGTCCACCACCAGCAGCACCGCCGGGTCCTGCCGCCACCCGTGGCCGCCCAGGAGCGACGCCAGGCTGAGCGCGGACACCACCTGTCCCTGGAAGCGCAGCACGCCGATGACGGCGGGCGCCGACAGCGGCACGGGCGTCACCATGCGCAGCGGCAGGGCCGCGCGCAGGGACTCCAGGGGCAGCGCGTAGCGCTCCTCGCCCAGCGGGAACTCGGCGATCCAATGGACCGCCTCCTCCACGACCGACTCGCCCTGCTCGCGCAGACGCGCGGCCCGGCGCGCCAGCAGCTCGCGCGTCTCTGACTCCAGGGCCTCGTCCACCATCCGCGGCGTCCCCTTCATTCCAGCGCCCCCAGATTCAGGTAGGCGTCAGCGGACGCCAGATAGAAGCGCGCGGGCAGCGCCTCCGGTCCATCCACCAGCGTGTCCGGCGGCAGCAGCCCCGCGCGCGTGCGCAGGGCGCGCATCAGCGGGAAGGCCGCGTCCCGGGCCCCCGCGCGCTCGCGCAGCAGCGCCAGCTCCAGCAGGCCCGGCAGGTAGTCCGGCGCCTGCTTCACCAGCAGCTCCAACACCGCCGTCGCCCCGGCCACGTTGCCCTCTTCAATCCGCTCCAGCGCCTGGAGGTGCAGCCGCGCGGGCGGGGGCGGTGGGGACGGCGCGACGGGGGGCGGGGTGGGCAGGGGCGCCGACAGCCTCCGCGGCAGGGACACGGGGCGGGGCGCGGCCACGGGCGGCGGCGTGGGCGCGAAGGTGCGCTCCTCCGGCCGGGGCTTGCGGAAGGCCTGGAGCTCCGGAGGCCCCTCGCGCGTGAGCCCCGGCGGCGTGCGGTCCACCTCCACCGTGCCCAGGAACAACAAGCCCCCGGGGGTCAGCGCCCGGGACAGGTGGGTGATGGCCGCGTCGCGCGCGGACGGCGAGAAGTACGTGAGCACGTTGCGGCAGAGGATGAAGTCGAACTGGCCGAAGCGCTCCGGCAGCGGCGCCAGCAGGTTCGCGGGCGCGAAGCGCGTCACGCGGCGCACCTCCGGGAGGATGGACACCTGCCGGCCGTTGTGGACCTCGTAGACGGAATGCAGCGCGGGCGCGGACTCGCGCCGGGACCACGCGCCGTAGGTGCCGCGCCGCGCGGCCTCCAGGCTGGCCTCGTGCAGGTCCGTGCCCACCACCTCCACCGGCATCCCGGCGGGCGCGCACCCC
The DNA here is from genome assembly GCF_007352635.1 of Corallococcus sp. Z5C101001. Taxonomy (NCBI): domain Bacteria; kingdom Pseudomonadati; phylum Myxococcota; class Myxococcia; order Myxococcales; family Myxococcaceae; genus Corallococcus; species Corallococcus sp. Z5C101001. The sequence continues at coordinate 62,338 of NZ_VKLU01000011.1, forward strand.
AGCAGGCACGCGGCCAGCGAGTACGCCTCCTCTCCGGTCGCGCACCCCGCGCTCCAGCCGCGCAGGTGCATGGCGCCGTGGCGCAGCGCGGACGGGATGCCCTCCTGCGCGATGAAGCGGAAGTGCTCCGGCTGGCGGAAGAAGTACGTCTCCCCCACCAGCACCGCGCGCACCAGCGTGTAGGCCAGGGGCGACCCCAGCTGCTGCAGCTCGCTCAGGACCTCCGTGTGCACGCGGCCCCGGGCCAGCTCCGCGCGCAGCACGCGCTCCACCGCCTCCTGGGCGATGGCGTCCTCCCGGAAGCCGGTGGTGTCCGCCACCACTTCCCGGGCACGGGCCAGCAGCTTCGGGTCGAGCGCCGCATTCATGCGCTCCGCTCTTCCTCCACCGGCGCGAGCAGCGCGGGCAGGTCGCGCAGCAGTCCCCGCGCGATGAACACCTTCGGATCCAGGATGGGCAGCGCGCGGCCCCCCGTGCGCAGCATGCCCAGCAGCCCCTCCTGCAACAGGCCGTGCTCGGCGCCGCCCACCTTCTCCCGCCGGTCGATGTCGCTCGCCTGGAACTCCTCCGGGTCGCGCACCGCGTCCACGGTGAGCGCCAGCGACACGCCCTCCGCCTCGATGACCACCAGCATCCGCTCCGCGATGGGCACCTGGTGCTTCACGCCCAGCCGCAGCGCCACGTCCAGCACGCACACCGCATGGCCCCGCAGCTCCACGTACTCGCGCAGGTACGCGGGGCCGGTGGGCAGCGGCCGCGTCGCCGGCTGCAGGAGGACCTCCTTCACCGTGTCCAGGGGAACGGCGAACTCGCGCTCGCCCACGGTCAGCCGCAGCACCAGCAGGGCGCCCGTGCGCGAGCGGCGCCGGGCGTTCTCCAGCGCCTCGCCCACGCGGTTGAGCAGCTCGTCCGCGCGGAAGGGCTTGGACAGGAACGCCTCCGCGCCCAGCCCCAGGCACGCCTCCGCCCGCTGCTTCTCCGACGAGATGATGATCACCGGGATGTCCGCCGTGGCGGGATCCGCCTTCATCCGCTGGAGCACCTCGTCCCCGTCCATCTCCGGCATGGACAGGTCCAACAGCACCGCCGCCGGGTGCAGCCGCCCCACCTTGTCCAGCGCCTCACGGCCGTTGCTGGCCGTGTGGATGGTGTAGTGCCCGGAGAGGATGGCCCGCTCCAGCGCCAGGATGGCGTCGCTGTCATCGACCAGCAGCAGGGACGGCAGGCTCACGGTTTCAGGCCCCGTTCAGGAACTGACGCACCGTCTTGGTCAGCTCGTCGTGCGACACCGGTTTCTGGATGAAGGCGTTGGCCCCCGCCTCCGAGCCGCGCCTGCGCAGGTCCTCGCCCTTCTCCGCCGTCAGCAGGATGACCGGCACCTTCTTCACCTGCTCCTGCGCGCTCGCGCGCACCTCCTTCACGAACGTGATGCCATCCATCACCGGCATGTTGATGTCGGCGATCACCACGCTCACCGGCACCAGCCGGAGCAGCTGCAGCGCGCGCTGCGCGTCCTCCGCCTCGACGATGCTGACCTTGAGGTTCATCAGGTAGATCTTGAGGATGTTGCGGACGGTCGGGCTGTCGTCCACCAGCAAGACGTTGGTGCTCACTGTGCCACGGCTCCTCGCACAGGCTCCGCGATGTGCGGATGCGATCTGCGCTGCATGGGTGATCCTACCGTGAGCGCTCCAACCGGCGGAAGCGGGGGGCCCCCGTCCGCCGGAGGACCGGGCAGGTGAATGTCTGGATTTTCCTGCAAGGGGTCTGGCTTCAGCCTTCCTTGGGCGCAGGGGTCGCGGGGACCCCTTCGGGTGCCTCCACGGAGTCGACGGGAGGCGCGCCCACCGCGTGGTAGCCGCCGTCCACGTGAATCATCTCTCCCGTGGTGGAGGACAGCCAATCCGACAGAAGGGCACAGGCCGTCTTGGCCACGTGGTCATGGCTGTCCTTGTCGCTCCAGCCCAGCGGGGCCTGCTTGCCCCAGTACTGGGCCAGCGCCTTGAAGCCCGGGATGCCCTTGGCCGCCACGGTGGCCAGCGGCCCCGCCGCCAGCGCGTTGACGCGGATGCCCTTGGGGCCCAGGTCGCGCGCCAGATAGCGCACCGTGGCCTCCATGGCCGCCTTGCACACACCCATCCAATCGTAGATGGGCCACGCCTGACGGTTGTCGAAGTCCAGCGCGACGATGGAGCCGCCCTGCGTCATCAGCGGGGCGCACGCCACGGCCAGCTCCTTCACGGAGAACGCGGAGATGCGGAACGCGGTCTGCACGCTCTCCCACGGCGTGTGGAGGAAGTTGCCGCCCAGCGCGTCCTCCGGCGCGTACGCGATGGCGTGCAGCACGCCGTCCACGCGGCCCCACTTCGCCCTGAGGGCCTCCGTGAGCGCCGGGAAGTGCGCCGGGTTCGTCACGTCCAGCTCCAGCACCTCCGTGCCGGGCTTGAGCCGCTTCGCGCTGCGCTCGGTGAGGGACTTCGCCCGGCCAAAGCCGGTGAGGATGACCTCCGCGCCCTGCGCGATCGCGTGCTCCGCGACACCAAACGCCAGCGACTGCGGGGTGAGCACACCGGTGATGAGCAGCTTCTTGCCCTGGAGGAGCATGTCGGTACTTTCTCGAGCAGAGAGGTAAAGTGGGGGCGTGTGCTTACCACTCCTGGGCGGCCGAGGGGGGCCCTGGACCCACGTCCCGTCCACCCCTGGATGTACGTCCGTTCGGCATGTCGGTCGCGCAAGAGCTTCATTTGAGCTCATTCCAGCTTCGGGAATCCGGCGTTCGGTGAAGTTGGGCTCACGCGGGACATGACTCCACCTGCTCCCTTGGATTAAGCGACGCGGCCGGGCATGACGCGCTTCAACAAACTGAGGCGAAAACCCCCCAACGCGACGCCCATCCAGTAAAAGACCCCCGCCATGGCGAATTTCCAGGACAGCTTTCTCTCTGGTGCCAACATCGACTTCATCGAGGGGCTCTACGCGCGCTTCCTCGATGACCCCGGCAGCGTGGATTCCAGCTGGCGCGAGGTGTTCGAGCGGAACAACGGCACGGGCCGCCCCATCTTCAACGCGAAGCAGTTGGAGGCACCGACTGCCGCCGCACCTGAAGGAAAGGACGGCAAGGGGAAGGGCAAGGCCAACGGCGCCGCCGTGCAGGCCGCTCCGGCCGCCGCCGTCGCGCCGCAGCCCGCGGCCGCCCCCGCGCAGGACATCGGGCTGCAGTCCAAGGTGGATCAGGCCATCACCGCCTTCCGGCTGCGCGGGCACCTGCGCGCGAGCCTGGATCCGCTGGAGCGCCCGCGCCCGCCGCTGGGCCACATCGCGGACGTGGCGCTGATGGATGACAACCACTTCGCCGCCAAGGAGCTGGAGCAGGCGGTGGAGTGCAACAACGTCTTCCCGCAGCAGCGCGTGCGCCTGTCGGAGCTGGTCGCGCGGCTGCGCCGCACCTACGCCGGCCACATCGGCGTGGAGTTCATGCAGATGCTCGACAGCGAGCGTCGCCGCTGGCTCATGCAGCGCATGGAGCACAGCGACAACCGCACGCCGTTCTCCGTGGAGGAGCAGCGGCACCTGCTCACCAAGCTGTCGTACGCGGAGGGCTTCGAGCACTTCCTGCACACGAAGTACGTGGGCGCCAAGCGCTTCAGCCTGGATGGCGGCGAGGCCCTCATCCCCATGCTGGACGCCCTGCTGGAGGTCGGCAGCGGCATGGGCCTGAAGGAGCTGGTCATCGGCATGGCCCACCGCGGCCGCCTCAACGTGCTGACCAACATCCTGGGCAAGAAGCCGGATCAGATCTTCAGCGAGTTCGACGGCCCCAAGGACCCCAAGGCCTACCTGGGCCGCGGCGACGTGAAGTACCACATGGGCTTCTCGTCGGACCACACCACGCGCTCGGGCAAGAACGTGCACCTGTCGCTGGCCTTCAACCCCAGCCACCTGGAGTGCGTGGGCCCCGTGGTGGAGGGCCGCGTGCGCGCCAAGCAGGACCGCGGCGGCGACGCGGAGCGCACCGGCATCGTCCCGCTGCTCATCCACGGCGACGCGGCCTTCATCGGCCAGGGTGTCACGTCGGAGACGCTCAACTTCTCCGGCCTCAAGGGCTACACCACCGGCGGCACGGTCCACATCGTCATCAACAACCAGGTCGGCTTCACCACCGACCCGTCGGACTCGCGCTCCAGCATCTACTCCACCGCCATCGCGCAGATGCTGGACATCCCCGTGTTCCACGTGAACGGAGATGATCCCGAGGCGTGCGTCCACGTGGCGCGGCTCGCGGCGGAGTACCGCCAGACGTTCAAGAGCGACGTGGTCATCGACCTCATCTGCTACCGCCGCTACGGCCACAACGAGGGCGACGACCCGTCCTTCACCCAGCCGTCGATGTACGAGCTCATCCGCAAGCACCCGCCGGTGCGCGCGCTGTACGCGAAGGCGCTCGCGGAGGCCGGCCGCATCAGCACGGAGGAGTCGGACGCGCTCAAGCAGCGCTGCTTCCAGGACTTCGACGCGGCGCTCACCCGCGCCCGCCAGGAGAGCCAGTTCAAGGAGCCCAACGCGCTGGAGGGCCTGTGGAAGCCCTACAAGGGCGGCCTGCTGAAGAACGCGCCCCAGGTGCCCACCGCGGTGGCCAAGGCCACCTTGCGCGACGCGCTCCAGAAGCTCGCCACCGCGCCGGAGGGCTTCCAGGTCCACCGCGACGTGGAGCGCACCGTCCTCAAGAAGCGCCAGGGCATGCTGGAGAGCGAAGAGCTCCAGTGGAGCGAGGGCGAGTCGCTGGCGTACGCGACGCTCCTGTCGGAGGGCTACGGCATCCGCCTGTCCGGCCAGGACAGCGAGCGCGGCACCTTCAGCCACCGCCACGCGGTGCTGCACGACGTGCAGACGGGCGAGGAGTACGTCCCGCTGCGCCAGTTCGCCACCGGGAAGGCCGCGTTCAACGTCTACAACAGCCCGCTGTCGGAGATGGGCGTGCTGGGCTTCGACTACGGCTACAGCCTGGACGTGCCGGACGGCCTCACCCTGTGGGAGGCGCAGTTCGGTGACTTCGCCAACGGCGCGCAGATCATCATCGACCAGTTCATCGCCGCCGCGGAGAGCAAGTGGCGGCGGCTGAGCGGCATCACGCTGCTGCTGCCGCACGGCTACGAAGGCCAGGGCCCGGAGCACTCCAGCGCGCGCCTGGAGCGCTTCCTGGACCTGTGCGCCGAGGACAACCTCCAGGTCTGCTACCCCACCACGCCCGCGCAGATCTTCCACCTGCTGCGCCGCCAGGTGGTGCGCCCGGTGCGCAAGCCGCTGGTCATCATGTCGCCCAAGAGCCTCCTGCGCCGTCCGGAGGCCACCAGCCGCATGGACGAGCTGGCGACGGGCACGTTCCAGGAAGTGATTCCGGACGCGAAGGCGGACCCGGCCAAGGTGAAGCGGCTGCTCCTGTGCAGCGGCAAGGTGTACTACGACCTGGCCAAGGCCCGCGACGAGCGCAAGGACGAGTCCATCGCCATCGTGCGGGTGGAGCAGCTCTACCCGTTCCCGCACGACGAACTGTCGAACCTGGTGGCGAAGCTGCCGGCGCTCCAGGAGCTGTACTGGGTGCAGGAGGAGCCGCGCAACGCGGGAGGCTGGCACTTCATGTTCCCGCGCCTGCACGACCTCGTCTCCGGCCGGTCGCAGCAGCACCCCGTGAAGCTGGGCTACATCGGCCGAGCCGAAGCCGCCAGCCCCGCCACCGGTTTCACCAAGACGCACGACTACGAGCAGCAGCTCATCATCGAAGAAGCCATCCTCCGAGGACCCCAGAATGGCCGTTGAACTGAAAGTCCCGCCGCTCGGCGAATCCATCACCGAAGCCGTCGTCGGCAAGTGGAACAAGAAGCAGGGTGACACGGTCGCCGCGGACGAGCCGCTCGTCGTGCTGGAGACCGACAAGGTCACCATCGACGTGCCGGCTCCCGCCGCAGGCAGCGTCGCGTCCATTGCCTTCAAGGAGGGCGACAAGGTCCGCGTGGGCGACGTCTTGGGCACCATCGAGGCCGGGGCCGGCGCCGCTGCCTCCCCGGCGGCGGCCGCCGCCACGCCCGCGCCCGCCCAGGCCGCGGCCCCGGTGTCGTCCGCTCCGGCCGCCACCGACGCGCGCATCACCCCCACCGCCAAGAAGATGGCGGAGGAGAACCGGGTGGACGTGGGCCAGCTGAAGGGCTCCGGCACCGGTGGCCGCATCGTGAAGGAGGACGTGCTGGGTCAGCTGAACCGCCCGGCCACGCCCGCCGCGCCGTCCGCGCCTCCCGCCCCGGCCGCGCCGTCCGGCCCGCGCCCCAACGCCGCGCGCGAGGAGCGCGTGCGCATGACGCCGCTGCGCAAGCGCGTCGCCGAGCGCCTGCTCCAGGCGCAGTCCAACGCCGCCCTGCTCACCACCTTCAACGAGGTGGACATGGGCGAGGTGATGGCGCTGCGCAAGAAGTACAACGACAAGTTCCAGGCGAAGCACGGCGTGAAGCTCGGGTTCATGAGCTTCTTCATCCGCGCGTCGGTGGAGGCCCTCAAGGCGTTCCCGCAGATCAACGCGGAGATCGACGGCGAGGACGTCATCTTCAAGCACTACTACGACATCGGCGTGGCCGTGAGCGGCAGCCGCGGCCTCGTGGTGCCGGTGGTGCGCGACGCGGACAAGCTGTCGCTCGCGGAGCTGGAGAAGACGGTCGGTGACTACGGCGGCCGCGCCCGCAACGACAAGCTCACCCTGGCGGAGCTGCAGGGCGGCACCTTCACCATCACCAACGGCGGCATCTTCGGCTCCATGCTGTCCACGCCCATCCTGAACCCGCCGCAGACGGGCATCCTGGGCATGCACAACATCGTGGAGCGCCCCGTGGCCCGCGACGGCCAGGTGGTCATCCGGCCCATCATGTTCATCGCCCTCACCTACGACCACCGCCTGGTGGACGGCCGCGAGGCGGTGCAGTTCCTCGTGCGCGTGAAGGAGTGCATCGAGGACCCCGAGCGTCTGCTTCTCGACATTTGACTTACCCCCTCGCACATGGTGGTGCGGGGGTTCGAAGACTGGCATTCCCGGAGGGCCGGCTGGACTTCCAGTCGGCCCTTTCACTACAAATAGCCCTGTCTCCCCGGTCGTCGGGCAGAACGGGTGGCCTTCCCCACGGCTGCCCTGCAAACGCAAGGAAGCGCAATGGCAACTGGTACCGTGAAGTGGTTCAACGACGCGAAGGGCTTCGGCTTCATCACCCAGGACGGCGGCGGCGAGGACGTGTTCTGCCACCACACCGCCATCAACATGGATGGGTTCCGCACGCTGGCCGAAGGCCAGAAGGTGGAGTTCGAAGTCACCAAGGGCCCGAAGGGTCTGCAGGCGCAGAACGTCCGCGCGGCGTGAAGTGACGCGTCCTCAGCCATTCCTCACGGACTGGTTGAAGTAAGGAGGCCCGGACCCCGCGGTGGGGGATCCGGGCCTCTGCCTTTCCAGGCGTCGCGTCCGCGCTACTTCAGGTTCTGCTCGAAGTGGGCGATGACCCGCTCGTACTGGCGCTCCGTGACGAGCGGATCCGGGACCATGTGCGTGAGGCCCGACAAGGGCAGCAGCTGGTGCGGCTTCCCGGCGCGGAAGAGCGCGTCCGACAGCTTCAGCGTGTGGAAGAAGTAAACGTTGTCATCCGCGGTGCCGTGCATCAGCAGCAGCGCGCCAATGGGGCTGTCCTTCTTCGCGTACGTCAGCAGGCTGCTGACCTCGTAGGCCTGGGGGGTCTCTTCCGGCAGGCCCAGGTAGCGCTCGGTGTAGTGCGTGTCGTAGTCGCGCCAGTCCACCACCGGGGCGCCCGACACCGCGGCCTTGAAGAAGTCCGGGCGCTTCAGCGCGGCCAGCGCGGCCATGTAACCGCCGAAGCTCCAGCCGGTGATGCCCACGCGCTGGAGGTCCAGCTCCGGCACCTCCTTCGCCAGCGCCTGCACCGCTTCAATCTGATCATCCAGGGTGATGGTGGCGAAGTCGTGCTTCACCACGCGGTTCCAGTCCGCGGTGCGCAGCGGCGTGCCGCGCCCGTCCACCTTGACCACCAGGAAGCCGTGGTCCGCCATCCACTGGCTGAGCAGGTGCGCCGCCATGGACTGGTGCACCACCGTGGTGGTGGGGCCCGCGTAGACCTCCACGATGACCGGCAGCTTCGTGCCGGGCTTGAAGTCGCGCGGCTTCACCAGCGACGTCCAGAACTTCTTCGCGCCCACCTGACGCACCTCGAAGTTCGGCGTGAAGGGCGGCTCCTGCGCCACCTCCGGAAGCTCGCCCAGCTTCGTGCCGTCACCCTTCAGCACCACCGTGCGCGGCATGCTCTTGGGGCCCTGCGTGTTCAACACAACGAGCCCGCCGTGCTTGGAGACGAGCCCCGTCTCCAGGCCCGGACCGCTCCCCGTGGCCACCTTCTCCGGAGCGCCGCCGGCCCTCACGCGCCACATGTGGCTCTCCGTGGGGTTCGGGTCGCCGGTGAAGAACAGCGTCTGGTCCGCCTGCACGAAGCGCGCGAGGTTGCGGAAGCCCGCGTCCGGCTTCACCACGGAGCGCTCCAGCTCTCCGTTGGCCTTGCGCAGCTCCACCTCCGGCCCCCCGTTGCGCTCGGTGTACCAGAGGAAGCCAGAGCCATCCTCCAGCCACAGCGGGAAGTCCTGGTTCAGCTCCACCCAGGCCGCGTCCTTCTCCGTGAGGAGCACGCGCGTCTTGCCCGTGGCCGGATCCACCGCGAGCAGCTGCTCCTCCGTCTGGAGGCGGTTCTGCACCAGCGCCGTCAGTGGCCCGCCCTTGTCCCACTTCACCGTGGCCAGGTACGGGTACTTCCGCGCGTCCCACTGCGCCCACACCGTCTTGCCACCCGTGACGGGCGTGATGCCCAGCCGCACCTTCGCGTTCGGCTTGCCGGGGCGCGGGTACGGGAAGATCTCGCCGCCCTTCTCCGGGTGCATCACGTCCACGATGGTGAGCTTCTCCACGTCGCCCGTGTCGGACTCCGTGTAGGCGATGGACTTCGCGTCCGGGCTCCACCAGTAGCCGGAGAAGCGGCTCATCTCCTCCTGCGCGACGAACTCCGCCAGCCCGTGCGTCTTCTGCGCCGTGCCGCCCTGCGTGACGCGCTTCTCCTGGTTGGCGGCCAGGTCCACCCGGTACACGTCGTGCTCGCGCACGTACGCCACCTGCTTGCCGTCCGGTGACAGCCGGGGGTCGATGACGCCAGGGCCCGTCTTCACCTCCGTGGACTTCCCCGTGGCTCGGTCCACCACGTAGAGCCGGCCCGACAGCGGCACCAGCAGGCGGGTGCCATCCTCGGACAGGTTGTAGGACGTGAAGCCCCGAGCGCTCACGCGCATGCGCTCGCGGCGGGCCTTCTCCTCGGAGGAGAGCGTCTCTTCGTTGCCCTTGAGCAGGGCCTCCGGGGTGAGCAGCTCCCGCGCCTGTCCGCTGGCCACGTCGAACGCGTAGAGCATCTGCACGTTGGACGTGGGGGACGTGCGCAGGAAGAGGACGGACTGCTCATCCGGGGTGATGCGCAGCCCGACGGGGCGGCCGCTCATGAAGCGGCGCGTCTCGGCGTACTGACGCAGGAAGGTGTCCGGCTGCTTTTGCGAAGGGGCCATGGCGGAGGGTTTGCGCTCCTGGGCAAGGACGGGTGCGCTCACTAGGAGGAGCGCGGCGGTAAGGACCTGACGCATGAGTAGCTGAATCCCCGCGCGGGGCGGGGCTCCTTTCGCGGGAAGGTGCGGGCAAGCCTACACTCCAGCCGCCGCGCGGCCCTCCCAACGTCGGACGCCGCGGAGGATTCCCACTCGGAAGCGGACGACGCTCCGCGGCACCCGCGCTGTCTGGACGGTGCGCCGAGGCCCGAAGCTCACGAAAGCCCCGGCCCCCCGGCCCCGGTCCACGCCCCGAGGCGCGCTGCCGCCAGGGTCTGGCCCCAGGCGGCAACGGCGGGCATGGCGTCACAGCGCCTGCTACTTCAGGTTCTGCTGGAAGTGCTCGATCACGCGCGCGTACTGACGCTCCGTGACGAGGGGATCCGCCACCATGTGCGTGAGGCCCGCCAGGGGCAGCAGCTGGTGCGGCTTGCCCGCGCGGAAGAGCGCGTCCGACAGCTTCAAGGCGTGGAAGAAGTAGACGTTGTCGTCCGCGGTGCCGTGCATCAGCAGCAGCGCGCCGATGGGGCCTTCCTTCTTCGCGTACGTCAGCAGGTCGCTGACCTCGTAGGCCTGGGGGCTCTCTTCCGGCAGGCCCAGGTAACGCTCGGTGGCGTGCGTGTCGTAGTCACGCCAGTCCACCACCAGCGCCCCAGCGACCGCGGCCTTGAAGAAGTCCGGGCGCTTCATCACGGCCAGCGCGGACATGTACCCGCCGAAGCTCCAGCCGGTGATGCCCACGCGCTGGAGGTCCAGCTCCGGCACCTCCTTCGCCAGCGCCTGCACCGCTTCAATCTGATCATCCAACGTGACGGTGGCGAAGTCGTGCTTCACCGCGCGGTTCCATTCGGAGGTGCGCAGCGGCGTCCCGCGCCCGTCCACCCTGACCACGAGAAAGCCCTGATCCGCCATCCACTGGTCCAGCAGGGTCGTGGCCATGGACTGATGCACCATCGTGATGATGGGACCTCCGTAGATGCTCACGATGACGGGCAGCTTCGTGCCGGGCTTGAAGTCGCGCGGCTTCACCAGCGACGTCCAGAACCTCCTCGCGCCCACCTGACGCACCTCGAGGTTCGGCGTGAAAGGCGGCTCCTGCGCCACCTCCGGGAGCTCGCCCAGCTTCGTGCCGTCACCCTTCAGCACCACCGTGCGCGGCATGCTCTTGGGGCCCTGCGTGTTCAACACGATGAGGCCGCCGGTCTTGGAGACGACGCCACTCTCCAGGACCGGACCGGAGGCCCCCGTGGCGACCCGCTCCGGCGCGCCTCCCGCCTTCACGCGCCACAGGTGGCTCTCCGTGGGGTTCGGGTCGCCGGCGAAGAACAGCGTCTGGTCCGCCTGCACGAAGCCCACGGGGTTGCGGAAGCCCGCGCCCGGCTTCACCACGGAGCGCTCCAACTCTCCGTTGGCCTTGCGCAGCTCCACCTCCGAGGCCCCGTTGCGCTCGGTGTACCAGAGGAAGCCGGAGCCATCCTCCAGCCACAGCGGGAAGGCCTGATGCAGGTTGATCCACGCCGCGTCCGTCTCCGTGAGGAGCACGCGCGTCTTGCCCGTGGCCGGATCCACCGCGAGCAGCTGCTCCTCCGTCTGGAGGCGGTTCTGTACCAGCGCCGTCAGCGGCCCGCCCTTGTCCCACTTCACCGTGGCCAGATACGGATACTTCCGCGCGTCCCACTGCGCCCACACCGTCTTGCCGCCCGTGACGGGCGTGATGCCCAGCCGCACCTTCGCGTTGGCATGACCCGCGCGCGGATAGGGGAAGGACTCCGCGCCCTTCTCCGGGTGCATCACGTCCACGATGGTGAGCTTCTCCACGTCACCCGTGTCCGACTCCGCATAGGCGATGGACTTCGCGTCCGGGCTCCACCAGTAGCCGGAGAAGCGGCCCATCTCCTCCTGCGCGACGAACTCCGCCAGGCCGTGCGTCTTCCGCGCAGTGCCGCCCTGCGTGACGCGCTTCTCCTGGTTGGCGGCCAGGTCCACCCGGTACACGTCGTGCTCGCGCACGTACGCCACCTGCTTGCCGTCCGGTGACAGCCGAGGGTCGATGACTCCCGGCCCCGTCTTCACCTCCTTCGACTTCCCCGTGGCTCGGTCCACCACGTAGAGCCGGCCTGACAGCGGCACCAGCAGGCGGGTGCCATCCTCGGACAGGCTGTAGGACGTGAAGCCCCGAGCGCTCACGCGCATGCGCTCGCGATGGGCCAGCTCCTCGGGGGAGAGCTTCTCCTCACCGCCCTTGAGCAGGGCCTCCGGCGTGAGCAGCTCCCGCGTCTGTCCGCTGGCCACGTCGAACGCGTAGAGCATTCGCACGTTGGACGTGGGGGAGGTGCGCAGGAAGAGGACGGACTGCTCGTCCGGGGTGACGCGCGCGCCCACCGGGCGGCCGTTCATGAAGCGCCCGGTTTCGGCGTATTGGCGCAGGAAGGTGTTCCCGGTCTGAGCCAGGGCCTGGGATGTACCCTCCTGGGCAAGCGCGGGGACACCCAGGAGGAAGAACGCGGCGGTGAGAATGAAGCGCATTTGTGGTCGAACCCCCGCGAGGCGGGGCTCCTTTCGCGGCAAGATGGTGCACCCCCCAACGCTGCCCCCCGGAGGGGGACTTCCTTCCCCATGACTCTGAAACATGACGACGCCCTGCGACACCTGCGGCTCGCGGGAATCGTGCGGCTCGCGCTGGGCGGAGGCCGTGGCCCGACCGACGCGTACGTGTTCGACCCGCATCGGCTCGCACTGCCCGCGTGGGCTTGCGCCCTGGGCGACGCGGGCCCCCCTGCCCTGCTCGTCACCCTGGACCGGCACCTGGACATCGTGGTGCCTGAACATCCCGCGGACATGCCGGACCGCTCCGCCGGACTGCGCGCGCTGGATGAACACGCGCGGTGGCACCTGGACGTGCGCAACTACGACCACATCGTCGCGGCGATGGAGGCCAACCTCGTGGGCGACGCGCTGATCATCGCGCGCACCCGGCCCCGGGGCGCCTTCGCCGGCGACACGTACGTGGACACGCGCGGCCGGGCCCACCGGCTGGTGACGGTCACGACGGTGGACCGCGCGGCGGAGGCGTACCTGCGCCCCGGCCCCACGGACGCGGTGCGCGACGTGCTGGAGGCCTCGCCGGCCGTGCTGCTGGACGTGGACCTGGACTGCTTCACCAGCCTGAGCGACGCGGACCCCACCACCGTGCTGCCCTGGCCCAAGTCCGTCATCCGCGAGTTCCTCCTGCCGCTCGACTCGGAGCCCTTCTGGGACGCGGTGCTGGGCAAGGCCGTGGCGCTCACGCTGGCGCGCGAGCCGCACCACTGCGGCGGGTTGCTCGCGTCCGGGGAGCTGTTCCGCGACGTGGCGGACGTGCTCTTCCGCGAGCTGCTGCGCGTCGAACCGCCCTGAGCCTCAGGGCGAGTCGAGGAAGGTCGGGCGGTAGTCCGTCACCTGCCCGCTGCTGAGGGAGAAGCGGCTGCCCACGGGCGGCCGGTCGCCGTTGAGCACGTAGCCGAAGTCGATGCGGAACGGGAACACGTTGAACTGGGGGAACAGCAGCCGCAGGCCCACGCCCACGGTGCTCACCATCTCCGGCCGGCGGTTGAAGGCACTGCCCGAGTCGAAGAAGAACACCCCGCCCAGGTGCACCGTGCGCACGACGAGCGGCGCGGTGCGGTACTCCAGGTTCACCAGCAACAGCCGCTTGCCCGAGTACGCATCCACCGCCGCGCCGCGCAGGCCGTTGCTGCCGCCCAGCAGGCTCACGCGTTCGGACAGGTCGTCGATGTTCACGTCCAACAGGCCGCGCGCCACGAAGCGCCCACCGAGCACGCGCGGCGAGACCTGCACCAGCTCCGCGGCCCAGCGGCGGTTGGTCCACCCTTCCCGCACCCCGGGCTGCTGGGCGCTGAACTGCCGGCGGATGGACGCCGCCGCGGACGCGGTGGTGAGCGCGTCGCCCCAGTGCACGCGGTAGCGCGCGGACAGGCCGCTCTCGGCGAAGTGCGCCGCGGACGGGAACACCGGAGGCGCGTAGCGCAGCGTGGCCACCACCGAGTGCCCCAGCTGGTAGTCCTCCGACAGCGTGTACGAGTCCACGTTGCGGAGCACGTCGTACCGGGCCTTGAAGGCGCTCAGGGACAGGTTCACGTACCCCGCGTCCTCCGCGCGCGGCAGGTAGTTGCGGCGGAACCAGTCCACCTGCGCGTCGGAGAGCTGCGAGGCCACCGGCGCGGCGTAGGCATAGTGATAGGCCCCCGCGCCCAGGCCCACGTTCCACTTGTCGCGGGTGCCGTAGGAGCGCGTATACGTGGCGCCCGCCGCCACTTCGCGCGTGTTGTAGACGTATGGCACGGGCGCGCCATCCGGGAACGGGAGCTGCCAGATGTCCGCGCCCCGGAACTGGCGCGCCGTCTCCACGTTCCAGGCCACGGACGTGCTCAGGCTCCACGGCGTGGAGAGCGAATACAGCGGGCGGCTCACGATGAGGCTCCCGCGCGAGCCCTCCGCGCGGCCCGTCTCCCGGTTGATGAGCAGGGCGGCGGACTCCGACAGCGACCAGCGGCTGCCGAGCACGCGCTTGTCCGTGTAGCTCTGGCCGAGGCTGAAGGTGTCCAGGCGCATGATGAAGTCCAGCGCCACCTTCTTGCCCCGCCCCAGGAAGTTCTGCTCCGTGCCCTGCAAGCGCAGGTAGAGGAGCAGCGAGCCGACGGCGGAGAACTCGTTGTTGAGCCGCAGCGACCACAGGTCCTTGGTCACCAGCAGCAGCGCGACCTTGCCGGGCTCACGGCCCTTCACCGGCACCGCGCGCACCACGGAGAACAGCCCCAGCTTGCGCAGGTTGCGCACCGACTCCGCGACCACCGCCTCCGAGTACGGCTGCCCCGGAGCAATCAGCACCTCCTGGCGGACGACCTCGTCACGGGTGCGGACGTGGAAGATGTTGAGCAGCGAGGGGTACGGGTCCATCGGCGCGACGACCTCCTCCGCGGCGACGAGCACCTCCTCCAGCACCTTGCCCTCGGGGGCGGGCTCCACCTGGCGCTCCACCTCCCCCAGCCCCCAGGCGATGAGCGCGTCCTCGTAGTTCGCGCGCGCGTCCACCGTGGGGAGCGCCGGAGCATCCGTGCCCTCCGGCCCCACGGGCGCGGACTCCGCGCGCGGCGGCGCGGGCACCTCCGTGTTGGACACGCCCGACGGTTCGAAGTCCGGCGCGCGCACGGGCGCGTCCGGCGGCTCGGCGTCGCTCGGCCTGCCGGCGCCTTGCTGCCCCACGGGCGGCGTCTGCCGCGCCTCCTGTCCGGACGGCGCGCCCGTCGCGGCGAGCACGGTGAACAGCAAGACGGTCAGGGGGAGCGGCACGCACGCATCCTGTCACGCGCCGCGCTTGCCGCCAGCCTCCCCTCACTCCAGCGCGGTGCGCAGATCTCCAGGCCGGGCCATGGGCAGCTTCTCCCCCTTCGCGATGGCCGCCACGATACGGGCCAGCTGATCCACCCCGTCCGTCAGCGCCGCCGGTCCCGGCTGGAGGATGTACGTGCTCCGCACTTCATAGAGCTGGTCGTCCACCACCGCGCGCACGCCCGCCCATCCAGGCCGGGAGATGATCTTCTCGCGCTTCGCCTTGCGCCCGCACCAGCTGGCGATGACCCCCTCCGGGTCGCGCTTCGCCACCTCCTCCGGGTCGAAGATGCGGCCCTTCGCGCCCTGCGACGCGCGCGACTCCTGGCACACGTCCTGGCCCCCCACCACCTCCACCAGCTCCGAACACCAGCGGATGCCGGAGATGAGCGGCTCGTGCCACTCCTCGAAGAAGATGCGCGGCCGCTTCGGCAGCGACTCGGCCGCGTCCGAGTGACGCTCCAGGTTCTTCTCCAGCTCCACCGCCAGCGCCTCGGCCGCCTCCGCCCGCCCCACCAGCGCCCCCGTCAGCCGCACCGTCTGCAAGATCTCCGCGAGCGAGCGCTGGTTGAACAGGTAAACGGGCACCCCGCGCTTGCACAGCTCCCGCCCGATGTCCGCCTGCAGGTCGGAGAAGCCCAGCACCAGGTCCGGCTTCAGCTCCAAGATCCGCTCGAAGTTCGCGTCCAGGAACGAGCTGACCCGCGGCTTCTTGCGCGCCTCCGGAGGCCGCACCGTGAACCCCGACACCCCCACGACCAGGTCCCCCGCGCCAATGCGGTAGAGCACCTCCGTCGTCTCCTCCGTCATGCACACCACCCGCCGCGGATACCGCGGCGCGGACGACAACAGCGCGGACAGCTGGGCGTTCATGCCCGGCACCCTAACGCGCCCGCGCCCCCTCCACCTGGGATGACGCGACGCACCAGCCGCGGTCGACTGTGCGGCAGCGGACGGTGATTTTCGCGATTTCCAAACCGCCCGGGGCGAGGATCAGCACGGGAAGTGCGGGAGGGCGGGCGTGAAGCGCGGGCCGGAAACTCGGCCGCGGCGCGCGGCGATGATAGCGGCACGTCTCTTGGGCGGTTTTCAAAGGCGGTGCTAGCATCCGACGCGTTCGAACCGACGTAGGCGGTCCTTCTCTTGGCCTGGGGGAACACATGATCGAAAGCGACGCCCCCCGCAAGGGCGCGCCCACCGACGTGGCGGATCCCCTGCTCGGGCGGATCCTCAACGAGCGCTTCCGCATCCTGGAGACGCTGGGTGCCGGAGGCATGGGCCGCGTCTACAAGGCCATGCAGGCCCCGCTGGACCGGCTGGTGGCCCTCAAGGTCCTCAACCCCCAGTACAGCGGCGAGGGCAAGGACCCCGGCTTCCAGAAGCGCTTCTTCCTGGAGGCCAGCGTCACCGCGAAGTTGCGCCACCCGAACACCGTCACCGTCATCGACTACGGCAAGACGGAAGACGGCATCTATTACATCGCCATGGAGTACCTGGAGGGGCTGACGCTGTCGCAGCTGCTCACCCAGGAAGGCCCGCTGCCGTGGGAGCGCGCGCTCGCCATCGCGCAGCAGGTGGCCCGCTCGCTGCGCGAGGCGCACAAGGTCGGCCTCATCCACCGCGACCTCAAGCCCGCGAACGTGATGGTCCTCAACCAGGAGACGGACCACGACGTGGTCAAGGTCCTGGACTTCGGTCTGGTGAAGTCCTTCCTGGGGGACGCCTCCATGAAGGAGGACACCACCCTCACGCAGGCGGGCGTCATCCTCGGGTCGCCGCAGTACATGGCGCCCGAGCAGGCGCGCAACATCGCCGACCCGCGCAGCGACGTGTACAGCCTGGGCGTGGTGCTCTATCAGACCCTGATGGGCCGGCCGCCCTTCCAGGCGGCGCAGAGCATCGACGTCATCGTCAAGCACATCAACGACCCGCCGCCTCCCTTCCACACCGTGTGGCCGGACCACAACGTCCCCGCGGAGGTGGAGGCGCTGGTGATGAAGTGCCTGGCCAAGCGCCCCGTGGACCGCTACGCGTCCATGGACGCGGTGCTCCAGGGCATGCGCGCCGCCGCCTCCGCGTCCGGCGTCAGCGGCGTCTTCGCCACGCGCACCGGACTCAACGCGGTGGGCTCCGGCCCGCACAGCGGCGTCCACACGGGTCCCCACGCGCTGGGCTCCGGTCCCACCACCGGCCCCAACACCATGGCGCTGGACATCTCCGTGGACGAGGCCGGCGCCGCGCCCGCGAAGAAGTCCGCCAAGGGGCTGGGCATCGCCCTGTTCGGAGGCGCGCTGCTGGTGGGCCTGGCCACGGCGGGCATCTTCGTGCTGCGCTCGCCCCAGCAGGTCCCGGTGGAGCCCGCCCGGCCCGTGACCCGCGCGCCCGTCGCGGAAGCGCCCGTGGCCCACGACCCCGTCGCCGTGGCCGAGCCCGCCCCGCCGCGCCCCGCGGCCACGCCCCGCCCCGTGCGCTTCAGCGTGGACAGCGATCCCCAGGGGGCCGAAGTCACCGTCGACGGGACGGTGCGCGGCCATACCCCCATGGTGATCAACCACACGCCGGACGGCCCGGGCCTCGCCTCCGTGGAGGTCACGTTCGCGCTGGACGGCTACCAGACCGTCAGCAAGACCTACGCGGGTGAGCCGGGCAGCACCGTCCCCGTTTCCATCAAGTTGCCGCGCATCAAGAAGCAGGGACCGAAGCCCAAGGCTCCAGGTTCCGCGTACAAGGACGATCCGTACCAGTGAATCTCCCGACAGCCTTACGACGTGGGACGCTCCTCGCGTTCTGTCTGTGCGCGACCGAGGCCCTGGCGGACGCGCGCCTCGAAGCGCGCCGCCACTTCCGCAACGGCATGAACCTCATCGACCAGAAGCAGTTCGATGAGGGCATCGCCGAGCTGGAAGAGGCCTACAACATCAAGCCGCACCCCAGCGTCCTCTACAACATCGCCCGGGCGTACCAGGACGCGGGCCGGCTCGACGAAGCGCTGGACGCCTACAAGCGCTACCTCGCCTCCAACCCGCCGGACGCCGCCAATGTGCAGGCCCAGGTGACGCGGCTGGAGGCCACGCGCCAGGCGGCGCAGGCCGAGGCCCCCGCGCCCGGCGCCCAACCCAACACGACGGGTTCGGGCTCCAGCCTGCCCATGCCCCCGCCCCCTCCCACGAGCATCCAGGCCCAGCAGCAGCTGGCCGCGCTCATGGAGCGGCTGGAGAAGGCCGTCAACCGCGCGGAGTCGCTGGCGGCCCAGCCAGCGCCGGCGCAGGCCACGCCCACCCCGGGCCCCACCCCCACCGCGAGCGGCGGCGCCGAGTCCGGCGACATCTCCGGCGACCAGGGCCTGGTGCCCTACGAGGAGCGCGTGGTGACGGCGAGCCGCCGCGCCCAGTCCTCGCTCGAGGCGCCCAACGCCACCACCGTCATCACCGCGGAGGACATCCGCCTGTCCGGCGCCACCACGCTGCCGGAGCTGCTGCGGCGCGTGCCCGGCGCGGACGTGATGGCCATGGGCGTGGGCAGCGCCAACGTCAGCCTGCGCGGCTTCAACCAGCGCCTGGCCAACAAGGTGCTGGTGCTGGTGGACGGCCGCACGGAGTACCAGGACTTCCTCGGCCTCACGCTGTGGGCGGGCCTGCCCATCGGCCTGGAGGAGATCGACCGCATCGAGGTCATCCGCGGCCCGGGCAGCGCGCTGTACGGCGCCAACGCGATGTTGGGCGTCATCAACATCATCACCCAGGCCCCCGGCACCGGCCGGCGCGCGCGCTTCGGCGCGATGGCGGGCGGTGGCAACACCGTCCAGGGCTCCTTCGTCAGCCACGGCCAGAACGGGGCGCTGCGCTATCGCGCGTCCGCCGCCTACCGCCAGGAGGACAAGTGGAGCCGTGACTACGCGAGCGGCCGCTCGGACTTCGACATCACGGGGCCCGCCCCGGACCTGGGCCAGCGGGGCGCCCGCGCCAACCTGTCCACCATCTATTCGTTCGAGGAGGGGCGCGCGATCGGCCTGTCCGGCGGCGTGCACCGCTACCTCACGGAGATCTACCCGCTGGGCCTCCTGCGCAACTACTACATCGACGGCCTGGGCGCGTACGCCAAGGCCGACGTGGAGCTGGGCGCGGTGAAGCTCAAGGCGTTCTGGAACCACCTGTCCGGTGACGCGGGGCCGCAGTACGAGGCCATTGGCCAGCGCTCGCTCAACACCAGCGTCGCCTCCAACGTCTTCAACGCGGAGGCGCTGTACGCCCGCGGCTTCGAGCTGGCCGGCGAGCACCAGGTGAACATCGGCGTGGAGGGCCGCCTGAAGCGCGTGGCCTTCACCTACCTGGACGGCCTGCGCGAGGAGTACCACGCGGCGGCCTTCGTGCAGGACGAGTGGCGCATCGTGCAGCCCCTGCGCCTGGTGGTCAGCTACCGCGTGGACCGCCACCCGCTGCTCGACAAGGGCAAGCCGGGCCTCGCGCAGTCGCCGCGCCTGTCCGCCGTGTTCCAGCCCATTGAAGGGCACGCCTTCCGCGCGTCCGTGGCCACCGCCTTCCGCGAGCCCACGTTCCTGGAGAGCTACACGCGGCTGCCCGTGCCCGTGCCGGGCGTCAACGGCGTGAGCCTGCTCACCACCGGCAACCGCGAGCTGCGGCCGGAGCGCCTCAACGCGCTGGAGCTGGGCTGGCGCGGTGAGTCGCCCCGGCTGGGCCTGGACTGGGACGTGGCCCTCTACCAGAACACGGTGAAGGACCTCATCGCCCTGTCCTCCGTGCAGCCGCTGCACGCGGGGGACGCCTATGACAGCGGCACCGGCAGCTACCTGCTGGGTCGCTCGCTGTTCACCAACGAGAACGCCATCTACACCGCGCGCGGCGTCGAGGTGGGCCTCAACGTGTCCCCCATCGACGGCCTGGGCGTGAAGGCGAGCGCCGCGTACCAGAGCGTCACCTCCGACCTGCCGGAAGAGGGCCAGTGCGGCCCGTGCAGCCAGGCGCCGGGCTTCCGGCTGTTCGGCGGCGTCACCTACCGCACGCGCACGGACCTGGAGTTCGGCATCGACGCGGCCTTCACGTCCTCCACCACCTGGATTGAACGCGAGCCCGCCGCGACCGACCCGACGCGCGTGGAGCTGCAGGCCAACAACCTCCCCGCGTACACCGTCGTCAACGCCCGGGTGGGCTACCAGGTGGTGAAGGACTTCGTCTCCGTGGCGCTGCAGGGCAGCCAGCTCGGCGGCAACCACTCGGAGCACCCCTTCGGCAACCGCATCGAGCGGCGCGTGTTCGCCAACCTCACGGTGACCCCATGAAGCGCGCCCTTCCCTGTTTCGCCGTCGCGCTCGCGTCGCTGCTGGTCTCGGGCTGCGAGGGCCCGGACGTGGTGCCCACCGCGGACGGCCGCCAGAACACGCGCGCCGCGCGCATCGAGGGCAGCCTCGTCGTGCAGTCGCGCGCCCGCGGCAACGCCATCGTGTTCATCTACGACGCGACCCACCCGCCCCCGCCGCAGGGCTCCGGCCGCCCGAAGGCCTTCACCGTCGTCCCCGCGGGAGAGCTGTTCGGCGCGTCGCTGGGTGACAACTCCACGGGTCCGTTCACCGCGCCCTTCGCGCTGAGCCTCGTGCAGCCGGGCCGCTACCTGCTGCGCGGCTTCATCGACGCGGACACCTGCCGCAACGTGCCGCAGCCGTGCCACGTGCCGGACTTCAACCCCTTCTACGGCGTCACGGCCGAACCCAACGCGGGCGACGTGGGCGGTGGCAGCGTGGACCCCACCACCGGCGCCACGCGCATCCTGGAGGTCACGACGGACGCGGACGGCTGGCCCCAGCCGCTCACCGGCGTCTCCGTGTCCTTCTCCGACACCGCCACCGTGCCCTTCGACCGGCCCGCATTCCAGGTCGCGGAGCCGCGCGAGTTCGACACCGCGACCACCCCCACCAAGCTGCTCACGCTCTCGCCCCAGCCGCTCACCGGCGCGGTGGACCAGCGGCCTCCGGGCTTCTGGGTGCAGCTCACGGGCACCAGCCGCGACGGCGTGCCGGAGTTCTGGCCGCGCGTCATCGTGCGCAAGCTGGCGGAGGGCGTGACGGGCATCGTCGACGAGAACGACCTGAACCGCGACGGCGTGGTGGACGCGGAGGGCGTGGACTACGCGCGCCTCAGCGGCGGCAAGGACGGCAAGCCGGACGCGGTGGTGCTGGCGGCGGGACTGGTGCCCGGTCCCCTGCTCGACGCCCTGCTGGACGGACAAGGGGCTCCCCGCCCGCAGCCCGTCTTCGTCCCGCAGCTCCAGGTGGCCATCCGCGCGCAGGCGCTGGACGCGCGCGATCCCGCCGCGCCCGCGCCCCTGGCGGCCGTGCCCCCGGGTCGCTACAGCGTCACCCTCCTGCAGTCCACGGGTCAGACCTGGCGGGTCCCGAATGAACTGGACCCCGCGCTCGCTGGGCCCGCGGGGCTGTCCGGCGTGCAGTCCCAATCATTCGTGCTGGAGGTTCGTTGAGGCCTTCACGGCCCTCCTGAATTCGCGGCGGGGAGTTCTGGGTTGCTTTGACTTCGCAGGGCCCATCCGCGACCATGGGGAGGTGCTGCCGGAGGCTTCCGCCTCCCCGAGGTCCTGATTCCGATGAAGTCCGGCCCCCTCTCCGCCCCCGAAACCGCGCCCTCCCGTCCCACGGGGAGCACGCCTCCGGTCCGACCGGCCGGCGGGGCCGGTCCGCAGCGCGTGCTGCTGGTGGACGACAGCCGCTCCATCCGGACGCTGCTGAAAATCTACCTCATGGCCCGCAGCTTCGAGTTCCTGGAGGCCGAGTCCGCCGAGGAGGGCCTCAAGGTCGCCGAGGTGGAGCAGGTGGACCTCATCCTCACCGACTTCCACATGGACGGGATGAACGGCGCGGACTTCGCCGGGCAGATCCGCGCCAGCAGCAACGTCAGGCTGTCCAAGGTCCCCATCCTGATGATGACGGGCGACCCGAACGTGGCGGAGGTGCGCGCCCTGGGCCAGAAGGCCGGCATCAGCGCCTTCGTGCGCAAGCCCGTCAGCTGCGCCCAGCTGATGACGCTGGTGGACACCATCCTCCCGCTGCCCCGCGTCGCCAAGTAGCCCTCACGCGGGGCGCTGCTGCGCGAGCGCCGCCCGCCGCTTGCGCACGGCCTCCCCCACGCGCACGGCCAGCAGCAACGTCAGCACGGCGCCGTAGAGCACCGGCTCCGTGACGTCCTTCTTCACCCGCCACACGAAGTGCACCACGCCCAGCACCGCGGCCACGTAGGCCAGCCGGTGCAGGCGCTGCCACGCCGGGAAGCCCAGCCTGCGCACCCACTGGTTCGTGGAGGTGACGGCCAGCGGCACCAGCAGCAGCAGCGCGGTGAAGCCCACGGTGATGAAGGGCCGGGTGAGGACGTCCTCCAGCATGGCGCGCACATCCAGGCCCTGATCCAGCACGGAGTAGGTGAGGAAGTGCGCCGCCGCGTAGGTGAACGCCAGGAGGCCCAGGGTGCGGCGGATGCGCGCGGGCCACGTCCAGCCGGTGACGAGCCGCGCCGGCGTGCACGCCAGCGACGCCAGCAGCACCACCAGCGCGAAGAGGCCCGTCTGGTTGAGGGCGAACTCGATGCCGTTGGCCCCCAGCTGCCCCTGCGCCCCCTGCACCGCGAGGAGCAGCAGCGGGGAGAGGCCTCCGACGGCGACCGCGGGGTTGAGCCAGGAGAGCTTGGAAGAGGCCATCGGTCAGAAGTCCCGCTTCAGGTCCATGCCGCGATAGAGGTCGGCCACCTGCTCCGCGTAGCCGTTGAAGGGGAGCGTGGGCCGGCGGGAAGTCTCGCCGATGCGCCGCTCGGACGCCTGGCTCCAGCGCGGGTGGTCCACCGCCGGGTTGACGTTGGCGTAGAAGCCGTACTCGCGCGGGTTCGCCAGGTTCCACGTCGTGGGCGGCTGCTCGCGCGTGAGCGTGATGCGGACGATCGACTTGATGCCCTTGAAGCCATACTTCCACGGCACCACCAGCCGCAGCGGCGCGCCGTTCTGCGCGGGCAGCTGCTTGCCGTAGAGGCCGGTGGCCAGCAGCGTCAGCGGGTGCAGCGCCTCATCCAGCCGCAGCCCTTCGACGTAGGGCCAGTCCAGCACCGGGCTCTTCTGGCCGGGCATCTGCTCCGGGTCATCCAGCGTGGTGAAGGCCACGTACTTCGCGAACGACGTGGGCTGCACGCGCTCCAGCAGCTTGCCCAGGGGCAGCCCCAGCCACGGAATCACCATGGACCAGGCCTCCACGCAGCGCATCCGGTAGACGCGCTCCTCCAGCGGGAAGGCGGAGATGAGCTGATCCACGTCCACCGTCCACGGCGTGTGCACCTCGCCGTCGATGACGACGGTCCACGGCCGCGTCTTCAGCGCGTGCGCGCGGCGGGCCGGGTCGTTCTTGTCCAGGCCGAACTCGTAGAAGTTGTTGTAGGTGGTGACGTCCTCGTAGGGCGTGCGCAGCTCGTCGGTGTCGAAGACGCCCTGGGCCGGCGCCACCGGCTGCGCCACCGTGCCGGCGTCCGGCACGAAGCCATCCATGGGCCGGGTGCGCTTCATCCCCAGCAGGTACAACCCTCCTCCCACCACCGCGGCGGTGCCCGCGAACAGCCCCGCGTTCTTGATGAACTCGCGGCGGCGCAGGTAGAGGTGCTCCGGCGTCACTTCGGAGCCGGGGGGCTCGGGAGGGAGCTTGTCGCGCATGGCCCTCTCTATAACGTCCCAGCCCCCATTCCGGTTACCGCCGGGCGTCCTTCACCCGCCACAGCCGCCACCAGGGCGTCCCAGGGGACGCGTGG
Organism: Corallococcus sp. Z5C101001; assembly: GCF_007352635.1. NCBI lineage: Bacteria > Pseudomonadati > Myxococcota > Myxococcia > Myxococcales > Myxococcaceae > Corallococcus > Corallococcus sp. Z5C101001. The sequence goes on from NZ_VKLU01000011.1 coordinate 86,202, forward strand.
TGCTCCCAGTGGTAGCCGAAGAAGAAGCATGACAGCAGGGCCCACGGGTGGTTGCGCGACAGGCTGCGCGCGTGGTGTGGCGCCATCCGGGGCGTGTCCGGGCGCCGGTGCGGCTGGTACGTGCCGAAGTAGAAGAGCTGCACGGTGGCCAGCAGCGACGGCAGCACCCAGAAGGCCAGGATGCGCGCCTGGGGCACCCCCAGCCAGAGCAGCGCGTTGAACTTCAGCGCCATCACCATGAGCTGCGGCCACGTCGTGTAGCGCACCATGAACGTGCCGAACCATGGCCAGAAGGCCTGGGTGCGGGTGGAGAAGTCCGGGTCGTGCTCGCCGGTGGGGTCCTCATGGTGCGCGCGGTGGTTCACCCCCAGCCGCCGGTAGGACAGGCCCGCGAAGAGGAAGCAGGCCACCCGGCCCACCGCCGCGTTCACCCGGCGGTCCCGGGACACGGTGCCATGCATGGCGTCATGGCCGGTGATGAAGAGGCCGGTGGACAGCCACATCTGGAGCACGACGTGCAGCCAGGGGAGCGGTGAGGCCCACGGCAGCGCGGGCCCCGCCAGCAGCCACGCCAGGTGTCCGCCCCACGCGCCCAGCACCGCCAGCGCGAGCACGACACCCCACGGGTCGGGTGACGCGGGATGAGGGGTGGGCTCGGGCACCATGGCCTCCTGACTGGCCATGCCCCGCCCCGCGCGCACGGAAAAAGTCGCGCGGTGGGACGGGGAATGGCGGCGGACGCTACTTCGTCCCCGACGCCGGGGCGCCGAAGTCCTTCACCACCGCGTCGGCCGTGACGTAGCGCGGCTCGATGTCCACCGGCACGTTCTTCAGCCGCTCCAGCACCTTCTGCACGGCGGGCCGCACCACGCCCTGCTTCGCGAGCAGCGCCTCCGCGGCCGCGCGGTCGCCCTGGGCCTGGAGGGCCATGAGCTGGTTCGTCAGCGACGTGACGGACGCCTGGATCTTGTCCGGCACCACTTCAAAGGTGCCGTCCGCGTTCACCTTCACCGCGCCGGTGTCCAGGAAGTGGTTGAGCTGCAGCGCGATGCCCTTGCCGTGCGCCTCGTCGATGCCGAAGCGGATGGAGCGGAACGCGGACGCGAGGAACGTCGTGTACATGGTCCGCTGCAGCTCCTTGTCCAGCGTGCCCTTGTCCACCAGCCGCTGGAGCGCCCACAGGCCGGAGATGTCCGCCTTGGCCTCCTCGATGGCGCTGGAGGACGCCTGGAGCGCCTGCCGCACCGTGGTCTGCTTCCCGGCCACGGTGACGTTGTGGGGCCCCAGGCCGTGCATCAGCTCGTGCATCAGGATGTGCGTGAAGAAGGCGTCGAAGGACACGTCCTTGCGGTCCTTCGCGGGCAGCGCCACCTTCGCGATGGGCAGCAGCACGCGCTGGAACTTGGCCTCCTGCACGTTCTTGAGCATCACGCGCTTGGTGCCCTTCTCCGCCGCCACGCGCTCGTCGTTGGGCAGGTTGAAGGCCGCCGTCTGCACGCCCCGGTTGCCGTCGCCGGAGGAGTAGATGCTGTTGATGACGCGGATGGGGGCCAGCGCGCCCAGCTTCGGGTTGCGCAGCGCGGGCTCGATGGGGAGGTTGTTCTCCAGCTCCTGGAGCTCCGCGCTGAACTTCGCCAGCTTCTGGGTCTCCGCGTCGTCGCGCAGGCCGATGAACGCCTCGAACGCGGCCTTGTAGTTGAACCAGCCGTCCTCGTAGACCTCATAGGGGCCCACGGTGGGCTCCACGCTCGCGTCCAGCTCCATCCACGCGACCTCGCTCGCGTAGTAGTCGTTGGACAGGAACGCCTCCGCGCGCTTCTCCAGGAAGGCCTTGAGCGTGGGCTGCTGGGTGAGCGCCGCCGCCTCACGCAACAGCCGCGCGGCCATGGCCAGCTCGCCCTGGTACTCCACGCTGTAGGGCACGGTCACGAACTTGCCGTCCGGCGCCTTGCGCAGCGTGGTGAAGAAGCCCGTGGCCGCGTGCTGCTGCGCCTCCGGCAGGCTCTTCACCCACGCCTCCACCTCCGCCTTGGTGGCGCCCGCGGGATAGAAGTTGCCCTCGTCCGGCTTCGGCGGCACGCCGGGCAGGAACGGCTTCGCCTCGTCCAGGCGCGACCAGGGGCCCTTGTTGAGCAGGAACGCGTGCAGCCGCTCCTTGCCCAGGGGCGTCGTGTCCTTCACCAGGTCCAGCAGCAGCGCCTCGTTGCCCGCCCAGGCCTGGCGCAGGAAGAGGGGGTCCATCAACTTCGCGGCCTGGATGACCTTGGCCAGGGCGCGCTTCTCCGCGTCCGGCAGCTTCGAGACGTCCACCTTGAGGTCCACCGGGGCGAAGCGCGCGGTCATCCGCTTCAGCGTCGGGGCATCGGGCAGGCGGGCGGGCGCTTCCGCGGCGGGGGCGGTGCCCGACAGGAGCATCGCGCCGAGCAGGGGCAGGAGGGTTCGGGACTTGGGCATGCCCCTTCCCTACCCCAACCCGCCCCCGCCTCCCAGCGGAAGGGTGGGACATGGATTCCCTCTTCTCGACAAGCCGGCGGGCATGGTTATGGGGAAGGCATTGGCGCGTGTCGTCAGCGCCCGGAGGCCTTCATGTCCGCAGAGACCCACCCCCAGAGGGAAACCCACTCATTCCAGGCGGAGATCCAGCAGCTGCTGAGCCTGGTCATCAACTCGCTCTACAGCCACCAGGAGATCTTCCTGCGCGAGCTGGTGTCCAACGCGTCCGACGCGCTGGACAAGCTGCGCTTCCGCGCCATCACGGAGCCGGACCTCCTCAAGGACGAGCCCACGCTGGAGCTGCGCATCGTCCCGGACGCCGACAAGGGGACCCTCACCCTGGAGGACACCGGCATCGGCATGACGCACGACGAGCTGGTGAAGAACCTGGGCACCATCGCGCACTCCGGTTCGCGCGAGTTCCTCCAGGCGCTGGCGCAGAAGGGCCAGAAGGACATGCAGCTCATCGGCCAGTTCGGCGTGGGCTTCTACAGCGCGTACCTGGTGGCGGACCGCGTGGAGGTGGTGAGCCGCGCCGCGGGGGAGACGTCCGCGTGGAAGTGGGCGTCGGAGGCGCACGGCACGTTCACGGTGGAGCCCGCGGAGAAGGCCACGCGCGGCACGGCCATCACGCTGCACCTGAAGCCGGACCAGAAGGAGTTCCTGGACGAGTGGAAGCTGCGCCAGCTCATCACCCAGTACTCGGACTACGTGGGCCACCCCATCAAGCTCCAGGTGACCAAGCACGTGGGCAGCGGGGACACCCAGGCCACGGAAGCGGCGCTGGAGGTGGTGAACAAGGCGAGCGCCCTCTGGCAGCGTCCGAAGAGCGACATCACGGACGAGCAGTACCAGGAGTTCTACAAGCACCTGACGCACGACTTCGACCAGCCGCTGGCGTGGACGCACTTCAAGGCGGACGGCACGCAGCAGTTCACCGGCCTGCTCTTCGTGCCCAAGCACCCGCCGTTCGACTTGAACTCGCAGCAGCAGCGCGGCGTGCGGCTGTTCGTCAAGCGCGTGTTCATCATGGACCGCTGCGAGGACCTGGTGCCGCAGTGGCTGCGCTTCGTGCGCGGCGTCATCGACTCGGACGACCTGCCGCTCAACGTGTCGCGTGAGATGTTGCAGGACTCCGCGGTGGTGCGCGCCATCCGCAAGCACGTGGTGAAGAAGTCGCTGGACCTCCTGGAGAAGCTGGCCAAGGACAAGCCGGACGACTACCGCGCGTTCTGGGAGTCCTTCGGCACGGTGGTGAAGGAAGGCCTGACGCTGGAGACGGAGTACCGCGAGAAGCTGGGCGCGCTGGTGCGCTACGAGTCCTCCCGCGAGGAGGGGCTGACGTCCCTGGCGGACTACGTGGGCCGCATGAAGGAGGGCCAGGAGGCCATCTATTACGTCTACGGCGAGAGCCGGAAGGCGGTGGCGGACAGCCCGCACCTGGAGGCGCTGAAGCAGCGCGGCTACGAGGTGCTCTTCATGACGGACCCGGTGGACGAGTGGGCCGCGCAGGGCCTGCGCGACTTCCAGGGCAAGCCGCTGGTGTCCGCGCTCAACGCGGACCTGAAGCTCCAGTCCACGGACGAGGAGAAGAAGGCGAAGGAGCAGCAGTCCGAAGGGCTCAAGGGCCTGACCGACAAGATGAAGGACGTGCTGAAGGAGGACGTGCGCGAGGTGCGCGTGTCCGACCGCCTCACGGATTCGCCGGTGTGCCTCGTGGTGTCGGAGGGCGGGACGCCGGCGTACCTGGAGCGCCTGCTCAAGGAGCGCGGCAAGGGGATGCCGCGCGTCAAGCGCATCCTGGAGGTCAATCCCAAGCACCCGGTCATCGAGCACCTGCGAGGCCTCATCACCCGCGACCCGTCCACGCCGCAGGTGGGGGAGTGGATCGAGCTGCTCCACGACCAGGCGCTGCTCACCGAGGGCAGCCCGCTGAGCGACCCGAACCGCTTCGCCCGGCGGATGACGGCGCTGCTCACGCAGGTGGCCACGAGCGCGGGGCCCGGCGCACCGAGCGCGGCCCAGGTGCCGCCGCCCGCCGCCAGCGCTCCGGCGGAGACGTCGCCGTCCACCTGAGCCTTGGGGGCGGGGCCCCCGCCCCCTGAGGACGGAGCGCACGGGCGTGCGCGGGTCGGAAGGCCCGCCACGCTCCCGGGTACGGCGCCTCGAGCCCTACCCCTTCGAAGCCTGCGCGGCCGTCAGGTCGGCGAGCAGCGCTTCACCGGTCCACGCCCGGCGGTCGCCGCGCTCCGCCTCGCGGATGAGCGCCACGAGGCGGGCGTTCACCGGCGCGGACAGGCCCTGCGTCCGGGCGAGCTGGACGACCTCGCCGTTGAGGAAGTCCACCTCCGTCTTGCGGCCCGCGTGCAGGTCGTCCCACATGGACGAGCGCGCCTTGGGGTCGATGGCGAGCATCTTCTTCGCGAGCACGGCGAACACCGCGTCCGGCAGCTTCAGCAGGGCCGGAACCCAGTGCGTCGGCAGCGGCGTCAGCTTCGCGGGCCTCACCCCGACCCGGTCCAGCACCGCCAGCGCCTCTGCCTGCGCGAGCGCCAGACACCGCCGCCAGGCGCGCTGGGACAGCTCCTGCTTCAACGGCAGGTCCGCCAGCGCGTTGAGCGCGTTGTTGAGGTTGAACAGCAGCTTCGCCCACTGGACCGCGAGGATGTCCGCGTGCTGCTTCAACGGGAGCCCCGCCCGGGCGAAGGCCTCCAGGAAGGGCGCGAGCGCCGCGTGCCGGGCCACCTCCAGGGTGCCCTCCGAGCCCGCGTGAAAGCCGCCCCTCCCCTGCGCCGCGACGTTGAAGGGCACCATGCCGGTGAGCACCGTGCGGCCGGGCAGCAGGCCGCGCAGCACCTCCGCGTTGTGCAAGCCGTTCTGGAAGCTGATGACGCTGGCGCCGGGCTTGAGCCACGACGCGAGCGTCCGCCCCGCCTCCTCGGTCGCCGCGGACTTCACCGTGACGAGCACCAGGTCCGCCGTGGCCAGCGCCTCCGGCTCCGTGCCGATGCGCACCTCCGCCGCGGGCACCTTCAAGTCCGCGCCCCGCCAGTCCGTCAGGTGCAGCCCGTGGGCGCGGACCTCCTCTACCACGCGCTCGCGGCCAACGAAGCGCACCGCCGCGCCCGTCGCCGCGAGCCGGCCACCGACGTAACAGCCGATGCTGCCCGCGCCGAAGACACCGATTTCAGGGGACGAGGCCATGGGCACGCATTGTGTCACGCCCCCTCACGTCGCGGGCCACACCACGACGATGAGCACGTCCCACAGTGCATGGCTCAACCATGATGCCAGCGGCGTCCGGCGCCACTCGGCCAGCGCTCCCCAGGCGAGCGACGTGGGCAGCGCGGCCAGCGCCAGCAGCGGCTCCCCGAAGCCCAGCAGCACCAGGCTGGACGCCACCGCCGACCCGGCGACCGCGCCCCACCGGCCCAGGCGGGGACGCAGCGCGCCCTGCACCCAGCCCCGCCAGAACAACTCCTCCGCGGGGACGAGCAGCAGCACCAGGGCCAGGGCCATGCCCGGAGACCCCGTGCCGAACGTCGAATAGACCGCGTGCAGGGGCTCGCAGAGCGCGTCGGTGAAGCCGCCGCAGAAGGCCCACAGGAAGGCCCGCGCGCCCACGTACAGCAGCACGCCCTGCGCCCCGCCCCACGCCGCATCCGGAAGCGACAGCGCGGGAGGCGGCCTGCGCCAGGGTCCCATCGCCCGCCACGTCACCGCGAGCCAGAGGGCGCAGAACGCGGAAGCGACGGTGAAGAAGCGGGGCGGGTGCGCGTGCACCAGCGCCGTCCACGCCAGCACGCCACCGATGGCCACGGCCCGCCACGCGGTCTGGGCCGCGCCCTCCGGAGCCGGCGGTGCAACGGAAGAGACGCTCATCGCGCGCGGCAGCGTACCCCGGCGCGGAGGCCGCCGGCGGGCACGTTCACACGCGCGCCGCCGGCGGACGGGACTTCACCTCACGGCGTCAGGCACACGCCCTTGCCCGCGCCGTCGTCGCTGCACACGTAGCCCGCGCGGCACGTGCCCTGGGCGCTGCCAGAGGACGGCGGCGTGCAGGACGCGAAGCAATAGGCGCTGGTACCGTCGGTGCTGCTGTAGCAGGCCGAACCCGACGGGCAGCTCGCGGACAGGCAGCTCTGGGTGCAGTAGCCCCCCGGGAAGTAGCTCCCCGTCGCGCACAGGCCATTGGTGCCGCACTGGCTGCTGCTGGTGCAGGGCTGCCCGATGGTCGTGTTGGGATGCTCGTCCTGGTCCGCCTGGTAGGGGACCAGCGTGAAGCTGATGCCGCTGGTCGTCTGGCCCTTGGTGACGGTCACGGTCTCCACCTGGGTGGTGTCGCGCCAGAAGCCCACGCGGTCGCCGTCGTCGAAGTAGTCGCCTTCGCCGGTGTCGTCGATGCACGCCAGCACCAGGTAGTCGCGCGCGGTGATCTTCGTGCTGTAGTTGTACCCGCCGGCCGCGGACACCGTGCCGATGCCGTCGTCGTCGATCTGCACCTCGCCCGCGGCATCCAGGTAGGCGAACGCGAGGACCGCGTCCTTCGTCTCGGTGGCGCCCACGCGGAACTTCACCAGCACCTGCGCGGAGCCCGCGCCCGAAGCGCCGGTGAGGTCCACCTGCGCCAGGTAGGTGCCCACCGCCAGCGAGCCCGGATTGACGCTCACGTTCAGCGTCGCGGACTTGTACGCGGGGATGGACAGCGTGCTGTTGGACACGGACACCGCGGAGGCGTTGGCGCCGGAGACGGCGACGCTCACCTGCAGCGTGCCACCGCCGTTGTTGCGCACCGTCAGCGCCTGGGAGGCCGCCCCGGTGAAGGCCAGCTGCGTGGTGCTGATGGCGAGCTTCGGGGGCCGCGTCGGATCCCCGCCGCCCTTGGCGCGCAGCACCGCGGCGTACGCGTCCACCAGGCCCGCGCCGCAGCCCTCGGAGCACTTGCTCGTCGCGTCCGCGGTGTCCTTCAGGATGTTCTCCACGTCCGCCGACGAGAGCGCGGCGTTCTGCGCCAGCATCAGCGCGACGATGCCCGCGACGTGCGGGGTGGCCATGCTGGTGCCCTGGTACCAGTCATACGAAGGCTGGTTGCTGCTGTTGGGCAGGGTGGACAGCACGCCGTCCGGGAAGCCGTCTCCGTTGCGGTCCTCGCTCGTCTGGCCGCCGGTGGCCATGACGTCCACCTGCGCGCCGAAGTTGGAGTAGCTGGCGCGCTTGCCGTTGAAGCGCACCGCGCCCACGCAGATGACGTTCTGCTGGTTGCACGGGAAGCTGTTGGAGGTGTTCTCGTTCTCGTTGCCCGCGGCCACCACGAGGATGGCCTTGCGCGCCACGGCCTGGTCGATGGCCTCCTGGAACGCCTGCGACGGGCTGCCGTTGCCGCCCAGGCTCATGTTGATGACCCGCGCGGGCGTGGTGTTCAGCCGCACGCCGGTGACGTTGCCGCCGCTCGCCCAGGTGACGCCCGCGATGATGTCCGCCAGCGTGCCGCCCTGGGTTCCCAGCACGCGCACCGGCAGGATGTTCTGGCCGCTCCAGGTGACGCCCGCCACGCCCACGCCATTGTTGGACAGCGCGCCAATGGTCCCGGCCACGTGCGTGCCGTGGTACGACGAGCCGCCGTTGGGCAGGTCCTTGCCCTGGTCCGTCGGGTCGGAGTCCACGCCGTCGCCGTCGCCCGCGGAGGCGGGGTTGGAGATGAGGTCGATGCCCGGGAGGATGCGCGAGTTCAGGTCCGGGTGCTTCGTGATGCCGGTGTCCACCACCGCCACGACGATGGACGGGCTGCCCGTGCCCAGGTCCCAGGCCGCCGGCAGGTTCATGTTCGCGTAGTGCCACTGCCGCGAGTAGAGCGGATCATTGGGCACCGCGAGCGGCCGTACGCGCAGGTTGCTCTCCGCGTACCGCACGCCCTCCACGGCCTGGACCTGCTGGAGCACGCGCACGTGCTCCGCCTCGGTGAGCGCGCGCACGTTGGGCGTGCCGCTGGCCATCGCCTGGGGCTGGCTGACCTCGAAGCGCAGCAGGTGCTGGGTGTCGCTCAGGAAGGCCTGGTGCACGACGTGGTAGCCGGCGACGCGCGCCCGCGCCACGGCCTCCTCCGCGGACAGGTCGGGCGTGTCGAAGCGGACGATGATCTCCCCGGGCATCAGCGACGACTGCTGCGTCAGGGGCTTGGACGGGATGCCCGTGCGCCACACACCGCGAGCGGCGAGCGCGTCGGCGACCTTCCGCGACAGGCTCTTCGCCCCCGGCAGGGAGAAGAAGGCATCCAGCGACGAGGGCGCGCTCAACGCGACGGCGGACCCGGCCTGGAACGGCTGGAGGGTGCCGGTGACGGTCCCCTTCGTCGAGGTGGTGTCGTCATCATCATTGCTGTCGCCGGTACAGGCCACGAGACCGAGCAACCCCAAGAGGGCAAGGCGGCGGAACATGAACGGAATCCTTGGACGAGGAGAGTGTGCGTCCGACCCTAGGTCCGCTGCGGGCAGTGCGTCCAGCCGTCCAATGTCTGGCTGGCCGGTCGCTCCGCGCGCTTCCACATGGGTCGCAATCCTCCGGGGAGCGTGTGGCCTCGCAGGCAACATGCCGCCTCGCGCGACCCGGTGAGAGCTGTCCTTGGGTGAGGGTCTCCCGCCCTCGGAGGGCTACCGTCCCAGGTCCTGCAACACCGCCTCCGCCGCGCGGCGCCCCGACATGAGCGCTCCATTGATGGAGGCGTTCTCGCGATGGTCGCCGCACACGTAGAGCCCCGCGGACAGGCGCACGGGCCGGTGCGGCTCCCCCAGCACCGCGGGCGGCTGCGCGGGCAGGGCCTGCGCGATGGCATACGTGCGCAGGTGCCGCCATGCGGCCACCGCCGCGCCGAACCACTCCGCGAGCTGCGCGCGCACGCGCGCCTCCAAGGACGCGGCGTCGCCGTCGTCATCCACCACCGACACGGACACCAGGGACTGCCCCTGGGGTGCGTAGGCGGGGGACACCTCGCTCATCACCGCCACGCTGTTCACCGGGCCCTGCCCGTCGCCGTTGAGCGTGAGCCAGGGCCCCTCCACTGGCGGCTCCGGCGCAGCGAAGTACAGACACGTCGCCGGGTTCATCACGGGGGACGGCATGCCCACGAGCAGCGACGCGGCCGTGCCGGGATCCGTCGCCACGACGACGGCATCCGAGTGCAGCATCTCCCCGTCCGACAGCCGCACCCGGTGGCCCCACACCTCCGCCACCCGCACGCGCATCCGCAGCGCCCCCGACGGCAGCTTCGCCGCCAGCTGCGCCGGGATGGCCTCCATGCCCCGCTCCGGCACCGCCGCGTGCCCCTGGGAGAACATCCGGAACACGAACTCCAGCATCCGGCTGGACGTCGTCAGCTGTCGCTCCAGGAAGATGCCGCCGAAGAAGGGCCGCAAGAACGCGTCCAGCATCTCGTCGGAGAAGCCCAGGTCGCGCAGGAAGCGCAGCGAGTCCTGCTGGGGCCGCTGCCACACGTCCTCCAGCTCACCCGACGTGGCGTGCTGACGCAGATCCAGCACCCTCAGCTTGTCCGCCAGTCCCCCCACCGCGTCGAACAGATGCGACACCGCCGCCACCGGATGCCGCAATGGGTCCGCCACCGTGTGCAGCCGCCCACCCCGCCACACCTTGGCGCCCGGGATGAAACGGTGGAGTGACAGGGCCTGGAGGTCCAACACCCGCTGCCCCTCCGGGTAGGCCGTGAGGTACACCTGGAAGCCCCGGTCCAACAGGAAGCCCTCGTAAGAGTCGGTGCGCACCCGGCCGCCCGGCGCCTCCGCTGCTTCGAGCACGTGCGCATCCACGCGCGCCTCGAGGAGGGCGTTCGCGCACGCCAGACCCGCGAGCCCTCCCCCCACGACGATGACCCCGGGCCGCTTCGCCATGGTCCGCCTCCAGTCCAGCAAGCGTTCGGACCCTGGCTTGATAACGCCAGGACGTGCAAGCGAGACTCGGGAGCGGTTGCGGGCATCCGACAGTTGCGGCAAACGTTGAGCAGGGGCCCGACGCCCCCGGCACGACCCACACGGGCATCCGCCCGTGTGACTTTTGGAGAGAGAAAGAGCAGGAGTCCCCCATGTTGATCGTGATGCGACCCGACGCGACGGCCCAGGACATCGAGCGTGTGAACGACGAGATCCGCCGCCGTGGCTGGCATCCTCACGCGATCCCTGGAGGCTCCCGCACCGCCATCGGCATCACCGGCAACCCGGGCGCGGTGGAGCCCGAACCCTTCCGCGTGCTGCCCGGCGTCGCGGACGCGGTCTCCATCTCCCAGCCGTTCAAGCTGGTCAGCCGTGAGGTGAAGCCCGAGGACAGCCTGGTGCGCGTGGGCGACCTCACCATTGGTGGCGCCGCCATCCACGTCATCGCGGGCCCCTGTTCGGTGGAGTCGCGCGAGCAGATCATCTCCACCGCCCAGGCGGTGAAGAAGGCCGGCGCGACCATGTTGCGCGGCGGCGCGTTCAAGCCGCGCACCAGCCCCTATGAGTTCCAGGGCCTCAAGGGCGACGGCCTCCAGCTGTTGGCGGAGGCACGCCAGGAGACGGGCCTGCTCGTCACCACGGAGGTGAAGGACACGGCGACGCTGGCCTCCGTCGCGGAGCACACCGACATCCTGCAGATTGGCGCGCGCAACATGCAGAACTTCAGCCTGCTGGAGGCGGTGGGCGAGACGCGCAAGCCCGTCCTGCTCAAGCGCGGCATCAGCGCCACCATCAAGGAGCTCCTGATGGCGGCCGAGTACATCGTCGCGCGGGGCAACACGCAGGTCATCCTCTGCGAGCGTGGCATCCGCACGTTCGAGAACATGACCCGCAACACGCTGGACCTGAACGCGGTGCCCATGCTCAAGGCGCTGACGCACCTGCCCGTCTTCGTGGACCCCTCGCACGGCATCGGCGTGCGCAAGGCGGTGCCGGCGATGATGCGGGCGGCGATCGCCGCGGGCGCCGACGGCATCATCGTCGAGGTGCACCCGGATCCGCCGCGCGCGAAGTCGGACGGCTTCCAGTCGCTGGACTTCTCCGAGTTCGAGAAGGCCATGGGCGAGGTGCGTGCCATCGCGCAGGCGATGGGACGCGAAGTGGTCCGGCTGGGATAGACCATGACCCTCAAGGAAGCGCTGGGCAGGGTGGTGGGCCGGCGCGACCTCTCCCGCGAGGAGATGGCCTCCGTGATGGGCCAGATGCTCGCGGGCGAGGCATCCGCCGCGCAGGTAGGCGCGCTGGCGGCGGCGCTGCGCATGAAGGGGGAGACCGAGGACGAGATCCTCGGCGCGGCGGAGGCCATGCGGGCCTGCGCGGCGAAGATTTCTCCCCAGGCGGAGGTGGTGCTCGACACCTGCGGTACGGGGGGTGACGGGGCGCACACCTTCAACATCTCCACCGCGGTGGCCTTCGTGGCCGCCGGGGCGGGGGTGACGGTGGCCAAGCACGGCAACCGCGCGGTCTCCAGTCGTTGTGGCAGCGCGGATGTGCTCGCGGTGCTGGGTGTCTCCATGGAGCGGGCGCACGCGCAGGTGGCGCGCGACATCGACGAGCACGGGGTGGGCTTCCTCTTCGCGCCGTCGCACCACAGTGCGCTGAGGCACGTGGCGCAGGCGCGCAGGGACCTGGGCTTCCACAGCGTGTTCAACCTGCTGGGGCCGCTGACGAACCCGGCGGGGGCGCGCTACCAGTTGCTGGGGACCTTCGACCGGCAGCGCGTGGAGCAGACCGCGCGCGTGCTGGGGCGCCTGGGCAGCCGTCGTGCATGGGTGGTGCACGGGCACGACGGACTGGATGAGATTTCACCGTGCGCGCCCACGGAGGTCGCGGAGCTGTGCGCGGACGGCACGGTGCGCCGCTTCACGGTGACGCCGGAGGATGCGGGCCTGTCCACGGTGGCGCGTGAGTCCATCGCGGGAGGCGACGCGGAGGAGAACGCCCGGAGGCTGCGCGCGCTGCTCGCGGGCGAGCGCGACGGCGTGCGCACGGCGGTGCTGCTCAACGCGGCGGCGGCGCTGCTCATCGTGGGGTTGGTGGACACGCTGAAGGACGGCGTGAAGCGCGCGGAACACGCCATCGACTCCGGTGCCGCCGAGCAAAAGCTGACCGCGCTCATCCAGAAGGCCGCGGCATGACGGCGCGCGCTTTGGATCCCCACACAGCGGTAGCCCTCAGTCCCCGAGGCAACCTGTCAGCGCGCGCCTCTGACACGCGGGCGGCGGCCATGACAACCGCCGTTTCGAGCGCGAAGCAGGCGGGAGCCTCCGGCACCTTGCATCAGGTGGCGATGGATCCGCGTCATGGTGCGGAGGGCACTGCCCTGGCGACCGCCGCTTGCATCGTGAAGCGGGAGGTGGCCTCCAGCACTTGGAGCCAAGCGAAGACGAAGACGCGTCATGGTGCGGAGGGCACTGCCATGACGACCGCCGACTCCATCGCGAAGCGAGCAGCAGCCGCCATCACCTGGGGCCCAGCGAAGACGAAGACGCGTCATGGTGCGGAGGGCACTGCCATGACGACCGCCGACTCCATCGCGAAGCGAGCAGCGGCCGCCATCACCTGGGGCCCAGCGAAGACGAAGACGCGTCATGGTGCGGAGGGCACAGCCATGACGACCGCCGACTCCATCGCGAAGCGAGCAGCGGCCGCCATCACCTGGGGCCCAGCGAAGACGAAGACGCGTCATGGTGCGGAGGGCACAGCCATGACGACCGCCGACTCCATCGCGAAGCGAGCAGCGGCCGCCATCACCTGGGGCCCAGCGAAGACGAAGACGCGTCATGGTGCGGAGGGCACAGCCATGACGACCGCCGACTCCATCGCGAAGCGAGCAGCGGCCGCCATCACCTGGGGCCCAGCGAAGACGAAGACGCGTCGTGGTGCGGAGGCCACTGCCATGACGACCGCCGCCTGCATCGCGAAGCAGGCAACGGCCGCCATCGCTTGGGGCCAAGTGACGGCGCATCTGCGTCGTGGTGCGGAGGGCACAGCCTTGACGACCGCCGCACCCACCATGAAGCGGATGGCCACCTTCGGCATCGAGCACCGAGTGAAGACGCATGCCCCTATGAAGCGAGGAAGCCTGTCATGACGGCCTCCTCAAACACCGCCACGGCGGAAGCCCCCGGCACGCTGGACGTCATCATGGCGCGCAAGCGCCGGGAGCTGGGAACCCGCCCTGCCCCCGCGCACGGCTCGCATCCCCCCACGCGGGACTTCGCGCAGGCACTGGTGCGCCGCGTCCCCGGGACCCCTGTCAACGTCATCGCGGAGGTGAAGCGCAAGAGCCCATCGGGCGGCGCCTTCCCTCACGCGGACGTGGTCGCGGTGGCCCGGGCCTATGAAGCCGCGGGCGCCTGCGCCATCAGCGTGCTCACCGATGGGCCGGACTTCGGCGGCAGCCTGGAGGACCTCGTCGCGGTCCGGACCGCCGTCGGCATCCCCGTCCTGCGCAAGGACTTCCTTGTCGCCGCCAGCGAAGTAGAGGAGAGCGCGGCCTGGGGCGCGGACGCGGTGCTGCTCATCGCGGACGCGCTCGAGGACTCCCTCCTGCGCGAAATGGTCGCCGCGGCGAAGCAGGTGCGAGTGGCCGCTCTCGTGGAAGCCCACACGGAGGCGCACGCCGAGCGCGCGCTCGCCGCGGGCGCCTCCATCATCGGCCTCAACAACCGCAACCTCGCCACGCTGAAGACGGACACCGGCACTGCGCTCCGGGTGATGCCCGCGCTGCGCTCCCGCTCCACCGCGCTGGTGGCGGAGAGCGGCCTCAAGCACCTGACGGACCTCACCGCCGCACGCGACGCGGGCGCCGACGCCGTCCTCGTGGGCGAATCGCTCCTGCGCGACGCGGATCCAGGCCGTGCCCTGCGCCGGCTGCTCGGCCTGGAAGGCGGCGGCGCGTGAACGTCACCGTCAAGGTCTGCGGCGTGACGCGCCTCGAGGATGCTCGGGGCGTCTGGGCCGCGGGCGCGGACGCGATGGGGCTCAACTTCCATCCGGGCTCGCCCCGCTTCGTGGACCTGTCCACGGCGGCGGCGCTGTCGCGCACGCGGCCTCCGCTGGGCGCGGTGGTCGGCGTGTTCGTCAACGCGAAGCCGGACGACATCCGCCTTCGTGTGCGCGAGTGCGGCCTCACCGCCGTGCAGCTCCACGGCGACGAGCCGCCCGAGGCCTGCTCTGGCTACGGCGTGCCCGTCATCAAGGCGCTGCGCGTACGCGGGCCCGAGGACGTGGCCCGGGCCCGCGCCTACGTCGGCGTGGGCGACGTCGCGGGGCTGCTCCTGGACGGCGCGGCCCCAGGCTACGGCGGTGGCGGCGTCACCTTCGACTGGTCGCTGGTGAAGCAGCTGGGAGACTGCGGCGCACCCGTGCTGGTCGCCGGCGGCCTCAAGCCCTCGAACGTGGCCGAGGCCGTGATGGCCACCCGGCCCTACGGCGTGGATGTCGCCAGCGGCGTGGAGTCCGCCCCTGGCATCAAGGACCTGGATGCGGTGCGCGCCTTCGTGCGCACCGTCCGGTCCCTCAACCTCTGGAGTTAGTGCCATGACGACGGACACTGCCGTGGGCCGCTTCGGCCGCTACGGCGGACGCTATGTGCCGGAGACCCTGGTCCCGGCGCTGCTGGAGCTGGAAGAGGCCTACGCGAAGGCGCAGCAGGACACCGGCTTCGGAGACGAAGTCACCCGCGTGCTGCGCGAGTTCGTGGGGCGGCCCACGACGCTGACGCCCGCGCACCGCCTCACCGAATCCTGGGGCGGCGCCCAGGTGTGGCTCAAGCGCGAGGACCTGGCCCATACGGGCGCGCACAAGATCAACAACACCGTGGGCCAGGTGCTGCTCGCCCGGCGCATGGGCAAGAAGCGCATCATCGCGGAGACAGGCGCGGGCCAGCACGGCGTGGCCACCGCCACCGCGTGCGCGCTCTTCGGCCTGCCGTGCGAGGTGTTCATGGGCGCGCTGGACGTGGAGCGGCAGGCGCTCAACGTCTTCCGCATGCGCGCGCTGGGGGCGGTGGTGCGGCCGGTGGAGTCCGGCTCACGCACGCTCAAGGACGCGATGAACGAGGCCATGCGCGTCTGGGTGTCGCAGGTGCAGGACACCTACTACGTCATCGGCAGCGCGGCGGGTCCCCACCCCTACCCCACCATCGTGCGCGACTTCCAATCCGTCATCGGCCGGGAGATTCGCGCCCAGACGCTCGCCGCGCTGGGCCGGCTGCCAGACGCCATCATCGCGTGCGTGGGCGGCGGCTCCAACGCCATCGGCGCGCTCCACCCCTTCATCCCGGACACCGCGGTGCGGCTGGTGGGCGTGGAAGCGGCGGGCCACGGCCTCCAGTCCGGCCAGCACGGCGCGTCGCTGACCCTGGGCACGGAGGGCGTGCTGCACGGCTCGCGCTCCCTGGTCCTCCAGGACGAGCACGGCCAGATTCAAGAGGCGCACAGCATCTCCGCGGGCCTGGACTACCCGGGCGTGGGGCCGGAGCTGGCGCACCTGGCGAAGACGGGGCGCATGGAGGTGCGCACCGCGACGGACGACGAGGCCCTGGCCGCCTTCTACGAAGTCGCGCGCACGGAGGGCATCCTCCCCGCGCTGGAGACATCGCATGCGTTCGCGGCGGCGCGCTCCCTGGCCCGTGACATGGGCAAGGGTCAACACTTGATCATCAACTGCTCGGGCCGAGGCGACAAGGACGTGGCGACCATCTCCGCGCGGGGTGTGCCTCCGGCGACGGGGGTGAAGTCATGAGCGGAGAACTGGGCAAGGCGTTCGCCCGCGCGAAGGCCCGGGGCGAGGGCGCGCTGGTGGCCTACGCCATGGCGGGAGACCCGGACCTGCCCCGGTCCGTGGACGTGTTCGCGGCGATGGTGGAGGGCGGCGCGGACGTGCTGGAGATTGGCGTGGCGTTCAGCGACCCCATCGCGGACGGCCCCGTCATCCAGGCCGCGTCGGAGCGGGCCCTCAAGGCGGGCGCCAACCTGCGCCGCGTGCTGGACGAGGTGGTGCCCGAGGTGCGCCGCCGCTGCCCGGAGACGCCGCTGGTCATCATGACGTACGTCAACGTGGTGATGGCGCTGGGAGAAGAGCGCTACGCGAAGCTCGCGCGCGAGCGGGGCATCGTGGGCACCATCCTCCCGGACCTGCCCCCCGAGGAGAGCGCGGGCATCCGCGCCGCGTTCGACCGGGAAGGCATGGACCTCATCCCCCTCTGCGCGCCCACGACGCCGCCCGCGCGGGCGGAGGCCATCGCGAAGGACGCCCGGGGCTTCGTCTATTGCGTGTCCGTGGCGGGCGTCACCGGCATGCGCTCGGAGCTGCCGCCGGACCTGTCTCAGCGGCTGGACCTGGTGCGCCGGGCCGCGTCCGTGCCCGTGGTCGCGGGCTTCGGCATCTCCAACGCGGAGACGGCCCGGACGCTGGTGGCCCACGCCGACGGCGTCGTGGTGGGCAGCGCCCTGGTGCGCGCCGCGTACACGGATGGCCCGGGCGCGGCGCGGCGGCTTTGCGCGGACATCAAGCAGGGCCTGAAGCGCTAGAATCCGCCCCATGCCAACCCTGGGCCCCACACTCGAAACCCCTCGCCTCATCCTGCGTCCCCCCACGCTCGACGACCTGGACGGCTTCGCGGCGATGATGGCGGACCCGGAGGCCGCGAAGTACATCGGCGGACTCCAGCCGCGCTCCTCCGTGTGGCGCGCGGTCTGCGCCATGGCTGGCTCGTGGGCGCTCCAGGGCTACGCCATGTTCTCCATGCTCGAGAAGTCCACCGGGAAGTGGGTGGGCCGGCTCGGGCCCTGGAAGCCGGAGGGCTGGCCGGGCACCGAGGTCGGCTGGGGGATGCCGCGCGAGGCCTGGGGCAAGGGCTACGCGACCGAGGGCGCCACGGCCACCATCGACTGGGCCTTCGACACGCTCGGGTGGACGGAGGTCATCCACTCCATCTCCCCGGAGAACACGCCTTCGAAGAAGGTGGCCGAGCGGCTGGGCTCGCGCTTCCTGCGCATGGGGGCGCTGCCCGCGCCCTACGACGACCACCCCGTGGAGATCTGGGGCCAGAGTCGTGAGGAGTGGCGAACACGGAAGCGGGAGCGCTGAACTTTTCCCTCCCGTCCCGCCACGGGCTGACACAGATTGGCGCCATGAACACTCGCGCGCCCCAGGTGGTCCTCGTCCGTCACGGTGAGACGGAGTGGAGCCGCAGCGGCCAGCACACCGGCCGCACCGACCTGCCCCTCGTGGAAGAGGGCCGTCTCATGGGCGAGCGCCTCCGCGTGCCCCTGCGCGCCTGGCGCTTCGCCGCCGTGTGGACCAGCCCGCTGACCCGCGCCCTGGAGACCTGCGTGCTCGCCGGCTACGGCGACGTGGCCCAGAAGCGCGACGACCTGATGGAGTTCAACTACGGCGACTACGAGGGCCGCACCGGCGCGGACATCCGCACCACGCGCCCGGGCTGGACGCTGTGGAACGACGGCGTCCCCAACGGGGAGACGATGGAGCAGGTGGGCGCCCGCGCGGACCGCGTCATCGCGGAGGCGCGCGCCCTCCAGGACGACGTGCTCCTCTTCTCCCACGGACACCTGCTGCGCATCCTCGCCGCGCGCTGGCTGGGCCTGCCCCCGGACGACGGCAGGCTCTTCCACCTGAGCACCGCCTCCATCAGCGTCCTGGGCTTCGAGGCCGGCCGCAGTCAACCGGTCCTCTCGGGATGGAACGACACCACGCACCTGAAGGAGTAGGCGCTACCGCCGGCCCTCCAGGAAGTTACGCACCAGCACCGGGCCCTCCGGCGTCAGCACGCTCTCCGGATGGAACTGGAGGCCCACCACCGGCCGCGTCCGGTGACGCAGCGCCATCACCAGCCCGTCCTGGCTCCAGGCCGTGGCCTCCAGCTCCGGGGGCAGCGACTCCGCGGCCACCACCAGCGAGTGGTACCGCGCCGCCTGGAAGCCCTGGCTCAGGCCCGTGAACACGCCGGTGCCGTCATGCCGGATGCGCGCGGCCTTGCCGTGCACGGGCTCCGGCGCGCGCACCACCTGCCCGCCGAAGGCCGCGCCAATGGACTGGTGTCCCAGGCACACGCCCAGCACCGGCACGCGCGACTGGGCGATGGCCGCCACGCTCACCCCGGCCTCGTGCGGCGTGCACGGCCCCGGCGACACCACCAGGTGGGACGCGCCCGACGCCGCGACCCCGGCGGCATCCAGCGCGTCGTTGCGCACGACCTTCACCTCCGCGCCCAGCGTGTAGAGCAGCTGCACGAGGTTGAACGTGAAGGAGTCGTAGTTGTCGATGACGAGGATCACCGCCCACCTCCCTCGCGCGCCAGGCGCAGCGCGGCCGCCATGGCCCCCGCCTTCGCTTCCGTCTCGTCCGCTTCCTTCATCGGCTCCGAGTCCGCCACCAGCCCCGCGCCGGCGGTCCACATCGTGCGGTCGCCATCCACGAAGAAGGTGCGCAGCGCGATGGCCACGTCCAGCGTGCCGCAGAAGGACAGGTAGCCCACCGCGCCGGCATAGGGCCCGCGCCGCATGGGCTCCAGCTCGTCGATGATCTGCATCGCGCGAATCTTGGGCGCGCCCGACACGGTGCCCGCCGGGAAGGTGCTCGCCAGCGCATCCAGCGCATCGAAGCGCGTCGTGTCCAGCTTGCCGCGCACCTGGGACACGATGTGCATCACGTGGCTGTAGCGCTCGATGATCATCAGGTCCTCGATGCGCACGGTGCCCGGGGCCGCCACCCGGCCCACGTCGTTGCGCCCCAGGTCCACCAGCATGATGTGCTCGGCGCGCTCCTTCTCGTCCGCGAGCAGCTCCTTCTCCAGCGCCTGATCCTCGGCCTCGGAGCCGCCCCGGCGGCGCGTGCCCGCGATGGGCCGCACCACCACGTCTCCGTCACGCACCTGCACCAGCAGCTCCGGCGACGCGCCCACCAGCGCTCGCGCCTCGCCCAGGTCCACCAGGAACAGGTAGGGCGACGGGTTCACCCGCCGGAGCGCCCGGTAGAGCGACAGCGGGGGGATGGCGCCCTTCGCCTCGAACCTCCGCGCGAGCACCGCCTGGAAGCAGTCGCCCGCGCGCACGTACTCCTTCACCTTCTCCACCGCCGCGGCGTAGCCCTCGCGGTCCCAGCACGCGACGGGCGCGGCGGCGTTCTTCTGCGAAGGCGCGGGTGCGTAGGCCTCTTGCGGCAGCGGCTGGCGCAGCTTCTGCGCCATCGCCTCCGCGCGGGCCTCCGCGTCCTTCAGCGCCTGCTCGACGCTGCCATGCAGCGCGGGCCGCGCGATGGCGATGGCCTTGAGCGTCTGGGTGCGCGTGTCGTGGGTGACGAAGTCCTCGGCCACCAGCCACTCCGAGTCCGGGAAGCCGGTATCGCGCGGGTGCCGGTCCGGCACGCGCGGCTCGAACCACGACGTGGCGTTGTAGCCCAGGTAACCCACGAGTCCGCCCAGGAAGGGCGCTTCACCCGGCAGCGTGGCCACGGAGAGCTCGCGCCACAGGGTGCGCAGGACATCCAGGGGGCGGCCCTCGCGGCGCTCCTCGTGCGAGCCCCGCCACAACGTGAGCCCGTCCGCGTCCAGCCGCACGCGGCCCGCGGGATTCGCGCCCACGTGGCTGTAGCGCCCGAAGCGCTCGCCGCCGTAGCACGACTCGAGGATGAAGCCGCGGCCACCGCCGCCCAGCTTCAGGTATGCCGACAGCGGCGTATCCAGGTCCGCCGGCAGCTCCACCGACACCGGCACCGCCTGGCCTGCTTCCGCGCGCTGCCGGTAGGCTGCCTTCCGCTCCTGCGCATCCATGGTCGATTGCCCTGGCCCCTCATCCACCACCCGGAGGGGCGCCCGGGTGCCCGGCCTTCCGGGCCCTGCGTCTACGGCTTCACTTCCGACACGGCGTCCGGCGAGGCGGGCTTCTTGACCTCGGCGTACTCGCCGTCCTGCCACTGATACACCTTGCGCTCCGTAACCTTCTGGGGCTGTCCTTCTTCCTCCTCGATGCTCGTCCGGGTCACCAGGACCTGCTTCTTGGCGGCCTGGAAGGAGACCTTGAAGGTGCTCTCGTTCGGAGGATCCTTCAGTCCGCCCAGCACCAGCGCGAGCCGCGCCTTGCCGAGCACGCCCTTCTTGCCGCCGGTCCCCGTGTAGCTCACATACGAGGTGACGAAGTCGCCGCAGCGCTCCGGCGCGGAGTCCAACTGCAACAGCGGCACGCCCGCCTTCTTTGCGGGGAGGAGCTTCACGTCCACCGGACCGCCCCTCCCTCCGCCATACACCGTGGACGCCACGTCCACGTCCACGCTGCTCACCCGGCGCGGCGGCTTCACGTTCGGCTCCAGCACGCGCACGCGGGCCTTGAACTCATTGCTCATCACCACCGTGGCCACTTCCAGCTCGCCGTCGCCATCCAGGTCGGCCTCGAAGCGGAACGGCGTGAGCGTGTTCCCGAAGAGCCACCCCGTGACGGGCGCCGTCCCCTGCGGGGCCTGCGCGTCCACGACCGACACCTGATACCAGGCGTTGACGTACTCCCCCACCGTCGCCCGGGCTCCCGCCGCCATCACGCGAACGGGCGTGCCCAGCATCAGCGTCTGGACGCGGGCGCCATCCGCCGCCGCGGTCGCGCGCAGGTTCGCTTCATCCACGCCCAGGTAGAGCAGTTGTCCCGGCGCGAACGCGGTGAACTGGATCTCCTCCCGATCCACCGCTCCCGACTCCTCGCTCATCGGCCCGCTGTATTCGAGCACCGACGCGGGAGGCGGTTCGGACTGCGTGAGGGCAAGACACAGGAGCAGCGCGGGCGTTGGCGTCACGAAGGGGTCCTGGCGAAGAGGGGCTCTGGGTTTATCCCCCGTTCGCGCAGGCCATCCAAGGGGCCCTCCGGTCCCGGCCCCCGTCGTTTGCGTCTCAAGCATGGCCCGGACGCACGCGCGTGATGCCCCCGCCCGGAGCGGCACTCAGCGCGACCTGGGAGCCCGCGCGGGGTTGAGCCTGTCGCAGCGCCGGCTGAGCGCGAACGCGGTCATCGACTTGATGGAGTACGGCGAGACGCTGACCATGAGCGCCCACCCCAAGCGCCACGTGCGGGGCGGCGAAGGGCTCCGCGACGAGCATCGGAGTGAAGTGTGGGTCCTCACCGGCGACGACCAGGGCACGCGCCCCCCGCGTGCGCGCCTTTCAAGGTGGTGAGCCGCCACACGTCCAGCACCGATGCGGCGCTCGGCCTCCACGCCTATCACCGGGATGATCCACGCCTCGTGGCCGAGGAGCTCCTGCACGGGTAGGAAGCGAGCCGCGAGGCGGGCATCGCGACGCGGCTCACGCGGTCGGCACCGGAGAAGAGCGCGAGGCGGGAGGCGCTGCTCCAGGGACACTCCCAAGGAGCGCGGGTCCCACGCCGATACCTACCCCGCCTGCCGAGCGCGGATGTGGAGCGGCCGCGGCCGGAGCGGCGCGCCCCGCACTGCCCCGGGCAGGGGGCACGCCACGGCCGACCCGCACTGGGTCAGGACGGAGTCCATCCCGCGGCACGGCCTCCCCCGTCCTCCCGGCCATGCCGCACGACGGCCTGTCGCCGCTCTCCAGCGCCCCCGCCGCCACGGGCACCCGGGAGGCGCCTGCTCGCGGGGAACCTCGTCCACTCGCGTCGGTGGCGCGCGGTGGGCACCATTAGAGAAGCGACTGCATCGAGTGGAGCTAATGTTTCACTAGAAGCAGTGCTGATACGTAGGGGGCTAGCGCCATGAGCCACGCCAAGCGCCGCCGGGTCCTGGGGATCATCGCCACGGACGCCACCTTCGAGCGCGTCCCGCACCGGGGCACCGAGGTGTGGATGGGCAAGTGCCTGCACTGCAACGCGCACCTCACCGTCGCCCTGGACGGCGAGCCCATCAGCCGCGCCACCATCGAGCACATCGTGCCCCGGACCGCGGGCGGCACGGACGCCCTGGAGAACCTGGGCCTCGCGTGTGCCCGCTGCAACCAGGGCAAGGGCAGCCGCCACGACGCGAACTTCCACCGCGACGCCCGCGTGCGCGACCTGGTGGACCGGCTGCTCCAGAAGCGCCGCGAGCGCTGGCGCGACCCGGACTCCGAGTAGCCGCGCTTCAGGGCTGGCGCGAACCGTCTCGCCCTGTAGCGCGCACCCTGAGAGGGATTGAGGCCGGGGCGCGGGCGCCTTCGCGCAATGCTCCCTTCCGATCTCCAGAAGCGGGATTCATCACCGCGCGCGGGCAACTTGTCGCAACCGCCCCGGGAAGTGCTAAGCGATCCTTATTCCCACTCCCCACAGAATGGTTGACACTGCCGTGTTGATGGTTGATGGTCCCGCGCCGCATTGGGTCGGGAAATGCATGAGGGACCCGCGCCCACGGCACCATCCTAGAGGTTCGTTGGACGTGACTGCCTTGCCGTCTGAGCGCCAGGAGCCACCGCCCGCCCGGTCCACCGGGGCCGGGATGGCCCCCTCGACTTTCGCGCCGGACGGTTCTCCCGCGTCCACCCCTGCTTTCATGTCGCCTTCAGTCCCCTTGCCCCTGGTCCTGGTATGAGCGGCCCTCTCTTCCCACGTTGGACGAATACGGTGTCGCGCCTGTCGGCCGCGATGCTCCTCGCGGTGCCCGCCATCGCCATCGGCGGCCTCCTGGCTTATGTGCGCTCCCCGCACGTGACCAATCAGGCGCACCCGGTGGAACAGCCCATCGAGTTCGACCACCGGCACCACGCCGGTGACGAGCAGATCGACTGTCGCTACTGTCACTGGACGGTGGAGAAGTCCCCGTCGGCGGGCATCCCCTCCACCACCGTGTGCATGTCCTGCCACGCGCAGGTGTGGAACAAGAGCCCGTACCTCACCGAGGTCCGCAAGGCGTTCTTCGCCGACCAGCCCATCCCCTGGGTCCGCGTCCACAACCTGCCGGACTTCGTCTACTTCAACCACTCCATCCACGTGGGCAAGGGCGTCGGCTGCGCCACCTGCCACGGCCGCGTGGACCAGATGGGCGCCATCGAGCAGGCCGCCCCGCTGACGATGAGCTGGTGCCTGGACTGCCACCGCAACCCGGCCCCCAACCTCCGCCCCGCGGAGTTCATCACCAGCATGACCTGGGCCCCGCCCGCCGATAAGGCCGAGGCCGCCGAGCTGGCTGAGAAGCTCTCCAAGGAATACGACGTTCACTCGCGCACGAGCTGCTCCACATGCCACCGATGAACACCAAGCCTGACAGCGCGCCCGCGCAGGACACCCCCTCGTCGTTCGCGCTCCCGGTCGTCTCGGGCCGCAACGAGGCCGCCCCCCACGCGCACGACCACGACGATGTCGTGGCCGAGGCGCTCGAGCACGCCACCACCCGCGCGGTCCCGGCGGAGGGCGCGTACGGCAAGACCTACTGGCTCGGCCTGGAGGAGAAGCTCGCCACGCCGGAGTTCCTGGAGGAGACCCGCCCGGAGTTCCCCGTCGGCGCGGACCTGCCCCCCACCGGCTTCGCCCGCCGCGAGTTCATGCAGCTGATGGGCGCGTCGCTCGCCCTGGCCGGCGTCACCGCGTGCAGCACCCGCCCGCAGGATGAGCGGATGGTGCCGTACACGAAGACGCCGCCGGAAGTGACCCCCGGCAACCCGCTGCACTACGCGTCCGGCATGACGCTCGCCGGCCACACCTCCGGCCTGCTCATCACCGCGCGTGAGGGCCGCCCGGTCAAGGTCGAGGGCAACCCCCAGCACCCCATCAACCAGGGCGCGGCGGGCATCTTCGAGCAGGCGTTCCTGCTCTCCCTCTACGACCCCCAGCGCGCCCGCGTGCTGCGCCAGGGCACCAACCCGCGCGCCCTGCGCACGCTGACCGAGGACATCACCCAGCTGGTGAGCCAGAAGGCCACGGCCGACGGCGGCGCCCGCGTGCGCTTCCTCTCCGAGCCCACCAGCTCCCCGCTGCTGCGCGACATCAAGGCCCGCATCCAGCGCAAGCTGCCCTCGGCGCGCTTCCACGCGTTCGCGTCCGTGTCCTATGACGCCTCCGCGGAGGCGCACCGCGCCCTCTTCGGTCAGCCGGTGCAGCCGGTCTACGACCTGACCCGCGCGGACATCATCGTCTCCCTGGACGCCGACTTCCTGGAGAGCCGCCCGGAGAACCTGGCCCTGTCGCGCCAGTTCGCCGACCGCCGCGACCCGAAGAACGGCGAGCTCAACCGCCTCTACGTCGCCGAGCCCCGGATGTCGATCACCGGCGGCATGGCCGACCACCGCCTGCGCGTGAAGTCCGCCGAGGTCTTCGGCGTCGCCGCGGCGCTGGCGCAGGCCGTGGGCGGCTCCGCCGCCAGCCTCGGCGCCACCGCGGCCGGCAAGGCCGGCGCGCTCCGTCCGGAAGTCGGCTCGTGGGTGCAGGCCGTGGCCGCGGACCTCAAGTCCAAGGCCGGCCGCGGCGTGGTGCTCGCCGGTGAGCGTCAGCCCGCCGCCGTGCACGCGCTCGCGCAGGCCATCAACGCCGCGCTGAGCAACCTGGGCACGACCGTGAAGGTCGTCCCGGCCGTCGCCCCGGAGGCCGCGGGCCTCGCGGAGATCCACTCCCTGGTGGAGGACATCAAGGCCGGCCGCGTGGACACGCTGGTCATCACCGCCTCCAACCCGGTCTACACCCTGCCGGTGGACGCGGGCCTGGCGGAGGTGCTGGACCCCAAGCAGAACGCCAACCGCAAGGCGCTGAACGTCCTGTACGCGGGCAGCTACGAGGACGAGACCTCCAAGTTCGCCGACTGGTTCGTGCCCCTGGCGCACCAGCTGGAGACCTGGAGCGACGGCCGCGCGGTGGACGGCACCGTCACCATTTCGCAGCCCCTCATCCAGCCGCTCTTCAACGGCGTGCCGGAAGCGGAGCTGTACGCGCTGTTCCTCGACCAGCCGTTCCGCCCCGCCTACCAGCTGCTCCGTGAGTACTGGTCCGCGCAGGGCGCCGAGGCCGGCCACGGCGACTTCGAGTCCCGCTGGGAGACCTGGGTCTCCGAGGGCATCGTCCCCGGCAGCATCGCCACCGCGCTGACGGCCGCCCCGGACGCGGGCGCCGCGTCCAAGCTGGTGTCCGCGTACCAGGCGCCGGCGGGCGGTGACCTGGAGATCAACTTCGTCTCCGACTACAAGCTGCTGGACGGCCGCTTCGCGAACAACGCGTGGCTGCAGGAGCTGCCGGACCCCATCACGAAGATCGTCTGGGACAACGCCGCCATCCTCAGCCCCGCCACCGCCGCGCGGCTGGGCCTGGAGAACGGCCACCTCGCGGAGCTGGAGTACGGCGGCCGCAAGCTCCAGGTCCCCGTCACCATCCTCCCCGGCAACGCGGATGACACCGTCACCGTGGCCCTGGGCTACGGCCGCACCGGCCTGCACGAGGTGGTGGCCAAGGGCGTGGGCTTCAACGCCAACCTGCTGCGCACCGTGAGCGCCCCCTGGTTCGACAGCGGCGCGAAGCTCAGCAAGGTCCGCGGCAGCCACACCTTCGCCCGCACCCAGTACCACTGGCGCATGGAGGGCCGCCCGCTGGCGCTCGACATGTCCGTCAGCGAGCTCAAGCACCCGTCCAAGGCGACGGAGCACGTGCTCGAGCGCGTCCAGGGCGAGCTGGTGCTGGGCAAGCAGAACAACCTGCCCGACTTCGAGTACGCGAAGAACCCGGAGCAGGGCTACAAGTGGGGCATGTCCATCGACCTGTCGCGCTGCACGGGCTGCAACGCGTGCGTCGTGGCCTGCCAGGCGGAGAACAACATCCCCGTCGTCGGCAAGGAGCAGGTGGGCCGCGGCCGTGAGATGGCCTGGCTGCGCATCGACCGCTACTTCGAGGGCAACGAGAACGACCCCGCCATGGTCATGCAGCCCGTCGCGTGCGTGCACTGCGAGAAGGCCCCCTGCGAGTACGTCTGCCCGGTGAACGCCACCGTGCACTCGGACGAGGGCCTCAACGACATGGTGTACAACCGCTGCGTCGGCACGCGGTACTGCTCCAACAACTGCCCGTACAAGGTCCGTCGCTTCAACTACCTGCACTACACGCAGGGCAAGACGCCGACGGAGAAGATGCTGATGAACCCGGACGTCACCGTCCGTGCTCGCGGCGTCATGGAGAAGTGCACGTACTGCGTCCAGCGCATCGAGCGCGTGCGCATCAACGCCCGCATCGAGAAGCGCCTCATCCAGGAGAAGGAGCTCCAGACGGCGTGCCAGCAGACCTGCCCCACGCAGGCCATCGCCTTCGGCTCGCTCGCGGATCCCGCCCAGCGCGTCACCCAGCTCCACGAGGACGAGCGTGCGTACCGGCTGCTGCACGAGCTGGGCACCCGTCCCCGCACCGCCCACCTCATCCGCCTGCGAAACCCCAACCCCGCCCTCGTGGCCGCGGCCCCCGCTGAGGCGGCGTCGGCGCACGAAGGAGGTCACTGACCGTCATGGCCGAGACCGCTCACGCACTCCCGCTCGACCCGCTCGAGCCCCGGGACCTCGTCGCGCCGCACCACGACGACAAGTCCCTCAATGAAACGCTGCTGGACCATGTCTGGCGCAAGCCCGGCAAGGGCTGGTTCATGCTGCTGGGCATCACGTCCGCGGCGCTGGGCCTGCTCGTCGTCGGCGTGACCTACACCCTGGCGCGCGGCATCGGCGTGTGGGGCAACAACCAGCCGGTCGGCTGGGCGTTCGACATCATCAACTTCGTCTGGTGGGTCGGTATCGGCCACGCCGGCACGCTCATCTCCGCCATCCTCCTGCTCTTCCAGCAGAAGTGGCGCACGAGCATCAACCGCTTCGCGGAAGCCATGACGCTGTTCGCGGTCATGTGCGCGGGCCTCTTCCCGCTGCTCCACACGGGCCGTCCCTGGTTCGCCTTCTGGCTGTTCCCCTACCCCAGCACCCTGGGCGCGTGGCCGCAGTTCCGCTCGCCGCTGGTGTGGGACGTGTTCGCCATCTCGACGTACCTCACGGTGTCCGCGCTCTTCTGGTTCGTGGGCCTCATCCCGGACCTGGCCGCCCTGCGGGATTCGTCCAAGACGAAGCTCCAGCGCACCATCTACGGCCTGTTCGCCCTGGGCTGGCGCGGCTCCGGCCGCCACTGGCACAACTATAAGATCGCCTACCTGCTGCTCGCCGGCCTTTCGACGCCGCTCGTGGTGTCCGTGCACACCATCGTGTCGTTCGACTTCGCCGTGTCGCAGCTGCCCGGCTGGCACGCGACCATCTTCCCGCCCTACTTCGTGGCCGGCGCCGTGTTCAGCGGCTTCGCGATGGTCATCACGCTCATCGTGCCCGCCCGCAAGTACCTGGGCCTCCGGGACGTCATCACCGACCGCCACCTGGAGAACATGAACAAGGTCATCCTCGCGACGGGCCTCATCGTGTCCTACGGGTACATGATGGAGCACTTCATCGCCTGGTACTCCCAGAACCAGTACGAGCTCTGGACGTTCTACGTGAACCGCGCCACGGGCCCCTACGCTGGCGTGTACTGGCTGATGATCACCTGCAACGTGGTGACGCCGAACATCTTCTGGTTCAAGAAGTGCCGCACCAGCATCCCCATCATGTGGGTGGCCTCCATCGCCGTGAACATCGGCATGTGGTGCGAGCGCTTCATCATCATCGTCACGTCGCTCTCCCAGGACTTCCTGCCCTCGTCGTGGGACCTCTACCGCCCGACCTGGGTGGACTGGTCCATCTACATCGGCACGCTGGGCCTGTTCGGCACCCTGTTCCTCCTGTTCCTCAAGTTCGTTCCCGCCGTCGCGGTGAGCGAGGTGAAGGAGCTCCAGTTGGAGCTCAAGCACGCCGCCCACGCCGCCCATGGCAACGGACACCACGGCTCGGACGCCGCGGCCACCCACGGAGCGCACTAGCATCATGGAAGCCAAGGTCCTCGATTCCTGGGTGCTGGCCGAGTTCGCCACGCCGGAAGCCCTCGTGGATGCCACCCGGCAGATGCGAGAGAAGGGCTTCCTGGGCATGGACACCTACTCCCCCTACCCGCTGCACGGCGGGTCGGAGGCGCTGGGTCTGCCGCCCTCGCGCGTGCCCTTCATCGCCCTGGGCGGCGGTCTCACCGGCATGGTGACCGCCCTCACGATGCAGACGTGGATGAACACCATCGACTACCCGCTCAACATCGGCGGTCGTCCGCTCCTGAGCCTCCCGGCGTGGGTGCCCATCACGTTCGAGCTGAGCGTGCTGTTCGCCGCGTTCGGCATCTTCTTCGGCCTGCTGGGCCTCAGCCGGCTGCCCCAGCCCTACCACCCCGCCTTCGAGGCGGAGGCCTTCCGCAGCGCGTCCACGCACGGCTACTGGCTGAGCGTGCCCCACCCCACGGGGCAGGACGCGACGGACACCACGAACCAGTTGAAGGCCCTGGGCGCCACCCAGGTGACCGTCGTCTCGGGAGAGAACGAATGAGGTGGCTCATCCCCGCCGCGGGGCTCGCCGCGCTCACGGGCTGCAACGTCAGCTCGGAGTTTCTCCAGCGCATGGAGACGCAGCCCAAGTACGAGTACTACGAGACGTCCGAGTTCTGGGCGGATGGCCGCGCCATGCGCGTGCCCCCGGCCGGGACCGTCCCGCGCGAGCGCCCGGTGGGCAACCCCGGCATCAGCACGGGCCGCAGCAACGGCGTCGCCGTCACGGCCATCCCCCTGACGGTGGACAAGCCGCTGCTCGCCCTGGGCCAGAAGAAGTACAACATCGTCTGCTCGCAGTGCCACGGCGTGCTCGGAGACGGCAACAGCGTCGTCGCGGAGAACATGGCGCTGCGCCTGCCGCCGTCCCTGCTGGAGCTCGCGGACAAGCCGGCCGGCCACTTCTACACCGCCATCAACGAAGGCTACGGCATCATGCCGTCCTTCTCGGGTGAGCTCGACACGCGTGAGCGCTGGGCCGTCGTCGCCTACGTGCGCGCGCTGCAGGCCGCCCGCAGCACCGCCGGGGCGCAGCCCGTCCCGCAGGAGAACCGATGACTGCCATGGAGCGCTACACCGGCACGCCCAAGCTGATGGTGCCCGCGTTCGGCCTGGGCGTGGTGGGCCTCGTGCTCACCGCCGTGGGGTTCTTCATGAACCCCCAGGCCACCAGCTTCAGCTATCTGCTGGGCTTCACCTACTGGGTGGGCATCAGCGTGGCCGCCCTCATCATGCTGGCCATCTTCCACACGGCGAAGGCCAAGTGGCTCATCGTCCTGCGGCGCGCCATGGAGACCATGGCCGTCTCGGTGCCCGTCTTCGCGGTGCTCATCCTCGCCTTCATCCCCTTGATGAAGTACCTCTACCCGTGGTTCCCGGGCTCGCCCCTGGCCGCGGACATCCACGGCATCGAGGTGGAGCACCTGGCCCACAAGCAGCACGGCTACCTGTTCCCCAGCTTCTTCGTCGTCCGTCAGCTCATCTACTTTGGCGTGTGGACCTTCGTGAGCCAGCGGCTGTACGGCTGGAGCACGAAGCAGGACGAGGCGGGCGGGCTGGAGCTCACCGTGAAGCAGCGCCGCTTCTCCCCGGGCGCCCTGCCCTTCCTGGCGCTGACCATCACGTTCGCGGCCTTCGACTGGCTGATGAGCCTCACGCCGCTGTGGCAGTCCACCATCTTCGGCGTCTACTACTTCGCCGGCAGCTTCCTGGCCGCCTTCTGCATGCTGACGCTCGTCACGGTCAACGCGCAGGGCAAGGACCTGTACGGCAGCCTGGTGAAGACGCCGCACTACCACAACCTGGGCAAGCTGATGTTCGCCTTCACGGCGTTCTGGGCCTACATCGCCTTCTCCCAGTTCCTGCTGGTGTGGATCGCCAACATCCCGGAAGAGGCGCCCTGGTACGGCCTGCGCATGTTCGGAGCGTGGCGCCCCATGTCCATCGCCATCTTCCTGCTGAACTTCGTGCTGCCGTTCTTCACGCTGCTGTCACGCAAGCTGAAGGAGAAGCCCCGCCTCCTGGGGGTGGCGGCCGTCTACCTGCTTCTCATGCACGCCGTGGACCTGTATTGGCTCATCTGGCCGGCGTTCTCCGGCGAGGCCGGTCCGACGTTCCACTGGACGCTCATCACGGCCTTCGTGGGCGTGGGCGGCATCGCGGTGGGCTACGCCCTCATGAAGGCGCGCGGAAAGTACACGCTGCCGGTGAAGGACCCCTACATCGCGGAGTCCCTGAGGTACGTGCAGCCATGAAGAAGACCCAGTCCGAAGTCGAATCGCGGGTCATCGTCGGCGCGCATGGCGTGGCGGCCGAGGAAGACCACATCGTCATGGGGAAGGTCGTCGGCATCGGCGTCGGTGCCATGGTCCTCTTCTTCGCGGGCGCGGTGTGGGCCTGGCGCGTCCAGGTCGTGACGATGCAGGAGGCCCAGCCGGACGGCCCTCCGCCCCGTCCGGCCGCGGTGGGCCAGTACGAGATTGGCATCGTGAACCAGCGCCTGTTCGAACAGGACTGGCGCGCGACCGAGAAGCTGGGCGGCCAGCAGCAGGCGCTGAAGAACGGCTGGGGTGACCAGCCGGGCGTCGCGGCCCACAAGCCGCTGGAGCAGGCCATGGACCAGGTCATCACGACCGAGGCCCAGAAGGCCCGCGAGCCGGCCCCGGCGCCCACGCCGGCCCCGGAGCCCGCGCCTCACGTGGCGCCCCCGGCCCCTGCCCCGAAGAAGTAGGCTCCCCCCGCACCTCCTACCCCGAGCCGTCCTGCCCCCATGCCGTCCCACTTCCACTCCCCCTCCGCCCGCGCCCCCGGGCTCCTGGCGGCGCTCGCGCTGGTGCTCACCAGCGCCACGCCCGCGTTCGCCCTGCCGGGTGGAGGCAAGACGCCCCGCGCCATCCTGGAGGCGGACTCCGACCTGCCCCCGCCGGTGACGGGCGTGGACGTGTTGGAGCACCTGGGGGAGCCGCTCCCCCTGGAGACGCGCTTCCTGGACTCGAATGGGGACGAGGTGCGGCTGGGGACGCTGCTGTCGAAGACGCGCCCCACCCTGCTCACGCTCGTGTACTACGAGTGCCCCATGCTCTGTAACCTGGTCATCAACGAGCAGGTCCGCGTGATGCGCGAGCTGGGCCTGGAGCTGGGCAAGGACTACGAGGCCGTCACCGTCAGCATCGACCCGAAGGACACCCCGGTGCAGAGCGCCGAACGGCGGCGCAAGTACCTCCAGTCCATGGGCAAGCCGGAGACGGCCCCCTGGCATTTCCTCACCGGCACCGACGAGAACATCCACAAGCTCGCCGATGCCGTGGGCTTCAAGTACACGTATGAGCCGAGCACGAAGCAGTACGCCCACCCCGCGGTGGTCACCGTGCTCACCCCGGAGGGGAGCATCTCCCGCTACCTCTACGGCACGTCGTTCGACCGCAAGGACGTGAAGCTTTCGCTGCTGGAAGCTGCGGGCGGTCGGGTCGGGACGAGCGTCGATCGCATCGTCATGTCCTGTTTCAAGTATGACACCGCCACGCGGCGGTACGGTTTCTACATCTTTGGTTTCATCCGCCTGGGCTCCCTGGCTGTCTTCGGCGCCCTGGCCACGATGCTGATCTATTTCTGGAGGCGCGAGCTGAAGAAAGGCGCGACTACATGAGCGACCTGGCCAACCAATTCCTGTTCCTCCCGGAGCGCGCGTCCACGTTCGCGGAACGGGTCGACTTCCTGCACTACTTCGTCGTCGGCACGACGATGGTGATGTCCGCGGGCGTCGGTCTCGCGGCGCTCTTCATGTTCTTCCGCTACCGTCGGCGGGAGGCCCACCAGACGACGGAATACGTCGTGCCGGACCTGAAGACGGAGTTCCTCTTCGTCTCCGTCCCGCTGGTGTTCTTCCTGGCGTGGTTCGCCATCGGGTTCCGGGACTTCACCTGGTACACCACTCCGCCCAAGGACTCGATGGATGTCTACGTCATGGGCAAGCAGTGGATGTGGAAGTTCTCCTACCCGGAGGGCCCCAACGGCGTGAACGTGCTGCACGTGCCGGCGAACCGCCCGGTGCGCCTGCTCATCACGTCCCGCGACGTCATCCACTCCTTCTACGTCCCGTCCTTCCGCATCAAGATGGACGCGCTGCCGGGCCGCTACACGCAGGCCTGGTTCGAGGCGACGAAGCCCGGCACGTACCAGGTGCTCTGCACCGAGTACTGCGGCCTGTCGCACTCGAAGATGCTGGCGGAGGTCGTCGTGCTCGCGCCGGAGGACTACGAGAACTGGCTGAAGGAGCAGCAGCGCGGCCGCCTGCAGGACCGGCAGGACGCGCTGGCGGACACCTCGCTGGTGCCGCCCGTCGCCCGCATGGCCGAGCAGGGCCAGAAGCTGGTGGGCACGCAGGGCTGCCTCAAGTGCCACTCGGTGGACGGCTCGAAGCACATCGGCCCCACCTTCCTGGGCCTCTACGAGCGCACGGAGCGGCTCGATGACGGCCAGGAGATCCGCGTGGACGAGGCCTACATCACGCAGTCGATGATGGACCCGGGCGCGCACATCGTCGCCGGCTACCAGAACGTGATGCCGACCTACCAGGGCAAGCTCCAGGGCCCTGAGTCCGCCGCCATCGTCGAGTACATCAAGACGCTGCGCACTCCGAACGTGCGCGAGAGCGCTTCCGAGGGACCCGCCTATGACCCCATCCAGTAGCATCGCCGCGCCGGGGGCCGCCCCCGGCCATGAGGCGACCGACGACCACGGCCACCACCCGAGCTACCTGACGGACGGCACCACGGTGAAGTCGTGGCTGCTGACGGTGGACCACAAGCGCATCGGCATCATGTACATGATCTGGGTGCTGCTGTTCTTCCTGGTGGGCGGCATCTTCGCGCTGCTCATCCGGATCGAGCTGCTCACGCCCGGCCCGACCATCATGGACGCGATGACGTACAACCGCGTCTTCACGCTGCATGGCATCGTCATGATCTTCTTGTTCATGATCCCTGCCATCCCCTCCATCTTCGGCAACTTCCTGCTGCCGCTGATGCTGGGCGCCAAGGACGTGGCGTTCCCCCGGCTGAACCTGCTGTCGCTCTACGTGTACCTGGCGGGCGCGGGCTTCGCGCTCTGGGGCATGCTCAACGGCGGCCTGGACACCGGCTGGACGTTCTACACGCCGTACAGCGCGCACACGACGACCACGGTCGCGCCGGTGCTCTTCGGCGCGTTCATCATCGGGTTCAGCTCCATCCTCACGGGCATGAACTTCATCGTCACCACGCACACCATGCGGGCGCCGGGCATCACCTGGTTCAAGATGCCGCTGATGGTCTGGGCGCTCTACGCGACCAGCTGCATCCAGGTGCTGGCGACGCCGGTGATTGGCCTGCTGACGCTGCTGGTGGCGGCGGAGAACCTGTTCAGCCTGGGCATGTTCGACGTGGCCCGCGGCGGCGACCCGGTGCTCTTCCAGCACCTGTTCTGGTTCTACAGCCACCCGGCCGTGTACATCATGGTGCTGCCGGCGTTCGGCGTGATGAGCGAGATCGTCTCCGCGTTCAGCCGCAAGAACATCTTCGGCTACCGCGCGGTGGCGTACTCCTCCCTGGGCATCGCGTTCGTGGGCTTCTTCGCCTGGGGCCACCACATGTTCGTGTCCGGCCAGTCCACCTTCAACGCCGGCGTGTTCGGCGTGCTGACGATGCTGGTGGGCGTGTTCACCGCCATCAAGGTCTTCAACTGGGTGGGCACCGTCTACAAGGGCGCGGTGGAGTTCAGCACCCCGTTCGCCTACTTCTGCGGCTTCCTGTTCTTCACCGTGTTCGGCGGCATGACGGGCATCGCGGTGGGCACGGTGTCGCTGGACGTGCCGTGGCACGACACGTACTTCGTCGTGGCGCACTTCCACTTCATCATGGTGGGCGCGACGATCATGGCCTTCCTGGCCGCGCTCCACTACTGGTTCCCGAAGATGTTCGGGAAGATGTACCACGAGGGGTGGGGCCTGGTTTCCGCGGCCCTCATCATCCTGGGCTTCAACGCGACGTTCATCCCCCAGTTCCTCGTGGGCAACGCGGGCATGCCGCGCCGCTACTACGAGTACCCGGAGCGCTTCCAGGCGCTGAACGTGGCGTCCACGGCGGGCGCGTCGCTGCTCGCGTTCGGGTTCATCATCATCGCGGTGTACCTGACGTACGCGCTCATCTACGGCGAGCGCGTGGACAACCCGTGGCACAG
This sequence comes from Corallococcus sp. Z5C101001, assembly GCF_007352635.1. Lineage (NCBI taxonomy): Bacteria > Pseudomonadati > Myxococcota > Myxococcia > Myxococcales > Myxococcaceae > Corallococcus > Corallococcus sp. Z5C101001. Next base: position 120,821 of record NZ_VKLU01000011.1, read on the forward strand.
CAAGGGCTACGAGTGGCTGACCATGTCCCCTCCGCCCACGCACAACTTCATTGGCCCGCAGCCGACGTATCCCGAGGAGCCGCACTTCTACGTGGATCCGAAGAAGGCCGAGGGCGAGGTGTCGGATGTCTAGCGCGCACGTGACGCCGGGCTCGCTGCCCGGTCCCAAGCTGGCCGCCCACTTCGCGTCGCTGGATGTCCAGAAGCACGCGGCGCGGTTGGGCATGTGGCTGTTCCTCGCCACGGAAATCCTGCTCTTCGCGGGTCTGTTCGCCTGCTACGCCTCCTACCGCTTCCTGTTCCCGGAAGCGTGGGCGGCGTCCAGCCGGAGCCTGGACCTGACGATGGGCACCATCAACACGGTGGTGCTCATCACCTCCTCGTTCACCGCCGCCATGGCGGTGCACTACGCCAAGGAGGGGAAGAACAAGATGGTGGGGCACATGTTCGTGCTCACGCTCCTGATGGCTCTGGGGTTCCTCGTCATCAAGTTCTTCGAGTACAAGCACAAGTTCCACATCGGGACGCTGCCGGGCCGGTACTACTTCTACGAAGGCATCCAGCTGCCGGGCGCGCCGCTGTACTTCACGGTGTACTTCGCCTCCACCGCGCTGCACGCGCTGCACGTCGTCATCGGCATGACGGTGCTCGCGTTCGGCACGGTGCGCGCGTACCGCGTCGGGGACTTCAACGCGAACAACTACACGCAGATCGAGCTGGGCTCCATGTACTGGCACCTGGTCGACCTGGTGTGGATCTTCCTCTTCCCGATGCTGTACCTGGTCTGAGGGTTAAGACATGGCCATCGCCAACGAATCGCATCAGGAAGAGCACAACATGCAGGAGCACCACGGCGCCGGGCGCTACGTGGTCATCTGGATCGCCCTGCTGGTGCTCACGCTCGTCACGGTCTTCACCGGCCGCATGCACCTGCCCAGCTTCGGTCTGCTGCTGGCGCTCGTCATCGCCAGCGTGAAGGGCACGCTGGTGGCGCTGTATTTCATGCACCTGTCCGAGCACCGCGGCGCGAACCGCCTGGTGTTCGGGGTGTCCATCGCCTTCGTGGTGCTGCTCATCGGCTTCACGCTGATGGACTTCGGCACCCGCTTCCGTCTGGCCAACCCCCCGGGCTCGCAGTACAGCGACCTCCAGGCGGTGGACATCGGCGCGAACAAGGCCGAGGGCCGCTCTGGCGGGCACATGGACGTCAAGCAGAAGCATGAGACGCACGAGTAGTCCGGCGTCTCACGCGGTCCCTTGAAGCACGAACGCGGCGCCCGGGATTCTTCCCTGGCGCCGCGTCGCTTTTGGACAGGACCCTCGCCGCTGCGAGACGGCTACAGCGCGACGGTCAGGTTGAAGGAGAGCGCCGTGTCGGTGGACACCTTGCCCGGGGGCGGAGAGGTGTCCGACTTCACGAGGAAGCCCACGCCCAGGGCCAGCGCGTCGGTGAGGTTCGCCATCACCTGCGTCTGGCTGCTGAAGAGCAGGCGGGACTCGGTGATGACGCTCACGAGCACCTCCGCCTCTTCCTGGAAGGTGATGTCCTTGGAGATGCCGTAGCGGAACAGGGCCCCGAAGCGCGGGCCGCCCAGGTCCACGTCCTCCAGGTCCATGCGCTCCGGGTAGTACTGGAAGCGCATTTCGCGCGCGTAGCGGAAGGCGAGGTCGGTGCGCAGCACGGACTCGCGCACGCCCAGCTTCTCGTCCCGCTTGGTGTCGAACCAGAGGATGCTGGCGCCGGCTTCACCGGAGGGCCGCGCCTCCACGCTCTTGACGTGGTCCGTGTCCACGCCCGCCAGCAGGTAGCCGCTGAGCTGCTCCGTGAAGCGGCGGTCGCCGCGCAGCTCGACGCCGGCGTTGAGGGCCACCACCTGCGACGCGGACTCGACCTCGCCCTTCAGCTGCGGGGCGCGGCTGCGGCCGTACGCGCCGTAGGCCTTCACCGAGTAGATCCAGTTGTCCGTCTTGCGCAGCGCGCTCGCGAGCCCGCTCACCGTCAGCGTGGACGCGTTGCCGGTGAGGGAGATGAGGCTCATGCCCACGCTGACGTCCCAGGTGCTGGGCTTCGCGGCGGCGGGCGCGGCGGCGGCGGCCTCGGGCGACGGCGCGATGGGGCCACGGGCCGTCACCTCGGCCAGGCGCTCAATGGCCTCCGCGAGCCGGGCGGTGGCCTCGGCGGAGCGCTCCGCGGCGAGGGCGGCGCGCTCCGCGGCGGCGGCGGCGCGCTCCGCGGCGGGAGCATCCGCGGGGAGGGGGGCGGGCGGCATCGGGGGCGCGGGCGGAGGGACGGCGGCGGCCGGAGCACGGGCGGCGGCGGCGGGCGGCGGCGGCGGTGCGGGCGGCGTCTGGGCTTGCAGCGACGAGGCGAGCAGCAGTGCGACGGGGAGCATCGGGGTTCCTTGAGGTGAAGCAGGCACGACAACGGACCTGCAAGGGAGCGTGAAAGGCCGGCTCCCTTTCCGGCACGGAACTTCTTAGCGCATGCGGGACACGGAGCGTCCTGACCTTCTACGCTCGAAATGCGGGTCCTTGTCCGGGCCCGGTACGCGAGGACCCGCCTTGAGGCCCACCCTGCTTCCCCTGCTGTGCGCGCTGTCGTCCTGGCCCACCGTCGTCCTCGCGGGCCAGACGGTCACGGCGCCGGTGGACGTGGGCGTGGGCCCGGCGGTGTTCGTGTTCTCCGGCCCCATCGCGGACGACCAGTTCCTGCACACGGGCCTGAAGCTGTCGGTGGACGCGGTGCTGGACAAGGAGTGGCTGCGCAAGAACCAGCGCGTCATCCCGCTCCGCTACCGCAAGCAGGCCAAGCAGTTGGAGGAGGTCCGCATCTCCCCGTCCATCTTCATCCCGGACTCCTTCATCATCTCCCCCAAGTGGCGGAACACGGGGATGTACGGGGTGACCTTCAAGCCGCTGGGCGTGGGGCTGCCGCTGACGTCCAGCCCGGTGCGCTTCAAGCTGGGCGTGGGGCTGGTGTTGACGTATGCGTACATCTTCTCCGACACGCTGCCAGACACGCACTTCCTGCGGCCCGGCGCGAACGTGGGCGCGGACCTGGAGTTCCAACTGGCGAAGAGCTTCCTCATCAGCGTGGGGTGGGAGTCCACCTTCTACGTGCCGCAGGAGCTGGGCGGGCTGGGGCTGCCGGACCGCGTGGGCGACGGCATCTTCCACGTGGGGCAGGCGTACCTGCAGTTCCACTTCCGCTTCCCGTACACCACGCGGTTGTAGCGCTCGCGCCGGGGCGGCTCTCGTGCCTAGCCTGCCCGGCACCATGTCCCTCGTCCTCGCCACCGACGCGCAGAAGGCGCAGCGCGACGCCGTCACCCATGCCGCGTGGGGCTCGCCCCTCAGCGTGCCGCAGTATCAGGAGCGCGAGGCGCGGCTGCGCGCGCACGCGTGGAGCCGCGAGGGCATGAACACGTGGCTGTGGCTCGCGGACGACGGCCGGGTGCTGGCGTCCTGCGAGACCTTCCACACCGACAGCTTCCTCCGGAGCGCGAACGGACAGCTGACGCCAGGGGACAGCTACGCCATCGCCAGCGTCTTCACGGAGGACCACCTGCGCGGCCGGGGGCATGCCACGCGGTTGATGGACGCCGTCGCCGCGGAGCTGGAGCGCGTGGCGCCGCGTCCGCATTCGGTGGTCCTCTTCTCCGATGTCGGGGCACCGCTGTATCGCCGGTCGGGATACCTCGAGGTGCCCGCGTGGGACTGGCACCTGGACGCCTCGGCGGCGCCGGCGAGCCGACCGGTGGAGGGCGGGATTCAAGAGACGGACGTCGCCTCGGCGCTCGCGCGGATGCGCCAGCCCGACGCGCCCTTCTTCCTGTGGCCCAGCGCCGCGCAGGTGGACTGGCACCTGGAGCGAGAGCGCATCTACGCGGAGCTGCTGGCGCGGCCCCGGCCCCGCACGTGCGGCGCGGTGGTGGGGGACTCCACCGCGCTCTGGACGATGATGGCGCGCTACGGCGAGCTGGTGGTGTTGATGCTGGATGCGCGCGACGCCTCCGCCGCGGAGGCGCTGCTCACGGAGGCGCGCCGCGTGGCGCACGAGGCGGGGCTCAAGCGCGTGGTGTGGTGGGAGGAGGCCGCGACGGCGCCCCTGCTCGCGAGCGTGCCCGGTGCCGTGCGCGTGCAGCGGGATGGCTCGCTGCCCATGCTGCGTCCCCTGCGCGCGGGCCTGCCCGCCGCCCCCGAGGTCCCCTTCCCTCGCGCCCTCTGGGTCTGAGTCCTTCCCCGGGGAACACGGAGACAGCCGCGCTTCCGGGCTGGCGCCCCACCTCCAGCCCGGTGGACACGAGGCGCGGACGCCCACCCGGATGTGTCAGGCGGCGACAGGTCCCCTAGGATGCGCGCCATGGCGGAACGAAGGCGCATCATCGAGGGCACCTGGAACTGCACATCCTGTGGCGCCAAGAGCATCCCGGCCCGACACAAGAACTGCCCCTCCTGCAACAATCCGCGGGAGCTCAGCGGCAAGGAGTCGGAGTTCGACTTCGGGGACGTGGACGCGGCCTCCGGGAAGTCCCTCCGCGAGGGCGTCACCGATGCACAGGCGCTGGAGCTGGCGGGCGCGGGTGAGGACTGGTTCTGCGCCTACTGCGGCGCGGCCAACCGGGGTGACGGCACCCGGTGCCGGCAGTGCTCCGCCGAACGGGGCTCGGATGCGAAGACGGCGGCGCGCGCGGACCTGTCCCCCCGGGCGCCTCCGAAGCCCGCGCCGAAGCCCCGGCGCCTGGGCAAGGTGGCGCTCATCGTGTTGGGCGTCTTGAGCTCGTGCTGCCTGGGGACCTGCGCGGTGGGCATCTGGGGCAACCTGAAGCATGAGTTCAAGGGCGAGGTGGTGGCGACGAGCTGGCGCCGCGCGCTGGTGCAGGAGCGCTTCACGCCAGAGACGCACACGGGCTGGAGGGACGAGCTGAGCTCCACCGCCCCGCGCATGCCGGTGAACGGCGCGGGTGAGGTGGCGGGCGTGACGAACATCCGCGACTGCGTGTCCCGGCAGCGGGGGACGCGCCGGGTGGCGGATGGCACGCAGCGCGTGTGCCGAACGAAGACGCGCAAGGTGGCCTGTGGCACCGAGGAGAAGTGCCGGCGCCGCGACAAGGGCAACGGCTTCGCCGAGGAGGTCTGCCACGACGAGACGAAGTACTGCAACGAGTCCTACGAGGACTGCTCCACGGAGACGCGCTACCGCAACGAGCCCGTCTACGCGCAGCAGTGCGCCTACGACACGTATGCGTGGAAGCCGGTGGGCACCCGAGAGCTCAAGGGCACGGAGGAGCCCCCGCGCTGGCCGGAGCTCACCGCGGGGACGAACGAGCGGGTGCGGCGCGAAGAGGACTACACCGTGCTGGTGCGCTACGAGGATGACGGGGCGAAGCAGCACGCGTTGAAGCCCACGCGCGAGGACGAGTTCCTTGCGTGGAAGAAGGGACAGGGCGTCACGCTCACCGTGACGAACCTGGGCAAGGTGGAGCAGGCTGTCCGCCGCTGACGGGAGCGACATGGAGTGCACCTGCTGTGGCGCCTGCTGCGTGGCGCCAGACATCGCCGCGCTGGACAAGCCCCTGGGGCTGAGGTGCCCGCACCTGGGCGCGGACAACCTCTGCACGGTCTACGAGCGGAGGCCGCAGGTGTGCCGGGACTACGCGGCGGACGAGGTGTGCCGCCGCATCGAGGCCCCCACGCTGGAGGAGCGCGTGCACAACTACCTGGCGCTGTTCCAGCTCACCGGGGAGGCGGAGGCCGTGCGGAAGTCCGGCTGCGCCTCCATGCGGATGGCGCGGACCCTGGGAGCACGCAAGTGAGGTTCCAACCCACCGAACCGTTCGTCCCCGCGCCGGGCCTTGGCGGCGCGCACGCGCAGACGATCTTCGCCTCGCTCGCGCGGCCCACCCATGTGCCGCCCCTGCGCCGGGAGCGGCGCGAGCTGCCGGATGGGGACTTCGTCGACCTGGACACCTTCGACGGCCCGGCGGGCGCGCCACACGTGGTGGTGCTGCACGGCCTGGAGGGTTCGTCCCAGGCGGGCTACGTCACGGAGGTGCTGAGGGGCGCGGCGAAGCGGGGCTGGGGCGCCACCGCCATCAACTTCCGCTCGTGCAGCGGGGAGCCGAACCGGCTCGCGCGGGCATACCACTCCGGGGACACGGCGGACACGCTGCTCGTGATGGCGGACGTGAGCAGGCGGCTCACCGGGCCGATGCTGGCGGTGGGGTTCTCGCTGGGCGCCAACGTGCTGTGCCGGCTGCTGGAGGAGACGGGAGCCCAGGCGCCCGTGGCCGCCGCCGCGTCCATCAGCGCGCCGTACGACCTGGACGCCTGCTGCCGGAAGCTGGACGGCGGCGGGGGCTTCCACTGGCTCTACCGTGAGCGGTTCCTGCGCACGCTCAAGCACAAGGCCCGCGCGAAGCTCCAGCGGTTCCCGGATGCGTTCGACGGAGCGCGCATGCAGGCGGCGCGCACCATCCGCGGCTATGACGACGTCGTCACCGCGCCGCTGCATGGCTTCCGGGATGCGGAGCACTACTACCGGGAGGCGTCCTCGGGGCCCCGGCTCGCGGACATCCGCCGGCCCACGCTGCTCCTGAGCTCCGCGGATGATCCGATGCTGGAGGCGCCGGTGATTCCGCCCTCCGCCCGGGACAACCCGTCCTTGAGCGTGGTGCTGACGGAGCGGGGCGGACACGTGGGCTTCGTCGCGGGCAGCGTGCGACGGCCGTACTTCTGGGCCGAGGCCCAGGCGCTCGCGTTCTTCGAGCAGGTGCTCGCCGGTTGATCAACCGAAGAAGAGCGTGAAGCCGAGCTTCGCGGACGGCCGCAGGGTCCGCATCATCCACGACTCCGTCTCCACGGGAGACAGCGAGTCGCGGAAGGGCTCATCGAGCTTCTGGAGGCTGGGGACATCCATCTCCATCAGGCTCATGCCGCCGCGCACGAAGAAGCTGATCCGCCGGGTGGCGTTGAACTCCAGGCCCAGGTGCGCACTGGCGTACGAATAGCCGACGCGCTCCATGGAGGAGGAGGGCAGCTGCGTCCGGTCCGCGAGCCGCCGGCTCAGCGTCTCCGCGCTCGCGGCCTGGGCGTGTCCGAACTCCAGCGACAGCGAGGGCGAGAACCGGCCTCGCAGCGGGAGCAGCGTGAGGCCTGCTCGCGCGGCGCCGCGCAGACCGTTGTGCGCGCCACCGATGTGCAGCCTCAGATAGGGAGACGGCCGGAAGACGCCGGAGAGCCCCGCGCCCTCGGGCATGCCCGCGTCGAGCATCAGACCGAATGGCGCGAGCCGCTCTGGGTCGCTCGTCCGGACGCGGATCTCCTGTGACTGGGCAATGGCCGTGTGCGCGGCGAAGACGATCACCGCCGCGGTGACAATGGACACCGCTCCCATGAGGCGACTCCCCGTTCCAGACATCGCGGCCACGCGCGATGAGATTTGCGAGGTACGCCGGCTCCCGAGCACGCGCTCCATGGGCTCCGGCTGTGTGTTGCTCCCCCCGACCCGCCACTCCACGCCCGCTCCTGCCCCACGTCCGGTGCTGAATGTCGCGTCGCCTTGACGCCGCCGATGGCTGGCTCACGAAGCGCCCACCGCCACGTCGTGCATCCCTGCCCGTCACTGCGTCCGTCCGGCGACCCTGACCGCGTTGCCGGACTCCCCCAACCTGCGCACTGCCCCATCCCGCCGCCCAGCCCCGTACCGCGTCCTGCTTGCTGCCTTGCTCGACCGCGCTGCCACCCCGTGCCGCGTGCTGCCCCGTCCCGCCCGTCCAACACCGTGCTGCCCTGCTGATCCGTGCTGCTCGCTGCTCCGTCCCTCCGTCTGCGCTGCGTCCGCCCTGCCCTGCTGATCCGTGTTGCCTGCTGCCCCGTCCCGCCCGTCCTGCCCCGTTCAACCGTTCTGCCCCATCCCGCCCGACCCCGTCCTGCCTCGCTGCCCCATCCCGCCCGTCCTGCTCCGTTCAACCTTGCTGCCCCGTCCCGCCCGTCCTGCCCCGCTCAACCGTGCTGCTCCATCCCGCCCGACCCCGTCCTGCCTCGCTGCCGCATCCCGCCCGTCCTGCCCCGTTCAACCGTGCTGCTCCATCCCGCCCGACCCCGTCCTGCCTTGCTGCCCCATCCCGCCCGTCCTGCCCCGCTCAACCGTGCTGCCCCGTCCCGCCCGACCTGCCCCGTTCAACCGTGCTGCTCCATCCCGCCCGACCCCGTCCTGCCTTGCTGCCCCGTCCCGCCCGTCCTGCCCCGTTCAACCGTGCTGCCCCATCCCGCCCGACCCCGTCCTGCCTTGCTGCCCCGTCCCGCCCGTCCTGCTCCGTTCAACCTTGCTGCCCCGTCCCGCCCGTCCTGCCTCGCTGCCCCGTCCCGCCCGTCCTGCCCCACTCAACCTTGCTGCCCCGTCCCGCCCGTCCTGCCTTGCTGCCCCGTCCCGCCCGTCCTGCCTTGCTGCCCCGTCCCGCCCGTCCTGCTCCGTTCAACCTTGCTGCCCCGTCCCGCCCGTCCTGCCTTGCTGCCCCGTCCCGCCCTGTTCACCACGAAGCAGTACGGCTCCCCCCCACCGACTCCGTCCCCCACCGCACTGCCCGTCCCTGCTGCCGGAGAGCCTTAGCATTCGCCGTGCCGACGCCTTTCCAGACATCATTCACCTGAAACATCAATCACTTGGCTCACTCGGTCCCTCTGAACAGGCCGGGCTGTAAGCACCGAGCCGGAAAAAACTCCTGACCCTCCGGGGCCCCGGCCTAACGTGTGACAGCCTTGTTGACGGGATGATGGAGGAACCCTTGCGCCTTCCGGTCGCCGCCGCACTGCTCAGCCTGGTCGCCTGCTCCGAATCGACCGAGGGCACCACCCCGAAGCTCGAAGGTCTCATCAATCCGCTCCAGCGGCTCGTCACCCCCGCGCGCGTGTGCAACGCGGGTGGCGGCCCGGCGGGATGGCGCCTGGAGCTCATCGGCAGTCGCTTCACCCCCGTGCCCCGCGACGCGCTCACCGACACGCCCACCGTGGAGCTGCCTCAAGTGACGCTGAGCGGTCCCAGCGACTACACGCTCCCCGCGGACCACCTGTCCTTCGCGCGCACCGAGCTCATGCGGATGGACCTGCCTACCCGCGACAGCACGCCCGCGAACACGCTGCCCCCCGGCGCCTATACCGTCGCCGTCACGAACCCCCTGGGCGGCACCGCCGAGCTCGCGGAGGGCCTGCACGTCGTGCCCCCGCCCCAACTCACGACCCTCACCGCGCCCCAGGGCTTCCACTACAGCGACGGCAGCCCGCTCATCATCGAAGGCAGCGGCTTCCGCGCGGACGCGCTGCCGCTCATCACCCTTCAGCGCGAGGGCCTGGAGGACCAGCCGCTCTTCACCCTCGCCGTCATCTCCGAGACGCGCATCGAGACCGAGGTGCCTCCCGCGACGCCCGAAGGCACCTACGCCCTCACCCTCACCAACCCCGAGGGCTGCTCCGTCACCCGTCCCCAGGCCCTCACCGTCACCTATCCGAAGCTGGGCACCGTCACGCTGGCGCCCCGGAGCGGGCCCGCGAGCAGCGACACACCCATCACCCTCACCGTGGCCGGTAACGGCGCCCCCCTGTCCCCCGGCCACCACGACGTGTACCTCGTCGCGCCCGTGAAGGCGGACCCCGGCCAGCTCGTGAACATCCCGCTGCGCGACGTGACGTTCGACTCCGCGACCCAGCTCCGCGCCACCGTGCCCACCTGCGCGGGCTTCGAGCCGCCGCCCAGCACCGACCCCACCTGCCCCAGCGGCGTCGTCCCCGGCGGTCCCTATGGCCTCGTCGTGACGGACCCCAGCGGCGCGGTGGCCCACGTGCCCGCGGCGTCCGGCTTCACCGTCTCCGGCTCACCCTCTCCATGATGAACGCCCTCGCCCTGCTCACGGTCGCGGCGCTGGCCGCCGCCCCTTCCCCTTCCAGCAAGAAGGACCGGGAGGGCCCCCTCTTCCTCGCGCCCAAGGTGGGCTTCATCAAGCCGCTCACGTCGCTCGGCGGCGACCTCTACCTGGCCGGAGAGGTGGGCTACCTCACGCCCCTGCTCCAGCGGCGCCTCGCGCTGGTGCTGGAGGTGAACTACCACCGGCCCTCCACGTCGGGGACGCTGCGCGGGCCCTCACTCAACAACCTGGGCCAGCCCGTGGAGGCCCCGTACACGCTGGCCGAGCGCGAGGTCGCCATCCAGCTGTCCGCCGTGTTCCGCTTCCCCCGCGCGCTCGGGCCGCTCACGCCCTACGTGGGCGCGGGCCCCGGCCTGTACCTGCACCGCGCGACGGTGGAGTCGTTCGACAGCACCGCGTCGGAGAGCGGCGGCGGGCTCGGGTTCCAGGCGCTCGCGGGCGCGGAGCTGCCCGTGGGCCCCGGCGGCGTCTTCCTGGAGGCGAAGTTCCACTTCGCCCCGGTGGGCTTCCTCACCACCGGCGACGTGAACGTGGGCGGGGTGCTCGCGGCCCTGGGCTACCGCCTGCGCCTGTAAGGGCCCACCGGACTCAGGCCCGCCCCACCGGCGGGCGCAACATCCGCAGCAGGTGCTGGGCCAGCAGGTCGCGCACCGCCTGGATCACCGACGCCATCAGGTGGTGCAGCGACTCCGCGGTGTCGCCGTGGGCCTCGCGCACGCGCTCCGAGCGACCGTCGAAGATGCGCAGCCGGCCGGGCACCAGCGAGATGACCGGCAGCGACGGGTGCCGCTTGCGCAGCAGCCCCAGGAACAACGGGTGGTCCTCGTCCGGGCGGCGCAGGTCCACCACCACCAGCGCGGGCTTGTTCTCCGCGATGGACGCGAAGGCGTCGTCGGGCTCGCCGGTGGCGGACACCTCCACGTCGGGCTCCGCGTCCAGGAAGCGGCTCAGCAGCGCGCGGGACGCCGCATGCGGGCTGACGACGAGGACCCGCATCAGCGCGCCCACGGCCGGAAGGGCGCGGGCCTCCACGCGAAGGGGAGCGCACGGCGGGCTGCTGCGGAGTGGGAGCACATGGGTTCAGCAGGTAACGCGCGGCCCCCCATCAAAGCAACCCGCCCCGCGTCCAGAAGGCATGCCGTGCCGCCAGGCAGTCAATCGTCCGCGCCCGTGGCTTCTTCCAGTCCCACGGGCCAGAGTGGCGCGGCGCCTTCCAACCCGCTACTTCCCTTCCCCCGCGCGCCCCCTCCCACGTCGGTTCCCCGTCCCGAGCGTCCGTCATCGAGCCCCTGACCTCCCCCCTCACCGAGCTGCACTACGACAGCGGCACGCTGGTGGCCCCGACGCTGCCCGAGGACGCGCGCCTGCACGCCCTCTTCCAGAAGGACGGACGCACGGGCGTCTTCCGGGCGCCGGCGCTGCACTACCGCGACGTGGTGATGCGCCTGCGCGAATGCGGGCTGCCCTATGAGGACCGCGCGAAGCGCTTCGAGCCGGTGGAGCTGCCGCTCACGGTCCCCATCGAGCCCTTCCCCCACCAGCGCGCGGCGCTGGACGCGTGGACGCGCGCGGGAGGCCGAGGGCTGGTGGAGCTGCCCACCGGCGCGGGCAAGACGCTGCTGGCGGTGCTGGCCATCGCGTGGGTGAAGCGGCCCACGCTGGTGGTGGTGCCCACGCTGGACCTGATGGCGCAGTGGCAGGGCGTGCTGGCGAAGCACTTCCCCGGGCCCGTGGGAATGGTGGGGGGCGGCGTCAACGACCGGCAGACGCTCACGGTGACGACGTACGACTCCGCCGCGATGCAGATGGAGTTCACCGGCAACCGCTTCGGCCTGCTCATCTGCGACGAGTGCCACCACCTGCCCGCGCCCAGCTACCGCTTCATCGCGGAGGGCACGCTCGCGCCGTACCGCCTGGGCCTCACCGCGACGCTGGAGCGCGCGGACGGCGGCGAGCGCGTGTGCGAGGAGCTGCTGGGCCCGCTGGTGCACCGCACCGGCATCGACGAGCTCCAGGGGCAGTACCTGGCGCCCTACGAGGTCCGCCGCATCGAGGTGCCGCTGACGCCCGACGAGAAGACGCGCTACGACGAGGCGCGGGGCCGCTACCTCACCTTCGTGCGCCGGCTGGGCGTGCCCCTGGCGTCGCCGGAGGGCTGGGCCCGCTTCCTCGCGCAGAGCCAGCGCAGCGACGAGGGCCGCGCGGCCTACCGCGGCTACCGCGAGCAGCGCCGCATCGCCCTCACCTCCAGCGGAAAGCTGGACGCGCTCTGGCGCATCCTCCTGGAGCACCGCGAGGACCGCGTCATCGTCTTCACCGACGACAACGAGACCGTCTACACCCTGGCCCGCAGGCTGCTCCTCCCGGCGCTCACGCACCACACGCCGCTGCCGGAGCGCAAGGCGCTGCTGGCCGCGTTCGCCAGCGCGGAGCTGCCGGTGCTGCTCACCTCGCGCGTGCTCAACGAAGGCGTGGACGTGCCGGACGCGCGCGTGGGCGTGGTGCTCAGCGGCAGCGGCAGCGTGCGTGAGCACGTGCAGCGCCTGGGCCGCATCCTGCGAAAGCGCCCCGGCAAGCGCGCCCTCCTCTACGAGGTCTGCTCCGCGCAGACGGCGGAGAGCGGCATCAGCGAGCGCAGACGGCAGCACCGCGCCTACCAGGACCCGGAGGGACCTCCCGATGCTGACGCGTGAACTGCTCGCCTCGCGCGTGCGCGAAGGCATCCTGCGGCCCTCCTTCGTCAAGACACACGACCCGTCCCTCCAGGCGCTCGCGAAGGAGCTGCTCGCGGACGCGGAGGCCCTCCGCGGCCAGAGCCGCGACGACGTGGAGGAGACCTTCAGCCTCAAGGCCGGCGCGTTCAGCCGCCCCAAGGTGGCGCGCGGGCTGGTGAAGCTGCTCCTGGACCGGCTCCTCTTCGACGAGGCCGGAGAGGGCGCCCTGGACGCGCGCTGGCGCACGCTGCTCGTGGGCTCGAAGGTGCTGCGCACGCTGCCCCCGGACACCTCGCTGGAGGCCTACGAAGCGCGCCTCACCGAGGCCCTGGGCGCGCCCCTGCCGGAGGTGCGCGAGGCGCTCTACTCGGACCTGCCCGGCAACCGGAAGCTGCTCGGCTGGGACGGCGAAGCGCTCACGCCGCAGGGCCTGCTGGACCGCTACAACCTGGCGCTCGCGCAGGGGCCGCTCCTCAACGCCCGGCGCCTCACGCTGCGCGCGCGCTCGCCGGAGCTCTTGCGCGTGCGCAAGCTTTTGCGCTGGCTGAAGTTCTGCCGCCTGGTGGCCGAGGTGCGGCGCGACGGCGAGGACTGGTCCCTGGAGGTGGAGGGCCCCGGCGCGATGCTGGCCCTCCAGAAGAAGTACGGCCTCCAGCTGGCCAGCTTCCTGTCCGTGGTGCCCATCCTGGAGCGCTGGGAGCTGTCCGCGGTGCTGGAGGACGCGCGCAAGCGCTCCACGCTCCAGCTGAGCCACGAGGATCCGCTGGTGTCCCCGCTGCCGGCCGCGCTGGGCCACGTGCCGCCGGAGGTGTCCGCGCTGGCCGACGGCTTCGAGGATGAGGCGTGGGAGCTGGACCTGACGCCCCTGCCGCGTCACACCGGCGCCGCGGGCCTGTGCGTGCCCGACCTCACCTTCCGCCACCGGAAGACAGGCCACGAGGTCGCGCTGGAGCTGTTCCACGCGTGGCACGCGGCGCCGCTGTCGCGCCGGTTGTCGGAGCTGCGCGCGCGCCCCGACGCCGGACTGCTGCTGGGCGTGGACCGCGCGCTGGCGAAGGAAGCGGCGGAGCGGCAGGTGCTGGAGGAGCACCCGCAGGTGGTGCTCTTCAACGGCTTCCCCTCCGTCCGCAAGCTGCGGGAGCGGCTGTCACGCTGGGACGGCGCGGCGCCGGCCTGAGAGCGTGGGCGCTCCGCGCTTCAGCTCCGGGGTTTGAACTGCGAGGCCAGCACGCTGAGGATGCGGATGGAGCCCCGGTCCAGCTGCTTCGCGCGGCGCAACAGCCGGCGCAGCTCCGCGGATTCGCCGTAGTCGGACGGGGGCTCCGCGGCCCACTTCACGTCCTGCGACGGCTTGAGCCCCAGCGCCTCGTCCGCGGAGATGGACAGCACCACGCACAACCGCCGGAAGGTCTGGATGCTGGGCAGCATGTGCCCGCGCTCCAGGCGCCCATAGACTTCACTCGCGATGCCGATGCGCTCCGCCACGTCCGCCTGGGTCAGGTTCAGACGGGTGCGGGCGACACGGGCCGCTCCTCCGAGCCGGGATGCGAGGGTCTTTTCCATGGGGTCGTTAACCTACCGGGTTCGCCCATGTCGATATGACTTGAGAGGTTGGCTTCCAAGAACTTCCGGGGTAGGCTTTTCGCGACACAACCTCTTGCGTCAAGCCCGTTCGGACCACCCATCGCCTTCATGCGAGAGCCCTCCACCTCCCTCCCCAGCTTCCTCTTCGTGGACGCGGATCCGCGCGCGCTCGCCGCGCTCCGGAGGCTCGCGAGGCACCTGCCGGGCGACAAGCGCTTCGCCCTGGGCGTGCGCGAAGCGGAGCGGCTGATGGGGGAAGCGGCGCCGTCCGTGGTGGTGAGCGGCTACGGCCTGCCGGATGGTGACGGGCTGTGCCTGCTCACGTGCGTGCGCGCCCGGCATCCGCGCGCCGCGTGCGCGCTGCACACCACGCACCCGCCCACGCGCGGGCTGAAGGAAGAGGGCATCACCTGGATGGACCGCGCCGCGCCGCCGCAGCAGGTGCTGGCGCTCCTGGCCTCCCTGGGCTGACCCGGCTCCGTGGCGTTCCCGTGGCGCGCGCGGTCGCGCGCGTTAAGGTAGGGCCCTGCCCCAAGCGCCATGAAGCTCTACGCCATCAGCGACCTGCACCTGCGTCACAAGGAGAACCACGAGGCGCTGGCCGCGCTCGCGCCCCGGCCGGACGACTGGCTCATCGTCGGCGGCGACGTGGGTGAGACGCTCGCGGACATGGAGCTGATGCTGCGCACGCTCACCGCGCGCTTCCGCCAGGTCGTCTGGGTGCCGGGCAACCACGAGCTGTGGACCATGCCCTCCGAACAGCCTCCGCTGAAGGGCGAGGCGCGCTACCTGCGCATGGTGGACCTGTGTCACCGCTACGGCGCGCTCACGCCGGAGGACCCCTATCCGCGCTGGCCAGGGGAAGGCCCGCACCGCGTCCTCGTCCCCATGTTCCTGGGCTACGACTACACCTTCCGCCCGGACACCGTGCCGGCGGACAAGGCGCTGGAGTGGGCGTGGGAGGACGACCTGATGTGCACGGACGAGGTCCTGCTGCATCCGGAGCCCTACCCTACCCGTCAGGCCTGGTGCCACGCGCGCGTGGAGCGCACCCGCGCGCGGCTGGAGCGGCTGCCGGAGGGCTGCTCCACCATCCTCATCAACCACTACCCGCTGCGCTACGAGCACGTGCGGCTGCCGCGCATCCCGCGCTTCTCCATCTGGTGCGGCACGCGCCTCACCGAGGACTGGCACACCCGCTACCGCGCGGAGGTGGTGGTGACGGGGCACCTGCACATGCCGGCCACCCTGTGGCGCGACGGCGTGCGCTTCGAAGAGGTCTCCCTGGGCTACCCCATGCAGTGGCGGCACCGAGGGGGACTGGAGCGCTGCCTGCGCGAGGTTCTGCCCGGCCCGGAGAAATCCGCCAGTCCTCCGTGACGTCCCGAGTCACGCGTGAGGAAAGGCCTCGCCGCACCGGGTGCGTTTGACGCTGCCGAGGGCGCGGGCATGTAGTTCCCGCCATGTCCGAGCCCTCCGCCGCCGGTCCCGTCGAGCTCTCCGAGCGCGTGCACCTGCTGGACGCCCTGCGCGGCTTCGCGCTGCTGGGCGTCTTCGTCTCCAACAGCCTCAGCTGGTTCAGCGGCCGGTCGCTCCTGCCGCGCGAAGAGGCCCAGGCGCTGGTGGCGTCCCCGCTGGAGACGACGGTCAACTCGCTCTACGCCTTCTTCGTCGACCAGAAGTTCATCACCCTCTTCTCCTTCCTCTTCGGGCTGGGCTTCGCGCTCCAGATGACCCGCGCGGAGGCGCGGGGCGCGTCCATCGTGCCGGTGTACCGGCGCCGGCTGGCGGTGCTGTTGGGCCTGGGCCTGGTGCACATGTTCGCGCTGTGGGTGGGCGACATCCTCAGCACCTACGCGCTGGTGGGCTTCGCGCTGCTGCTGTTCCGCACGCGCTCGGACCGGACGGTGCTCACCTGGGTGGCGGTGCTCTTCGTCCTGCTGCCGCTCACGCTCTCCGTGGCGCAGCGGTACGGCCCGGAGCTCCTGCACGGCAAGGAGGCCGCGGAGCAGGCCGTGAAGGCCACGCGGGAGGAGGAGGCCGCGCACCGCACGGCGTTCCTCGCCGGGCTGTCCAGTGACTCGGTGGTGACGTCGCAGCAGGCCAACGCGCGCTTCGCCTGGGAGAACCTGCCCAACCCGGGCCGCCCCATCTGGCTGTGCATCATCCTGGGCCGCTTCCTGGTGGGCCTGTGGGCCGGACGCCGCCGGCTGATGCAGGACGTGGAGCGCCACCGCAAGCTCTTCGTCCGCGTGATGGCCTGGGGGCTGGGCGTGGGGGGCGCCATCGCGACGCTGTCGCTGGTGCTCGCCCTGAGGAACAAGGGCGCGCCCGCGGGCCCCTGGGGGCAGGCCAGCCCGCCCGCGTGGATGGTGGGGATGCGCACCCTGCGCGAGGTGGGCTACCTCTGCATGGGCATGGGCTACGCGGCGGCGTTCGCGCTGCTCTTCCAGAAGGAGCGCTGGCGCAAGGTGCTGGGCGTGCTCGCCCCCGCGGGCCGCATGGCCCTGACGCTGTACCTGATGCAGTCGCTGGTGAGCGTGTGGCTCTACGACGGCTGGGGCCTGGGGCTCGTGGGCCACACGCCTCCATCGCTGACCGTGCTGCTGTGCCTGGGCGTCTTCGCGGTGCAGGTGGTCCTCAGCCACGGGTGGCTGGCGCGCTTCCGCTTCGGGCCGGTGGAGTGGCTGTGGCGCTCGCTCACCTACGGCCGCGCCCAGCCCATGCGGCTGACGCCCGCGAATCCGGCGCGCGTCGCGCATTGATCCTCGCGCCCCGGGAGGGAGACGTTTGACGGTGCCAAGACCGCCAGCGTGTAGTGCCCGGCATGTCCGAGCCCTCTTCCGCTGGCCCCATTGAACACTCCGAGCGCGTGCACCTGCTGGACGCCCTGCGCGGCTTCGCGCTGGTGGGCGTCTTCATCTCCAACAGCCTCAGCTGGTTCAACGGCCGGCTGTTCCTGCCGCGCGAAGAGGCCCTGGCGCTGGCCGCGTCTCCGCTGGAGCTCACGGTCAACTCGCTCTTCGGCCTCCTCATCGACCAGAAGTTCATCACCCTCTTCACCTTCCTCTTCGGGCTGGGCTTCGCGCTCCAGATGACCCGCGCGGAGGCGCGGGGCGCGTCCATCGTGCCGGTGTACCGGCGCCGGCTGGCGGTGCTGCTGGGCCTGGGCCTGGTGCACATGTTCGCGCTGTGGGTGGGCGACATCCTCAGCACCTACGCGCTGGTGGGCTTCATGCTGCTCGCGTTCCGCACGCGCTCGGACCGGACGGTGCTCGTCTGGGCCGCGGTGCTCCTGTTCGTGGTGCCGCCCGCCTTCACCGTCTTGCAGCGCGTGGGCACGGAGCCGTGGGACGGCCGGGAGGCCACGGAGCGCGCCCAGAAGGCCGCGCGGGAGGTGGAGGCGGCGCGACGCGCGGCGTTCCTCGCCGGCCTGTCCAGCGACTCCGTGGTGACCAGCCAGCAGGCCAACGCGCGCTACGCCTGGGACGGCATCCCCAACCCCAACCGCCCGCTGCTGCTGTCCATCGTCCTGGGCCGCTTCCTGCTGGGCCTGTGGGCCGGGCGCCGGCGGCTGCTGCAGGACGTGGAGCAGCACCGCCCGTTCCTCCGGAAGATGGCGGCCTGGGGTCTGGGGGTGGGCGGCGTCATCGGGGTCATCGTCCTGGTGCTCAACCTGCTGTACCGGGGCGTCAGCAGTCCGCCGGGGTGGCTGGCGTGGATGCGACTGCCGAAGGACGTGGGCTACCTCTTCATGGGCGCGGGCTACGCGGCGACGTTCGCGCTGCTCTTCCAGAAGGAGCGCTGGCGCAAGGTGCTGGGCGTGTTCGCGCCCGCGGGCCGCATGGCCCTGACGCTGTACCTGATGCAGTCGCTGGTGAGCGTGTGCCTGTATGACGGCTGGGGCCTGGGCCTCGTGGGCCGCACGCCTCCGTCGCTGACCGTGCTGCTGTGCCTGGGCGTCCTCGTGGCGCAGGTGCTCTTCAGCCACTGGTGGCTGGCGCGCTTCCGCTTCGGCCCGGTGGAGTGGCTGTGGCGCTCGCTCACCTACGGCCGCGTCCAGTCCCTGCGGGAGGGCCTGGCGAACCCGGTGAGCGCGGCGCACTGAGCGCGGCGTCTCGCGCGGACAAAAAAGAACCCCGGGTCCCGCGAGGAAGCGGGAGCCCGGGGTCTCAGGAGCGGAGCGCGGCGGCTTCGCCGCGCCCCACACCGTCAGGCACTACGGGACCTTGTACGAGGCCGCGAACACGGTCTTGATGTAGCCGTCCACGGTCTTGTCGACCAGGCTCGGCACACCGACGATCGTGATGTAGTACTTCCCGGCCGGGATGTTGCGCAGGATGACGCTCTCCGTCGCGCTCTCCTTCACGCCACGGCCCAGGTAGGACGTGAACGTGGGGGCGGAAGCAGCCTGCACGTACAGGTCCGCGTTGCCCTCACCCTCGCCCAGGGCGAGCGACAGGGTGTTGATGCCGGAGTCCTTCTTGTACTCGGGCACGTCGATGATGAAGGTGCGGGTGGAGCCCGGCACGCCCGACAGGTTCTCGATGCGGGTCTCGTTGCCGATGTCCTCGAAGCCACCCTTCCAGGTCACGGACAGGCTGGTGTTCGCGTAGGAGGTGAAGCCCTTGATCATCACGTACCAGATGCCCTTGGCGCCGGAGGTGGCGAAGGTGCAGGTCTCCGCGTTGCCGGACTTGTACGGACGGCAGTCGTACAGCGCGTCCGTCGGGGCGTTGGTCTTGCGGACGTAGAGGTCCGCGTCACCCGTGCCACCGGACATGGTGAAGGTCACGTCCGTGGCGCCCTCGGGGATGGTCACCGAGTAGTACACGCGGCTGCCGGAGGACCCGGAGATGCCGGTGATGGGGACGTTCTTCTCGATCGGCGTGGTCACCGGGGGAGGCACGGGCACGCCCACGCCCACGGCCTTCCACGCGTTGCCGACGTCGGCGATCTCAGCGGCGGTGAAGCCCAGCTGCGCCGCGGCCTGCTCGGAAGCCGTCTTCGCGGCCTCGAAGTTGGACGAGGCGACCAGGATGTCCGCGTTGATCTTGTAGAAGACCCGGGCGGCCTTCTCGAACCCGACGCCGTTGACGACCTGGGTCGTCTTGGCGCGCGGGTGCGTACCACCCTGGGACATCAGGTAGAACGCCAGGTTGGAGATGCCGGAGCTGTAGTGCACGTCCACGCCGGAGGAGTAGTCCGGGTAGTAGTCGAGCGAGTCCCCGTCCAGCGTGGGGTTGTTCATGTAGCGCAGGCCGTCACCCGGGATGCTCGGGGTCCAGACGTCGTCGCCGACGATCCAGGTGCCCGCGTCGATGACCTTGCCCTTGCCGTACCACTCGCAGACCGCGCCGAAGATGTCGGAGATGGACTCGTTGAGGCCACCGGACTCACCGGAGTAGGTGAGGTTGGACTCGGACGAGGTCACCGCGTGCGTCAGCTCGTGCGCCGTCACGTCCAGCGACTCGGCCAGGTTGGAGGCGTTCACGCCGTCGCCGTCGCCGTACACCATCTGGGAGCCGTCCCAGTAGGCGTTCACGTAGTTGTTGCTGTAGTGCACGTAGCTCTTCAGGACGTGGCCCGCGTTGTCGTACGAGTCGCGGCCGAAGAGGCTGTTGTAGCAGTTGTAGACCGTGCCGAGGTGGTTGTAGTTGTTGTTCACCACCGCGTCCGCGTGGGCCGGGTCACCCTCGAAGCGCGCGCGCACGCCCGTGGAGATGGTCGTGCGGTGCTGCAGGTCGTACACCTCGCGCTTCAGCGCGGAGTGGATGTGCGGAACGCGCTCGAAGACGTCGCCCGTCTTGGCGTTCACGTACACGGAGTCGTCCACCGGCGTGGTGTCCTTCAGCTCGCCCTGGACGCGAACCTCGTACGCCAGGATGAGCTCGTTGCCGGAGCGGTAGTACACCAGCTGGGGCTCGGCGTTGGTGGAGGCGCGCTCGGGAGAGCCGCGATCACCAATGGCCGCCGCGATCGCCGCGTCGGCGGCGATGGAGGCCTTCGCCTCACCCTTCAGGTCGCCACGGGCGTTCGTGTTCACCGCGAACACGGAGCCGTTGCGCGCGTGCAGGCGGACTTCCGCGTTCTGCACCAGGATGCCGTTGTGGGTGACGCCGTAACGGTAGTGGGTGTCACCGTCGAAGCCGACATAGGCCTTCTTCAGGAACAGGTCGTTCGGGTTCAGGCGGAACAGCGGAGCCACGCCCGCGAGCACCGGGGCCAGCTCGCGGGGAGCCGCGATGCCCTGGATGGCCGACGGCGCGGGAACGGCACCAAAGGAACCCGTGACGAAGGTGGGGATCGCGTCGGAGTCCGCCGCGACCACCGTCTGGCCCGCCGCCGTCAGGTTGGCGGAAGCCTTCTGGAGGTTGCTCTCCTCCTTGTTCGCGGCAGGAGCGCCATCAGTGCAAGCGCCAACCAACAGGGACAGGGCTGCGGCACCCAGAGCGCCGCGTACTCGCTTCTCGTACATTGCAATCCTCCTAAGTGGAAAGATTAGAAAACACTGTGTCACAGGAGAGGCGCGTATTTCAAGTACAGGCGAGAATTTTACGATTACATCACTTCTCAGGTTTCGAGAATATCTCGCAACTGCTTGAAATAACGGAGGAACCCACGCAGTCCGTCCGAAACGGGGTAGCCATTCAAACCTGCAAGACGGAAACTTCAGGTTTGAAGCGCTTATCGGCAGATGCGTGCAAAAGGTGAACGACGAGGAGAAATTGCCGTCTCATTTATTCCCGATCCAGGCGGGTCGCGGGCGACAGCGACACCGCAAGGGGCCCCGGGGGAGGGACGAGCGGGCTAGCGTCCCCGTCCCGGGAGGCAGCAGACATGCGCGCATTACAACTTCAGCGTCTGACAGGTCCGGAGGGGCTGGAGCAGGTGGAGCTGGCGGAGCCGGAGGCCGGGGACGGGGTGCTCATTGATGTGGTGGCGGCCGGGGTGAGCTTCCCGGATCTGCTGCTCACCCATGGCCAGTACCAGATGAAGCCGGAGGTGCCCTTCGTGCCGGGGGTGGAGGTGGCGGGCGTGGTGCGCGCCGCTCCCGCGGGGGCGCGGGTGAAGGCCGGAGACCGGGTGATGGGCTTCTCCTTCACGCTGGGCGGCTTCGCGGAGGCGTGCGTGGTGGCGCCGGAGCTGGCCTTCCCCATTCCGCCAGCGTGGAGCTTCGAGCAGGCGGCGGGCGTGGTGATGAACTACCACACGGCGCACTTCGCGCTGCACCGGCGCGGACAGCTGCGCGCGGGGGAGACCGTGGTGGTGCACGGCGCGGCGGGCGGCGTGGGCACCGCGGCGGTGCAGGTGGCGAAGGGCGCCGGGGCGCGAGTGGTGGCGGTGGTGGGCGACGCGCGCAAGGCGGAGGTGGCGACGCGCGCGGGCGCGGACGTGGTGCTGCTCGCGAAGGACTGGCCGGCGGGCGTGCGCGAGGCCACGGAGGGCCGGGGCGCGGACGTGGTGCTGGATGTGGTGGGCGGCGACGTGTTCGACAAGAGCCTCAAGGCGCTCGCGCCAGAGGGCCGGCTCCTGGTGGTGGGCTTCGCCAGCGGACAGATTCCGTCGGTGGCGGTGAACCGGCTGCTCCTGCGCAACGTGTCCGTGGTGGGCGTGGCGTGGGGCGCCTTCCTGATGCAGGCGCCCGAGCTGACGGACACCATCGCCCGGGACCTGGACGCGCTCGCGGCTCGCGGCATCGTCAACCCGGTGGTGGGCAGCGTCTTCCCTCTAGAGGACGGCGCGAAGGCGCTGCGCGAGCTGGAGTCTCGGCAGGCCGTGGGCAAGGTCGTGCTGAAGGTGAAGCCCGGCTGAGCCGGTGGCCTTGCGTCCCACCGGGACGCCCGCGTCACTCCCCGGCATCCATAAGAGGAGCGGGCGTCCCCGCCTCGCGCTCCAGCACGTCCGCGGCGCGGGCGTCGCGAGGCAGGCCGAAGCGGGCGCGCGACCCCATGAGCAGTTGCCCTGCGTAGACGCTGTCCGCCAGCGCGTCCGCGTACCGGCCATGCGCCTCGCACAGGCGGGCCCGCTCATCCACCAGACGGGCGAGGATGCGCGCCTGCTCCGGGTGGGAGAAGAGGCCGACGACGGAGCGGGCATCGAAGCGGGTGAGCGTGTCGAACTCCATGCCCAGCGCCGCGACGCACGTCTCGCGGATGCGCTCCAGGCACGCGTCCCAGGAGGCCCGCGTTCGGGCGATGTCCGGCGCCGAGCGGCCAAGCTCCCGGACGGCGTTGAGCAGGAAGGCGTAGCGGAGGGAGGGCATCCGGAGTCCCACTACAGCCCAGCCCGCCTGAATCATCCAGCGCGCCAGGGGGTACGGACCCACCCTGACGAATCAGGGAGCACCCACCTGCCCGGGCCCTGCCCGCACGTGGGCGGCACACCCCCACGGGAAAAAGACAGACACCGTCCTACCGGACAGGTGGCGGGGACCCGCATTGTTTTAAAGATATATCCAGACAGGAATAACACACACAGAGTGCGTACATCTCCCGAGGGAGACGGGGGCACGGATGACCCGATGTCTTGTGTCACGGCCTGTGCTCCGCGTGTATCAGCGCGTGGTTCCCACGTATTGCGCGGGCGCTGCCAGTCTTTAGACTTTTGATACGCGAAGCACCCACTGCGTGAGTCACTCATCCAAGGAATGCACCATGGCCCTCCCGTCCACGCTGCGCCTTCCCCCGACCGCGGAGGTCGTCTTCGGCGACACGGTGCTGAGACAACCGGAGCTGCTGCGTCGGGCCTCGCGGATCGCGCGGCGGCTGCGCACGGAGTGGAACGTGGGGCCGGGGGACCGCGTGGGGTTGGTGGTGGTCCCCGGGCCGGAGGTCATCCCGGCCATCCTGGGCATCTGGATGGCGGGGGCGGCCTACGTGCCGTTGGATCCGTTCCTGCCGGATGAGCGACTCCTGCGCATCCTGCGCGACGCGGGGCTTCGCGGGGTGGTCACCCAGCGGATGCACCGCATCTCCGTGGAGCTGCTGGAGAGCTGGCTGGGGACGCCGCTGCCCTTCCTGGAGGCGGACGCGCCCACGGACCTGATGGAGGAGGCCCCGTCGGACGTCATCGACGCGCCGCCGGACCGCCCCGCCTACCTCATCTACACCTCTGGCAGCACGGGGGAGCCCAAGGGCGTGGTGTGCACCTTCCGGGGGCTGCTCAACCTGGTCCACGGCGTGGCGCCCATCCTGGGGCTGGGGCCGGATACGCGGCACCTCCAGTTCGCCAGCATCAACTTCGACGCGTCGGTGTGGGAGGTGTTCCCCACGCTGTTCGCGGGCGGCGCCGTCGTGCAGGGCACGCGCGAGGACCTGCTGCCGGGCCGGCGCATGGCGGAGTACGTGCGGCGCCACCAGGTGACGCACCTGTGCCTGCCGCCGTCGGTGCTGGGGCAGCTGGGGCCCCACGTGGACACGCTGCCGGACGTGGCGTGCGTGGTGATGGCGGGTGAGCGCTGCCCGGCGCCGCTCGCGGAGCGCTGGCACGCGTCCGGCCGCCGCGTCTTCAACGCCTACGGCCCCACGGAAGGCACGGTCTGCGCCTCCATCCACCGGGTGACGGGGGGAGAGACGCCCGTGCCCATCGGGCAGGCGCTGCCGGGGGTGCTCCTGCGCGTGGTGGGACCGGACGGCCGGGACGTCGCGGAGGGCGCGGCGGGCGAGGTGTGGATTGGCGGCGAGGGCGTGGCGGAGGGCTACCGCGGCCAGCCGGAGCGCACCCGCGAGCGCTTCCCCACGGACGGGGACGGCGCCCGGTGGTACCGCACCGGCGACGAGGCGGTGCGCCGCGCGGACGGGGCGCTCGTGTTCCTGGGCCGGATGGACCAGCAGGTGAAGCTGCGCGGCTTCCGCATCGAGCTGGAGGCCATCGAGCATGCGCTGTACGCGTTCCCTGGCGTGGCGCAGGCCGCGGTGAAGGTCTTCGAACACACGGACGCGCAGGGCCAGACCTCCGGCCTGCTGGTGGCCTACCACAGCGTGCAGGAGGGCCACACGGTGGCGTCCGACGCGCTGCGCGCGCACCTGGGCGTGGTGCTACCGGACTACATGGTGCCGCACCGCTTCGTGGCCCTGCCGCGCCTGCCGCTCATGCCCCACCTGGGCAAGGTGGACCGGGACGCCCTGCCGCCGCCGGCGGACTGGGTGGGCGCCAGCGCGTCCGGGGCCTCGCCGTCCAGCGCCCCCGCGACGCCGCTCGAGCAGCTGTGCCGCGCCTTCGAGCGCGGCCTGCGCGCGGCCCCGGGCAGCGTCACGCCCACCACGCACTTCTTCCAGGCCGGGGGAGACTCGCTGGGCGTGGCGCACGTGCTGGCGCAGGTGGAGGAGTCCTTCGGCGTGTCGCTGCCGTCGCGCCACGTGTACTCGCACCCGACGCCGCTCGCGCTCCTGCCCTTCTGCGAGGCAGGCGCGGCTCCGTCCGAGGCGGCGCCCCGGAGCGTGCGCGCCACGCTGCTCACCGATGCGCGCTCGGCCCCCCTGTCCCTCGTGACGAGCCCGGAGATGGCGCTTCCGCGCACGCTGCTGCTCACGGGGGCGACGGGGTTCCTGGGCATCCACCTGCTGGCGGCGCTGGCGCCCCGCGTGGAGCGCGTCCACTGCCTGGTGCGGGCCCGCGACGACGCGGAGGCCGGCGCGAGGATCCGCGCCACCGCGAGGAAGTACGGCGTGCACCTGCCCTGGGGTGAAGGGCGCATCCAGGCGGTGGCGGGCGACATCACCCGGACGCGGCTGGGCATGGAGGCGTCCACGCACGACGCCCTGGCGCTCCGCTGCGACGCGGTGGTGCACTCGGCCGCGAGCATCAGCTACATCCTGCCGTACGCGGACGCGGGCCGGCCCAACGTCGCGGGCACGCAGCAGGTGCTGGCCTTCTGCGCGCACGGCCGGGTGAAGCCGCTGCACCATGTGTCGTCGCTCAGCGTGCACGGCGCGGTGGGCACGCTGCTGGGCGTGGAGGAGGTGGACGAGGACTTCGCGCTGGAGCGCTCGCTGGACCTGATGGCGTACGAGAACGGCTACACCCGGGCCAAGTGGGTCGCGGAGCGCATCGCGGCCGACGCGCGCGGCGGCGGCCTGCCGGTCAGCATCTACCGGCCGGGCTTCATCCAGGGCCACAGCCGCACCGGCATCGGCAACCCGGACGACATGCTGTGCCGGCTGCTGGTGGGCAACGCGCAGCTGGGCCTGTCGCCGGACCTGCCGGACAAGTACTGGCTGCCCGTGCCGGTGGACTACGTGGCCAGCGCCACCGCGCACCTGGTGCTCACCCAGCCGCCCGGCGGCACGTACAACCTGGCCCCCGAGCGCGAGCAGGAGCCGAGCCACAACGCCCTCTTCGACCTGCTGGGCGCGCACGGACATCCGGTGCGCCGCGTGCCGCCAGCGGTGTGGCTGCGGGAGCTGGGCCGGGTGGGGCCGGACAACGCCCTCTTCCCCCTGGTCGCGTTCCTGCGGGAGAAGGTCTACCACGGCACCCGCACGGTGCTGGAGCTGCACCACCGCACGCCGCGCGTCCGCACGGACCACACGCGCGCCGCGCTGGCCGGCACGGACCTCCAGTGCCCGGACATCGACTGCGTCCTCATTGGCCGCTACGTGAGGGACCTGTTCGCGCGTCACCGCCGCGCCCCGGCCCTCGCCGCGTAGCGGTCGGCCCCGGGGGCTTCAGCCCGAGCGGGCCGGCGGCGGAGGCTGGGGCCGCACGTCGGTGAAGCGGTAGTGGGCCACCACCGGCTGGTGGTCGGAGGACTCGGTGGAGCGGTCCACCTCGAAGAGGACGGGGGCCAGGGTGCGCGTCGCGTAGAAGTTGTCGAAGCGCTTGCCCGTGGCGTGCACCACGCCGTGGCTGTCCGGGTGCGAGGTGAGCGTGGCGCAGTCCGCGATGTCCTGGAGGCGCCACCACGCGGGGCTGCCCTTGGGCACCTGGCCCGAGCCCAGCTCCGCGCGGGCCACCTGGGGCGTCGTCAGCGAGTGGTCCGCCAGCCGCACCCGCACCGTCGTCGCGTGGCACACCGTCTCCGGCAGGTCCTGCTCCAGCGTGTGCAGCTCGTGGCGCAGGCGGGGATCCGCGATGTTGCCCACGCCCCGGTCGCCCACCGTGACGTTGTGCATGTCGTCGCCGTACCGGAGCCGGTACTCCTCGATGGTGTCCGTGTCGCTGTCCTGCTTCGGATGCAGCAGGTGCGCCACCAACCAGGAGCCGCCGCGCTTGATGGCGGTGTTGGCGTTGAAGTCGCCCAGCACCACGGCGGGGATGCCCTCGCGGCGGCGCAGGAGCGCGTTGAGCTGGCGCAGGTTGAGCGCGTTGATGGCCGAGTCGCCCAGCGCGTGGTGCAGGTTGTAGAGGTAGAGCGGGCGGCCCTCCACCGCCAGCTTCACCCACAGCACGCCCCGGTCCTCCTCCAGCTCTCCGGCGTAGCCCTGGCGGGTGATGGCGTCCTGGCGTTCGGCGTCGGTGAGGACGTAGGTGAAGTGCGCGGCGTCCTGGATGGGGTGGCGGCTCAGCCAGGCCTTGCCGTTCACCAACCGGGCGCCGTCGCCGCCGTCGTTGCCCTGGTAGGCCAGGTGGAAGCCGAAGCGGGCCGCGAGCAGCACCGACATGGGCACGCCCGCCTCCTGCAAGCCGATGACGTCCGGCATGCGGTCCTCGGCTTCCAGCTGCGTGAAGTACTCCAGCAGCGCCTCCTGGCGCTCGCCGCCCATGAGGATGTTGTAGCTCATCACCGTGAGGCCGGGTCCCCGGGGGGCGCGCGCCGACGGGTGGTGCACGATGAAGGTGCGGCCGTCGCCCAGGCGCCGCGCGCCGCGAGGCTGCGGCACGGCCTGGAAGTCCGGCACGGTAAGGGTGGGATCACGCTTCGGCAAGACGTCCTCCTGCCCACCCGGCTTGCGGCCGAGCAGGTGACCCACGGCGGGCAGGTGGTCCAGCAGTTCGGGCATCTTCATGGCGCCCTCCCCGCCCTGGGGTGCCGCTCGCACGGCGCGCCGGGCACGAAGGGGGAGCGAGGTCGGGCGTCATGCCGTCGCGCTGTGGGTTCCACCAAGCCTCCATCCAGGGGTCCTCCGCTCAAGTTCGTGGCGGTGGGCCCCGTCCGCCAGCGCCATGGAGGAGTCAGAGGCTCGACTGGACGCCTGCCCTGCGTGCGCGGGACGGGGCGAGAGCGTCTGGCTACACACAGCCGCGAGGCGAGGAATCGGCCCGGGCGTGGGCCGTGGATGCTTAGATGAACGGGCGATGAGGGAACTCGACGACATCCTGCGGGCCCAGGGGCGAGCCGCGGGGCCCATGGTGCTGGCGACGGTGGTGGCGGTGGCGGGGTCGTCGTACCGGCGCCCGGGCGCGCGCATGTTGATGGGCGGGGACGGGTGGCTCGCGGGCGGGGTGAGCGGCGGGTGCCTGGAAGGCGACCTCGTGCGCAAGGCCTTCTTCTGGACGGCGGAGGGGCCGCGCGTGCTGCGCTACGACACCACCGGTGACAACGCCGAGGACGAAGGCGGCCTGTCGTTCGCGCTCGGATGCAATGGCGTGGTGGACATCCTGCTGGAGCGCTGGGAGCCCGGCCCCGGTGACGCGCTCGGCTTCGCGGCGGAGGCCCGCCGCCGGTCGCTGCGCGCCGTCATCGCCACGGTGTACCGGGGGCCTTCGGAGGCCGTGGGCTCACGGCTGATGTTGCGCGAGGACGGCACGGAGGCGGGGACCGTCGCGGGGGCGCTGCGCGAGCCGGTGCGCGCGGCGGCGCTCGAGGTGCTGGAGGGCGGCCTGCCGTGGAGCGGCACCTGCGGAGGCGCGGAGGTGCTGGTGGAGGTGGTGGAGCCTGCGCCCCAGCTGGTGGTGTTCGGCGGTGGCTTCGATGTCGCGCCCGTGGTCGCGCGGGCGCAGGGGCTGGGCTGGCATCTCACGGTGGTGGCGGACCGGCCCGTGGAGATGCTGCGCCGGAGGTTTCCGCAGGCCCAGGCGCACGTCGCGTCCCGGGCGACCGAGGTCCTGGAGAAGGTCGCGCTGTCCGCGCGCAGCCTGGTGCTGGTGATGACGCACAGCCTGCCGCAGGACCGGGAGCTGCTGGCGCGGCTGGTGCCGCTGCCCGTGCGCTACCTGGGAGTGCTGGGGCCTCGCGCCCGGACGGAGCGCATCCTGCGGGAGCTGTCACAGGCGCCCACCTCCGCGCAGCTCGACAAGCTCCACGCGCCCATGGGGTTGGACCTGGGCGCGGAGGGCGCGGAGGAGATCGCCCTGTCCATCATCGCGGAGGTGCAGACGGTGCTGGCTGGACGCGAAGGAGGACGGCTGCGCGAGCGACAGGCCCCCATCCACGCGGATGCCATCGCGCCAGAGCGCAGGTCGGCCTGACGGAGGGCGGCGGACATGCGCGTGGCCATCGTCGTGCTCGCCGCTGGGGGCTCCTCCCGACTGGGTCAGCCCAAGCAGCTCCTGCGCCATGAGGGCACGTCCCTGGTGCGGCGCGCGGCGGAGCTGGCCCTCGCCGCGAGCCCGGTGGTGGCCGTGGTGCTCGGAGCCCGTCACGAGGAGGTCCGCGCGCGGTTGGACGGGCTCGCCGTGCGGTGCGTGGACAATCCGGACTGGGCGCTGGGACAGGGGACGTCCCTGCGCGCGGGCCTGCGCGCCCTGCCCCCGGACGTGGACGCCGCGCTCCTGATGCTCTGTGATCAGCTCCGCGTGGACGCGGCCCACCTGCGGGCCCTCATCGACACGTTCGAGAGAGAGCGCGCGCCCATCGTCGCGTCCGCCTACGCGGGCACCCGGGGCGTCCCCGCCCTCTTCTCGCGCGCCCTCTTCCCCGAACTGGAGGCCCTTCCTCCCACGGGCGGGGCGCGCGGGCTCATCGCCCGGGACCCCTCGCGCGTCGCGGAGGTCCCGCTGCCGGGGGGCGAGGAGGACGTGGACACCCCAGGGGACCTGGCGCGCCTCACGCGCTCCGGACGCGATGGGTGATGCCGTCCGGCCCGGCCACCACGAGGTCGGAGGTCAGGTGGAGGAACAGGCCATGCGCCATCACCCCGGCCCGGGACTCCAGCCGCGCGGCCAGTCCCACGGGGTCGCTGATGGGACCGAAGTCGCAGTCCAGCACCACGTTGCCCTGATCCGTGTGGAACGGCGCCCCGTCCAGCGCGGGCCGCACCACGACGCGCGCCCCCAACGACTCCAGGAACAGCGACTGCGAACGCCAGCCGAACGGCAGCACCTCCACCGGCACCGGCCACTTCGTGCCCAGCCGGGGCGACAGCTTCTGCGCGTCCACCACGATGATCTCCCGCCGGCTGGCCTGCGCCACCACCTTCTCGCGCAGCAGCGCCCCGCCCCCGCCCTTGATGAGCGACAGGTCCGGCGCCACCTCGTCCGCGCCGTCGATGGTGAGGTCCACCACCGGGTGCACATCCAACGTGGTGAGCGGCACGCCCAGCGACACGGCCAGCGCCTCGGTCGCGCGTGAGGTCGGAACGCCCACCACGTCCTTCAGCGTGCCCGCGGAGAGCAACGCCCCCAGCCGCCGCACCGCGTACGCGGCCGTGCTGCCCGACCCCAATCCCACCACCATTCCCGGCTGGATGAAGTCCACGGCGCGCTCCGCCGCCGCGCGCTTGAAGGAAGCCGAAACGCTCTCATCGGAAGTCATGGCGGGCTCGGGAAAGGGGGATGGCTCAGTGGGGCGACCCAGGATGCCCGGAGTCGGGCGGAGGCGCACGCCGCGCTTCCGTTGAAGGCGGCGCGAGTGGACCCGCCAACAGTGCCTCGTCCGCGTTCCCAGGCGCTTGGGAGGCGGTGGCCGCCGCGGCGAGGCGCCGCTCGCGGTTCCACACCTTGCGGCGCTCGCGCTGCACCTCCGTCAGGAGCACCTGCCCCGCCGCCGCCGCCGGCACCGCGAGGATGACGCCCAGGAGTCCCGCGACGGTGCCACCCACCAGGGCCACCAGCGAGATGAGCAGCGGGTTCATCTTGATGGCGCGCCGCTGCACCAGCGGGCTGAGCAGGTGCGCCTCCAGCTGCTGATAGACGATGAAGATCGCCAACGCGATGAACGCGCGCCGCGAGCCCACCGTCGCCAGCGTGGTGACGCTCACCAGCACCGCGGTGATGACGCTGCCGATGTAGGGGATGAGCCCCAGCACCATCGCCACCAGCCCCAGCGGCAGGAAGTACGGCACGCCCAGGGACAGCGACAGCAGCGCCGTGCAGGCGCCGCCCACGCTGATGATGAGCAGCGTGCCCACGAGGTAATTGCCCACGGCCTCGCGCATCCGGCCCACCACCCTGCGCACGCGGCCACGGCTGCTGGGGCGCACCCAGCCCAGGATGCTCGCGTAGAGGTCCTGGCCGAACAGCAGCCCGAACACCGCCAGCGCCAGCACCGTGATGCCCGCGCCCATCAACTCCAGGGTGGAGGACAGCACGGTGATGAGCGGCCGGGTCAGCACGCCGGGCTCCACGTTGAACCCGTTGCCTGGGTGCGCCAGCACGCCGAAGTGCTCATCCAGCCTCCGCACCCACGGGGCCCGCGCCAGCTCATCCAGGAAGCCCGGCGCCGCGGACACCAGGTTCTGGAGCTGCTCCACCAGGAGCGGCACCAGCGTGAGGACGAGCAGGGCGATGAGGCCCAGCAGCGTCAGCGCGATGAGCGCCACGCCCAACCCCCGGCGCAGGCCCCACGACTGCAACCGCCGCACGACGGGGTCCGCCGCGAGGCCCAGCAGCAGCGCCACCGCCAGCAGCGTCAGCACGGGCCCCAGGCGTTGCAGCGCGGTGCCCAGCAGCACCAGCAGCACCACCTGGGCCCCCACCGACCACACGGTCCGGGGCGGCACGTAGACGGGGAGCGCCTTGCGCGAAGCCTTCATGGCCACAAGGTAGGGAGTGCCCCCCAGGCAGGCGATGGCGCCCAGCAGGAGGACGCGCTCCTGTCAGGTGCAGGACGCTGTCCGCGCGGCCCGGGGCCCACGGAGCAGGCAGGCGGCCGGGCCTTCCAGCGCCCTACCAGGAATCACTGGCGCCGCCGCCACCGGAGGAACCTCCGCCCCCCCCCAGTCCGACGAGGACGACGAACTGGAGTCACTGCTGGAGGACGAGGAGCTGGAGCTCCAGTCCGTGGACGAGGAACCCACGCTCCAGCTCCCTCCGTCGGAGTGCCGGGCTCGCCCACCTTCGCCCAGCTGCTTCAGGCCCCTCCAGAGGATGAGCGGCGACAGGAGGATGCAGAGCGAGGGGGTCAGCAGGCTGAAGAGCAGATCGACCATTCCCGGCGGCCGGGGGAGGTCCTGGGACAGCGCGAACAGGACGCTCAGGGCCGTGCCCAGGATGCAGATGAAGCCCAGGGCCCGCCGCTGTCGCGTGATGGCGTAGCGCCCCCCGAAGAAGCCCCCCAGCATCGCACCGTACGCGAGGAGGGTGGGGACCGGAGGCGCCTGCGGAGAGAACGCGCTCACGACGAACACCGCGGGAGGCAGAACCATCACCCCGATGGTGAACGAGCGTGAGAGGCCCAGCTTGATGCGCTCGACCAGGACCATCGCCGCCACGAAGGACGTCACCGCCATGGCGAAGAAGAGCCACCGCAGGCCGTTCTCGGTCCAGGCCCCCTGGAGGCGGGACTCCTGGGCGCTGGCCTCGTCGACGTCGGGGGCCGTCCTCCGTGGATCCGTCGACACCTCGGCGCGCACGCCCGCGATGATGGCCAGCAGCGCGTCCGCCGTCCGCCCGTGGGCCAACAGCGGCCCCTGCGCGTGGAGCAGTGCCCGGGCCTCGCCGTCCGTCAGCGACGGCTCCAGCCCGTAACCCACCTCCAGGCGCGAGCGCCGGTCGCCGCGCGCGATGACGAGCAGCAGCCCGTTGTCCTTCCCCGCCTGCCCGCCCCTCCATGCACGGAAGACCGCTTCGGCGTAGTCCTCGATGGGCTGCCCCCCGTGGTGTCCACGAGCAGCACCGCCATCTGAACCTGCGTCGCGGAACGCAGGTCCACCAGCGCCTGGGCGACATGCTCCATCTCCTGAGGTGTCAGCATGCCCCGCGGATCCGTCACCGGCCGCGTGATGGCGGGCACCTGGGCCAGGACCAGCATGGGCAGCAGCAACGTCAACAAGACGGCCTTCACCATGTGGAGACCTCCGAGGACAGCGGCAGCACCGGGGGCAGCCCGCTCAGACGGACCACCCAGTTCGTGGGAAAGGAGGCCGCGGAGGCGTTGTAGCCAGCGGCCCGCTCGTCGTAGCGGCGCTGCTCCACGGCCACGCGGTTGTCCGCGCCTGACAGCTCCGCGTCGCGCTCCAGGCCGGGCGTCAGCAGGCCCAATCTCGCGCGCAGGGACTCACGGCGGTCCACCACGTTGCGCACCTGCGCACGCTGCCGCGCCACGTCCGACAGCGTGGAGGTCAGCCCGTTGCGCACCACGAGCCCCGACACGGCCATGAGCCCCACGACGGCCGCGCCCACCCACGCGCCCTTGCGCAGCCGCGCACGGCGCTGCCGTGACAACCGCTCCCGAGCCAGGGCCTCGCGCGCCTGGGCCTCGCGGCGCTTCGCCAGCGCCTCCAGCGCCTGGTCCACGTAGCGCGCGGGGATGTCCAGCTCCTCGCCAATCCGCCGCACGTCGTCCGGCGTCAGCGTGTCCGGCGCCGCGTCCTTCTGCATCAGCCTCGTGGCCGTGGCGATGAGCTCGTTGACATCGTCATAGGCGACAGCCCTGGGCGGCGCCCCATCACGCGATGCCGTGCTCAAGCGCCCGCCCCCCCGTGCTCCATCATCGCGATGTCCCCCTCTCCACGGAC
Organism: Corallococcus sp. Z5C101001; assembly: GCF_007352635.1. Lineage (NCBI taxonomy): Bacteria > Pseudomonadati > Myxococcota > Myxococcia > Myxococcales > Myxococcaceae > Corallococcus > Corallococcus sp. Z5C101001. The sequence goes on from NZ_VKLU01000011.1 coordinate 153,818, forward strand.
GTGCTTCACGGTCCGGCGCCTCTCCCCGGACCACCAAAGGGGTTCACCTCCCGGCGAAAGCCCCCGTCGCCCTGGGACGACTCCTCCCCAGCGGCTGATGGGGACGACGATATTCCATCCGACATCCTCCCGACCTGGGAGCGAAGAGCGCTCCTGGCGCACGTCCACCGACCTGGGCAGACTGCCGCGCCCATGGACAAGAAGCCCCAGACGATGCGGTCGTTCGTGAAGCTGCTGGTGACGGATGCACCGGCCTCCGTGCGCTTCTATGAAGGCCTCGGCTTTGAACGCGTCGCGTCGGAGCCCCCCATCCTCCGCCTCCAGTGGGGTGGAGAGTCGGACATCTACCTCGTCAGCCCTCCTCCTGGCCTGAAGCTGGAAGGCCGCAGGGGCATGGGCGTGCTCGTGGGTTTTCGGGCGGGCGAGGACGGCGTGGACGCGGTGGCCGCGAAGGCGGCCGCGCTGGAGGCACCCGTGGAGGGACCGACGGTCCAGCCCTGGTACACGCGGGAGATCATCGTCACCGACCCGGACGGCTACCGGCTCAACTTCATCGAGCCCGCCTGAGCCTCAGGCGGCCTCTTTCGTTCCATGCCCTCACTCTTTAAGGGGCGGGACGAACGATGGAAGCCACGCCGCTTCGCGAGGAAGCCACGCCGCTTCGTGGGTCGGGGGACGCCCCGCCGGCCCTTGATTGCCCCAACGGCTTGCGCCAGCCTGTCGCGGCCTCCGTGAGCCCACCCCGCTACTTCGTTCCCCACGCCGCCAGCCCGGTCGAAGCCGTGCCGTGCGATGCCGCCGAGGTCGTCCACGCCGTGGACGCGTTCCGCCTGGACCCCGCGTACCTGGGCGAGTCCGAGTGGTTCGTCTGCACCGACGTCGTGGGCCAGCTCCAGGTCATCCCAGGCAGCGAGCGCGCCCGCCTGCCCGCCTCCGTGCAGGCGCAGCTCGCCCTCCACGAGGTCGCCTCCGGGCGCCTGCCGCGGAGGCTGGCCGCGACGGAGCTCTACTTCTTCTCCATCGAGCTGGTGGAACACCCCGCGGACGCCGAGGGCTTCAACGACCCCGTCTACCTCTACGGCACGCTGAGCGGCCCGTGGCCCGGCCCGAACGCCCAGCGGATGAAGGGGCAGCTCACCGTGACCCGGGGCGACGTGCTCGCGGGCTTCGCGCACGCCGCCCCGGATGCCTTCCAGTACGTGAAGGACGCGGAGAGCCGCGACGCGCCCCGCGCCTACCACGCCCTCCTGCCCGGCGACCGCGCGGATCAGCTCGCGCAGGGCAAGGGACTCGTCCTCGCGTGGCCGGCCGTGGCCGCCGAGCTTCAGGCCCACAACGTGGCCAATGGCGCCCAGGTCGCGAGCGTGCTGCACGCGGTGCTCGCCCAGCTCCAGGCGGACGCGCGCGCGAACCAGGGGCCTGCGGCGCTCGCCTCGCTGGAGCTGCCCGTGCCCAGCCGCGCGATGGCCATCGCGGACCTGGAGCTGAAGGGCTACGAGGTGAAGGGCGACATCGCCACGCCGCGCCCCACCAAGGGCGGCCTCGTCGGGAAGCTCGCGGGATGGATCCAGGACACCTCGGTGCGGGTCCCCCGCGAGGCCCCCCCACCGGAGTTCCTGGAGCTCGCGCGCCGCGTCCTGCCGATGCTGCCCGGCTGGCCCACGGAGACGGAGCGCACCCTGCGCACCCACGTGCTCGCGGGCACGCAGTCCCCGAGCAGGCCCTCCTCGAACACGCTGCCCCCGGGAACGACGGCGCCCCGCGCGCCCACGCCGCCCCCGTCCCTGCCGCCGCGCCTGCAGACGCAGCCCGTGGGCTCCAGCGAATGGATGGTGGATTTCCTCGACGCGCACGACAAGCCGGGTGGCGCGCAGCCCCACATCACGCGCCTGCAGCCAAAGCCCGAGCCGCGTCCGGCCCCCAAGCCCCAGGTGGCGAAGGCCACGTGGAAGATGGACTTCGTGAAGGCCACGCCCACCCCGCCGGCCCCGACCCAATGGGAGACGTCGCCCGCCACGCCCGGCAAGCAGCCGGGCCCGAGCCAGCCGAAGCCCGAGCCGCGTCCGGCCCCCAAGCCCCAGGTGGCGAAGGCCACGTGGAAGATGGACTTCGTGAAGGCCACGCCCACCCCGCCGGCCCCGACCCAATGGGAGACGTCGCCCGCCACGCCCGGCAAGCAGCCGGGCCCGAGCCAGCCGAAGCCCGAGCCGCGTCCGGCCCCCAAGCCCCAGGTGGCGAAGGCCACGTGGAAGATGGACTTCGTGAAGGCCACGCCCACCCCGCCGGCTCCCAGCCAGCAGGAGAGGTCGCCCGCCGCGCCCGGCAAGAAGCCGGACTGGATGCGCGACTTCGAGGACTGACCCCGCCCGTTTGCGACGCTCGCATCCAGAGCGCTAGCGTTTTCACCCTCCAGAAAGGCAGGCCATGGGACACGAGAAGCCGATCGAGCCGTTTTCGGATCTCCACCGCGAAGGAGACCGCGTGCGCGCGGTGCTGATGCACGACCCCACGGTGGAAGGCCTGGACATGGCCATCTACATGGACGCGTCCGGCAGCATGCGCGACGAATACACATACAAGGCGGAGCCGCGCTCCTTCCTGGAGTGGATCCGCGGCGCGCCCATGAAGGAGCCCTCCAACCAGGTGGAGCCGCAGGTGCGGTGGATGCTGGAGTATCTGGCCACCAAGGACCGCAACGGCCTCTTGCGCGTGGCCTACTGGGCCTGCGGCACCAACGGCCGCCAGGTGGAAGCCGTGGGGGAGCTCAAGGGCACCGACGTGAAGCAGTACAAGTTCCCCGGCGCCAAGCAGTTGGGCGGCTTCACCTACCTGGAGCCCGCGCTGCGCGACTACGTGAGGTACCTGGAGGAACAGGTGAAGGTAGGCGCGAAGCGCGGCTGCGCCATCATCGTCACCGACGGCCGCCTCCATGACGCGGACGCGGTGGAGAAGTTCTCCGAGGAGATCGCGAAGAAGATCGCCTCCGGCCGCCTGCCGCGCATCAACTTCGTGCTGGTCGGCGTGGGCGACGACATCGACGAGGAGCAGCTGGAGCACATCGCCCACGCGGAGTTCCCGGGCGTGGGCCACCTGTGGTGCCACCGCATCGCCAAGGAGATCACCCAGGTGGCGGAGCTGGTCGCCGTGCTGGTGGACGAGACGATGACCGTCGCCGCTGGCGGCACCGTCTACGACGACAAGGGACAGGTGCTGAAGACCTACGAGGGCCGCCTGCCCGCGGTGCTGGAGTTCGACGTCCCCGACGGCGCGAAGAGCTTCACGCTGGAGGTGAACGGCCAGCGCTACACCCAGCCGCTGCCCGACGAAGAGCACCACGAAGACGAGGACCACCACTGATGGCCGGCCAGGAAGTCATCAACCGCCCCTTCTCCGACGTCCACCGCATGGGGAACAAGGTCATCGCGACGCTCCTGCATGACCCCACGGTGGAGGGCCTGGACGTGGCCCTCTACATGGACGGCTCCGCCAGCATGGAGAACGCCTACGGCCCGCGCGGCATCCTGGCGAAGCTCGCCCCGGTGAAGAACCAGGTCGAGCCGCAGATGCAGTGGATGCTGGAGTACCTGGCCAACAAGGACCGGGACGGCAAGGTGCGCGTGGCCTACTGGGCCTCGGGAGACGGCACCCAGCTGGAGCTGGTGGGCGACCTCACCGGTCCCCAGGCCAAGGGCTACCGCTTCCCCGGCCCCCGCTCCTACGGCAAGGCCACCGTGATGCTCCCGGTGCTGCGCGACTTCGTGGCGCACATCAAGCAGCAGGTGGGCGAAGGCGCGAAGCGCGGCCTCGCGGTCATCATCACGGACTCGCAGATCAACGACGCCCACGACGTGACGGCCTACGCCACCCAGGTGGCCAAGGAGATCGCCTCCGGCCGCCTGCCGCGCATCAACTTCGTGTTCATGGGCGTGGGCGAGCACGTGGATGAAGCGCAGATGGAGGAGATCTCCCACACCCAGTATCCGGGCGTGGGCCACCTCTGGTGCCACCGCCACGCGGACCGCATGGAGGAGATGGCGGAGCTGGTCGCCGTGCTGGTGGACGAGACGATGACCGTCGCCGCTGGCGGCACCGTCTACGACGAGCAGGGCCAGGTCCTGAAGGCCTACGAGGGCCGCCTGCCCGCGGTGCTGGAGTTCGAGGTGCCGCCGTCCTGCAAGCGCTTCACGCTGGAGGTCGCCGGGCAGCGCTACGACCAGCCCGTCCCCGAGGACCACGAGGACGAGGACTCTCACGACGAGGATGAGGACCCGGCCCCCGAGGCCTCCGCGCCTCCCTCCGCCGCCCCGTCCTCGCATTCACGCCGCGGACACCGCCACTAGGCGTCAGGAATCCCAGCCATGTCGGAGCAGAAGAAGAGCGGGTCGCGGTTCGGGTCGTTGAACATCCAGGGCCTCAAGGAGGCGCGACCCGGCGGCAACGCCGTGCAGCGCCACGTCCACGGGCCCTCGTGCGACCACGGCCACGAAGGCCCTGATCATCATGGCCACGACCACTCCGGGCACGCGCATGCGCACGGCGAGGCCCACGTGCACGGGCCCTCCTGCTCCCATGGCCACGACCACGGGCATGACCACCACGGCCATGCCCACTCCCAGCGCGTCATCCGTCCGCCGGCCTACCGTCCCGCGGAGGGAGGCGGCGCCGCGCTCCAGCTGGACCTGGAGGGCACGCTGCCGGGAGAGACGGACGACCAGGGCCGCTTCGAGCGGCTGGAGGCGGCGCTGGAGTCGCAGCGAGGCATCACCGACGTGCACCTGCGCCGTGACGCGGGCCATGCGGAGGTGTGCATCCACTACCAGCCGTCGCTGGTGAGCGCGTCGCAGCTGGTGACGCTCGCGCGGAAGACGGGGGCGCAGGTGGCCGCGCGCTACCTGCACCACACCTGGTTCGTGCGCGGGATGAGCTCCGCGGACGCGGCCCAGGTCATCGAGCACGCGGTCGCGAAGATGAAGGGCGTGCTCACCGCCAGCGTCGCGTACGCCAGCGAACGCCTGGTCATCGAATACGACAAGGAGGACCTGAAGCTTCCGGACGTGGAGGCCCGGGTGAAGGCGCTCGGGTACGGGCTGGAGGTGCCCATGGCGGGCCATGCCTGCTCGCACCATGCGCATGGCGGCGGGCTCGCGCCCCTGCTGGAGCTGCCCCTGGTGGTCGCCTCGGGCGCGCTGCTGGCGGCGGGCTTCGTCGTGGAGCACTTCGCGCTGGCGCCACCGCTTTGGGCCACGGTCCTCTGGGCGCTGTCGATGGCGAGCGGCGGCTTCTTCGCCATCCGGGGCTCGGTGCGGTCCATCGCGCAGCTGCGCATCGACATCGAGACGATGATGGTGGTGGCGGCGCTGGGCGCGGCGGTGCTCGGCGCGTGGTTCGAGGGCGCGTTCCTGCTCTTCCTCTTCAGCGCGGGCCACGCGCTGGAGCACCGGGCCATGGAGAAGGCGCGCCGCTCCATCGAAGCGCTGGGCCAGCTGCGCCCGGAGGTGGCGCGCGTGCGCCGGGGCGCGGAGGTGGTGGAGGTGCCGGTGGCGGACGTGGCGCGAGGCGAGCGCATCGTCGTGCGCCCCGGGGACCGCGTCCCGCTGGACGGCATCATCCGCGAGGGCAAGAGCTCCCTGGACCAGGCGGCCATCACCGGTGAGTCCATGCCGGTGGCGCGCAAGCCGGGCGACGAGGTGTTCTCCGGCACCATCAACTGCGAGGCGGCGCTGGAGGTGGAGGTGACGCGCCTGTCGTCGGAGTCCGTCCTGGCGCGCGTGGTGGACATGGTGGCGCAGGCGGAGGCGCAGAAGGGCCGCCGGCAGCGCTTCGCCCAGCGCCTGGAGCGCACCGTGGCGCCGCTCGTGATGGCCTCCGCCGTGGTGTTCCCCGTGGTGCTCGTGCTGACGGGCACGGACGTGAAGGAGGCGGTGCTGCGCGCGGTGGGCCTGCTGGTGGCCGCGTCGCCGTGCGCGCTCGCCATCTCCACGCCGTCCGCGGTCCTCTCCGCGGTGGCGTCCGCGGCGCGCGGCGGCGTGCTCATCAAGGGCGGCATCTACCTGGAGCTGCTCAGCGGGATCCGCGCCGTCGCCTTCGACAAGACCGGCACCCTCACCGTGGGCCGCCCCCGGCTGCTCACCACCTGGACCGCGCCGGGCGTGACGCGCGAGGAGCTGCTGGGCACCGCGGCCGGCGTGGAGGCCCTGTCCGCGCACCCGCTGGCCAAGGCCGTGGTGGACGGCGCCGCGGAGGCGCGCGTCACCGTGCCCGTGGGCCGCGACCTGGAGGCCATCCACGGCCAGGGCATCCGCGCGAGGGTGGGCGACGACGCGGTGGCCGTGGGCAGCCTGGCGCTCTTCGCGGGCGAGCCGGTTCCTCCCGAGGTCGCGGCGGAGGTGGCGCGGCTGGAGGAGGCGGGCCAGACGACGATGGTGGTGCGCCGCGCGGACCGCTACCTGGGCGTGCTGGGCATGGCGGACACGCTGCGCGGCGGCGCGCGGCAGGCGGTGCAGGCGCTCAAGGCGGGCGGCATCGAGCGCACGGTGATGCTGTCCGGTGACAACGCGCGCGTGGCGCGGTCCATCGCGCAGCAGGTGGGCCTGGACGAGGCGAAGGCGCCGCTGATGCCCGTGGAGAAGGTGGCGGCGGTGAAGGACCTGGGCCGCACGCACGCGGTGGCCATGGTGGGCGACGGCGTCAACGACGCGCCCGCGCTGGCCGCCGCCGCGGTGGGCGTGGCCATGGGCGGCGCCGGCAGTGACGCGGCGCTGGAGACCGCGGACGTGGTGCTGATGAGCGACGACCTGGCGAAGCTGCCCTTCGCGCTGGAGCTGTCCAAGCGGGCCACCGCCGTGATGAAGCAGAACCTGGTCATCGCGCTGGGCGTCAGCGCGGTGCTCGTCGTCGCGGCCGTGCTGGGCCTCACGAAGATCAGCCAGGCCGTGGTGCTCCACGAGGGCAGCACGCTGCTCGTCGTCTTCAACGGCCTGCGCCTGCTCGCCTTCCGGCCGAGCACGACCGCCACGCCGCCCCAGCCCGCCACCGGCCCGCAGCCCGCGGCCGGTTAGCCAGCTCGCGTCATGCTTGGGATGGCAACTTCCCCCACGCACGGAGGAGTGAGCGCACGCGCGACGTGTCGTCTTGTGGCCGGCATGACGTGAAGTGGATGCATGCAGTGCGTCGTCAACGGGGTGGCACATGCGGCGCGCGGTGGACATGGCATGGTGGGTGCCGCCATGCCTGTCAGCGTCTTCGACCTCTTCAAGATTGGAATCGGTCCCTCCAGTTCGCACACGGTGGGGCCGATGCGCGCGGCCCGCACCTTCGCGGCGGGGCTGTCGGACGCGGGGCTCCTGGAGCGCGTGACGCGGCTCAAGGTGGAGCTGTTCGGCTCGCTGGGCGCGACGGGCAAGGGGCACGGCAGCGACAAGGCCGTGCTGCTGGGCCTGCGGGGTGACACGCCCGAGGACGTGGACGTGGAGTTGGTGCCGTCGATTGTCGCGCACTGGCGCGCGGAGGGGCGCGTGTCGCTGCTCCAGCGGCTGGTGATCCCCTTCCGCGACGGCGAGCACCTGGTGATGCACAAGCGCAAGGTGCTGCCGTACCACCCCAATGGCATGCGCTTCACCGCGTTCGGCGAGGGCGCGGAGCCGCTGGTCTGCCGCGTCTACTACTCGGTGGGCGGCGGCTTCGTGGTGGATGAGCAGGCGGTGGCGGGGACGGATCCGCTGCGCGCGGAGGCCACCGCCCTGCCCCTGCCCTTCAAGTCCGCGGCGGACCTGCTCGCGCACTGCGAGCGGGAGCGGCAGCCCATCAGCACGGTGATGCTGCGCAATGAGTTGACGTGGCGGAGCGAGGAGGACATCCGCGCGGGGCTCTTGCGCATCTGGGGCGTGATGCAGGCGTGCGTGACGCGCGGGTGCACCACGCCCGGCATCCTCCCGGGGGGCCTGAAGGTGGAGCGGCGGGCGGCGGCGATGTACCAGCGGCTCATCAGCCGGCCGGAGGCGGGGCTCACCAACCCGCTGACGGTGCTGGACTGGGTGAACCTGTACGCGCTCGCGGTGAACGAGGAGAACGCGGCGGGCGGGCGCGTCGTCACCGCGCCCACCAATGGCGCGGCGGGCATCATCCCCGCGGTGCTGCACTACTACTGGCGCTTCGTGCCAGGGGCGAACGCGGACGGCGTGGTGAGGTTCCTGCTCACGGCCGGCGCCATTGGCGCGCTCTACAAGGAGAACGCGTCCATCAGCGGCGCGGAGGTGGGGTGCCAGGGGGAGGTGGGCAGCGCGTGCTCCATGGCGGCGGGGGCGCTCGCGGAGGTGCTGGGTGGCACGCCGCTCCAGGTGGAGAACGCGGCGGAGATCGCCATGGAGCACAACCTGGGGCTCACGTGCGACCCCATTGGCGGGCTGGTGCAGGTGCCCTGCATCGAGCGCAACGCGATGGCGTCCGTGAAGGCCATCAACGCCGTGCGCATGGCGCTGTCCGGCGACGGCAAGCACTTCGTCAGCCTGGACAAGGTCATCAAGACGATGCGCGACACCGGCCGCGACATGAAGGACAAGTACAAGGAGACCGCGCGCGGAGGCCTCGCGGTCAACGTCCTGGAGGTCGCGAACCTCAGCGTCGGCCTGCCCGAGTGCTGAGGCCCCCAACGCCCCGCTGACGCCCTACCGCTTGCGCTTGCCCCCGCGCACCGCCGACGCGGGCACCGCCTTCGCCGGGCGCTCGGGCCGGGCCTGGAGCCAGGCCTCCACCTCCTTCGCCTGCGACGCGCGCCCCGCGGACGTGAAGCGCGCGAGCGCCTGAGACGCCGCGCCGCGCGCGTCCTCCTGTTCGCCTTCCTTCCACAAGGCCTGCGCCAGCGCGAAGCCGGACTCGCCCAGCGAGTCCTCCTGCGCGTCCTTGAACGCCAGCGCCTGCCGCAGCGGGGCGATCGCGTCGCGCGCGCGGCCCAGCCCCAGGAGCGCCTGCCCCACGCCATCCAGCGAGTACTGGAGCAGCTCGTCGTCCGGACCCAGCTTCGCCTGCTTCACCGCCAGCGCCTCCTCGTAGTCCTTCAGCGCCTCCGGGTAGCGCTTGAGCGCGAGCAGGCTCATGCCCTCTTCATCCAGCGCCTCCGCCAGCTTCACGCTCGCGGGCCCCAGCAGCGTGCGGTGCAGGGACACGGACACGCGCGCGTGCTCCAGGGCCCCGGTGAAGTCCCGCTGCTCCCGCAGCGCCATGGACAGCGCCTGGTGCCGCCGCGCGGTGTCCAGGTGCACGGGCCCCATCGCCTTCTCCGTCTGGAGGAGCGCGTCCTTCAGCACCGTCACCGCCTGCGCGGCCTTGCCGGTCTCCAAGAGCGTGCGCCCCAGCGTGAACGTCACCCGCGCCCGCTTCGGGTGGCCCTCCGGCAGCGCCTTCGCGAGCAGCCCCGAGGCCTGCTCCAGCAGCTTCAGCGCCTCGTCCGGATCGTCCTGCATCAGCGCGAGGTTGGCCTCGTTCACCTTGAGGTCGCTCTCCAGCACCGCGTCTCCCCCCACGCGCTTCAGCGTCGCCTCGCCCAGCCGGCCCCAGCGCCGCGCGAGCGGGTACTGCGCCTGCTCTCCGTCCACGTAGAGCAGCTTGTTCATCACCAACACCGCCAGCCGGTCCGCCCGGCCCGCCTCGGCGTCATAGACGGCCTGCTCCAGCACCTCGCCGCCCGCGGCCTTGTCTCCCAGCACCGCCCGCGCCCACCCCAGGTGGTAGCGCAGCTCCGCCATCAGCGGCAGGTAGCCCGTGGCCAGCACGCGCGCTTCCACCTGCCGCGCCAGCTCCAGCGCCTTGGGCATCCGGCTCGTGTCGATGCGCGCCTTCACCTCCGCCAGCTGCCCCTCCAGCGCGTCCAGCTCCGCGCGCTTCACGGGGTCCGCCGGCCGGGGCTGGAGCTCCGCCAGGGACTCCACGTCCGCGCAGTCGCCCGGGGCCGGCAGCGCGTAGGCCGCGTCCAGCGACTTGTCCACCAGCGCCACGTCCGCGGTCTCCAGCGTGGCCACCAGCGCGCCCAGGTCCTTGCGCCGCCGCTCCAGGCACACGAAGCGCTGGGACAGCAGCGCCTCCGTCTGCACCGCTCGCACTCGCGTGTCCTCGCACGCCAGCGTGTGCTGCTTCGCCCACTCCGCGCCGTAGTCATCCAGCACGTCGCCCACCCGGCGCGCCATGTCCTGCGCCACCGGGTTCTTCGTGGCCAGGAAGGCCTGCGTCACCCTCTCGCGAGCGTCCTGCCCCCAGCGCTCCGCCACCAGTCCCTGCGCGCCTTCGCAGACCTTCGTGCGCGACCACGCCACCCCGCCCGCCACGCCCAGCACCACCGTGGCCGCCACCGCCGCGCCCGCGCGCCGCCGCGCCAGCGCCCGCCGCTCCCGCTGCCCCAGCACCGTCAGCAGCTCCGCCATGGAGCGGAACCGGTCCCTCGGCTCCAGCGACAGGCCCTTCATCAGCGCGCGGCGCACCCACGCCGGCACCTTCGATTCGCGCGGCGGCTCCTGGATGGGCGACAGCGGCAGCACCTGCGCCACCGCGGCCTCCGTCACGCCCGGCTCGTCGTCGGGCCCACCCCGGGGCCGCAGCTGCGAGGCCACCCGCGACAGCTCGTCCGGGTCGAAGGGGCGGATGCCATACAGCGCGCGGTACAGCGCCGCGCAGAAGCTGAACTGGTCGGAGCGCGAGTCCAACAGCTCGCCCCGGAACTGCTCCGGGGACATATAGGCCGGCGTGCCCATCACCAGGCCCGCCTGCGTCAGCTGCGAGTTGAGCGGCGAGTCGTCCCCCGCCACCGGCCGCGTGCGCTCGCCGTCCCCCTCCTCGTCGTCGTCCACCTCGCCCATGGGCCGCGCGAGCCCGAAGTCCGTGACGTAGACGCGCCCGTCCCGGCCCACCAGCACGTTGGCCGGCTTGAAGTCGCGGTGCACCAGCCCCGCCACGTGGGCCGCCTCCAGCCCCCGGCCCGCCGCCAGGTACTTGTCCAGCAGCTCCTGCCACGTCCGCGCCTTCGCCTTCGTCCAGTCCCGCAGCGTGCCGCCGTCCACCAGCGCCATCGCCACGTAGATCTGCTCGTCCCACTGCCCTACCTCGAAGACCGGGATGACGTTGGGGTGGGAGATGCGCGCCATGGCCTGCGCCTCGCGCAAGAGCCGCGCCCGCCCCAGCTCCAGGTCCTCGTGGCCGCCCTTCACGCGCAGCAGCTTCAGCGCCACCTTGCGGTCCAGGTCCGGATCATACGCGGCGTACACCACCCCCATCCCGCCCTGCCCCAGCACCTTCAGCGGCAGGAAGCGGCCCACCTGCCGCGAGGAGAGCCGCGGCGACTCGGCCCCCGCCCCGCCGCGCGAGGGCGTGGACTCCCCACCCCCACGTCCCGTCGCGGGCGCGCTGCCTCGGCCTGTACCGTACGATTCGCGCGACGTTGAAACGCGCGGCGCGGAGCCCGGCGCCGAAGGCCCGTCGTCCCTGTCATTCCGGTTCGCCATGGGTCCAGTGTACCCCTCATTCCAGGATTCCATGGTTCTTCGGCCTGGCGGCCTGCCCGGTTGCGTCTGAAATCGCGCGCTCCCGTCAGATCCTGTAATCCGGAAGCAACCTCCGAAGTCCGCCGCGGATAATGGGGGGAGTCAAAAGACCCGGCAGTGACAGGAGACCCCCCATGGCCTTCAACATCGGCTCCAGGATTGATTCGGTCATGGCCCGGATCCGCCAGGCGCAGGAACAGGCCCGCGCGGAGATGGCCGCCGCCGCCCAGTCCGTGAAGGAGCCCCTGCTGGACGCGCCGGACGCCAAGCCGCTCAACGCCGCGGAGGGCCGGTACCTGGACTCCTTCCAGGAGGAGCGCGCGAAGAAGATGGGGATGCCGGAGCTGGCCGCGCCGCCGCCCGCGGGCACCGCCCCCGCCACCGCGGTCCCCGTCAACGAGGCGACGGAGGCCCAGAAGGACAAGGGCTGGAAGGCGCCCCAGACGACCGTGGCCCAGACGAGCAAGAAGGGCTGCGCGGAGGCCACCCTCACCTACCTGGAGCAGTCCAGCAGCGACGACGAGGTCCCGCTGAGCCAGCAGGAGGCCCGCGAGAAGGTGCGCAACAAGGCGGACACGCTGGCCACGTCGGAGACGGCGGGCGTGAAGGACCGCGTGGAGGTGAACCTGGACGACGGCGCGACCCCGGATGAGATGGGCGCCGTCCTGGGCTCCATGGGCATCAAGGTCACGGACGGCTCCGCCGAGGTCGACACCGACGCGCTGAGCGGAGCCCTGAAGAACGGCCAGATGGCGCTGGCGCTGGTGGACTCCAACGCCCTGCTCAACACGACCCTGGCGCCGGGCGAACAGCCGAAGGAGGGGGGCGAGCTGCACTGGCTCACCATCGACGGCGTGAACCCGGGCAAGACGGACAGCACCGACGACGACCTCTACCGCGTGCGCGACTCCGTCAACGGCGCCTACTGGGTGAAGGCCAGCGACCTGAAGAAGAGCGTCGCGGAGGCCCAGGAGCAGCACGGCAGCGGCGGCGTGATGACGGTGCAGAAGGACGGCACCGCCAAGACGACGGAGCAGCGCGAGGCCCTGGCCCGCGAGAACCTGGAGCACACCGGCCCGCTCGGCAAGGGCAACGGCGGCGCCAGCCGGCGCCTCAGCGTGGGCGAGTCCAGCTAGCTCCCACGCCGTCCCCGCGGCCCCCGACGCCTTCTCCCAGCCTCGCGCCGGGGGAAGGCGTCTGTCGTTTCCACGCCCGGCCCGGTGGGACGGGCCCGGGCGGGTTCAGGGCACGGGGCTCAAATCCCGTCGATGAGCCGGTAGGCCAGGTCCGGGCTGAACTGCCCGGCGGGCGTGCCCGGGGCGGTGCCGCACTGCCCATCCGAGTCCCCCGGCACCTTCACCCACAGGAGCAGCTCCGCGCCGCCGCCCGTCTGCGAGGGCGTGCCCAGCTTGCGTCCACCCGGGTTGCACCACTCGCCATTGGAGCCGTTGCCGTTGCGGCTGGTGTCCACGACGTACTGCCGCGTGTAGCCGTAGCGGCTGGAGAGCGCGGCGTTCACCGCGTTGCCGTACGTCGCGGTCTCCGCGGTGGGGTAGAAGTTGGACACGTTGAGGGCGAAGCCGCGCACGTTGCGCACGCCCGCGGACTCCAGGCGCTGCGCCATCGCGTCGGCGCCAATCCAGCGCGCGTTGCCGCCGTCCAGGTACGTCCAGGTGTTGGGCGCGCGGTCTCGCAGCTGCTCGGAGGCGTAGCGCAGCAGGCCCAGCCGCGTCGTGCGCTCGGCGTCGTTGGGGAGGCAGTCCAGCTGCGCGACGGCGTCCGGCTCCACGATGACGACCGCGGGCCGGTCGCCCAGGCCTTGCGCGAAGGCGGCGATCCAGGCGCGGTACGCGTCCGGGCTGCCCGCCCCACCACCGGAGTGGCTGCCGCAGTCTCGGCCGGGGATGTTGTAGGCCACCAGCACCGGCAGCTTGTCCGCCGCGTCCGCCGCGCCGACGAAGCTGGACACCGCCTGGGTGATGTCCCCGCTCCAGTTGCCGAACCAGCGCGCCATCGGCTTCGTGGCGATGGACGTGTTGATGCGCGCCGCGCGGCCGTCGCCCCCGTTGGCGCGCACCCACGCGGCCGGGTTGGAGTTGGGGTCCACGTAGAACCCGCTCGTCATCGCCACCGGACCGGAGCCGGAGCCGCCGTCCGTGGTGAGCGAGATGTCATCCAGCCGCACGGTGACGGCGTTGGCGCGGCCCCCCAACTGGAACGTCACCTGCCCCTGGCCGGTGGACAGCGAGGACGTGAACGGGATGGAGAAGCGCCGCGACGTGCCATCCAACGTGAAGCCCTGGTTCAGCGTGGACGCATAGGGCGACACCTCCTGCTGCACCGTCGCGCGCGCGGTGACGCTGGCGCTCGCGGTGGCGGTGAACGCCAGCGTGTACGTCCTGCCCGCGGTGAGCGTCAGGCCGCTCTGCCCGACGATGGCGTCCCAGGGGTTGGCCGTGTTCGCCGCCACGTCCACGCGCCATTGGTTGTTCTCCACCCAGGACTGCGTGGCGGCGTTGTTCCACCACGGCGCCGTCATCCCGGAGTTGAAGGCGCCGTTGACGAGCAGCTCGGTGAGCGCCGCTTCCTGCGCCGTCATGACCGGAGCCTCTTCGGACACGGAGGGCGCGGAGGGACCGCAGGCCGCGAGCACGAGCAGCGGGACGAACGGAAGCGACAGCCGACGAAACAAGCCTGGTGAACGCATGAAGAGGACTCCTCACGACCGGGGGAGGTTCATTCATGCGGAGCACCCGCCAGGGATACAAGACTAAACAGCTATTTCATCAATTAACGGAATTTTACCACGACCGTCCCGGCGAGGGGCCCGCCGTGCGCGCCGGGCCCTCGTCGGGTGAGGCTCACGGGCCCTGGGGGCCGGGGCTGGCGTTGCCGCCGTCGGTGACGTAGCGCCACTGTCCATCCGCCTGCCGGCGCCAGATGGTGAGGTACTTGATGTGGTCCACCGCCGACGGGCCCTGCTCGCTCTTCTCGGAGTAGGCGGCACGCCCCACCGTGTACGCGAGGTCCCCGGAGCCGGCCGCGTCCCCGAGCACCGGCTCCCAGCGCAGGTCGACCTTGTCGATGGTGAACGGCGCATACGCCTTCGCGATGGCGCCGTGGCCGAAGATGCCGGCGGACCCGATGAGCAGCACCGCGTCCTCGGCGGCATAGGAGGCGAAGGCCTTGCCCATGCCCTCCTGGATGGACTGGGTGGAGAAGGCGATGTCCGCGGCCTTCGCCTCTTCCAGCACCGCGGCGGGCGCCAGCGCGCGAGGCGCCGCGGCCGGCAGCGTGGACGAGGGCGTGAAGCCCGCGGGCGGCGTCATCGGCGTCTTGTCCGCGTTGCGCACCGCCGCCGCCACGCGCCACTGCCCGTCCGGCTGCCGCTTCCACGTGGTGATGTAGCGCCCGGTGGGCCGCACCGACGTGCCGCCTGACTCCACCGACGCGTTGCCCAGCGAGTAGCCCAACGTCCCGTCCGCGCTCACGTCCCAGCGCACGGGCGTCCAGCGCACCTTGCCCTCGGCCTCCAGCGGATGCGCGGCGAGCCACGCGCGGATGGCCTCCTTGCCCCGCTGGGCGTACACGCCGTCCACCAGCAGCACCGCGTCGTCCGCGACGAACTCCGCGAACGCCTGCGCGGAGCCCACCTTCTCCGCCGCGTCGGACATGGCCTGGTCGGCGGCCCGCAGCCCCGCGCGCGCATCCTCCAACGACTGCCGCGCCATGCCCGTACCGACCTCCGCGCCCGGCCCGGAGCCCTTCGCTCCACCGCACCCCGTGGCTCCCAGTGCCGCGACGACAAGCGCACCCGCGAACATCCGTTTCATGTCCTGGTTTCCTTTCCTTCAGACACCGGGCCCATGCGCCGTGGCCAACCGGGCTCCCGGATGGCCCCAAGCCATACACGCAATCAAAGAAGTCCGCTCGCCTCCGGAAAAGCCCCGCGAGCCCCCAAGGTCGCGACTGAAACACCCTCCTGTCTCGCCGCCCTCGCGCGTCCCACGGGGGACGGCGCGATCCAGGAATGATGCGTTTCTACAATTAGGAGGGAATTTCTCACCACCGTGAAAGGAACCCCTCGATGCATGGACGTGCTGGAAGGACCCGGGGCGGCCGGCTGCTCCCGCTGACGGCGCTGCTGCTGGCCACCGCCTGTGAGCCGCGCGCCGCGACGCCCGCGACGCAGGCCCCGGAGGGCCCCGTGGCGTCGGTGAAGCTGGGCGCGGGCAGCCTCTCCGCCACCGTGCGGAGGACGGCGCACGGCATCCCCCACGTGCTGGCGGACGACTTCGCCGGCCTGGGTTACGGCTACGGCTACGCGTTCGCGCAGGACAACCTCTGCGAGCTGGCGGACGTGCTGGTGACGGTGAACGCGGAGCGCGCCCGCTACTTCGGGCCGGACGCCACGTACCTGTCGGCCCTGGGCGGCAACCTCAACAACCTGAAGAGCGACTTCTTCTACCAGTCCGTCCTGGACGACGGCACCGTGGACGCCCTGCTGGCGAAGCCCCCGCCCCTGGGCCCCTCCCAGGATGCGCGCGAGCTGGTGCGCGGCTTCGCGGCGGGCATCAACCGCTACCTGCGCGACACCGGCGTGGACGCGCTGCCGGACGCGCGCTGCCGGGGCGCCGCCTGGGTGCGGCCCATCACCGAGCACGACCTGTACCTGCGCTACTACCAGCTGAGCCTCTTCGCCAGCTCCGGCTTCTTCCTGGACGCGCTGGTGGACGCGAAGCCCCCCACCCTGCTGCCGGACGGCACGCTGCCCCTGCCGCTGCCCGTGCCCGCGACCCTGGACCGCGACGTCTTCCCGCGCTCCGAATCGCTGGGCCTGGGCAGCAACGCCTTCGGCCTGGGCAGCGAGGCGACTCGCAACGGCAAGGGCATGCTGCTGGCCAACCCGCACTTCCCCTGGGAGGGTTCGGAGCGCTTCTACCAGGCGCACCTCACCGTGCCGGGCAAGCTCAACGTCAGCGGCGCCAGCCTCCTGGGCGTGCCCGCCATCCTCATCGGGCACAACGAGACGCTGGCCTGGAGCCACACCGTCTCCACCGCGTACCGCTTCACCCCGTTCGAGCTGAAGCTCGTCCCGGGCTTCCCCACGAAGTACCTGTACGACGGACAGGTTCGGGAGATGACCACCCGCACGGTGACGGTGCGGGCGCGCGAGGCGGACGGCACGCTCACGTCCCGCCAGCACACGTTCTACCGCACGCACCTGGGCCCGATGATGGAGTACCCCTCCGGCCTGATGACCTGGAACGGGCTCACGGGCTACGCGTTCCATGACGCCAACGCCACCAACCTGCGCGTGCTGGACACCTTCTTCGCCATGGACCGCGCGACGAGCGTGGAGGAGCTGCGCCTGGCGCAGAACACCTGGCAGGGCATCCCGTGGGTGAACACCCTCGCCGCGGACTCCCAGGGCCACGCGTCCTACGCGGACATGGGCGTCGTGCCCCACGTCACCGACGACAAGCTCCTGCGCTGCGTGCTGTCTCCCATCCCGCTGCTCGTCCTCCAGACCGCGGGGCTGCCGGTGCTGGACGGCTCGCGCTCCGACTGCGCCGTGGGCACCGACGCGGACGCGGTGGAGCCGGGCATCTTCGGCCCGGGCCGCCTGCCACGCCTGACACGCGCCGACTACGTGACCAACTCCAACGACAGCTACTGGCTGCCCAACCCCGCCCAGCCCCTCACCGGCTTCCCGCGCATCCTGGGCGGGGAGAAGAACGTGCGCAGCCTGCGCACCCGCATGGGCCTGAAGATGGTGCAGGGCCGCCTGTCCGGCACCGACGGCCTGGAGGGCCAGCGCTTCACGCTGGAGCAGCTGCAGGCCGTGACGTTCAACAACCGCGTCCTGTCCGGAGAGCTGCTGCGCGACGCAGCGGTGGCGCTGTGCCGCCGCACGCCCTTCGTGCTGATGCCGGACCTCACCTTCGAGGACCTGCGCCCCGCCTGCCCCGTGCTGGCCGCGTGGGACCTGAAGGGCAACCTGGACAGCCGGGGCGAGCTGCTCTGGCGCGTGTTCATCTTCAGCGTGGTGGGCGTCACGGGCGGGCCGTACCTGGTCCCCTTCAACGCGAACGACCCCGTCAACACGCCCCGCACGCTCAACACCCTGAACCCGCAGGTGGCCCAGTCCCTGGGCACCGCCATCCGCACCCTGCGCGCCCGCGGCATCGCGCTGGACGCGACGACGGGCTCCGTGCAGGGCAAGCGCAAGAACGGCGTCTTCCATCCCATCCACGGCTGCAGCCATGAAGAGGGCTGCTTCAACCAGATTGGCAACCAGCTCCTGCCGGACAACACCTACGAGCCCGTCCTGGGCTCCAGCTTCGTCATGGCCGTGTCCTTCACCGACGCGGGCCCCGTGGCGAAGTCCGTCCTCACCTACTCCCAGTCCACCAACGCGGCCTCGCCCTGGTTCGCGGACCAGACGGCCCTGTTCTCCCAGAAGCAGTGGGTGGACATGCGCTTCACGGAGGCGGAGATCGCCAGCGACCCGGCGCTGACCGTCACGCGACTGCAGGAGTAGTCAAAGCCAGACAGGGGAGAGTCCCCGAAGGGTCCGGTCCTTCGCGCGCACGCCGGAGGGCCGGACCCGCCGCTTCACGGGTGTCTGGGTTTTCAGCCCTGCGCGGGCGTGGCCTGGATGTCCAGCTCCACGTCCACCTTCTCGCCAATGAGCCAGCCCCCGTTGTCGAGCGCCTTGTTCCACTGGATGCCGAAGTCGGAGCGCTGGAGCGACGTGCGCGCCGAATAGAGCAGCCGCGTCTGCCCCCAGGGGTCCCGGGTGGTGGACAGGTAGCGCGCCTCCAGCAGCACGGGCCGCGTCACCCGGCGCAGCGTCAGCTCTCCCTGGAGCTGGAAGCCCGTGGCCCCCACCGGGTGCGACTGGCTGGCCTTGAACGTGAGGTGCGGGATCGCCTCCGCGTCCAGGAACTCCGGTGAGCGCAGGTGCGCGTCACGCTCGGGATTTCCGGTGTAGATGCTGGCGGCCTCCACCCGCACGTCCACTTCACCTTGCGTGGGGGTTCGCGGGTCCACCCGCAGGGTGCCGGACACCCGCTCGAAGCGCCCGTGGACGCGGGCCACCACCATGTGACGGGCAATGAAGAGCACGGCCGAATGCGCCGGATCGATGGTCCAGAGAGGCAGGGGCATGGATGGGGGCTCGTGGGGGAGTACGAGGGGGGAACGACCGCACGGGAAAGTATCAATGCCATCACAAATTGACACGCCTCAATCCATTCCCAGACGCTCCGTACGGGCCAGCAAGCCCCTCGATAAACGCACTTCCTGAGGTCTCAAGAATCGCTCGGTGTTTGGTTGATAAGGATTGTCAGGCCAATCCCCGAAAGGCAGACTTCACTGCGGGTGAACACGACACATTCTCCCTCGGCGCATGACGTGCCTGGGCGGTGTCCCCACCCGGAGGAGTCCATCGTGAAGGTCCTGCATTGGAGCGTGGCGGCAGTGATGTGGTTCGCCGTGGGCTGTGGGAGCGTGGCGGAGGAGGCGCCCCCCGTGGAGTCGCTGGCCACGCAGGAGTCGGGGCTGCGAGCCTGTACGTCGTCGCTCGACTGCGTCTCCGGCTGTACGTGCACCAGCAACCAGTGCGTCTCGGCTTTCGGTCCGCCGCCGCCCGCGGGCTACTGCGACACGGCGCCCGTGCGCGCCTGCACCACGGGAGCGGACTGCCTCTCCGGCTGCAACTGCGTGGGCAACGTCTGCGTCGACAACGGGTTCAGCCCTCCGAAGAACTGCCTGTTGGCGCCGCCGGACGCCTATGAGAACGACAACGCGCACACCTCCGCCTCGTCGTATCCGGGCTCGCCGCAGCTCAACCACTCGTTCCACGTCCAGAACGACGTGGACTGGGTGCTGGTGGCCACGCCGGTGAACCAGGTGATGACGGTGGAGACCTACAACCTGCGCAACGGCCCCACGATGCGCGTGGACATCTACGCGTACACCTACGCCACCCGCACGCTGGGCCAGCTCCTGGCGTCCACCCAGACGACGGTGTGCTCGCAAATCACCCCGTCGTGCCAGATGTACCGGACCACGGCCAACGTCGTGGCGGGCGGCGTCTACGCGGTGAAGGTGACGGACCTGCGCGGCGTCCCGGCGGGGAGCGACTGGCGCCCCACCGCCATGTATGACCTGAAGATGTACTGAGCCTTCAGCGGCGGGGCGGCGCGTCGTCCGCCGTCCCGTCGACGATGCGCTTCGCGATGGCGAAGGAGAAGCCCGCGCGCGCGAGCGCCGCCAGGTCCTTCTGGCGGTGGTCCGCGCGCGTGCTGGGGTCCCGCCGGAAGGGGCCCAGCCGCTTCTTGCGCGCCCAGATGAGGGCGGCGGCGTCCTCGGACACGTCCTGGGTGGCCTCCGCCAGCTTCTCCTGCACCAGCTCCGGCGCCACGCCCTTCATCCGCAGCTTCTGGGTGATGACCCGCGCGCTGCGGCCCGACGCGCGCAGCGAGTGCACGCGCGTCTCCGCGTAGGTCCGGTCGTTGATGAGGCCGTTGCGGATGAGCTTCTCCGCCAGCGCGTCCACCCACCCCATCGCCTCCGAGCGGTCGCCGCCATGGAACTTCACGGACCGGTCCACCCTGCGCGCCAGCACGCGCTTGAGCTGGCTCACCGTGGCCGCGTACCGCTTGAGGTAGTGCAGCGCGGCGTTCTCCAGGTAGCGCGGCGACACCTTCCGGGGCGGCTTCGGCTTGCGGGGCTCCCGGCGGCGCTCGGCGTCCCTGTCGGTTGGATCATCCATGGCGGGACAGCTCTACCACCCGGGTCCGACCCATGGGGATGCGTCGGCTCCCCCACCGGCACGTCGCGCCAGGGCCCGGCCGGCCGCACGCCCTACCCCGCGGGCGAGCGCACCGTGGGAGGGGGCTCCTTGGGGATGCGCACCAGCAGGTAGGGAGGCTCGCGTCGGTCCTTCCCGCCGTTGAAGTCCGGCAGCCGGTTCCACTGGCCCAGCGTCACGTAGACATAGCGGGCGTCGACGAAGATGCCGTCGGGCCAGATGAAGCGCGGGTCGTACGCCAGCCGCTCGAAGGTGCCGTCCGGCGAGCGGCGCAGGATGGCGTCGTGCTCGAAGTCGGTGGTGTAGAGGCGGTCCTGCGCGTCCTCCGCCAGGCCGTCCGCGGCGCCCTTCTCCCCCTCGTCGCGCACGTTGGCGGCCAGCTGCACGTCGGAGGCGGCGGGGTTCGCCAGCACGTCCGTGGGGATGCTGTAGAGGCGGTGGCTGCTCAGGGGCGAGTAGTACAGCCGCCGCCCACCCTCGCCCAGCGCGACCCCGTCCACGCCGCCCACGGGGAACGTGGGGTGCTTCGCGTCGTAGGTGAGCGCGCGCCCCTCCAGCATCGTGAGGAAGCCCGGGTCGGGCTGGGTGGACGGGTGCGTGGCCAGGACGCGCCGCTGCCTACCGGAGGCCAGGTCCACCACCACGAGCGCGGGCGAGGTGCCGAAGGAGGAGTCGGCCACGTAGGCCGTTCCCTTCGCGCCGTGCCCCAGGTCCACGCGCAGGTCGTTCATGTGGCTGTCGGGGCGCAGCACGGGCGGCTTCAACGTCACGCTGGCGAAGACCTCGTTGGTCCGAGGGTCGATGCCGACGACCTTCGCGCCGCCCTCCGGGATGTCGTGGCCCTTGCGCTTGCCATCGTCGATGACCCACAGGCGGCCCAGGCGGTCCGTCGTCATGCCGTGCACCGACAGCAGGCGCTTCTCCGGAGGCGCGTCCGACGGCAGGCTCATGGCCTCGGACGGATAGGGCACGAGCCGCCCGTCCTTCAGCTCCGCCAGGGTGGCGCTCGCGTGGTCGTCCGCATGCCGAGGGAAGCCCACGAAGACGCGGCCCTCCGGCGTCACCGCGATGCCGGACGGGCCCGGCCCCTCCATCCGCGCCAGCACCTCCACGGAGCCCGCAGGCGCCGTCCCAGGGTCGGTGGCGTCGGGCTGGGCGTGGGCCGGGCCTCCCGCCACCCCCGCGAGCACGGCGACCATCGGGACCAGGGAGGTGGCGAACCAGGGCACGGGAGGCTCCTTCGCGGGGTTGGGGGTGAGCGTGGACACAGGGAAGACCGGACGCGCCCTGCCCCCCTGCGTCATCGTGTGCACCTCCGCCCCCAGCGCCCACCCCTCCCGGCGGGCGGGCCACCTCACGACGACCCGTTCCCCACCGGACGCCGGCGCCCGAAAGTGGTGGCCCCCGTCGATTCACGGCACGGTGATTCGTCGCGCGGACAGAACCACGAACCGCCCCCACCTGGAGCCCCCCATGCGATTCATCATCCTCCCCCGCCCGTCCACCCCGGAGCCCACGCCCGCTCCGGCCGACGCGCCCTTCGACGAGGCCGTCTTCATCGCGCAGATGAAATACAACGAGGAGATGCACCAGGCGGGCGTGCTGGTCGCCTCCGAAGGGCTCAGCCACGCCTCGGGCGGCGCGCACATCGTCTTCAAGGACGGGAAGTCCACCGTGAAGGACGGCCCCTACACCGAGACGAAGGAGCTCATCGGCGGCTTCTATGTGCTGGAGGTCGAATCCAAGGAGGAGGCCATCGCGTGGGCCCGCCGCTACCCGGGCGGCATGGGCAACGACGATGTGCTGGAGGTCCGCCCCCTCACCGGGAGCGAGGACCTTCCTCCCGAACTGCTGACGCTCATCACGAAGGCGGCCCCCACCTGGAGCCAGACCTTCAACAAGAAGACGTCGTGACAAAGACGTCGCGACAAGCCGTCGTCACGTGTCCGTGACACAGGGCATTTCCGTTGTTGTCAGTGGGTCATGCTATGCGGCGCTTCCCCTTCCAGGAGGCTTCACATGGATTTCCGTACCCTTGGTTTCACTTGTTTCATGGCCCTGGCCGCGCCCGCGTGCGGCCCCACCACCGCCCCCGTGGAGCCGCCCGTCGAGGACACGACGGGCACCACCACGGCCGCCGCGACGGCGGAGCGGCTCTACGCGACGGAGGCGTCGCTCAACCTGAGCTTCGAGACGCTGGGCACCTTCGAGACGCGCAACGGTGTGCGCGCGCTCATCCTGCACGCCACGGC
Organism: Corallococcus sp. Z5C101001; assembly: GCF_007352635.1. Lineage (NCBI taxonomy): Bacteria > Pseudomonadati > Myxococcota > Myxococcia > Myxococcales > Myxococcaceae > Corallococcus > Corallococcus sp. Z5C101001. Next base: position 176,416 of record NZ_VKLU01000011.1, read on the forward strand.
GAACCGCTACCTGAGCCATGTGTTCAGCTACGTGCCGGATGACGCCTTTGGCGAGGCGAACATCATCAGCGAGCGTCGGCTGGAGGTGGTGCTGCCGGAGGGCTATGAGCTCAACTCGGTGCTGTCCGGCCTGCCGCTGTTCGTGACGGTGGACACCTTCACCGGCACGCCCACGCACTACACGGCGCGCATCGAGGTGTCCCCGCGCTTCTATGACTTCCGGGGCTCCAGCTCGGTGTGGGTGGAGGAGGCCGTCACGCCCCGCTACGTGGTGGGCGGCAACGAGCCGCTCGTGTATCGCGGGAGCGTGGACGTGGCCGCCACGTCGCTCAGCGTGACGGCGCCGGACGGCGCGCCCACGGTGTCTCGCGTGGACGCGGACACCTTCCAGATTGACTGGCGCTACCCGGCGCTGCACCAGGCCATCGACCCGCACACCACGCCGCTCACCTTCACGGCGACGCTCGACAACGGCACCACGGTGCAGAAGACGGGCCGCCTGGTCGCGCGCGTCACCAGCCTGGCGCTCACCACCGGGGATGCGTACGACGTCTGGCCGACGCCCAACTGCCAGCCCGCCGTCTACGACTGCGTGCAGAACAAGCCCGCTGGCACGACGGACTTCGCCTCGTGTGGCACCTACCGTGAGGTGTCGCGCTGCATGTACGTCACCAACGCGTGCACCGTGGGGCAGCCCCAGCCGCTGTCGCTGACGTCCATCGACGCGTCCTCGCTGGAGCCCGCGCGGCTGACGTGGAACACCGGCTCCAACAACGGCGCGTGGCACGGCCTGTCGCCCATCACGGCGTTCCGCACGCCGTCGTGCCCGGCCTCGCCTCCCACCATCCAGGGCGTGGTCCAGAAGGTGGCGGAGCAGGACCAGGGGTTCCCGGAGCCCTCGTACGGCACGTACACCAACCGCGCGGGCCTGACGCAGAGCATCCTCTTCACGAACAACTACTACGGCGACGGCACCGCGCTGCTCCAGGCGATTGATGCCTACGCCGGTGGCGGCGACATCCAGGCGTGGCTCTACACGGGGAGCGTGTCGTGCCACAACTGCCACGAGTTCGACACGCGCGCCATCCTCTACTACCCGGCCACGCGCAAGGTCGTCGTGCTCAACGGGTACTACGGCTACGACTCCTGATTGAGCCAGGGCGGATGAAGCAGGCCAGCGCCCCGGGCTCCCCGGGGCGCATGGCCCGCGAGCCCGGGGGCCCTATCCAAAATCCGGCCGCTGCGTCACTGTGAGGCGGCTTCGGTCTCATCGAGCCCGTTCACCCGAGGGAGACGGGCTCGACGGTGGCGGAACCGAGGCCTCGTTCCCTCGGATTTTCCAGGCCAGGACACGGCCCTCGGAGGCTCCACGCGATGCGCATCCTGCCCCATCCCGATGAGGCGCTCGGCACGGTCAACCCGCTCATCATCACCGTGGAGCACCTGCTCAGCGGCGAGGAATGCGGCGCGCTGATTGAGCGGATCGAGCGCGCGGGACCGACGGCGGCGCCCATCACCACGTCGAGGGGCTTCGAGATGCGGCCCGACATCCGGAACAACAGCCGGGTGATGTTCGACGACGTGGCGCTGGCGACGACATTGTTCGAACGCATCCTCCCCCACGTGCCGCGCCGCCTGGAGCGCGAGTGGGAGCTGTGCGGGGCGAACGAGCGGCTCCGCTGCTACCGCTATGAAGCAGGCCAGTACTTCGCGCCGCACTTCGACGGCGCCTTCGTGCGCAGCCCCGACGAGCGCAGCCTGCTGACCTTCATGGTCTACTTGAACGACTGCCCGCATGGAGGCGCGACGAACTTCTTCGCCTCCGGGCACTCCGTGACGCCGAAGGCAGGCGCCGCGCTGCTCTTCAATCACCACCTGCTCCACGAGGGCGCGGAGGTCACGGCGGGGCTCAAATACGCGCTTCGCTCCGACCTCATGTATCGGCGCATGGGCGCCTGAGGGCGGACCGCCCGTCGCATCCGTCGCGAGCGATACATCCCGGTGGGCGTGGCCAACAGCCCCTTCGTGGCGCGGGTGGACGGAGCGACACACGGCGCGACCACGGCCTTCCTGCCGAGACAGCGGCCGCGGTGGTCGCTGGGCGTCATCGCCGCCAACGCCGTGGTGCTGGCATACGGCTTCGCGGACGCGCCCCTCCGCCGCGTCCCCCGGGCGCGCGAGGTGACGCCGCGCCGGCTGGGCCCGGGCTGAGCCGGCCTGCCCGCCCGCCCCCCGAGCCCACGGCAGGCACGCCTTTCCCTGGAGCGCCCGGGAGGATAAGCACCGGGGCGTGAAGAACTCCGCCGTCGAGAACCTCCCACCGCCGTCACAGGACCCCGCCCTCCCCCCTGACATCCGCGAGGAGGACGTGCGCCGCGCCACGGCGCTGCTGAACACCCTGGCCGAACACCGCGTGCTGCTCCGCCGCATCCCGGAGGAGGACCACCACGCGCTCCTGGCCGCCGCGAGCCGGCTCATCCACCCGGACAAGGCCGCCAAGGCCCGGCTGGCGAACGCGCTCAAGAAGGAGCGCAAGGACCAGCAGCGCGCGAACGACCGCGCCGTGCGCTCCGGCACGGAGATCCGCATGCTGCGCAAGGCCCCCGTGCTCACGCTGCCCATGCTGCCGCCACCGCCGCCGCAGGAGACGCCGGAGCGGCTGCTGGAGGTGCCGCGCAAGTGCTACGTGTGCAAGGCGGAGTTCCGCAAGCTGCACTTCTTCTACGACGCGATGTGCGTCGCCTGCGGGGACCTGAACTACGCGCGGCGCACCCAGCGCGCGGACCTCACCGGCCAGGTGGCGCTCATCACCGGCGCGCGGGTGAAGATTGGCTTCCAGGCCTCGCTGATGCTGCTGCGCTCGGGCGCGCGGGTCATCGCCACCACGCGCTTCCCCCAGGATGCCGTGCAGCGCTACGCGCGCGAGCCGGACTTCACGGACTGGTCCCACCGCCTGCACGTGCACGGCCTGGACTTGAGACACGCGCCCAGCGTGGAGCTGTTCGCCCGCTACATCGAACAGACGCACGAGCGGCTGGACATCCTCATCAACAACGCGGCGCAGACGGTGCGCCGCCCGCCGGGCTTCTACCAGCACCTGCTGGAGGGCGAGCTGCGCGACCTGAACACGCTGCCCCCGCAGGTGCGCCCGCTGCTGTCGGGGCACGCGGCGTGCGTCGCGGCGCTCCGTCCCGCCCTGGGCTCGGGCGACGCGGGTGACGCGGGCACGTCCCTGCCCGTCGCCACGTGGCGCAGCAGCGACCCCGCGTTGGGCATCCACTCGTCCGCGGCGCTGTCGCTGCTCCCCTACGCGATGGAGCAGGAGGGCGACACGCGCGCGCTCTTCCCGGAAGGCCGGCTGGACGCGGACCTCCAGCAGGTGGACCTGCGGACCACCAACTCCTGGCGCCTGCGGCTGTCGGAGGTGCGCACCGCGGAGATGCTGGAGGTGCACCTGGTGAACGCGGTGGCGCCCTTCATCCTCTGCGGGAAGCTCAAGCCGCTGATGCTGAAGGACCGCTCGCGGCCGGGCCACATCGTCAACGTGTCCGCGATGGAGGGCAGCTTCTCGCGCTGGACCAAGACGGACAAGCACCCGCACACCAACATGGCCAAGGCCGCGCTGAACATGATGACGCTGACGTCCGCGCCGGACTACGCGCGGGACAACCTCTTCATGAACGCGGTGGACACCGGCTGGGTCACGGACGAGGACCCCGCCCTCCACGCCGAGCGCAAGGTGCAGGAGCTGGACTTCCAGCCCCCGCTGGACATCGTGGACGGGGCCGCGCGCGTCGTCGACCCCGTCATCACCTCCGTGAACACCGGCGAGTGCGTCTGGGGCAACTTCTTCAAGGACTACCGCCCCACCGACTGGTGACCCCCGCCCCGGGCGCGGGTCTCGCCGCGCCCGACCCCGCCGGGACGGCTGAAGGGGGCCCCAGCAAGGGGACGGGCCCCCCGGGAGCCACCCGGGGTCATCCGCCTGCGCGGAATTGCATGGATTTCAGCTTAGGCGAATCTGTCCGCCGCCGAGCGAGGGAGGTCGCAAGGGCCTGGATTCACTGCCAGCGGGCCGGTCCGGTGGTATCAAGCACGCCACCATGTCTGAAAAGCCTTCGCCCCTGTTCGACGCGGTCCCCGTGGAGATGGACTTCCCGGCCGAGGAGCGCCGCATCCTGGCCTTCTGGAAGGAACGCGGCATCTTCGAGAAGTCGCTCAAGGCGAACGAGGGCGCCAAGAGCTTCGTCTTCTACGAAGGCCCGCCCACCGCGAACGGCCTGCCCCACAACGGCCACGTCCTCACGCGCGTCATCAAGGACCTGTTCCCCCGCTACCAGACCATGCGGGGCCACTACGTGCCGCGCAAGGCGGGCTGGGACACGCACGGCCTGCCGGTGGAGGTGGAGGTCGAGAAGGAGCTGCGCATCCACGGCAAGGCGGAGATCGAGCGCTACGGCGTGGAGCCGTTCACCGAGCGCTGCATCGAGTCCGTCTTCCGCTACACCGCCGAGTGGGAGCGGCTGACCCAGCGCATCGGCTTCTGGGTGGACCTCAACGAGGCGTACGTCACCTATCACCGCGGCTTCGTGCAGAGCGTGTGGTGGGCGCTCTCCGAGCTGTTCAAGAAGGGCCTGCTGTACCAGGGCCACAAGGTGGTGTGGTGGTGGCCGCGCGGCGGCACCGCGCTGTCCGCCGCGGAGGTGGGCCTGGGCTACAAGACGGTGGACGACCCCAGCGTCTACGTGGCCTTCCCGCTGCGCGACGCACCGGACACGGCGCTCCTCATCTGGACGACGACGCCCTGGACGCTGCCGTCCAACATGTACGCGGCCGTCAACCCGTCCGTGGACTACGTCACCGTGGACGCGGGGGACCGCAAGCTCATCCTCGCCGCGGCGCTGCGCGAGGAGCTGGCGAAGAAGCTGAAGAAGGACCTGCCGGTGCTGGCCACGCAGAAGGGCAGCGAGCTCGTCGGCAAGCGCTACACGCCGCCCTTCGACACGTACTTCGCCAAGGACGCGGACACCACGCTGCCCCTCAAGGACGGCGGCTCGGACACGGTGGGCTGGCGCGTGATTCCGGCGGACTTCGTCACGCTGGACAGCGGCACCGGCATCGTCCACACCGCGCCCGCCTTCGGCGAGGACGACTACAAGGCCTACCGCAAGGACAGCCAGCGCTTCCAGAACCCCGACGCGCTGGAGATGCGCTGCGCGGTGAAGCCGGACGGCACCTTCTCCGACGAGGTGCCGCTCGTCACCGGCCGCTTCGTGAAGGACGCGGACAAGGACCTGCAGCGCAACCTGAAGGAGCGCGGGCTGCTCATCCACACGGAGCAGTACCGCCACGAGTACCCCTTCTGCTGGCGCGCGGACGAGGACCCCCTCATCCAGTACGCCCGCCCCGCCTGGTACATCCGCACCACCTCCGTCATCGAGCAGGCCAAGGCGAACAACCAGCAGGTCAACTGGGTCCCGGAGAACATCAAGGACGGCCGCTTCGGCGACTTCCTGGCCAACAACGTGGACTGGGCCCTGTCGCGCGAGCGCTACTGGGGCACGCCGCTGCCCTTGTGGATCCACTCGGAGACCGGTGAGACGGAGGCCGTGGCGTCCATCGCGGAGCTGCGCCAGAAGCCGGGCAACAACGTGGCCGCGGTGGAGGCGGAGCTGAAGGCCTTCCTCGCCGGCAAGCCGCACGAGTCCAACGCGGAGCACCTGCTGGTCCACAAGCCGTGGATCGACAAGGTCACCTACGAGAAGCCCGGCGCGGGCGGCCGGTTCCAGCGCGTCCCCGAAGTGGTGGACGTGTGGTTCGACTCCGGCTGCATGCCCTTCGCGCAGTGGGGCTTCCCGCACGCGGAGGGCTCGCAGGAGATCTTCAACCGCGCGTTCCCGGCGGACTTCATCTCCGAGGCCATCGACCAGACGCGCGGCTGGTTCTATTCGCTGCTGATGGTCAGCACGCTGCTCTTCGACGAGGAGACGCAGAAGCGCATGGGCCTGTCGCCCCGGCGCGAATGGCCCATGCCGTACAAGAGCTGCATCGTGCTGGGCCACGTCTCCGACAAGGAAGGCAAGAAGGAGTCCAAGTCCAAGGGCAACTACACCCCGCCGGAGATCATCCTGGACGAGGTGCGCATGGACTTCGCGGTGCTCACCGCCACGGAGGCCGGCGTCCCCGCGGAGCCCGGCGTGGCGCTCATCGCGCGCGAGGACCTGGAGGGCCTGGACACGCAGGAGGGCGCCAGGGTGCAGCTCTTCCGCCCGGACCGGCCGGACGCGCCCATCACCGTGACGGTGAAGGTGCACAAGAAGCTCAAGCGCCGCGTGGTGCTGCTGGCGCCGCAGGAGCTTCAGCAATTGGACGTGAAGCCGTCCGCGCGCGGCGTGGACGTGATGCCGGTGGAGGTGCCCCGGCTGGCCGCGACGGAGCGCGTGGTGCTCAAGGACCCCGCCACCAAGGCCCCGGGCGCGGACGCGTTCCGCTGGTTCTTCTACGCGGCGAGCCCCACCTGGTCCAACACCCGCCACTCGCTGGCGAACGTGCGGCTGTTGCAGAAGGACTTCCAGGTCAAGCTGCGCAACGTCTACTCGTTCTTCACCATCTACGCGAACATCGACGGCTTCAACCCGGCGAAGGGCAACGCGGCCGCCACCGAGGCGCCGTGGCTGGCCATCCGCAAGAGCCAGGGCTGGCGCGAGGTGAAGGCCCGGCCCGTGCTGGACCGGTGGATCCTCTCCGAGGTGCAGCTCACCCTGCGGGACGTGTCCAAGGCCCTGGACACGTATCAGGTGTACGACGCGGCCCAGCGGATGGTGGCGTTGGTAGACGCGCTGTCCAACTGGTACCTGCGCCGCAGCCGCGAGCGCTTCTGGGCGCCGGGCTTCGAGCAGGACAAGGCCGACGCGTACTTCACGCTCTACGAGGCCCTCACCACCCTCACCGCGCTGTCCGCGCCCTTCATCCCGTTCTTCGCGGACGAGATGTGGGGCAACCTGGTGGGCAAGCCGTGGCCCACCACGCAGCCGGAGAGCGTGCACCTGGCGCGCTTCCCGGACGTGGACTCAAGCCTCATCGACGAGGGTCTGGCCGCGGAGATGGGCGCGGTGCGCGAGCTGGTGTCGCTGGGCCTCAAGGTCCGCACGGACAACCGGCTCAAGGTGCGCCAGCCGCTCTCGCGCGCGGACGTCATCCTGTCGCGCCGCGAGCTGACGGAGCGCGTGGCGGTGTACCAGGCGCTCATCTCCGACGAGCTGAACGTGCACACCGTGAAGCTGGTGGAGCCGGGCAGCCCGGAGGCGGACGTGGTGCGCTACCGCGTGCGCCCCAACCTGCGCGCCATGGGCAGCCGGCTGGGCCCCAAGCTCGCGCCGGTGCGCAAGGCGTTCGACGCGGGCGACGGCCGCGCGCTGCACCACGAGCTGCTCCAGACGGGCAAGGTGGTCCTCGACGTGGGCGGCGAGCGGATGGTCTTCCCCGCCGAGGAGCTGGAGACGCTGGTGGAGGCGCAGCCCGGCTACGCCGCCGCGGGCGCGGGCGTGGGCGTGGTCGTGCTCCACACCCAGCTCACCGACGCATTGGTGGACGAGGGCCTGGTGCGCGAGCTGCTGGCGCGCGTGCAGGGCGCCCGCAAGGACATGAACCTGGGCTACACCGACCGCATCCGCCTCTGGGCGGACGGCGATGACCGGGTGAAGCGCGTCATCGAAGCGGCCCGCGAGGAGATCGCCCGCGAGACGCTGGCCTCCGAGATCCACGTGGGCCCCCAGGGCCTCACCGGGACCGAAGAGGAAGCCAGCCTCAACGGCCTGCCCGCGCGGCTTCGCGTCGAGCGCGCCTGAGCCGCCGACGCTCCGGGTAACACCATACCCGGGGCGTCAAATACAGACATCGGGTGTGAGCCAGGGAATGACCGGGAGGGTGTGCACGCCTCCCGGAGCACTCCTGTCTTGCCGCGTCAGAGGGGGCGTGTTACGCGACGGGCCTCTCCTTTGATTTCGCAAATCATTCTCAATATGCCCACCCTGCCCCGAAGCCGCGCGCGTCGCCTCGTCCCGGGGGCGCTGCTTGGCGCCTCGTTCACCGTCCTCGCTTCCCCTGCGCTGGCACAGGAGCCCGCCGCGCCGTCGGAGTCCCCGCCCGCCCCGGTCCAGGCGTCGCCCGTGGAGGTCCCGGCTCCCGCCCCGGTGGCCTCGGAGCCGGAGGAGTCCTTCACGCTGCCCGCGGTGAGCGTGGAGGCGGAGCGCGAGCGGGCCACCGGCCCGGTGAAGGGCTACACCGCGCGCCGCAGCGCCAGCGGCACGAAGACGGACACCGCGCTGGGTGAGACGCCGCAGTCGGTGTCGGTGGTGGGCCGGGCGCAGATGGATGCGCAGCAGGCGCAGTCCGTGGTGGAGGCCACGCGCTACACGCCGGGCGTGCGCTCGGAGACCTTCGGCGCGGATCCGCGCAACGACTGGTTCCTGGTGCGCGGCTTCACGGCGCAGGAGGGCGGCTACTTCCTGGACGGGCTCCAACTGTACTCCAGCAGCTTCGCCACCTGGCGCCTCGAGCCCTTCGGCCTGGAGCGCGTGGAGGCCGTGCGCGGCCCCGCCTCCGTGCTCTACGGCGGCACGTCGCCGGGAGGCCTGCTCAACATGGTGGGCAAGCGTCCGCCCACGGACGGGCCGGTGCGGCACGTGGAGGTGGGCGGCAACTCGTTCGCCAACGGCTACGCGGCGGTGGACCTGGGCGGCGCCATCGACGACGGCAACCACTGGCGCTACCGGGTGACGGCGCTGGCGCGCGGCGGCGGCACGCAGGTGGACGACACCGACAACAACCGGCTCTTCCTGGCGCCGGCCCTCACCTGGGCGCCCACGGAGCGCACGTCGCTCACGCTCCACGGCAGCGTCCTGGCGGACCGCACGCAGGGCCAGAACTTCCTGCCCTACGTGGGCACGGTGGTGGACGCGCCGTATGGCCGCATCCCCACCGACCTCTTCACCAGCGACAAGAGCCTGGACCACTTCCAGCGCGACCAGGCGTGGGCGGGCTACGAGTTCTCCCACCGCTTCGACGACACCTTCACCGTGCGGCAGAACCTGCGCTACGCCCACCTGAACCTGGACTTCCAGACGCTCTACGGCGTGGGCTACCAGGGCGACCCCGCGGATGCGCTGCTGGCCCGGGGCAACTTCGTCACCCGGCCGAGCGCGAACCTCTTCACCGTGGACACGCAGGGCGAGGCCCGCTTCACCACCGGCCCCGTGCACCACAAGGTGCTGGTCGGCGTGGACTTCAAGCACTACCGGCTGGACGACGACCAGGGCTACGAGGCGGGTGCGCCGCTGGACCTGTTGAACCCCGTGCGCGGCGACTACACGCCCACGACGGCGCGGTACGCGCAGAACCGCGCCACGCAGGACCAGCTGGGCGTCTACCTCCAGGACCAGCTGCGCTTCGGCGAGCGGCTGAACCTGGTGGTGAGCGGGCGCCATGACTGGGTGGGACTGGACGTCCAGAACACGCTGCTCCCCACGGCCAACTACAACGGCAGCGAGGGCGCCTTCAGCGGACGCGCGGGGCTGCTCTACCGCTTCGACAACGGCATCGCGCCGTACGTCAGCGTCTCGAACTCGTTCACCCCGGTGGCGGGGACGAAGACGGACGGCTCGCTGTTCAAGCCGGAGACGGGCCAGCAGGTGGAGGCGGGCGTGAAGTTCCAGCCGGACACCCTGCCCGTGCTGGTGGGACTCTCCCTCTTCGAGCTGAAGCGCAAGAACTTCATCACCACGGACGGCGCCTTCAACCAGCTCCAGATTGGCGAGGTCCGCTCGCGCGGCCTCGAGGTGGAGGCCAACGCCACGCTGCTGCGCGAGCTGAGCCTCATCGGCTCCGCGTCGCTGTACTCGCTGGAGATCACCGAAGGGGCGGACTTCGAGCTCGGCAAGCGGCCGGTGGGCGTGCCGGAGGTGCTGGCGTCGCTGTGGCTGGACTACACGTTCCAGGACGGGGCGCTGCGCGGCTTCGGCGCGGCGGCGGGCGTGCGCGGCGTGGGGGCTTCGTTCGCGGACCGGGACAACTTGTTGGAGGTGCCGGGCTTCACGCTGGTGGACGTGGGCGTGCACTACGAGCGCGGCCCGTGGCGCGCGGCCATCAACGCCGCCAACGTCGCGGACAAGACCTACGTGTCCTCGTGCAGCTCCGCGACTGCGTGCTTCTACGGCGAGCGCCGCAAGGCCTCCGCGACCGTCGGCTACACCTGGTAGCCGTCACGCGCCGACGAAGGGCCCTTCCGGTGCATCTCCGCCTGGAAGGGCCTGCGCGTGCTTCCTTCCGCGCAGGCCCCACGCGAGGCCACCGCAGCCCAGGGCCAGCGCGCACAGCAACGCCTCCGCCAGGAACACGGGCGGCAGGCCCCGCGCCAGCGCCGTGAACAGGTTCACGTCCCGCAGCGCCGCGTCCGCCACCACCACCCCGCCGAACAGCGCCGCGGCCCCCGCGCACAGCGCGCTCCCCACTCGCCGTGAGGAGCCCCGCGGGACGAGCGCGAGGACCACCGCGAGCGCCCACGCGCCCAGGAACAGACCGAACTCCCAGTCGCCCCGACGCGCCAGCGTCCACGGCAGCGCGCGGTTCGCGGCGCAGTAGACCGCCGCTCCGAACACGAGCCCGGCCGACACGCCCACCGTCAACCGCTCCAGGACCCGGTTTCCCAGGCGCGTGCGCAGCGGGTCGCGGCGCTCCAGCCAGACCAGGTTCCCCGTGACGAGCACCACGCACATCGCCAGCGCCAGCAGCGCGTAGAGCGGCTTCGTCAGCGCCTCCGCGTACCGGCCCGCGTGCAGGTCGAAGAAGATCCGCTCGACGGTGAAGCCCGGCGTCCGGGACTCGACGCTCGACCCGAAGGCCTCGCCGTTCACGCTGTCCACGTACGCGAAGTGGTCCGGCCCCAGCGGCGACAGCTGGAAGTAGACGCCGGCCCAGGCGCCCGCATCCCCGTACTCGTGAAGCTCCACGTAGCGGGGCGTCCCCTCCGCGCCGGGCACCGACGCCCGCGCTCGGGCCACCACCGCGTCCAGCGACAGCATGGGCGCCTCGCGCCCGGTGGCCTCCCGCACGGGCTGCGTGTAACCACGCAGCCTTGTCACCCGGTCCGCCTGCCCCCGGTACACGGTGCTCCCGAAGCCCTGCGACGCCAGCCCCGCCAGACACAGCACCGCGCCCGACCACGCGAGCATCGCGGTGAACGGCAGCCCGAAGACGCCCAGCACCTTGTGCGCATCCGACGCGGAGAAGCGCGGCCTCGCCGTGGGCCGGAAGCGCCACCACTGCGCCCGCAGGTCCTTCAGGTGGATCCACAGGCCGCTCACCAGCGCCACCAGCAGCGCGACCGCCACCACGCCCGTGAACTCCATCCCCCAGGGCAGCCGGTAGAAGAAGTGCATCCAGTACAGCTCACTCGCCAGCCGGCTGCGCTCCACCAGCGCCGTGCCCGTGAGCGGATCCAACCACACCACGCGCATCCCCGTCGGCTCGAAGAGATACGCGGTGATGAACCGCGTCTCCCCGTGCGTGAGCAGCCCCACGTGCGAACCTCGCGGCAGCGGCCCCTGCTCCTTCACCCGCGCGAGCATCGCGTCGAAGGACGGCGGTGACTCCGAAGGCGGCGCGACGTGCAGCGCCGGCTCCTGCCAGACCTCCAGCTCCTCGCGGAACATCGCGAAGACGCCGCAGAAGAAGATGACGAACAGGAAGAGGCTGGCGACGACGCCCGCCCACGCATGCAGGTCGAACTGGATGCGGAACGTCCGGGCGGACAGCTTCATGCCGGGCCTCGCAGGGCCAGCGCGACCGCCACCGGCACCACCACCGCCAGACACACGCCCCAGGCCACCCGGCCGCTCCTCGCCAGCGGCAACGTGCACGCGAGCAGCACCCACACCGGCAACACCCCGTGGAAGCCCAGCGCGAACGCCCAGGGCCCCGGCACGGGCAGGTAGGCCATCACCGCCGCGCCCACCGCGAGCGCGGCCAACGGCGCGCCCAGCACCGCCGCCAACGTCCGCGCGACGGAGTGGTTCGCCGCCTTGTCCCCAGAACCCGCGCTCATCGCCCCACGCCCAGCAGCACCAGCGGCAGGAGCCCCAGGCCCCCGCTCACCCACGCGACCGCATGCGCCCGCGCCGGCCGGGGCGCCAGCACCAACACCAGCACCGAAGCCGACGCCATCGCGAACACCGTCCACACCAGCAGCCCCGCCACCGGCCCGAACCCCCTCAGGCAGCACCCCAGCGACGCCAGCCCCGGCACCGCCGCGAGCCACCGCCCACCTCCACCGCCCAGCCACGACACCGCCGACACGCAGAAGGCCAGCGCGGCAAGACTCAACATCACGGACACCCGATGGCCCCGTTCCCTGGCCCAGATTTGAGAATGATTTGCATCCTCATCAGAGCATCCACCCCTGTCAAGGCAAGCGGATGGGGCCCGTGCTCCGGGTGTGGGCCCCCTGGCACGGACACGGCGGCCCTCTCTGGTTTTACAGGATGCCTGCGTCCTGCATGATGACGGGATGAACGAAGCCACGCCCCTGAAGGGAAGCTGTCACTGCGGTGCGACGAAGTTCGAGGTGGCGGCACCGCCCCGGGAGCTCACCCGGTGCAACTGCACGTTCTGCTCCAAGCGCGGCGTGCTCTGGGCCTACTACCCGCTGGAGCAGGTGACGTTCACCCGCCGCGAACACGTGGGTGTGTACGACCGCAACGCGCCGGTCGTCCACCACCACTGCCAGACGTGTGGCTGCGGCACGTGGTCGGACATCCCCGTCTGGGAGGACAACGCCGCCGTGCCCGGGAAGTTCAAGGTGGGCCTCAACGCGCGCCTGTTCGAGGACTTCAACCTGGACGCCGTGCGCGTCACGTTCGTGGACGGGCGCAACCTCTGGTGACGCCCGCCCGTACGGGCCGCGCTACTTCGCGAAGTCGGTGGACAGCGACAGGTGCTTCCACCGCGCGTCCGCCGCCTTGAGCGCATCCAGCTTCTCCTCCGCCAGCCCGAACGCGTCGCTGCCCAGCACCAGGTGCAGCGGCGGGGACTCCAGCGCGGCCACCTGGAGCAGCACCTGGGCCGCGCGGGCCGGATCTCCCGGCTCCTTCCCCGTCCGTGAGCGCAGGGCCTGCGCGACGGCGCCGACGGTGGGCGCGTACTCCGGCCGGAAGTCCGCGATGGTCATGGACGCCCCGGCCCAGTCCGTGCGGAAGCCGCCCGGCTCCAGCACCGTCACCTTCACGCCGAAGGGGGCCGTCTCCTTGGCCAACACCTCGGAGAAGCCCCCCACCGCCCACTTGGCGGCCTGATACGCGCCCAGCCCCGGCGTGGACAGGCGGCCTCCAATAGAGGAGACCTGGATGATGTGCCCGGAGCGCTGCTCGCGGAGCACCGGCAGCGCCGCGCGCGTCACGTTCATCACCCCGAACAGGTTGGTGTCGAGTTGCGAGCGGAAGTCCTCGTCCGTCACCTGCTCGATGGGCGCGAGGCCGCCGTAGCCCGCGTTGTTCACCACCACGTCCAGGCGCCCGAACGCCTCCACCGCCGCCCTCACCGCCGCCCGCGCCTGCTCGGGGTTCGTCACGTCCAGGGCCACCGCGCGGACGCGGTCGCCGTAGCGCTCCACCAACGAGGACAGCTGCTCCGGCTTGCGCGCCGTGGCCACCAGCCGGTGCCCGGCCGCCAGCACGGCCTCCGCGAAGCTGCGTCCCAGACCTCGGGAGGAGCCGGTGATGAGCCAGACGCGGGAGCTTTCAGGGGACGCACTCATGGCGGGAATCCTTTCAACTAACTGGTTGGTTACATGGATATAAAGGCCCTGTTCGCGGGGTGCAACCCGGAGTGGGCTGGGGCATGGTGGAAAGGTATGGCTGGAGACGCCCAGAAGACCCGGCAGCGCTTGTTGGAGGCAGCCGCGGCGGAGTTCTCGGAGCAGGGCATCGCGGGCGCGCGCGTGGACCGCATCGCGGCGGCGGCGGGCTGCAACAAGGCGCTCATCTATTCCTACTTCGGCAGCAAGGAGCAGCTGTTCGACGCCGTGTTCGAAGCGCACGTGGCGGAGGTGGCGCGCGAGACGCCCATCGACGCGGCGGACCTGCCCGCCTACGTGGGGCGGCTGTTCGACGGCTTCCAGGCCCGGCCGCAGGTGCTGCGCCTGGCCACGTGGTACGAGTTGGAGCACGGCCCCACCGTGGACATCCCGGAGGCGGTCGCGCGCAGCAACCAGCACAAGGTGGCCGCCATCGCGAAGGCCCAGAAGGAGGGGCTGGTGTCGAAGCAATTCGCGGCGGACGAGCTGCTGGCGCTGGTGCTGGCGCTCGCCAAGACGTGGGCCTTCCCGCTGTCCTACTGCGCCACGGCCACCCCACCCACGCCCGCCGAGCTCCGCCGGCGCAGGCGCTCCGTCGTGGAGGCGGTGCGCCTGCTGGTGACTCCCGTCAGCGCCCCGCCTTGAGGCCCCGCATGACCTTTCGCCTTCCCTCCAACGCGGGTCACCACTCTCTGGTAGGGAGGATCCGCCCCGGTTCACCGTCCGAGGGAGCACGCCGATACGCGCCGGGGCCCACGCCCCAGCGGCGCTTGAAGGCCTTGCTGAAGGCGGGCGCGCTTTCATAGCCGGCGCGCTCGGCGATGGCGTCCAGGCTGTCGGTGGATTCACGCAGCCAGCGCGCGGCGCGGATCATCCGCCAGTTGGCCAGGTAGTGCAGGGGCGTCTCGCCCACCAGCGCGTGGAAGCGAGCCGCGAACCCGGAGCGCGACACGCCCACGGACCGAGCCAGCCGCTCCACCGTCCAGGGAGTGCCGGGCTGTTCGTGCATCAGCGAGAGCGCGCTCCCGATGGCGGGATCCGCCAGCGCCTTCCATCCCGCCTGCTTCGCGCCTCCCAGCGAGGTCTGCGCCCGCAGCGCGTGGACGAGCAGCACGTCCGCCAGCCGGCCCAGCACCAGCGCGCTCCCCGCCCCCGGCGTCGCGGTCTCCGCGGTGATGAGCTGCACGGTGGCGGCGAGCGAGGGCGTCCCCTGCCCCTCCTGCGTGGACAGGCGGATGATGGAGGGGAAGGTCCGCAGCAGGGGATGCAGGGGATCCGGGCCGAACTGGAAGCAGCCGGTGATGAGCGTGGTGAGCGGCCCCGTGCCGCCCAACCGTGAAGCGGGCGCGCGCGGCGGCTGCGATGAAACGAAGTCGCTCGCGACGGGGTTGCGGCGGCTGCCGTCATCCAACACATGCGCGGGCGCGCGGGGCAGCAGCACCACGTCTCCGGCGGACAGGAACACCGGCTTCGCCTTGCCCTCCACCTGGAGGCGCAAGCCCCCGCGCGCCACCACGTAGAAGGACGCGTTGGCCTTGCGAGGCAGGCGCAGCGCCCAGGGCGCGCCCAGCTCGAGGCGGCCGAAGAGCAGCGTCTTGAACCGCAGCGTCTCCAACACGTCGGAGACCACGTCTGTCTTTTCGTCCGGAGGCCTTGGACTCCAAGACAGTTCTTTTGGACGCGGTGACATGGAGCGTCCATAACGGGCGGCCTATTCCTGGTCCATCACCTCTTGCTGGAGGCCGCACATGGACCGCACCACCCCTTCCCCGGACCTGGCCCGGCTGATGGACGCGCACCTCGCGCTCATCGCCACGGACGTCGAGCGCTGGCTGACCCTGTTCGCCGAGGACGCCGTCGTCGAGTTCCCCTACGCCCCCTCGCTCGGCGGGCCGGCGCGGCTGGAAGGACTCCAGGCCATCCGCGCCTACTTCGCGCCCATCACGAAGCACTTCCAGAACCTCACCTTCACGAACGCCCAGCGCTACCCGGGCGAGGAGCCGACGACGGGCTGGCTGGAGGTGCACGGCACCGCGACGCTGCAACCTGGAGACATCCCCTATGAACAGGACTACGTGATGCGCCTCCAGGTGCGCGAGGGCCGCATCGTGCACTACCGCGAATACTGGAACCCGCTGGCCGCGCCCCGGGGCACCTTCGAGCGCTTCACCCGGGAGCGCGCATGAAGCGCATCCTCGTCATTGGCGCCGCCGGCAACACGGGGCACCCCATCACGGAGGGACTCACGGCGGAGGGCTTCACGGTCCGCACCGCCACTCGGGACGCCCGGCCTCCCGGAGGCGCCGCCGAGCACGCGCGCTTCGACTGGGCGGACCCCACCACGCACGAGGCCGCGCTGGAAGGCGTGAACCGGATGTATGTACTGGCCCCGGCCCTGGTGGAGGACCCGTCCGTCCTCATGGTTCCCTTCCTGGAGCGCGCGCTGCGCAGGGGCGTGCGGCGCGTCGTCCTGCTCTCCTCCTCCGCCGTTCCGGAGGCGGGCCCGGGACTGGGGCAGGTGCACCACTTCCTGCGCCAGCACGCGCCGGAGTGGAGCGTGTTGCAGCCCTCGTGGTTCATGCAGAACTTCATCCACCCGCGCCACCACTGGGCGGCCGGCCTCCAACGCGACGGCACGCTGGTGACAGCCACCGGCGACGGCCGCATCGGGTTCGTGGACGCGGCGGACATCGCGGCGGTGGGCATCCGGGCGCTCGCGGATGACGCCTCCCATGACACCGCGCACGTCATCACCGGCCCCCAGGCGCTGAGCTACGACGACGTCGCGGCCATCCTGTCCCGGGTGTGGAACCGTCCCATCCGGCACGCGCGCGCGAGCCCCGAAGAGGCCCTGCGGCACCTGCGGGATGCCGGCATGCCGGACACCTACGCGCGCCTGCTGACGATGCTCGACGGGCTCATCCACGACGGAGCCGAGGACCGCGTGACGGACACGGTGTCGCGCATCACGGGACATTCCCCGCGCGACTTCGAGTCCTTCGTCCGAGCGCACCGCCCCGTCTGGCGTTGAGCCGCTCCGCCCACCTCCGCCCACGCGCGGATGTCCGCTGGAGGGCATGGCCCCTTCCCTTTGGGCGGGTTGAGGGTGCTCACACCCAGGCGCACGTTGGGATCCCCGATCCTCCGGGTCCTCCACGGCGGGTTCCCCGGCGGTCCTTCTCATGAGCACGCCCCCACCTACCGATACGGACTCCCCTCCCGAGGCGCCGTCGCCGTCCGACGGTGAGGCCCCACCCGGCCCCGCACCGGACGACCAGGAACCGCCCCGTCACCGGCGGCCCCGCTGGGGCTGGCTGTTGCTGCTGGTGGGACTCGTCCTCCTCGCCGTCGTCATCGCACGACGGCTGCACCGCCCCCACCCCGCCCCCGGAGCCACGGCGGCGGGGGGGCCAGGCGGCGCGGATGGCGGCGCGGGCGGACGCGGCCCCCAGCCCGTGGTGACGGCCCGGGCGACGACGCGCGACGTGCCGGTGTCCATCGTCGGCCTGGGCGCCGTGACCCCCACCGACTCCGTCACGGTGCATTCGCGGGTGGACGGACAGCTCATGCGCGTGGCCTTCAAGGAGGGCCAGTTCGTCAACGCGGGTGACCTCCTGGCGGAGCTCGACCCCCGCCCCTTCCAGACCCAGCTGGAGCAGGTCCAGGGCCAGCTCATTCGCGACGAGGCGCTGCTGGCGAACGCCCGGCTGGACCTGCGCCGCTACACCATCCTGGTGGAGCAGGACTCCGTCGCGGTCCAGCAGCTCGACACCCAGCGCGCCCTCGTGCGCCAGTACGAGGGCACCGTGGTGGCGGACCGGGGCGCGGTCGCCGCCGCCAAGCTCAACCTCGTCTACACGCGCATCACCTCACCCGTCGCCGGCCGCGTGGGCCTCCGGCTCGTCGACCCCGGCAACATCGTCCACGCCGCGGACACGAACGGCATCGTCGTCGTCAACACCCTGCAACCCATCACGGTGATCTTCTCCATCCCGGAGGACAACGTGCCGCAGGTGATGACGAAGCTGGACACGCACCAGCCCCTCGTCGTCCAGGCCTATGACCGCACCGCCCAGCGCCTCCTGGCCACCGGCACGCTGCTCACCGTGGACAATCAGATCGACCCCAACACCGGCACCGTGCGGCTGAGGGCGACGTTCCCCAACCGCGACTCGCGGCTGTTCCCCCAGCAGTTCGTCAACGCGCGGTTGATCATCGACACGCTGCACGGCGCCACCATCGTCCCCACCGCCGCGCTCCAGCACGGGGTGCAGGGGACGTTCGTCTACGTCGCGGAGGCCAACAACACCGTCAGCCAGCGCGCGGTGACGACCGGCCCCGCGGACGGCGACGACACCGTCGTCACCCAGGGCCTGCGGCCCGGCGAAGCGGTGGTGGTGGAGGGGGCCGACCAGCTCACCAACGGCGCCCACATCCGGCTCCAGCGCGCCCTGACCTCCGGGCCCGGCGT
This sequence comes from Corallococcus sp. Z5C101001, assembly GCF_007352635.1. Lineage (NCBI taxonomy): Bacteria > Pseudomonadati > Myxococcota > Myxococcia > Myxococcales > Myxococcaceae > Corallococcus > Corallococcus sp. Z5C101001. The sequence continues at coordinate 194,733 of NZ_VKLU01000011.1, forward strand.
GGGGGGCAGCGGGGCGGGGGCACCGGACGGCGGCGCCGGGGCCACGGACGGAGGACGCTGAATGTCCGAACCCTTCATCCTGCGGCCCATCGCGACGTCGCTGCTGATGCTGGCCCTGCTGCTGGGCGGCGTGCTGTCGTACCGCCTGCTGCCCGTCTCCGCGCTGCCGGAGGTGGACTACCCCACCATCCAGGTCCTCACCTTCCAGCCGGGCGCCAGCCCGGACGTGGTGGCCTCCGGCGTCACCGCGCCCCTGGAGCGGCAGTTCGGGCAGATGCCCGGCCTCAACCAGATGACGTCGTCCAGCTCCAGCGGCGCGTCCGTCATCACGCTCCAGTTCACGCTCCAGATGAGCCTGGACATCGCGGAGCAGCAGGTCCAGGCCGCCATCAACGCCGCCAACAACCTGCTGCCCACGGACCTGCCCAACCCGCCCATCTACAACAAGGTCAACCCCGCGGACACGCCGGTCATCACCCTGGCCCTCACCTCCGACACCGTGCCCCTCACCCAGGTGGAGGACCTGGCGGACACGCGCGTCGCGCAGAAGCTCTCCCAGCTCCCCGGCGTCGGGCTCGTGAGCATCAGCGGCGGTCAGCGCCCCGCCGTGCGCATCCAGGCCAACGGGCTGGCGCTGGCCGCGCGCGGCCTCACGATGGAGGACGTCCGCACCGCGGTCGCCGCCGCCAACGTGAACAGCCCCAAGGGCGGCTTCGACGGTCCCCGTCAGGCGTACACCATCAACGCCAACGACCAGCGCCTGTCGAGCAAGGAGTACGCCCCGCTCATCATCGCCTACCGCGACAGCGCCCCCGTGCGGCTGTCCGACGTGGCGCACGTCTTCGACGGCGCGGAGAACGTGCGGCAGGCCGCCTGGGCCGGGACCACGCCCGCGGTCATCCTCAACGTGCAGCGCCAGCCCGGCGCGAACGTCATCGCCGTCGTGAACAGCGTCCGCAAGCTGCTGCCCCAGCTGCAGTCCACCCTGCCCGCGACGGTGAAGGTGGCCGTGCTCAGCGACCGCACCACCACCATCCGCGCCTCCGTGAGCGACGTGCAGCACGACCTGATGTTCTCCGTCGCGCTCGTCGTGCTCGTCATCTTCGTCTTCCTGCGCAACGCCTCCGCCACCTTCATCCCCAGCATCGCCGTGCCCCTGTCCCTGGTGGGCACCTTCGCCGCGATGTCGCTCCTGGGCTTCTCCCTCAACAACCTGACCCTGATGGCGCTCACCATCGCCGCGGGCTTCGTCGTCGACGACGCCATCGTGATGATCGAGAACATCAGCCGCTACATCGAAGGCGACATGCCGCCCATGGAGGCCGCGCTCAAGGGCTCCAAGCAGATCGGCTTCACCATCATCTCCCTCACGGTGTCGCTCATCGCCGTGCTCATCCCCCTGCTCTTCATGGGGGACGTGGTGGGGCGCCTGTTCCGCGAGTTCGCCATCACCCTGGCCGTGACCATCCTGCTGTCCGCGGTCGTGTCCCTGACCCTCACCCCCATGCTCTGCTCGCGGCTCCTGCGCCGCCACCGGCCGGAAGAGGCCAACCGCTTCGAGCGCGTCGTGGGCGGCGCGTTCGACCGCCTGGTCGGCCGCTACGACGTCGCGCTGACGTGGGTGCTGGGCCACCGCGCGCTGACGATGCTCATCGCCGGCGTGACGCTCCTGCTCACCGCGCTGCTCCTCTACACCATCCCCAAGGGCTTCTTCCCCGTCCAGGACACCGGCGTGCTCCAGGGCATCTCCCTGGCGCCCCAGTCCATCTCCTTCCCCGCCATGGCCGAGCGCCAGCAGGCCCTGGCCCGGGTGGTGTTGGAGGACCCGGCCGTGGAGGGGCTGTCGTCGTTCATCGGCGTGGACGGCACCAACACCACGCCCAACAGCGGCCGGATGCTCATCACGCTCAAGCCGCTGTCGGACCGCGACGCCTCCGCCACGGAGATCATCCGCCGCCTCCAGCCCGCGCTGAACGGCGTGCCCGGCATCTCCCTGTCCCTGTCGCCCGTGCAGGACCTCACGCTGGACAGCCGCGTGAGCCGCACCCAGTACCAGTACAGCCTCAGCTCCCCGGACACCGCGGAGCTGGAGTCCTGGACGAACCAGCTCGTCACCCGCCTGCGCACGCAGCACGAGCTGACGGACGTCTCCAGCGACATGCAGAACGGCGGCCTGCGGCTCAACATCACCCTGGACCGGGACACCGCCGCGCGCCTGGGCATCACGCCCCAGCAGATCGACGACGCCCTCTACGACGCCTTCGGCCAGCGGCAGGTGTCCACCATCTTCACCCAGCTCAACCAGTACCGCGTGGTGCTGGAGGTGCAGCCCTCGCTCCAGCGCGTGGACACCGCCCTGCGCTCCGTCTACCTCCAGTCCGCCAGCGGAGGCGCCGTGCCCCTGTCCACCATCGTCCAGGTGAAGCCGGGGATGGGGCCGCTCAGCGTCAACCGGCAGGACCAGTTCCCCGTCGCCATCGTCTCCTTCAACCCCGCGCCGGACGTGTCCCTGTCCCAGGCGGTGAGCGCATTCGACGGGGTGCGAAAGAAGCTCCAGATCCCCCCCTCCGTGCAGACCGCCTTCGAGGGCACCGCGCGCACGTTCCAGGACTCACTCACCAACGAGGGCTTCCTCGTGCTGGCGGCCGTCGTGGCCGTCTACCTGGTGCTCGGCGTGCTGTATGAGTCCTACGTCCACCCGCTCACCATCCTGTCCACGCTGCCGTCCGCGGCCATGGGCGCGCTGCTGGCGCTGCGGGTGTGCGGGCTGGAGCTGGGGATGATCGCCCTCATCGGCATCATCCTGCTCATCGGCATCGTGATGAAGAACGCCATCATGATGATCGACTTCGCGCTGGAGGCCGAGCGCCTGGAGGGCAAGGCCCCCCGCGACGCCATCCACGAGGCGTGCCTGCTGCGCTTCCGCCCCATCCTGATGACCACGATGGCGTCCATGCTGGGCGCCGTGCCCCTGGCGCTCGGTGGGGGCATTGGCGCGGAGCTGCGTCAGCCCCTGGGCATCGCCATCATCGGCGGGTTGATGGTCAGCCAGCTGCTGACGCTCTTCACCACCCCCGTCATCTACCTGGGCTTCGCCGGGCTGTCGCGCAGGCTCCAGCACCTGCGGCACCGCTCCGCCCCTGTCCCGCCGCGGAGCCCGGCGTGAACCCGTCCGCGCTCTTCATCCGGCGCCCCGTCGCCACCTCGCTGCTGGCGCTGGGGATCGCGCTCGTGGGGGCGCTCTCCTTCAAGATCCTCCCCGTCGCGCCGCTGCCCCAGGTGGAGTTCCCCACCATCAGCGTGCAGGCGGCCCTGCCGGGCGCGAGCCCGGAGATCATGGCCACGTCGGTCGCCACGCCGCTGGAGCGGCAGCTGGGCCGCATCGCGGGCATCACCCAGATGACGTCGTCCAGCAACCTGGGCGCCACGAGCATCGTCGTGCAGTTCGACCTGTCGCGAAACATCGACGGGGCGGCGCGCGACGTCCAGGCCGCCATCAACGCCGCCCGGGGCAACCTGCCCACGAACCTGCCCAACAACCCCACCTACCGGAAGGTGAACCCCGCGGACGCGCCCATCATGCTGCTGGCGCTCACGTCGCCCAACCGGGGGCGCGGCAAGCTCTACGACCTGGCGTCCACCATCCTCCAGCAGCAGGTGTCCCAGGTGACGGGCGTGGGGCAGGTGCTGGTGGGCGGCGGCGCGCTGCCCGCGGTGCGCGCGGAGGTGAACCCCACCGCGCTGGAGAAGTACGGCCTGGGGCTGGACGCGGTCCGCACCGTGCTGGGCGCGCAGAACTCCAACCGCCCCAAGGGCCAGCTCGTGGACGGCCCCCGGGCCTACCTGCTCACCGCCGACGACCAGATCGTCCGCGCGGAGCAGTACCGGCCGCTCATCCTCGGCTACTCCAACGGCGCCGCGGTGCGGCTCCAGGACGTCGCCAACGTCACCGACGACAACGTGGAGGACGTGCACAGCCTGGGGCTCGCCAACGGCAAGGAGGCCATCATCCTCATCATCTTCAAGGAGCCGGGGGCCAACGTCATCGACACGGTGGACGCGCTCCAGGCGAGGCTCCCCGCGTTCCAGGCCATCCTCCCGGCGGACGTGGACCTGACGGTGATGATGGACCGCACCACCACCATCCGCGCGGCGCTGCGGGACGTGGAGATGACGCTCCTGATGTCCATCGGCCTGGTCATCCTGGTGGTGTTCGCCTTCCTGGGCAACCTGCGCGCCACGCTCATCCCCAGCGTCGCCGTGCCGCTGTCGCTGCTGGGCACCTTCGCGATCATGAAGCTGCTCGGCTTCAGCCTGGACAACCTGTCGATGATGGCCCTCACCATCTCCACCGGCTTCGTGGTGGATGACGCCATCGTCGTGCTGGAGGACATCGAACGGCACATCGAGGAGGGCCTGCCGCCCATGGAGGCGGCGCTGCGCGGCGCGCGCGAGGTCGGCTTCACCGTGCTGTCGATGAGCATCTCCCTCATCGCCGTCTTCATCCCCCTGCTCCTCATGCAGGGCATCGTGGGCCGGCTGTTCCGCGAGTTCGCCGTCACGCTGTCGGTGGCCATCCTGATGTCCCTGGTGGTGTCCCTCACCGTGACCCCCACCATGTGCGCGCTGCTGCTGCGGCCCAAGGCGCCCCGGCGCTCGCGCTCCTCCTTCCACCCCTTCGCGCGGTTGAACGCGGGCTATGCGCGCAGCCTGTCGTGGTCGCTGGGACACCCGGCGCTGCTCTTGCTGCTCACGCTCGTCGCCATCGCGCTCAGCGGATACCTGTTCGTCGTCATCCCCAAGGGGTTCTTTCCGCAGCAGGACACCGGCCGGCTCACCGCCAGCGTCCAGGCGGAGCAGGACATCTCCTTCGCGGCGATGCGCCAGAAGTTCACGACCTACGTGAACCTCATCAACGAGGACCCGGCCGTCCAGGCGGTGGCGGGCTCCATTGGCGGCTCCGGCCCCAGCGGCTCATCGAACGCGGGCACGCTCTTCATCACGCTCAAGCCGCTGGAGGAGCGCAAGCTGTCCGCGGACGCCGTCATCGCGCGGCTGCGCGGAAAGCTGATGGTCGTGCCGGGCGCCACGGTGTACCTGCAGTCCGCGCAGGACCTGGTGATTGGCGGGCGGCAGGGCAACGCGCAGTACCAGTACACCCTGTCCTCGGACACGCTGCCCGTGCTGAATGAGTGGGCGCCGCGCGTGCTGGAGCGGCTGAAGCAGGTCCCCGGCATGCTGGACGTCAACAGCGACCAGCGCGACCACGGGTTGGAGACCAACGTCGTCATCGACTACGACACCGCGGGCCGCTTCGGCCTCACCGCGGCGCAGATCGACAGCGTGCTGTACGACGCCTTCGGTCAGCGGCAGGTGTCCACGATGTACACCAGCAGCAACCAGTACCACGTGGTGATGATCGTCCTGAAGGACTTCTGGCAGCGGCCGGAGAGCCTGCGCGACATCTACGTGACGAGCGCGAGCGGGGTGCAGGTGCCCCTGTCGGCGTTCGCGAGCTTCGTGCCCGCGAGCACGCTGCTGTCCGTCAACCACCAGGGCCAGTTCCCCTCCGCGACGGTGTCCTTCAACCTGGGGCTGGGAACCTCCCTGGGGCCCGTCGTCACCCAGATTGGCGCGGCCGTGCGCGACATGGGCCTGCCCTCCACGGTGCAGGGCAGCTTCAGCGGCACGGCCCAGGCGTTCCAGGCCTCGCTCGCCTCCGAACCCCTCCTCATCGCCGCGGCCCTCTTCGCCGTCTACATCGTGCTGGGCATCCTCTACGAGAGCCTCATCCACCCCATCACCATCCTGTCCACGCTGCCTTCCGCGGGCGTGGGGGCGCTGCTGGCCCTGCTGCTGTTCAACCTGGACCTGTCCATCATCGCCCTCATCGGCATCATCCTGCTCATCGGCATCGTGAAGAAGAACGCCATCATGATGATCGACTTCGCGCTGGTGTCGGAGCGCGAGGGACACCTGGGCTCGCGCGACGCCATCTTCCACGCCGCCCAGCTGCGCCTGCGCCCCATCCTGATGACCACGATGGCGGCGCTGCTGGGCGCGCTGCCGCTGGCCATGGGCACCGGCGTGGGCTCCGAGCTGCGCCGGCCGCTGGGCATCGCCATCGCCGGGGGGCTGTGCCTGAGCCAGCTGCTCACGCTCTACACCACCCCGGTCATCTACATGACCCTGGACCGCCTGGGCCGCCGCGCACGCGAGTGGCGCGCGCGCCGCTTCGCGCCCCGCAGGCCCGGACGGGCTTGAGGCCAGGACACGGAGCCGATGATGCGCCTTCGCTTCCACGCCGTTTCCATCCTGGCCCTGGGGCTGCTGACCGGGTGCCCCGTGGGCCCCAACTACAAGCGGCCCACGGCCCCGGTGCCCACGCGTTTCAAGGAGGCCGCGGAGGGCTGGAAGCCCGCGCAGCCCAATGACAGACACGACCGGGGGCCCTGGTGGAAGCGGTTCGGGGACCCGGAGCTGGACGCGCTGGAGGAGAAGGTCGCGCGCGCCAACCAGACGGTGGCCAGCTACGAGGCCGCCTACCGCCGGGCCCGGGCCATGGTGGCGGAGGCCCGCGCGTCGCTGTTCCCCACGCTGGGGGCCTCGGGCTCGGTGACGCGGTCGAAGGGCGCCGGCCTCACCACCGCCGCGCCCGGCGTCGGAAACCCGGCGACCAGCACCGTGGGCAACATCTACGACCTGGCCCTGGACGCGACGTGGGAGCCGGACCTCTGGGGCGGCGTGCGCCGCCAGGTCTCCGGGGCGAAGGCGTCCGCCCAGGCCGCCGGCTCCGACCTGGACAACGCGAAGCTGTCCGCCCAGGGGACGCTCGCGCAGAGCTACTTCCAGCTGCGCGCGCTGGACACGGCCCAGCGGCTGCTGGACGACGCGGTCATCGGCTACCAGAAGTCCCTCCAGCTCACCCTGAACCGCTACGCGCAGGGCGTGGCCGCGCGGGCGGACGTCCTCCAGGCCCAGACCCAGCTGGCCCTGGCCCGGTCGTCCGCGACGCAGAATGAGATCGCCCGGGCCACCTACGAGCACGCCATCGCGGTCCTCGTGGGAGAGCCCGCGTCCAGCTTCTCCATCCCGCGGGTGCCGCTGACCGCGACGCCGCCGCCCCTGCCGCTGGAGCTGCCCTCCACGCTCCTGGAGCGCCGTCCGGACATCGCCGCCGCCGAGCGCCGGGCCGCCGCCGCGAACGAGCAGATTGGCGTCGCCATCTCCGCGTGGTTCCCCTCCCTCAACCTGAGCGCGTCCGGAGGCTTCGTCAGCACCACCCTGTCGAAGTGGCTGACGGCGCCCCACCTGGTCTGGTCGCTGGGGCCGCAGCTGGTGGCGACCCTCTTCGACGGCGGCCTTCGCGCCGCGCAGACGGAGGACGCGCGCGCGGCCTACGACCAGAGCGTCGCCACCTACCGGGCCACCGTGCTGGCCGCGTTCCAGGACGTGGAGGACAACCTCGTGTCGCTGCGCGTGCTGGAGCAGCAGGTCGTCATCCAACAGGAGGCGGTCAGCTACGCGCGGCAGACCTTGGAGGTCGTGCTGAACCAGTACAAGGCGGGCACGGCGACGTACCTGCAGGTCATCACCGCGCAGACCACGCTCTACTCCTCCGAGCAGACGCTGGCGAACATCGCCGGACAGCGCATGGTGTCCGCGGTCGGGCTCATCAAGGCGCTGGGCGGGGACTGGCACACGCCCCCTCCCAAGGCCGACTGAGCCCTCCGGCCGTCTGATGTCCGGGTGGACAGTTCCCTCCATCTTCCTTCGGAACGAACTCCGGAGGGGCAGATGAGCAAGAGTCCACGCAAGAAGGGCAACGGCGACGGCGCGAAGGCGGGCCCGGTGAAGACCTACCGGGAAGGGGAGCGCTTCCCGGGCCGGATTGGCAGGACCTGGCAGGAGTCCGAGCCCGCCTTCCCCATGCCGCCCACCGCGCCCAAGGACGCGCCCAACATCCTCTACGTCATCCTGGACGACGTGGGCTTCGGCTGGTGCGAACCCTTTGGCGGGCTCATCCGCACGCCGCACATGATGAAGCTGGCCCAGCAGGGCCTGCGCTACACCCACTTCACCACCACGGCGCTCTGCTCACCCACGCGCTCGTGCCTCATCACCGGCCGCAACCACCACTCCGTGGGCATGGCCAACATCACCGAGCTGGCCACCGGCTTCCCCGGCTACAACGGCCGCCAGCCGCAGGACAAGGCCGGCGTGCCCGCCATGCTCCATCAGCATGGTTACACCAGCTACTGCATTGGCAAATGGCACAACACCCCGTCGGAGGAGACGACCATCGCCGGGCCCTATGACCGGTGGCCCACGGGCCCCGTCTTCGGCTTCGACCGCTTCTATGGCTTCCTGGGCGGGGACTGCGACCAGTGGAACCCGAAGCTCTTCCTGGACCGCGAGGCCGTGGATCCGCCGCGCACGCCGGAGGAGGGCTACCACCTGTCCGAGGACCTGGTGGACCGCGCCATCAGCTGGATCTCCCAGCACCACTCCTCGGACCCGGCGAAGCCCTGGCTGACGTGGCTGGCGCTGGGGTGCGCGCACGCTCCGCACCACGTCGCGCCGGAGTGGGCGGACCGCTACAAGGGCCGGTTCGACATGGGCTGGGACGCGTACCGGGAGCAGACGCTCGCGCGGCAGAAGGAGCTGGGCATCCTCCCCCGGGACGCGAAGCTCGCGCCCATGCTGGAGGGCGTCCCGAAGTGGGACACCCTCACCGCGGACCAGAAGCGCCTGTACACGCGGATGGCGGAGCTCTACGCCGGCTTCATCGAGCACGCCGACGCGCAGCTGGGCCGGCTGATGGAGTTCCTGGAGCGGACGGGCCAGCTCGACAACACGCTCGTCTTCGTCTTCATCGGGGACAACGGCTCCTCGGGCGAGGGCACGCTGACGGGCATCTTCAATGAGCAGTCCGTGGCGAACAACGCCACGGAGACGGTGGAGCAGAACCTGGCGCGGCTGGAGCAGTTCGGCCAGCCCGGCTCCTACAACCACTACCCGGTGGGCTGGGCCCTCGCGGGCAACGCGCCGTTCCAGCTCTGCAAGCAGTACACGCACTTCGGCGGCGTGCGGAACCCGCTCATCGTCCACTGGCCGCGCGGCATCCAGGCGAAGGGCGAGCTGCGCACGCAGTACCACCACGTCATCGACATCGTCCCCACCATCCTGGAGGCGATCGGCGTGGAGGCTCCGCGCTTCATCAACACCGTGCAGCAGGAGCCCATCGAAGGCTTCGGCATGACGTATTCGTTCAACGACGCGAAGGCGCCGTCCAACCACGTCACGCAGTACTACGAGATGCTGGGCAACCGCGGCCTGTACCACGACGGCTGGAAGATCGTGACGTACCACGGGCGCAAGCCGTGGGAGAACGCGGCGAAGTGGGGCTTCGACGAGGACCACTGGGAGCTCTACAACCTCCACGAGGACCCCACCGAATCCAATGACCTGATGAAGGGACGGGACCGGGCCAACCTGGACGACCCGATGGTGAAGAAGCTCATCGAGCTGGTCGGCATGTGGTGGGCGGAGGCCGGGCGCTACCAGGTGCTGCCCCTGGATGACCGCTTCCAGGTCCGCGCGCTGGGGCGGCAGGGCCTCTACACGCAGCGCGAGCGGCTGACCTATTACGAGGGCGCCGTGCGCATCCAGGAGTTCGCGGGACCGGACACCAAGAACCGCTCCTGGGAGATGACCGCGGAGGTGGAGGTGCCCGCGGGCGAGGCCCAGGGGCCCATCGTCGCGCTCGGCGGCGCGTCCGCGGGGTGGACGCTCTACCTCCAGAAGGGCGTGCCGGTGTTCTGCTACAACTTCCCCGGGCCTGAATACACCTACCTCCGGGGCAAGGCGGCGCTGACGCCCGGCAGGCACCGCCTGCGCTACGAGTTCGAGAAGACCGGCCCCGAGCCCTTCGGCGCGGGCGGCACCGGGCGCCTCTTCGTGGACGGGAAGAAGGTGGCGGAGGGGAAGATTCCGAGGACCGTGTCCGTGGGGTACTCCATGGACGAGACCTTCGACGTGGGCTGGGACAAGGGCACGGCGGTGAGCCCCGAGTACCCCTCCAACGCCCGGTTCAACGGCCGCGTCCTCCGCGTGGACTTCGACCTCAAGCCGGACTTCCACCCGGACCTCCAGGACCCCGCGAAGTCGGCGGAGGCGCGCTTCCAACACGAGATGCTGCGGCAGTAGGCACACGACGCGGTGCGTCCGCCCGGGGACACCGGGCGGGCGCACGCACGCAGGCCCCATCAGCCTTCCATTGCTCCCGGGCGGGCATTGCGCCTATGGGAGGAGCCATGGCTGACGTGCCTCGTCACATCGCAACGGAGTTCCCGCCGCCTTCCGTCGAGGACTGGCGCCGGCTCGTGGACAAGGACCTGAAGGGCAAGCCCTTCACCGTGCTCCAGTCGCCCCTGGAAGGCGGCCTGTCCCTCCAGCCCCTCTACACGCCCCAGGACGCCCCGGCGCCCTCCGAACCGCCCGGCGTCGCGCCCTACGTGCGCGGCACCCAGCCCCTGGGCCACACCGAGGGTGGTTGGACGGTGTGCCAGGAGTACGCCGGGCCCGACGTGGCCGGCACCGCCGAAGCGCTCCGCGACGACCTGGAGCGCGGCGCGCAGGGCGCCTGGCTGCTCCTGGACGCGCCCCACGGCATCGAGGTGAAGGACCCGGCCACGCTGGAGCGCCTGCTCGCGCACGTGCCGCTGGACCGCACGCCGGTGCACCTGGAGCCCACCCGGGACGTGCTCGCGCCCGCGTCGCTCCTGCTCCAGGTCGCCCGGAGCCGGGGCGTGTCCCCCGGAGCGCTGAAGGGCAGCCTGGGCATCGACCCCATCGCGGCCCTGGCGCGGCACGGCGCCGCGAAGGTGGACGTGGCCCGGACGCTGGCGGAGGCCGCGCCGCGGGTGAAGTCGCTGCTCGCGGACGCGCCGGGCCTGCGCGCGCTGCTGGTGTCGTCGCGCCCCTGGGCGGACGCGGGCGCCACCTCCGTGCATGAGCTGGCGTGGACGCTCGCCACCGGCGTGGAGGTCCTGCGCGAGCTGGAGCGCGCGGACGTGGCGCCGGGAGACGCGGCGCGCTCGATGCAGTTCGCCCTGTCCGTGGGCGGCCAGTTCTTCCCGGAGATCGCCCGGCTGCGCGCGGCGCGGCTGCTCTGGTCCAAGGTCGTCGCCGCTTGCGGTGGCGCGCCGGAGTCGCAGGCCATGGCGCTGCACGCGCGCACCGCCAGCGCCACCAAGACGCGGCGCGACCCGTGGGTGAACATCCTGCGCGCCACCGCGGAGTCCTTCGCCGCCGTGGTCGCGGGCGCGGACAGCGTGAGCACCGCCCCCTTCGACGAGCCCCTGGGCACGCCCGACGAGCAGGGCCGGCGCCTCGCGCGCAACACGCAGCTCATCCTGCGCGACGAGTCCAGCCTCAACCGCGTCGCGGATCCGGCGGGCGGCAGCTACTACCTGGAGCAGCTCACCGGCGACATCGCGCGCGCGGCCTGGGCGGAGCTGCAGCGCATCGAGGCGCTGGGCGGCATCTCCCGCGCCATCGCGCAGGGCGACGTGGCCCGCGTCCTCACCGAGACGCGCACCGCCCGCGACAAGGCCGTGCGCACCCGCAAGCTGCCCATCGTGGGCGTCAGCGAGTTCCCCCACCTGGGCGAGGCCACCGTGCAGCGCGAGGCCCACCCCGCGGCGCTCGCGCAAGAGGCGGGCGCTGTCACGCCGCCGCGCCCCGTCCGCGCGGCGGAGTCCTTCGAGTCCCTGCGCGACGCGAGCGACCGCTACCACGCCGCGCACGGCGCCCGGCCCCGCGCCTTCATGGCGAACCTGGGCACCGTGGCGGAGCACACCGCGCGCTCCACGTGGATCTCCAACGTGCTCGCGGTGGGCGGCATCGAAGCCGACGAGCACCGGGGCTTCGCGGACGCCACCGCCGCCGCGGAGCTGTTCGCGAAGGCGGGCACGTCGCTCGCCGTCCTCTCCGGTCCGGACTCGCTCTACCCGGAGCAGGTGCCCGCGCTCGTCGCGGCCCTGAAGGCGAAGGGCGCGCGCACGGTCGCCGTCGCGGGCCGCCCCGGTGAACACGAGGCCGCCTTCCGCGCGGCCGGCGTGGACCTCTTCCTCTACGCGGGAGCGGACCTGTTCCAGCTCCTGAAGACGCTGCACCAGCAGCTCGGAGTGGCCTGATGCGCCCCACCGTTCCGGACTTCTCCCGCGTCGCCTTCGACGCCCCTGAAACCCAGACGCCCGCGGCCGTGCGCGACACGCAGCGCGCGCACGCGAGCGAGGCCACGCGCGGCGCCGAGCGCTGGGACACGCCCGAGGGCATCCCGGTCAAGCCGCTCTACACGCACGAGGACCTGGAGGGAGTGGAGCACCTGGGCTCGCTGCCGGGCCTGCCGCCGTTCGTGCGCGGCCCCTACTCCACCATGTACGTGCAGCAGCCGTGGACGGTGCGCCAGTACGCGGGCTTCTCCACGGCGGAGGCGTCCAACGCCTTCTACCGCCGCAACCTCGCGGCCGGGCAGAAGGGCCTGTCCATCGCGTTCGACCTGGCCACCCACCGGGGCTACGACAGCGACCACCCGCGCGTCGCGGGCGACGTGGGCATGGCGGGCGTCGCCATCGACTCCATCAAGGACATGCGCATCCTGTTCGACCGCATCCCGCTCGACCAGATGAGCGTGTCCATGACGATGAACGGGGCCGTGCTCCCCGTGCTCGCGCTCTACGTGGTCGCGGCCGAGGAGCAGGGCGTGAAGCCCGAACAGCTCAGCGGGACCATCCAGAACGACATCCTCAAGGAGTTCATGGTCCGCAACACGTACATCTATCCGCCCGGTCCTTCGATGCGCATCATCGGGGACATCTTCAAGTTCACGGCGGAGCGGATGCCGCGCTTCAACAGCATCAGCATCAGCGGCTACCACATGCAGGAGGCCGGCGCGACGCAGGACCTGGAGCTGGGCTACACGCTCGCGGACGGCGTGGAGTACGTGCGCGCGGGCCTCGCCGCGGGACTGGGCGTGGACGCGTTCGCCCCGCGCCTGTCGTTCTTCTGGGCCATCGGGATGAACTTCTTCATGGAGGTGGCCAAGATGCGCGCGGCCCGCCTCCTCTGGGCCCGCCTCATCAAGGGCTTCCAGCCCAAGAGCGACAAGAGCCTGGCGCTGCGCACCCACTGCCAGACGTCCGGCTGGAGCCTCACCGCGCAGGACGTCTACAACAACGTCGTGCGCACCTGCGTGGAGGCCATGGCCGCGACGCAGGGCCACACCCAGAGCCTGCACACCAACTCGCTGGACGAGGCCATCGCGCTGCCCACCGACTTCAGCGCGCGCATCGCCCGCAACACGCAGCTCTATCTCCAGTTGGAGAGCGGCACCACGCGCGTCATCGACCCGTGGGGCGGCAGCTACTACGTGGAGCGCCTCACCCACGAGCTGGCGCAGAAGGCCTGGGGCCACATCCAGGAGGTGGAGGCGCTGGGCGGCATGACCCAGGCCATTGAAGCGGGCCTGCCCAAGCTGCGCATTGAAGAGGCCGCCGCGCGCACCCAGGCGCGCATCGACTCCGGGCGCCAGGCCATCATCGGCGTGAACAAGTACCCGCCGGAGCGCGAGGACCGCATCGAGATCCTCAAGGTGGACAACTCCGCCGTGCGCGAGGCGCAGATCGCCCGCCTGCGCGAGCTGCGCGCGGAGCGCGACGCGGACGAGGTGCGCCGCCGCCTGGACGCGCTCACCGAAGCGGGCCGGCGCAACGAGGGCAACCTGCTGGCGCTGGCCATCGACGCGGCGCGGGCGAAGGCGACCGTGGGAGAGATCAGCGACGCGCTGGAGAAGGTCTTCGGGCGCTACGAGGCCACCGTGCGCGGCGTGACGGGAGTGTATTCGGCGGAGGCCGGCGGGGCGCGGGGCATCGCGGAGGCGCGGGCGAAGGCGGACGACTTCCTCGCGCGCTTCGGGCGCCGGCCGCGCATCCTCATCGCGAAGATGGGCCAGGACGGCCACGACCGCGGCCAGAAGGTCATCGCCACGGCGTTCGCGGACCTGGGCTTCGACGTGGACATCGGCCCGCTGTTCCAGACGCCGGAGGAGTCCGCGCGACAGGGCGTGGAGAACGACGTGCACATCGTGGGCGCCAGCTCCCTCGCCGCGGGCCACCTCACGCTGGTGCCGCAGCTCAAGGCCGCCCTCAAGGCGCTGGGCCGCGAGGACATCATGGTCGTGGTGGGCGGCGTCATCCCGCCCCAGGACTACGACGCCCTGCGCGCCGCGGGCGCCGCCGCCATCTTCGGCCCGGGCACCGTCATCGCGAAGGCCGCCATCGAGCTGCTCGACAAGCTGGCCGCCGCGCAGGAGGAGGCGTGAAGCCGCTTCCCGCGGACACCTACGTCGAGGGCGTCCGCGCGGGAGACCGGGCGCTGCTCGCCCGCGCCATCACCCTGGTGGAGAGCGAGCACCCGCGCCACGCGGCGCTCGCGCAGGAGGTGCTGACGAAGCTGCTGCCCCACACCGGCAAGAGCCGCCGCGTGGGCATCAGCGGCGTGCCGGGCGTGGGCAAGAGCACCTTCATCGACGCGCTGGGCATGCACCTGGTGGGCGGCGGACAGAAGGTCGCGGTGCTCGCCATCGACCCATCCAGCAGCGTGTCCGGCGGCAGCATCCTGGGTGACAAGACGCGCATGTACCGGCTGGCGCGAGAGCCGGCCGCGTACATCCGCCCCAGCCCCTCCAGCGGCACGCTGGGCGGCGTCGCGCGCAAGACGCGGGAGACGCTGCTGCTCTGCGAGGCCGCGGGCTTCGACGTGGTGCTGGTGGAGACGGTGGGCGTGGGCCAGTCCGAGACCGTGGTCGCGGACATGGTGGACTTCTACCTGGTGCTGATGCTCGCGGGCGCCGGCGACGAGCTGCAGGGCATCAAGCGCGGCATCCTGGAAGTCGCGGACATGGTGGCCATCAACAAGGCGGACGGCGACAACCTGCCCCGCGCCACCCGGGCCCGCGCGGAGTACCGCGCCGCGCTGCACCTGATGCGCCCTGGCGCGGAGCCGGTGGTCACCACGTGCAGCGCCATGGAGGGAACGGGCATCGACACGCTGTGGACCTCCGTGGAGTCCGTCATCGCCCAGCGCGCGGCGTCCGGTGAGCTCCAGCAGCGCCGGACGCAGCAGCAGGTGGGCTGGATGTGGGCCATGGTGCACGACGGCCTGCGAGCGGCCCTGCGAGCGCACCCCGAGGTGGCCGCCCTCGTGCCCGTGCTGGAGCGGGACGTACGCGAAGGGCGCGCGACGCCGACGTCGGCCGCACTGGCTGTGCTGGGCGCGTTCCTGCCGCGAACACAGCCCTGACAAGGCGCGTCGTCCAAAGGGCAACGCCTGTCTCAATCGCTTGCCGGGCCCGCACCGCACTCCTAGTGTACGCCCGTGCGACACCCCCATCCGAACACCGCTCCCCAGCCGTACCGGCCCCGCCACCACGTCCGCATCGTCACGGCCGCCAGCCTCTTCGACGGACACGACGCGGCCATCAACGTGATGCGCCGCCTGATGCAGGCCTCCGGCGCGGAGATCATCCACCTGGGCCACAACCGCTCCGTGGCGGAGATCGTGGACTGCGCCATCCAGGAGGACGCCCAGGGCATCGCCCTCACGTCCTACCAGGGCGGCCACGTCGAGTACTTGAAGTACATGATCGACCTGCTGCGCGAGCGCGGCGCGAACATCAAGGTGTTCGCCGGCGGCGGCGGCACCATCCTCCCCACGGAGATCGAGGAGCTGCACCAGTACGGCGTCGCGCGCATCTATTCCCCGGACGACGGCCGCTCCATGGGCCTCCAGGGGATGATCGACGACCTCATCTCGCAATGTGACTTCGAGATCCGCCCCGCGGAGTTCAAGGGCCTGCTGAAGCAGCCGCTGCCCCGCGAGCCCGAGCGCATCGCGTCGCTCATCACCATCGCGGAGAACTTCGCGGACGCGGGGGAAGCGCTGCGCACCGCGCTCAAGGACGCCAGCGTGGACGCCCCCCGGGTGCCCGTGCTGGGCATCACCGGTACGGGCGGCGCGGGCAAGTCCAGCCTGGTGGACGAGCTGGTGCGCCGCTTCCTGGCGGACTTCCCGGACAAGACGCTCGCGGTCCTCTCCGTGGATCCGTCCAAGCGCAAGTCCGGCGGCGCGCTCCTGGGCGACCGCATCCGCATGAACGCCATCGACAACCCGCGCGTCTACATGCGCTCGATGGCCACCCGTCAGAGCAACCTGGCCCTGTCCCGGCACGTCGCCCACTCCATCGAGGTCTGCAAGGCGGCGGGCTTCGACCTCATCGTGGTGGAGACCTCCGGCATCGGCCAGTCGGACACGGAGATCACCGAGCACTCGGACGTGGCGCTCTACGTGATGACCGCCGAGTACGGCGCGGCGACGCAGCTCGAGAAGATCGACATGCTCGACTTCGCGGACGTCATCGCCATCAACAAGTTCGACAAGCGCGGGTCGCTGGACGCGCTGCGCGACGTGCGCAAGCAGTGGAAGCGCAACCACAACGCCTTCACGCTGCCCGAGGACGTGGTGCCCGTGTACGGCACCATCGCGTCGCAGTTCAACGACCCGGGCATGAACACGCTCTACCGGGCGCTCATCGACGCGCTGGTGAAGAAGACGGGCGCGACGCTCGAGAGCAAGTTCTCCCTCACGCCCGGCATGAGCGAGAAGAAGTGGATCATCCCCCCGGACCGCACGCGCTACCTGGCGGAGATCGTCGAAGCGTGTGAGTCCTACGACGGCTTCGTGCGCGCCCAGGCCGCCATCGCCCGGCGCATGTACCAGCTGCACGGCACCATCCAGGCCCTGCGCCAGAACGTGGGGAAGAAGAAGCTGGAGATCGTCGAGCCGAAGGACGCCGCCGACGTGGTGCAGGTGACGGAGCGCGTGGAGGGCGAGCCCGCGTACCTGGGTGACCTGGTGGCGCTGTACCAGGACCTGGAGAGCCGCCTGCACGCGGACTGCCGGCGCCTGCTGGCCGAGTGGCCCGCGACGAAGAAGCGCTACGCCGCGTCCAAGTACCAGTTCCAGGTGCGCGACAAGGTCATCGAGCTGGACCTCATCTCGGAGACGCTCTCCCACCTGCGCGTGCCGAAGATCTCCCTGCCGAAGTATGAGGACTGGGGGGACATCCTGACGTGGCTGCTGCGGGAGAACGCGCCGGGCGCCTTCCCGTTCACCGCGGGCGTCTTCCCGCTCAAGCGCGAGGGCGAGGACCCCGCGCGCATGTTCGCGGGCGAGGGCGGCCCGGAGCGCACCAACAAGCGCTTCCACTATGTATCGCGCGGCCTGCCGGCGAAGCGCCTGTCCACGGCGTTCGACTCGGTGACGCTGTACGGCGAGGACCCGGACCACCGGCCGGACATCTACGGCAAGGTGGGCAACTCGGGGGTGTCCATCGCGAACGTGGACGACGCGAAGAAGCTCTACTCCGGCTTCGACCTGGCGGACCCGTCCACCTCCGTGTCCATGACCATCAACGGCCCGGCGCCCATGCTGCTGGGCTTCTTCCTCAACGCCGCGGTGGACCAGCAGTGCGAGAAGTGGATCCGCGCGAACGGGAAGGTGGAGGAGGTCGAGCAGAAGATTGAAGCCCTCTACCGGGAGCGCGGCCTGCCGCGTCCGCGCTACCAGGGGGAGCTGCCGCAGGGCAACGACGGGCTGGGGCTGCTGCTGCTGGGCGTGTCCGGCGACGAGGTGCTGCCGGCGGACGTCTACGCGAAGATCCGCGCGTCCACGCTCCAGGCGGTGCGCGGCACGGTGCAGGCGGACATCCTCAAGGAGGACCAGGCGCAGAACACCTGCATCTTCTCCACGGAGTTCGCCCTGCGGGTGATGGGCGACATCCAGCAGTACTTCATCGACCAGAAGGTGCGGAACTTCTACTCGGTGTCGATTTCCGGGTACCACATCGCGGAGGCCGGGGCGAACCCCATCTCCCAGCTGGCCTTCACGCTGGCCAACGGCTTCACCTTCGTCGAGTACTACCTGTCGCGCGGGATGCACATCGACGACTTCGCGCCGAACCTGTCGTTCTTCTTCTCCAACGGCATGGACCCCGAGTACGCGGTGCTGGGGCGCGTGGCCCGCCGCATCTGGGCCAAGGCCATCCGGGACAAGTACGGCGGCAACGACCGGTCGCAGAAGCTGAAGTACCACATCCAGACGTCGGGCCGGTCCCTGCACGCGCAGGAGATCGCCTTCAACGACATCCGGACCACGCTGCAGGCGCTGCTGGCGCTCAACGACAACTGCAATTCGTTGCACACGAACGCCTACGACGAGGCCATCACCACGCCCACGGAGGAGAGCGTGCGGCGCGCGCTGGCCATCCAGCTGGTCATCAACAAGGAGTTCGGCCTGTCGAAGAACGAGAACCCGAACCAGGGCTCGTTCATCATCGAGGAGCTGACGGACCTGGTGGAGGCGGCGGTGCTGACGGAGTTCCGCGCCATCTCCGAGCGCGGCGGCGTGCTGGGCGCGATGGAGCGGATGTACCAGCGCTCCAAGATCCAGGAGGAGTCGCTCTACTACGAGATGCAGAAGCACGACGGGACGCTGCCCATCGTGGGCGTGAACACCTTCCTGGACCCGAAGGGCTCGCCCACGGTGACGCCGCCGGAGGTGATTCGCGCGACGAAGGAGGAGAAGGACTACGCCATCACCGCGCGCGACGCCTTCTGGAAGCGCAACGCGAAGACGGCGCCCGCCGCGCTGGAGGCGGTGCGCCGCGCGGCGCTGGACAACGGCAACGTGTTCGGCGCGCTGATGGACGCGTGCAAGGTGTGCACGCTGGGCCAGCTGTCCCGCGCGCTGTACGAGGTGGGCGGGCAGTACCGCCGCAACATGTGATGCCAGCGCCACGGTCCCGGGCAGGTGTCCCGGGACCGCGGCGGAGGTGCATCAGGGGGCCAGCACGTCGAACCAGCAGGCGGAGGCCCCTAGCGCGACGGTGGAGGACGTCCACAGGTCGATGCCGTAGGTGCCTGAGGTCGGCGCCATGAAGGTCCGCACCCAGCGTGGGCCCACGCGCGCGAGGTCCCCCGGGTACCGTCCGCCCTGCGCGTCCATGAAGGCCGCGTTCAGCTGAATCTGCGACGGGTGCTCCTTCCATTCACACGCGAACTGGTAGCGCTGCCCGGCTGTGGCTTCGAAGGAGAGGACATCATGGTCCGAGGTATCTCCGATGAAGACAGACACCGCCTGTGACAGGCCCGTCAGCGGTGTCGCCGTGGCCAGCGTGTCCCCGTGGTCGTCCGGGCCCAGGTCCTCGAACTGGAGGGTGTAGTGGCCTACCACCCAGCGCGCGGGCACGGCCGGATCCAGGTCCACGTGCACGAAGTGCGTGGCCTGGGACGCCCTGAAGGCCGTCGTGCTCATGTCACCGCCCTGGAGATAGCTGAAGTCACTCCCCGGCGCGGCGTTCCGGAGCCGGCAGCGCTTGTCCCCGTCGATGGTGCACGACACCCGGTAGAAGTGACCGGCCACGACGCCCAGGGAGAAGATGTCCTTGTCCGTGGGGACCTCCATCCTCGCGTCCACGGACGTCGTGCCGGGCGGAAGCACCGTGGCGGTCTCCACGGAGTCCCCGTGGTCCTCCGCGCCCAGGTCCTTCAACACGACCGTGTAGGGCTGAGGGGGGAATCGAGCGGGTTGCTCCGGATGGAGGCGTACATCACGCCACCGGGTGACTTGAAGGCCGTGGCGCCCTGGGTCTCCCTGAAGCCGAGGCCGTCCACGGAGGCATGGAGCTCCTGAAGGGAGTCGATGAAAGCCAGCTCCCAGGACTGCGAGGGAAAGACACCGTCGAGGAGATAGACATGCCCCTGGACGGTCTCGACCGAGAACAGGTCCCGTTCGCCAGCGTGTTCTCCGGTCCCCGTCAGGGGCTGCTCCGAGGGCGTCCAGGACTGCGCGGTGCTGATCAGGTCGCCGTAGTCGTCCAGGCCCATGTCCACGAACCGGAAGCGGAAGGGCAGCTGGGTCGGCACGGTGACTTGAGAGACCGCCACGGTGTGGACCGCGCCCGCCTTGAGCCCCGACCAATGCCAAGACCGCGCAAAGGGGTCGATGCCAGAGAAGCGCTGATCGACGTGGTCCATGGCTTTTCCCTGGGCGTCCCGCAGGTCCAGGACGTAGCCCTCCATGCCGGCCTCGACGATGAAGTCGTAATGGTGCCCGGCCTGGGCGACGAAGGCGAACCGGAGCGGGGCCTCCGGACCTCCTCTGGGAACGGAGTGGACCTCCGTCGCGGACGGCGTCAGCAGGGTGTGGCCCTCCGGAATGACGGGCGGCGGCTCTTCCGTCGACCCGGCGTCGGTCCCTGCGTCCGGCTCGGGGCCGGTGCCGGCGTCGGTCCCCGCGTCGACGGTCATGCCCGCGTCAGGCGTCGGGTCGTCCTTGGAATCACAAGCGCTCAGCGCGAACAGACAGGCGCCGAGCACGAAGGCGGACAGCGGGCGTTTCAACATCGACATGGAATGGGCTGCCCCTCGAAGGACTCCCGCCCTGTTCGACAGGCGGGAGGTCCCTCCACGCTCTTCGACTTATCGCTCAGGAAGAAACGGCCCCTGCATCCAACCACGCGAGAAACGCATCGCCGCATCATTGTTGCAGCATGACGGGTACCGGGAGCCAGAGCGCGACCGCGAGGTCTCAGCCTGTCTCCCGACCGTGTCCGGAGCGAACAGTCGACCTCAGCGCTTCGCCTCGATCCGCAGGCGCTCGTCGCGAAGCGTCTCGCCCTTCATGAAGGCCTTCATCCGCTCGAGGATGCGGGGGTCCGACTGGAAGAGGCCGTCATGTCCCGCCCCCTCGAGCACCAGGTGCACGGCCTGGGAGAGTCCGGGGCGCAGTGACTCCGCGTTGTCCGGGCTCGTGCGTCCATCCAAGGTGCCGCTGATGAGGAGCACCGGCACCGCGGCCTTCAGCGGCCCGCGGAAGGACTCGCCGAGGTCGCTCACACCGGCCACATCCCCCGCCCGCAGGGGGCCTGGGTTGACGCTGCCGCCGAGCAGCGCCCTCGACGCCTCCCTCTTGATGAGGGCGTAACGCGCCGGGCTCACGCCAGAAGCCGCATCCATGGCGAGCGGCATCGGTCGCAGCACCCCATCACGCAGCATGCCGGCGAAGGGCACCATCGGCGTGTAGTCTCCGGCCTCCAGCGCCGGGAGCAGGGCGAGGAAGCGCCGGAAGATGGCGGGGTCTCTCAGGGACTCGAAGGTGGCGCACTGAAGGTCGAAGGGGCTGACCTTCCAGGTGTGGCGCTCCCCGTTTTCCGGATCCGTGAACTCAACGACGCGAGGCTCGCGACGCAGCGACTTCAACAGCTTCGCCAGCCGCGCTTTCAGGCCCGGTCCGCGCTCACCCTCGGCGCGCAGCACGGCCGCCCAGCGGTCGAGCAGCGCCTCCGCGTGCGCGGGCCGCTTCCAGGTGTCGTCCGGTCCCTCGACGCCCGCGAGGATGATGCGGTCCACCTGCTGTGGGTGGCGCCGCAGGTAGGCGAGGCCCAGGTGGGTGCCGTAGCTGATACCCCAGAGGTTGAGCTTCGGTGCGCCCAGCGCCTTGCGCAGCACCTCCAGGTCTTCGGCGCTCTCCATCGTGGTGTACGCGCCCAGGTCCACGCCCGCCGCCGTCCAGGTCCGGCTCGCCTCGGCGGCGGCCTTCTTCACCGTGGCGCTGAGCAACGCCTCGTCCATGGGCTGCTCGAGCGGGACAGCCCAGCGCTGCACCAGCTCGGGATGAGCATTCGACTCGCCGGTGCCGCGCTGGTCCAGCGCGATGACATCGGCCACCTCGCGCAGGGCGAGGAACAGCTCGAAGCGGCCATGGCGCGCGGTATCGATGCCGGAGCCGCCCGGGCCCCCGGACAGGTACACGATGGGTGCCGCGGGCGACGGGTTCGTACTCTTGAAACGCACGAAGCGCAGGGTCAGGCCCGGGCCCTCGGGCCGAGCGTGACGCAGGGGCACGGTGAGGGTGCCCTGCTCGGCGTGAACGGCGCGGCCGTCGCGGGCCTGGAAGGTGTGAGGCTGCAGTTCCAAACCCTGAGCCTGGGCAAGAGACAGCGGAAGACCGAGGGCAAGCAGGAGCACGACGCGCATGGAGTTCCTTCGAGAAGGGATTCAACGAGGAGGATGCGGTGGCCAGCACGGCGCGTGGGGTTCCGGTCGCCCAACGTCTCGCGGCGTCGCCGGAGTGCGCGTGGGGCGGCGCCGGGCTGCGTATGCTGAGGCCCATGATGTCCTCCGCCCTCTTCGCGGGATGCTTCGCGCTCTCGCTCGCCGCCTCGGCCGCGCTGCCCTCGGCGCGGCAGGGACAGGTGCAGGTGAACACGGAGGATCTCCCCCCGGAGGTCGCGCTCTCCGGAGACGCACGGGGCTGGCGCACGGTGGCGGCCAACCAGGTGAACGAAGGGACGGGCCCTTATTGGCTGCGCACCCAGGTGGACGTGCCTCCGCGTGAAGCCGGAGCCCCGACGCCTGCCCTCGCCTTGTCGGTGCTCGGGTCATGGGAGGTCTGGTGGGACGGCAGGCCCCTGGGCCGCAACGGACGGGTGGGGCGGACGCCCTCGGAGGAGGTACCAGGACGCGTCGATGCCCTGCTCCCGCTCCCGCCCGAGTCCAGCGCGACCGGCCCTCACGTGTTGACGATGCGCATCTCCGCGCACCGGCTCGGCTTCCAGCCCACGGGCACCCTCCACCACCTGCAGGCGGGCGAGGCCGCGTCCCTCGCTCGGGTGCGGATGCTCGGCCTGGCGCCAGCCCTTTCCGCGCTGGGCGCACTGGTGCTGATGGGGCTCTACCACCTCGCGCGCGTGCGGCCCGCTCACGGCGGGCTCGCCACGCTCCTGCTCGGCGTGCTGTGCCTCGCCGCCGCGGCGCTCGTCCTGCTGGAGGCGTGGCGCGGGCTCGCCAACTATCCCTATCCACAACACGCGGTGCGGCTGCGACTGCAGGCGGCGGCCATGCTGGCGGTGGCGGCGCTGCTGCCAGCGACCGTGCACGCGGCCTTCGGCGAGCCACGCCGCTGGCTGCGGTGGGTGGGACTCGGACTGGGGCTGCTCTCGCTCGCCTTCGTTCCGGGCTTCGATGGCAAGAACAGCATCGCGCTCGGGGCGTCGCTCGTCGTCTCCACGGCGCTCGCCGTGCGCGCGTGGCGTCGAGGGGAACCGGGGGGGGCCCTGGGCGCGCTGGCGGGGCTCGGCTTCGCCGGGACGCTCTTCGCCGAGCGCGGCTTCTTCCTCGCCCTCGGAGGGCTCTTGCTCTGTCTCACGGCGATCCATGCCCGGCGGCAGCGCCGTCAGCAGGAGCGGTTTGAGAGTGCGACGCGCGCCGCGGAGCGCCTGCAACTGGAGCTGCTCAAGCGCAGCCTGCAGCCGCACTTCCTGATGAACACACTGGGCGCGCTGAGTGAGTGGGTGGAGACGGAGCCCGCGCAGGCCGTGCGCTTCATCGAGGCCCTGGGCGCGGCGTACCGGCACCTGCTCGCCGTCTCCGGTGAGCGCACCATTCCGCTCGCTCGCGAGTTGGAGCTGTGCCGCGCCCACCTGGAGGTCATGGGCTGCCGACAGGGCACGGCCTTCCACCTGGAGACCGAGGGCGTGGACCTGGAGGCCCCCGTCCCCCCTGCCCTGCTGCACACGCTGCTGGAGAACGCCTTCAGCCACAACCGCTACGTCTCGCCCCACACCTTCCGGCTCGAAGGCAGCCTGATCGCCGAGGGCGCGCGGCCACGTCGGCGCTATGTCTTCCTCGCGCCGGTGGGCACGGGCCCGCGCCAGGGTGGCGGTGAAGGCACCGGCGCGCGCTACCTGCGTGCGCGCCTGGAGGAGGCCTTCCCCGGTGCGTGGCGGCTCGAGGATGGACCGACGGCCGCGGGGTGGATGACGCGGGTGGAGGTGCCGGCGTGAGGCTGCTCATCGTGGAAGACGAGCCGCTGGCGGCGCGCCGTCTCGCCCGGCTGTGCGAGCAACAACTGGGACCGGACACCCCGCGCCCGCGCGTCTGCGCGAGTCTGGACGAGGCTCGCGAGCTGCTGGCGGAGCACACCGTGGACGTGCTGCTGCTGGACCTGAACCTCTCGGGCGAGGACGGCTTCGCGCTGCTCGCTGAGGCGGCCGCGGGCGCATTCCAGACGGTGGTGGTCTCCGCGAACACCGACCAGGCGCTGCGCGCCTTCGAACTGGGGGTGCTGGACTTCGTCCCCAAGCCCTACACGCCGGAGCGGCTCGCCCTCGCGCTCACCCGCGTGGGAAGCCGCTCGGCCATTGCCTTGCGCTCCCTCGCGGTGAGGAAGGGCGGAGGCGTGGTCCTCGTGCCCCTGGACTCCGTCGCGTACATCCAGGGCGCTGGCGACTACGCCGAGCTGGTCCTGCGCGGAGGTGGCACCGAGCTGAGCGAGAAGAGCCTGGAGCGGCTCGAGCAGCTGCTGCCCACCGACTTCCTCCGCATCCATCGCTCGTATCTCGTCCGCGTGACGGATATCCGCGAGCTCGTCGCCTCGGAGGGCTCGCGCACCGGGGTGGAGCTGAGGGACGGCACCCGGCTGCCGGTGGGCCGCAGCCGGCTGGGAGCGCTGCGCAAGCGACTGGAGGCGTAGGCCACGGTCATTCCGTGTCGGGCGCGCTGTTGAAAGGCGTGGCGCTCAGTACGGACTGGAGGTGGGGCGGATGATGATTTCACTCACATCCACGTCCGCGGGTTGGCTGATGGCGTACGCGATGGACCGCGCGATGGCCTCCGCCGGAATCGCCCCCTTCCTGAAGTCACGCATCACCTCGCGCGCCTCCGAGTCGCTGATGCTCTCCGCCAGCTCCGACACGGTGACCCCCGGTGAAATCACCGTGACCCGGATGTCCGCGCCCACCTCCTGGCGCAGTCCTTCGGAGAGGGCCAGCACCGCGAACTTCGTGGCGCAGTAGACGGCCGCCGTCGGGCTCACCGCGTGCCCGCCAATGGACGACAGGTTGATGAACTGCCCCGAATTCTGGCGCTTCATCACCGGCAGCCCCGCCGCGATGCCATGCAGCACGCCCCGGATGTTCACGTCGATCATCCGGTTCCACTCGTCCACCTTCAGCTGGTCCAGCCGTGACAGCGGCATCACGCCCGCGTTGTTGATGAGCACGTCCAGCCGCCCGTACTGCTTCAGCGTGAAGTCCACGAAGGCCTCCATGTCCTCGCGCTTCGTCACGTCCAGCGCGCGGAAGCACGCCTGTGCGCCCTTCGCCTTCAGCTCCCCGGCCAGCGCCTCCAGCCGGTCGGTCCGGCGCGCGCCCAGCACCACCTTCGCGCCCTGCTGGGCGAGCAGGCGGGCCGTCGCCTCGCCAATGCCGCTGCTCGCTCCGGTGATGGCCACCACCTTGCCCTGGATATTCGTCGTCATGGGTCGGTCCTCTCTCTGGAAGGGCCTGGTGCGAAGACCGCGCCAGGCATGGACCCACCCTCTCAAGCCGCGCCACGGAGGCGGTATCCGGATGCTCGCGGACCCTTGCCCATTCCTCCACGAGCACCCCAGGCCCGCTGGGATTAAGACAGGGAGCGCATGCCGACCGCCCACCCAGACTCCGGCCCGGGACCCCACCTGTCGTCGCTGGTGGCGCTGATGGAGCGCCACGTCCCCACGGACGGGCTCCACACCACCGCCATTCCCCGCGTCGTGCTCATCCGCGCGTCGACGCCGACCCTGCCGCTGCACACGTTGCACGAACCCGCGCTGTGCATCGTGGCGCAGGGCCGCAAGCAGGTGCTCCTGGGTGAAGAGCTGTATGTCTATGGACCGGACCAGTGCCTGGTCGCGTCCGTGGACCTGCCCGTCACGGGACAGGTGGTGGAGGCCACCCCCTCCGCGCCCTACCTCTGCTTCCGGCTGGACCTGGAGCCCGGGCAGTTGGGCAGCCTGATGATGGAGGCGGAGCTGGACGCGCCCGGCGCCGAGGACGGGGTCCGCGGACTGGCCCTGGGTCCGGTGGGCGCGCCCCTGCTGGACGCGACGGTGCGGCTCCTGCGGCTGCTGGACACGCCGCGCGACATCCCCGTGCTGGCGCCGCTCGTCATCCGCGAGATCCTCTACCGCCTGCTGGCAGGGGAGAACTCCGAACGGCTGAGGCGCATCGCCGTCGCCGACAGCCGCCGGGACTCCGTCACCCGGGCCATCCACTGGCTCAAGGAGCACTACGCCGCGCCCCTGCGCATCGAGCGGCTGGCGCGCGCCGTCCACATGAGCCCATCCGCGCTCCACCACCACTTCAAGTCCGTCACGGCGATGAGCCCGCTGCAGTACCAGAAGCAGCTGAGGCTCCAGGAGGCCCGCCGGCTGATGCTGGCGCAGGCCATGGACGCGGCGATGGCCGGCCACTCCGTCGGCTATGAGAGCCCCTCCCAGTTCAGCCGCGAGTACCGCCGGATGTTCGGAGCCCCACCCTCGCGCGACATCGCGCGGCTGCGGGGAGAAGCGTTGGGCACAGCGCCCATGCTCCTGCGCTAGGTCCACGGCCCCCCGGGGCCATGGCGCGCGCCTCGCGCCATCTCCAGCTTGTCGCCTCCTTCCGCGCCCTGGAATCCGCCATCGCGCTGGAAGGCATGCCCCACGGGGAGGCCACGATGTCTTCTGCTGAAGACGTGAACTGGGGACTGCGACACACCGCGGAGCTGCTCACCGCCGAGGAGTTGGAGCGACTGGCCCGAGAGGACCCGCCCCGCCACCCCGCCCTGCCCGCTCCCGGCAGCGTCGTGGGGTTCCTGCGGACACACCTGGTCCGCATCGCCGGCGGCCCGGACAGACCTCCCTCCCGCCGCGGCATCCAGGAAACGGTGAGCAGCGCGCTCCAGACACTGAAGGGCCCCTCGCCCCAGCTCTTCCTCGTCCAGCTGCGGGAGCGGCTCGCCTTCGAGCAGACCCGCGCGCGGCTCCACGCGTGCCTCCTCGAGAAGACCCGTGCCGAGGGCGGCTACCCCGGAGGCCCCACCCCGGCGCGGCTCGTGGAGCTTCACCTCCAGGAGATGGAGCACCTGAACCTCGTCCGCGAGTGCATCCACCGGCTCGGTGGGAGCGCCCCCGCGCTGACGACCTCCGAGGATGACACGGGCCCGCGGCTCCAAGGGCTGCTCCAGGTCGCGGAGCAACCGGGCGCCACGCTGCAGGACGCGCTGCGCGCCGTCCTGGTGTCGGAGATCATCAACCACACAGGCTGGGCACTGCTCGTGGAGCTGACGCAGGAGCTGGGACCCGCCGACATGGTGGACGCCTTCCGCGAAGTCCTCCGGGCGGAGACGCTGCACCTGGGCGAGGTGACGGAGTGGGTCGCGAACCTGCCGGACGAGGCCCGCGCCCAGGAGGCGCTGGCGTCCAACGGCTGAGCGCTCAGCGCCGGGCGGGCCGCCTCCGCGCGACCCGCTCGCGGACCGCGTCGATGAAGGGCGCCTTGTCCGCGCTCCCCTTCACGCCCTCGAAGTCCATCTCCAGGTTCTCGGCGATGGCCCGCAGGTACTCCAGACAGGGCTCGTCGTCGGGAGCCTTGCCTTCGACGAACAGTGGGTGGCAGGTGGGGCAGTAGTTGACCACCCAGACGCGCTCGTCCGGCGGAATCTCCAGGGAGACGGCGCTGCCGTCGCCCATGTCCTCGTCGAAGGACTCGATGCGCCAGATGCCGGTGGCGTCGTCATCGTCCATCAGCAGTTGCCGGTAGTTGAGGCTGGGGACGAACTCCCACTCTCCCCAATCATAGCCAAAGGGCCGCGTCTCCGTGCGCCGGGCGCGCCCCCGAGCGTCCTCGAAGGCATCCGCGTCCTCCGGAGCCTCGCCGCTGGCGAAGAAGAACAGGTCCAGGATGGCCTGGTCTTCGCCAATGCCTTCCTGCTCGCACTCCTCGCCGTCCTTCTCACCACACGCGTACGAGCCGGGAGGACCGCAGACACTGCATCGATAGTCGTGGACGCCCATGGCCAGATGCTAGCAGCCCTCGCATCCCTGTCTCGCCGTGTCACTCCCGTGTCACTCCGAGGTCGACACCGGCCACACCTCGAAGGTGCACGTCAGCTCGCCGCCGTCCGCGTAACGGTAGTGGAAGCGGCCCTCCGCGGACGACTCCGTCACCTCTTCCAGGAGCACCGAGCCCTCCACCGGCACCCCGGGCGAGGAGAGATAGCCGGCCGCCCCGCCGATGTTCCCCACCCACCGCAGCACCAGCGACGACTCCTCGGGCACGAGCTGCCCCTGCCGGGAGGAGAGCTTCACGGTCCGGTCCTCCCGTACCCGAGCCCCCTCCACCAGATGGATGTCCACGCCAAAGCCCTCCAGGGCCGGCGTGTCCTCCGGCGTGTAGTGCAGCGCGATGAACGTGTCCGGCGGCCCGCCCTGATCGAACCCAAGGTGCACCACCGAAGAGCGCTCCTCGATGGGCCATTTCACGCGCCGTCCCAGGTGGGTGCCCGTGCATTCCCCCCAGGCCGTGGGGATGTAGTCGCAGGAGGAGACACAGAGAGCGAAGGCCAGCAGCAGCAGGGTGCGCGGCGTCGGGCGGGACATGCTCCCCATCCTAGCCGGAGGCGCGGACCTCGCGAGGGCCGCCCTCCTCCGAGCCCTGGGGGAGAGGTGACGACGGACGAGCCGCGGTGCTATGTACCCGGGCGCTGTCTGTCGTTGCGGGTCCCGCCTGCCCCGTCAGACGTTGTCTCCCCTCCGTCGCGGCCTTCTTCATCCATTCATTCATTTCCCGCCCGGGGGGAGGCGTGGGGCACGGGCCCCGCGTGGGCTGCCTCCGGGTTCGTACCTGGAGTCGTATGTCTTTCCTGTTGGGTTCCATCCGCTGGCCACGTCTGGCCCTCGGTGCCGTGACCGCGCTGTCCCTCACCCTGGGTGGGTGCACCACCCTGCCGGCGCGCGGGCAGGTCGTCATGCGCGACGTGTCCTTCCCCCTGCGCGACTTCCGGATGCCCTCCGGACTGCGGGTGGTGGTGGAGCGCGACGCGCGCTCCCCGGTGGTGGCGGTCGTCGCGGTGGTGGGCGCGGGCGGCTCCAGCGACCCCAGCGGCAAGGAGGGGCTGGCGCACCTGGTGGAGCACCTGGCCTTCCGCGCGCGTCCCGCCAACGGCGCGTCGGTGATGACGCGGCTGGAGGCCTCCGGCGCGGGGCACTTCAACGCCTCCACCAGCCTGGACTTCACGGCCTACGAGACGCTGGCCCCCCGCGAGGCGCTGGCCACGCTGGTGAAGCTGGAGGGTGAGCGGCTGTCCTCGCCCATCGCCAACATCTCCCCGGAGGTGTTCGCGGTGGAGCGCGAGGTGGTGCGCAACGAGCTGCGCCAGCGCAACGAGACGGGCTACGTGGGACAGGTGTTCAGCTGGGTGCACGCGGCGTCCTTCCCCGCCGGGGACCCGTACTCCCGGCCCGTGGTGGGCTCGCACGAGTCGCTGACCGCGCTCACGCTGGGGGATGCGCAGCGCTTCGCGCGCGCGCACTACCGCCCGGAGAACGTCACCCTGGTCATCTCCGGGGACGTGGACCTGGAGGCGGTGGCGAACGTGCTCCAGCAGAACCTGCCGCCCGCGTGGGCGGGCACCGGCGCCCCGCTCGCCCCGGACCGGCGCATGGCCGCGCAGCCCTCGGAGCCCCCCGCCGCCCCGGCGACGAAGACGCTGCCGGTGTTCACCGCGGCGGTGCCGTCGCCGGAGCTGTACCTGTCGTGGGTGCTGCCGCGCGCCTTCGACGAAGCGAGCGCCGTGCACGACTTCGTGGAGGCGAGCCTGGATGACAACCTCTGGGCGTCGATGCGCAACGACGGTGACATCGCGGGCATCTCCACGGGTCTGGTGCCCGGCACGCGCGCGTCGCTGCTCATCGTGCGGGTGCAGCTGTCGCGCGGGGACCACCCGGAGCGCACGGCGGAGAAGGTGTTGGACCAGGTGCACAAGGCCTGGAGCCAGGACATCGAAGCCGGCGGCGTGCTGGGCCAGGAGTTCAGCTTCCAGGCCCTGCGCAGGCAGGTGGTGACGGGCATGGTGCTGGAGTCCGAGCGGCTCCTGGCGCGCACGAAGAGCCGCGCGCTGCTCACCCACTTCACCACGGACGTGCGCTCGTACACGCGCTCGCAGATGGCGCTGGTGGGCCTGGGCGGCAGCAAGGTGACGGACTTCGCCTACCAGTGGCTCCAGCGCAACCGGGCGCACGCCATCCTCGTGCGGCCCGGGGAGAGCGGCATCCCGGGGATGAGCGTCAACGTGGCGACGGTCGCCCTGGGGGGGCCTGGGGTGGAGGGCGGTCAGCGCATCACCCCGTCGATGCTCACGGCCACCACCGGCCCGCTGCAGGTGCTGAAGCTGGACAACGGCTTGGAGGTGCTGCTCGCGCCCCGCCCGGGACTCCCGGTGGTGCGGATGGCCGCGGCGATGGCCGGTGGGACGGCGCATGGGGCGAAGCCGGGCGTGGGAGAGCTGGCGAGGAAGGGGGCCTTCCGTGAGTCGTTCTTCGAGGGCAACCCGAGCGACTGGGGTCTGCACAGGCGCTCCAGCACCTCGCTGGACCACGTGCGCGTGGACCTGGCGGGCACGGCGGGCAACGTGGGCAACATGCTGGCGATGCTCTCCGAGGACCTGGCCACCACCCGCACGTCGGAGGCCCAGGTGCGCTTCCTGCGCGAGCAGGTCCTGCCCTGGTACGCGGCGGTGGACACGCGCCCGGAGGTGGTGGCGCAGCGCGAGCTGATGCACGCGCTCTATGGCACCCACCCCTACGCCAGCGATGCCACGAGCGCCCAGCTGGCGCAGGTGTCGTGGTCCGAGGCGCAGGCGTGGCTGGAGGACGTCTACCGCCCCGGCAACACGGTGGTGGTGGTGGCGGGTGAGTTCGACGTGAAGGAGGTCGAGGCCCTGGCGCGCAAGTACCTGGGCGGCTGGAGCCGGGGCAAGCCGCAGCCCGTGGCGGTGCCGCCCGCGCCGGCCCTGCCCCCCGCGTCGCCGCGCGTGAGCACGCTCTTCACCGCGCGCCCGGGGGCCACCCAGGGCCAGGTGCGGATGGCCTGCCGGCTGCCCACGGCCACGCCGGAGCTGGAGGCGCGCTACGCGCTGATGGCGGAGCTGCTGGAGGTGAAGGCCTACCAGCAGACGCGCTCCGGGACGGGGGCCTCCTACGGCTTCGGGGCCACGCCCTGGATTGGCCGGGGTGGAGCGGCGCATCTGGAGATGGATGGCAACCTGGACGCGCAGCGGCTCCAGGAGGGCGTGGGGGCGCTGCGCGCGACGCTGGCGGCGCTCGCGAAGCAGGTCCCCGCGGAGAACCTGGAGCAGGCCCGGGGGCGCATCCTCGCGCAGCAGGCCGTGTCGTTCATTGGCACGGATGCGTGGGTGGGGGCGCTGCTGCAGGCGCGCGTTCGGGGCTTCCCGGTGGAAGCGGTGGCCCAGCGCCCCGCGCACCTCCAGGCGGTGACGGCGGAGGCGCTGCAGCAGGAGTTCGCGGGGTGCCTCCAGCGCCTCGTGGTGAGCGTCACCGGCGACGAGGCCCCCAGCCGCGCCGCGCTCCAGGCGGTGTCGGTGCCGTAGCCGAAAGCCGCTCCCGGCCGGGCCGAGGTGGATGTCCCTGCCGGCCGGGGGCGAGCGACGTACACTGGCGCGCATGACGACCTCCGCTTCCGACGCCTCGCGGCTCCTGGACCTGCTGTGGGAGCGCTACGCCTCCGAAGTCCCCTTCGCGCGCACCTTCGTGACCTTGTCGGGGGGACACTTCCGCAATGACCACGTCGCGTTCCGCACGCTGGCGCGGCCCGGGGGAGGCATCGCGCTGTTCTCGCGCGTGTTCGAGCGGTTCGGATGGCGTCCGGCCGGCTCCTACACGTTCCCGGACGCGCACCTGTCCGCCATCTACCTGGCCCACCCGGACGGGCTGCCGCGCGTCTTCCTCTCCGAATTGAAGTCGGAGGAGCTGTCGCCGCGCGCCCGCGAGCTGCTCGCCGCGCTTCCGGCGGATCCGCCGCCGCCAGATGACGTGGAGGCGCTCGCGGCCTGGTTCGCGGCGCCCATGCCTCCGGACGAGTCCACGCTGCTGGAGCTGGAGCGTGAGACGCAGTACGGCGCGTGGCTGCTGGCGTTCGGCCGCAAGGTGAATCACTTCACCGGCGCGGTGGACGACGTGGAGGCGTGGCAGCGGCGGATGCGTGAAGCGGGCGTGCCCATGAAGACAGACATTGAAGGCGCGCCCGGCACGTCCCTTCGACAGACGGCCACGCACGCGGCCCCCCTTCCCCTGGTGCTCCGGGGGGGTGGCACGCGCACGTGGCCGTATGCGTACTTCGAGATCGCCCAGCGCTCGGGAGGATTCGACGGGTTCCTGGGGCCGCAGGCCCGTGCGCTGTTCGACATGACGAAGCGGAGCTGAGGCTCGCGGCCCGGGGGAGGGGTTCTCGGGGGAGGGGTCATGCCCCCGGACCGCGACGCCTCGTGAAGCTGAAGCTAGTGACGGCCGCCGCCACGCTCGCAGCGGTTGGGCAGGCTCACCGCCGCGCCGTCGAGCGTGCCATCGCCGCACTCCGGACCGAAGGTGAGCACGTGGCTCTCCCCGTCCGCGGTGGCGCGCGTGAGCGAGCCCCCCGTGGGCCAGGGGCACACGTCGCGCGGAGGCCGGACGATGCCCGCCAGCGTGACGGTGCCCTGCGAACCGTCGAGCGCCGTCTCCGTATAGGAGCCGTCGATGGTGCGCACTGGCGGCGTGTCCGTGGAGAACGCGACGGACAGCGAGCCCTCCAACCGCACTGACTTCACCACCGCGCCGGAGGCATCCGTGCGCGTGCGCGTCACGTCCGCCTGCGTGCTCTTGTTGCGGGGCGGGGCCCCGTCCACCAGCTCGGAGGTGGACGACGTGGTGCCCTTCACGGTGGAGACTTCGCCGTCGGAGTTGGTGCTGGAGACCTCGAAGATGACGGTCTGGTTCTGCGTCACCGCGCCCGTGCAGTCCTCGGACGCTTCGTATGCATTCACGATGTCCACGGTGCCGCTGGAGGGACCGCCCGGGCCCTTTCCACCCGGCCCCCCGGCGGCTCCGCCGTCGAAGGACTGGCCCCGCACCTGCGAACCCGCTCCGTCCTGCGGAGGCGCGCCGCCGCCCGGGGGAGGCTGGCCGCCGCCACCGGGGCCTCCGGGGCCTCCAGGACCACCGGGGCCGCCCCGTCCGCCGCCAGGGCGCGTGGGGGCCGCGCAGTCGGTCCACTCCAGGTGCACGGTGGCAGGCAGGCTCTTGCCACACACCTCCACGGTGGTGATGTCGGGGCTCGCGTCACAGTGAAAGCCTTCCACGGCCTGGGGGCGCATCTTGTCCAGGCCGTGCAGGAGGCTGGACACCTCCACCGCGTCGCTCGAATCCGAGGTGGCTTCCACGGCCTGGGACACATCCGACGTGGCGTCCGTGCTCGCGGTCTGCGAGCTGCCGCAGCCGACCGTCATGGTGCCCACCACCAGCGCGACTGCCCCCAGCCATTGACTGCCCCAGTTCCAGTGCCTCATGTGTGCGTGCTCCCTTTTCATCCGGTGCCCGGCCGCTGTCCGTCTGCCTCCGTGAGACGAAATGAATTTCCGCCGTGTTCCCGGCGGCGAATTTCCCGGCGCTTTTTGAGCGCGCACCCGGGACGGCTAGAGTGCCGCCGACCGTGACCGACGAGCTGCGCGCACTCATCCTCGAAGCCCAGGACGGCAGCGTGCGTGCCTTCGAGCTGCTCGTGGCGTCGCACCTGCCCCGGGTGCGCCGCTTCGCGCGGGCCTTCGCCGCGTCGGACGCGGACGTGGATGACCTGGCGCAGGAGGCGCTGGTGAAGGTCTACAAGAGCCTGCGCTCGTTCCGCTTCCAGTCCGCGTTCCAGACGTGGCTCTATACGGTGGTGCGCAACGCGTTCTACGACGCCACGCGCAGCCGCGCCGGTCGTGAGCGCTCCCGGGAAGAGCCGCTGGAGCAGGAGCACGCGAAGGCACCGTCGGGCGCCGAGTCCGCGGATGAAGGCCTGATGCGCGCCCAGGAGCGGGACCGCCTGTGGCGGGCCCTGCGGGCGCTGCCGGCGGAGTTCCGCACGGCGGTGGTGCTCTTCGACGTGGAAGGCCACAGCTATGAAGAGGTGGCGGACATCGAAGGCGTGCCCGTGGGCACGGTGAAGTCGCGCCTGTCGCGCGGCCGGGCGCATTTGAAGGCCCTGCTGGCGGGGGGCCAGGGCCCTGAATCGTCGGACGATGAAGCGCCGGCGGGAACATCTGGCCAGGACATTTCGTCGCATGTCGCAAGGAGCAGGAAATGAGTGAGCCCGAGGAGAGCGAGGACCGCGCCCTGCGCGAGCGTCTGGCGGCGCTGCGCGACGACGCGCCCGGGCCCGACTTCCAGGCCCTGCTCCACCGGCGGTTGGTGGAGGCCGGTCCGCCCACACCGGCGCCAGGGTGGGATGCGGTGCGGGCCTTCTGGCGGCGCCGGGCCCCCGTGCTCTGGCCGGCGGTGGGGATCGCGGCGGGCGTGGCCACCTTCCTGGTGCTGGGCGCGGTGCGAGGCCCGGCCGTCACCGGGCCGGACGTCCCGGCGGTGGCCGAGTTGGAGCGGCCCGGGACGCAGGTGCCGGTGAGCAAGGTCGCGGTCATCAAGCTGGACTTCACGGCGGACGTCGCCGTGGAGCAGGCGGACTTCCAGGTGAGCCTGCCGGAGGGGCTGTCCTTCTGGGCGGATGGGGAGGAGCTGCCGCTGCGCTCCTTCCAGTGGACACAGGCGCTGAACGCGGGCAGCAACGTGATTCCCGTCGCGGTGCGCGGACAGCGGCCGGGGCGGTATCTGGTGACGGCCCTGGCGCGCGCGGGCGACCAGCGCATCGAGCACGACGTGGTGCTGGAGGTCACGGGCGGATGAGGACCTGGCTCTCGACACCGGCGCTCGCCGCCTTCCTGTGGCTGGGAGGTGGCATCGCGCACGCGCAACAAGCGCCAGCACCCGCGCCGACAGAGGCAGTGAGGCCGCCTGATGCCACGCGGCCTTCTGAAGCCACGCGGCCCGCTGATGCCGCGAGGCCGCCTGAAGCCGCCGTGCCTCCGCCCCCGGCGGGCTCGCAGCCTGCGCACGTGCGCAGTTCGCACACGGTGGACGTCATCGCACCGGGCGAACAGGTGGACACCATCCTGGGGCGCATGAAGGCGGAGCGCCCCGCGCCTCCGCCGCGAGGCGACACGGTCCGTCCACCCCCGGGTCCGGATTCACGAGGCCCCTCGGGCGACCGCGGACAGGAGGGTCGGCCCAATGCGCCACGCCCCCCGGGCGATGACGGCCACGTGCGCTCGCCGTCACCGAGGACCGACGGCGCACGGCCGCCGCCCAACCCGCAACCGCCTCCCAATCAGCAACCGCGTCGCTGAGTCACCCAGAGGGCGCGGACCGGAAGTCCGCGAGACTTCTTGAACAGCGCGGATGGCCGACGGGAATTGGAATGGGCCGGTACAACAACTTCGATGCGCCAATCAGATGCAGCGGCTGCGAGCGCCTGGAGACCGTGTGCTTTCAGGCACGCATCGGCATCTTGGACTTGAGTGACTTCGTCCCAGGTGACGTCGTCTGGGGACGCGCCCACAACATGAGACGCCCTGTGATTGGGCCTGATTCGCAAGCCGTGGGACGCGACGTCTGGGCATACGGGCTGGGGAGCTGTCCAAGCTGCGAGGCGGAGTTGTGGGCGGTGGTCGAGGTGCGAGACGGGCGCTTCGCCCGAGTCGAGCTGACCCCGAAGCCGGAGAATCCCCATGACTGGGGGCAACTGATACCCAGCTAGGCACTGCCCGCACCGGGTTACCAGGGATGGCGTCGAGCCACGGGGTCCAGCAGGCTCCACTGCGCGCCGCGAGCCATGCGCCAGGGGCCGAAGCGCCTCGCGCGGATCTCGCTCCCGCTCCCGGAATGCGCTACGTCGCGGTGTGTGTGGGCGGGCCTCCTGTTCCTGATGGCGCTCGCGGCTGGAGAGCCGTTGGAGGATGCACGCCAGTCCTTCGCCGCGGGCCGCTACGCGGAGGCGGAACAACAGGCACTCCAGGCCGCGGAAGCATCGCCCTCCGGCGCCGCGCTGTACCTCATCGGGCTGTCCCGCTTCCGCACGGGCCGGCCCGAGGAGGCACTGGAGGCCTTGGACGCCGCCGGGCGCGCGCCATATGCCCCCGAACCCGATGCCTGGAACTTCAACCGGGGGGCCTGTCTCTACGCCCTCGGCCACTTCGAGGAAGCGGAGCAGGCCTTCGCCAGCGTTCACCCGGAGGCCCCGCTCGCCCGCGTCGCGTGGATCAACGCGGGCTTCGCGGCCTTCGACGCGGGCGCCCCTGAACGCGCCGCGCGGTGGGCGGAGCGCGCCACGCCCGGGGCCTCCGCGCAGGAGGCCGTGCAGTTGGAGGAACTGCGCGCACTCCTCGTCCCCGTGGGAGCGCTCGGGGATGAGGAGTACCGGCAGGGGCTCGCGGCGTTCGACGCCGGCCGCTTCGACGAGGCCCGTGCGCACTTCCTGCGCGCCGCCGCATTGATGCCCGACGCCGGAAGGGCCCGGCTCATGGCGGGCGCATCGGCATACCGGCTGGGGGCCCTCACGGAGGCCCGCGAGGACCTCGCGTCGTCGCTCGCGCTGACGTTGAGTCCGCTGGACCGGAGCACCGCGCACCAGTACCTCGACCTGCTCTCTCACGGCCTGCGCTCCAGCGGCCCGGGCCTCTGGGTCTCCGCGAGCCTGGGGCCCGGCTTCGACAGCAATGTGCTCCAGGTGGGCGTCGCGGCGCGCGACGTGTCCGGGGCGAGCGCGGACGTCGTGACCGCGAGCGCCTTCGCGGAGGCCAGCGTGGGCATCACCGCGCGCTTCCGGGTGGCGGACAGCGTCCTCGCGGCCCTGTCCTACGGCGGCAGCCAGCGGGCCTACTCCGAATCCTCCGTGCGGGACTACTCGCTCCAGCTCCACCGGGCGACGGCGGCGGTGGAATGGGAGGCCGCGCGCGACGTGCGCGTGGGGCTGCTCGCGGGCGGAGACTTGTTCTTCACGGGCCTGGCGGACTTCCGCGGCCTCCAGGCCTCGGTCGGCGCCAACGCATGGCTGGCGTGGGATGAGAGCGACCGCACCAGCACGCGGTTGGACCTGGGCCTCGTCGGCAAGGACGGACTCGGCGAGGAGTTCGCCTACCTCTCCGGCACGCGCCTGGACGCGACGCTGTCCCAGGAGTGGCGTCTGGGCGGCGCCAACCTCACCGCGTGGTACCGCTACCGGCAGGACCGCATTGGCACGCTGGAGCAGAGCGTCACCAGCGCGGATGAGACCGTCGCATCACAGACGTATGTCATTCCCTTCGCCTTCGCGAGCCACGGCGCAGGCGCCTCCGGCCGGTGGCAACCCCTGCCCTGGCTCACCGCCAGCCTGGAGGCGGAGGTGGAATGGCGCCGCTATCTGGAGGACAGCTCGCTGCGCGTGCGGACGACCGCTGGCGACACCGAGACGTGGAACGCGCGCCGCCGCCACGACACGCGCTTCGTGCTGGCCCCGACGCTGGGCTTCCGGCTGTCGCGACACCTCCGGCTCACCGCGCGCTACGAGCTGCTGGTGAACCGCTCCAACGTCGACATGCGGCTGACGGACGACGACCCCGCCGCGTGCGAGGGCGCGGAGCACCTCTGCCACGCGTATGACTCCACGAATGGCAACTACGAGAAGCACGGGGTGATGCTCCAGCTCGAAGCCGCGTGGTGAGCCGTCAGCCGTCCACGCCTTCCAGGTGAGCAGCACGCCGTTACGGCTCCACGGCGAAAGGTTCGCGGGCCTCCGGGTGTCGGCTTCTCGAAGGAGGCCTCTCCCCGGCGGGTGGGGCCGCCAGGCGCGGCCCTGGCCCCGCGGGTTGCGCGCCCGGTGGCGCCTCGCCACCTTGCCGCACGACCTATCCACGACAGAGGAGGCATGCATGCCCATGTCCAGACTTTCGCTGACCCTGGCCGCGTCCGTCGCGCTGTGCTTCACCGCGGGCTGCTCCAAGAAGGGGATGTACAAATCCGACTCAGGCCAATCGGCCCCCCCATCCGGCCAGTCCACCGCGATGACGTCTCAGGGGAATCCTCGCTGCCCCATGTCAGTGCCGGGGACCCAGGTCAGCACGCAGACGACGTCGGACGGCGTGGCGCTGATCTTCAGCACGACGGATCCCTCCCAGGTGTCGGACCTCCAGTCACGCACCCGGCGGATGCTGGACGCGCAGTCCAAGAGCACGAACGCGGAGACGCCCATGGACCTGGCGAAGGAAGAGGACCTGGGAGACAGCGCGGTGGAGGAACAGGCCGGCCGCGATGAAAGCGGCACGGGCGGCGCTGGCTACAAGGCCAAGGCCGGTGCCCCCACCGTTCCGTCCAAGGCAGAGGCGCAGGACACGCCGGAAGGCATCACCATCATCTACTCCGCCCAGGATCAGATGCAGAAGCGCCAGCTCGTCGACGAGGTCAACGCGACCGCCCACCAGATGAAGAACGGCCACTGCCCGGGCATGTAGCCCCGCGCCCACCGCCGGGACGGCATGAAGGACTCCGTCCCGGTGGGAGTCCTAACGGGTGAACACGACGGTGAGGTTGTTGCTCGGCATCTCCACCACGCGCTCCCGCTGGAGGCCATTGCGCGCGGCCTCGGCGGCCACCGCGCCCAGCTCGCGCACACCCCAGGAGGGGGCGCGGGCCCGGAGCGACTCGTCGAAGGCGATGTTGCTCGGCGCCGTCTGCTGGCCCTCCACGAAATAGGGCCCGTACAGCACCAGCCGTCCGCCCGGGCGCAGCACCCGCGCCGCGCCGCGCATCAGCCCCTGGCAGGCCGTCCACGGCGCGATGTGGATCATGTTCACGCAGAGCATGGCGTCCGCGTGCGCCACGGGCCACGTGTCAGCGCTGGCGTCCAGCACCCGGGCCGGCAGGACATTGGCCAGCCCCTCCCCGGCGCACCACGCATCGATGCTCTCGAGCGCCTCCGGCTCCGCGTCCGTCGGCTGCCAGGTGAGCCCCGGGAAGGCGCGCGCGAAGAAGGCCGCGTGCTGGCCGGTGCCGCTCGCCACCTCCAGCAACGTGCCGGACGCGGGCAGCACTTCCCGGAGGACAGCGAGGAGCGGTTCACGGTTGCGCTCGGTGGCGGGGGCATGGCGCTTCATGCCCCACCGTCTTCCACACCCTCGCCAGCAAGGGAAGGCCGTCCCTCTCCCATGACCACCGCTGAACGCCCCGGCGTCCGCCGCTCCGCTCCCTGGGTTGCGCAGGCGAGGTGAACCGGAACTCGAACGACCGCGACGATGCTCCCAAGGTGTTCCGTGCGCGGACACCGTGATGCGTCTTGGGCTTCAGCGCATTGACCTGCACAGCGGTGCGGGTGCAACCTCTCCACAAGACACAGCGACGCTCTGCCCCCGCGGAGAGCAACCCACGTGATCACGGTGGATGATGCGATTCAACGCGACGCTCCTCTTTGGGTTGCTCCTGGCGTGCGCTGGAGGCGATTGGTACACGAGGCAAGGCGAGAACAGCTTGTTTGGGCGCAGAGGCAACTCGGTCTGGGCGCGTGGGCCATGGCCCGCGATCCAACCCTCGCGCAACCTGGACGACGTCATCGACCAACTGTGCCCCGCACTCATGCTGCTTCCCAGGGCCAACGCTGGCGACTACGGGCAGGAATACTGCGGAGCGCTCTACTCGCTTGGAGATGGCACCTACTACGCGACCTACGGCTCCCCCCTGGGACCCACCGTCCTGGTCGGCCCGAGGAAACGAAAACAATGTCAACCGCCTCGCCATGTGGTGGATGAGCGCGGCCGTCCATCCCCGATCGCCGACTACCACAGCCACCCCTGGACGCCGTCTGAAATGTCCCCCGAGGACACGCAAGCGGACCTCCAACTCTTCATGATCCGCATCCAGCTCGACACGGGCTGCAACATCATGAAGCTGGTGCCGAACATCGACAGTCCCATCCCAGGCGAGGTCTATGTCCGGCGCGACAAGAAGTGGTTCCTCGTTGGCAGCATCCGGAACGAAGACAAGAAGTCCGGGCGAGTCACCGCCGTCAACGACGACTCCTAGCCCCTGGAGCGGAGCTATGTATCGACTGCCCCTGATTCTCTGCCTCCTGCTTCAGGGCTGTGCGCTGTTCCAACGCACCGCACGCCCCGCCCATGCGTCGCCAGAGGAGGCGAGCCAGGTCCAGTTTCCACGGGAACTGCCAGCAGCAGGCCTTCAAGAACTGTCGGGGCCGATGGCCGCGGCCATCGCACTGGCCATGGATGACTTCCGCCCCCTGGGGACCCATCCGCATCGCGACGCGACGCCACTTGAACAATGCCTCTACCGACGCGAGGCCTTCAACGTCGCGGCGGCTCCGGGGCCGAACGGGTGGGTCTTCGTCCGATTCTCGTTCAGCCCCGCCAACTGCGCCGAGCATGAGCGGGAGATCGTCCTCGATATGGGGGCGACCTATGCCGTGGATGTCGCTGGGGCGCGCATCCTCGCCATTCAACCGTGACACCCGCCCCCGGGCCTGTCCCACAAACCCATGGCCCCAGGCAGCGGCCCCGCGCAGACTGCCTTCCGACATGCGCGCTCCGCTCCTCGCCACCGTCCTTTTCGCCGTCCTCGCCTCCATGTCCGCGCGGGCCCAGGCGCCCGTCCGTTCGTATGTGCTGCGCCCTGCGCGGGTCTTCGACGGGACCTCGGCCAAGACGCATACCGGCTGGGCGGTGGTCGTCACCGGCGAGCGCATCGTCGCGGCGGGGCCCGCCCAGGGCTTGAAGACGCCAGAGGGCGCGGAGGTCATCGACCTGCCGGGTACGACGCTGCTTCCCGGCCTCATCGAGGGCCACTCGCACCTCTTCCTGCACCCGTACAACGAGGCCCCCTGGAACGACCAGGTGCTCAAGGAGTCCCTGGCCCTGCGCGTCGCGCGCGCCACCCAACACGCGAAGGCGGCGCTGCTCGCGGGCTTCACCACCACGCGCGACCTGGGCACCGAGGGCGCGGGGGACGCGGACGTGGGCCTCAAGCAGGCCATCGACCAGGGCATCATCCCCGGCCCCCGCATGGTCGTCACCACCCGCGCCCTGGTCGCCACCGGCAGCTACGGCCCCAAGGGCTTCGCCTCGGAGTGGACCGTGCCCCAGGGCGCCGAGGAGGCCGACGGCGTGGACGGCCTCACGCGCGCGGTGCGCGGACAGATGGGGCGCGGCGCGGACTGGATCAAGGTCTACGGTGACTACCGCTGGGGCCCGCACGGCGAGGCGCTCCCCACCTTCTCCCAGGAGGAGATGCGCCTCATCGTGGAGACCGCGCGCAGCGGCGGACGCCCGGTGGCCGTGCACGCCAGCACGCCGGAAAGCATGAAGCGGGCCGTGCTGGCCGGCGCGGAGACCCTCGAACATGGAGACGCCGGCACACCCGAGGTCTGGAAGCTGATGGCCCAGCGGGGCGTGTTCCTGTGCCCCACGCTCGCCGCGGGCGACGCCATGCTCCAGTACCGGGGCTGGAAGCGCGGCGTGGACCCGGAGCCCGAGTCCCTCCAGAAGAAGCGCGCCGGACTCAAGGCCGCGCTGGCGGCTGGCGTGCCCCTGTGCGTGGGCGGGGACTCGGGCGTCTTCCCGCACGGAGAGAACGCACGCGAACTGGAGCTGCTGGTGGCCAGCGGCGTGACGCCCACGCAGGCGCTCCAGGCCGCCACCTCCGGCAACGCCCGCATGCTTCACTGGGAGGACC
This sequence comes from Corallococcus sp. Z5C101001, assembly GCF_007352635.1. Lineage (NCBI taxonomy): Bacteria > Pseudomonadati > Myxococcota > Myxococcia > Myxococcales > Myxococcaceae > Corallococcus > Corallococcus sp. Z5C101001. The sequence goes on from NZ_VKLU01000011.1 coordinate 236,514, forward strand.
GCATCGGGCAGGTGAAGGCCGGGATGCTCGCGGACCTCGTCGCCGTGGAAGGCGACCCCACGCAGGACATCTCCGCCATCCGGCAGGTGCGGTGGGTGATGAAGGGCGGCACCCTGTACCCGCGCTGAAAGGAGCCCTGGCCCCTCGGGCTTCAGAGCGGCGTGCTCACGATGCGCACGGAGCGCTCCTCCCGGAAGTGCCGGCGGACAAAGTCCTTGAGCACCCCAGGCGTGAGCCGGGGCGGCGGCTGGAGGAAGCCCAGGTCGGTGCCTCCGTCCTGCCGCGGCTCCGAGGCCTCGGCCGCCAATGCATCCGCCAGCTCCGGCCCCGCGCTCGCCAGCGACGCCAGCCCGCGCCCTCCCCGCGAGGCCAGCAGCTTCTGCTCGGCGTCACCCGGGGGCTGCTTCGCCAGCCCATCGAACGTCTCCTGCATCAGCGAAGGCAGGCGGGAACCGTCGAGGGACCGCGTGTACGCGAACGCCAGGAGCAGGTCGTTGCCGCGCAGGCTCAGGCAGCGCACCACCACGTCGGAGACGATGGGCTCCTTCACGTGCACCGCGAGCATCAACCGCAACTGGAGCAACGCCGCCACCGCCCGGCACGTCCCCCGGGCTTCGCGAGGGAGCGCGTAGCCCAGCGTCACGAACGTGGCGGCGGCCCGCGTCTCCTGCTCCACCGGGAAGAGCGCCGCCTCCAGCGCGGGCGCCACCCGCTCCTCGGGCAACGCCGGAGCCAGGCGGTAGCCCTCGTCGACCAGCCGGCGCGCGTCCTCCACCCCGACCGCCCCCGTGAAGACCAGCGAGATGTTGGAGGTGAGGTACTCCGACGCGTAGAACTTCAGCACGTCCTCGCGCGTGATGCGGCCGCGTGAGTTCTCCGAGCCGATGAGCGCATACGCGGCGGACACGCTGGAGAAGAGCGCCCCTTCAATCTGACTGCCCAGCGCGGAGCCGCGGAAGTGATACGTGCTCTCCGTCCGGATGATGCCCAGCTCGCGCTCCAGCCGCTTGCCGCCCGGGAGCAGGGGACTGGTCACCATGCGCAGGAAGTCCCGGGCCAGCGGCGCGAAGGCCCCCGCCGGCGCGTCCAGCATGTACACGGTGGCCTGCGAGACGGTGTGCGCATTCAGCGTGCCCCCCGCGGCCGCCACGCGCGCTCTCAGCTCTGGACCGGGCAGGTCCTGGCTCCCGTGGAACACCAGGTGCTCGACCAGGTGCGCCAGGCCCTCCTTGCCCGGCGGATCATGCGAGGCCCCGGAGCGGACCACCACGCGCAGCGACGCGGTGTCCGCGCCCGGCCGTGAGGCCATCAGCAGCTCCGTCCCGTCCGCCAGCATCTCGGCCGTGACGTCCGGCGTCCGGGCCGCGTCCGAAGAGGCCAGGGAGGCCACGGCCCGCGGGCGCGGAGCGGCGAGTCCCAGGGAAGGAGCCCCCAGCAGCAGGAGCCCGAGCAGCGCGGGCCTCCAGAAGGATGGGCGACGCATGGCTATCTCCGCCTCATCCGTGCGCCCGCCGTGGAGCGCAGGGGAAGGACGCTGGGGGTGAACAGCAGGTGGATGCGCCGGTCCTCACCCAACCAGCCCCCCACGGTCTGGGCCAGGCTCTCCGGGGTGAGCGCGGCCAGCGCGGCCTCCACTTCCGGCGAATACCAGGCCGGCGCATGCACGCTCGCCGCGAGCGCCTGCGCCACCTCCGCCGGGCTCCGGTCGTCCGCCCGCAGCCGGGCAAGCACCTCCGCCCGGGCGAGCGCGAGCTCCTCCGCGCCCACCCGCCCCTCGCGCACCGCCCGCACCTCCTCCAGCATGAAGGGGCCCAGGTCGAGCGCGGACGGGTCCCTCGCGGGCAGCGTCAGCACCAGTTGATCCAACCAGGGCGTCAGCAGCACCGACGCGTCCTGGGCATAGCCCACGCCCAGGCGGCGGAAGCGCTGCTCCATGCGCTGTCCGAGCAGGACGCCCACCACCCGCGCGGAAGCGGCCTGCCGGGCGTCGTTCAGCTCGATGGGGTAGGCCAGCAGGTTGATGTCGCTCATCGCCGGGAGCTTGAGGGTCACCGGGAGCTGGGGCTGCAAGCGCGTCACCGCCGACGGGCTCCCCCCCTTGAAGCGGGCCACGGTGCGCCGCAGCGCCTCCGGGTCGAAGTCCCCCGCGGCGATGACCACCGCGTTGCGCGGACTCAGCGGGCCCGCCATGTACGCCTGCACGTCGTGGTCCGAGAAGGACTGCACCGCCTGCGCGTTCGAAGGCACGGGCGCCTTGAAGCGCGGCTCCGGGGAGAGCACCTGCGCCAGCACCGACTCCAGGAAGTCATCCGCGACGGTCAGCGAGGGGTCCTGCCCGGTGCGCTCCAGGGCATCCTCCAGCCGGGCCGCGTCCAGCTGGGGTGCCAGCACCAGCGTCAACACGCGCTCGGCGAGCCGACCGAAGTCCTCGCGGGGAGCGCTCAGCGTGAAGCCGCTCTGCCGGAGGCCGGTCGACAACGTCAGCGTCGCGTTCGCGCCGAACAGCTCGCGCACCAGCGCGTCGTAGCGTCCCCGGCGGTTGGCCTCCAGCATCACGTGCTGGCACGCCAGGGTCAGCCCCGGCATGCCGCCCTCATCGAAGCGGCCCACGGAGAAGAGCACCTGGAGCGTGGCGCGCCCCGTCCCCGCGCGCGGCGCGAGCACCAGGCGCGCGTGCTCGGGCGACTCCCGCGAGCGCCGCACCTCGAACGGCGCGGCCGAGGCCACGGTCGCGCTCCACAGGGCCAACAGCATCCCTCCCCATCCCCACGCCTTCACGGTGCCTCCTTGCTCGCCTGCGCGTCGGCCCCCGGCGCCGGCGGTGACGCCGTGCGCTCCAGGCTCACGCGAGGTCCCGCCACCGTCTCCTCCACCCTCAGGCCGTGCAGCCCCGCCCGCTTGACGGTGAGCGCGTAGCGCGCGGCGCCCTCCTGCGTGTCGCGGCGGGGCCAGACGAGCCGCAGCCGCTGCGCCCACCACTCCTGCGGATGGCCTCCGTACAGCGCCTCCTCCACCGGCGTCGCGGAGACGCCCTTCGCCGCCAGGGCCCGCTTCACCATCGCCATGTCCGCCGCGGACTCCCAGCGAGCCTCCCGCTCCTCCGCGGACGTCGCTCCGTCCTCCAGTCTGGTATCTCCCTGGCCGACGGGACGCGAGCCCTCCCCCATCAACGTAGGGCGTCCCGCCATCCACCAGGACAGGTCCAGCCGCTTGCCCTGGGCGTCATGGGTGCTCCACTGCCCGTCCCGCAGGCCGTGCGCGTAGGCGCCCTCCACATGCGCGGTGCCGTTCGCGAAGAAGTGCTTGTAGGGGCCGTGAAGCTGTCCGGCCGCGTACGTCCGCTGTTCCAGCACCCGCCCGTCCGGGGTGAGGTCCTCCGCCACGCCTTCCAGGCGCCCCTTGAGGAAGTGGGCGCGAAACACCACCGCGCCCGTCTCATCGAGGGTGCGCCACTCGCCCTCCGGCACGCCGGCCGCGTATGCGCCCTCCGCGTGCAGCCGTCCCTCCCGGTCCCAGCGCGACCAGGCGCCGTCGCGCCGCCCCTGCGTGAACGCCTCCGCTTGGAGCAGCCGCCCCCGGTCGGTCCGCAGCCAGGAGGTTCCCTCCCGGGTCGCCGCGCCCACCACGCACTGGGACAGGACGTGGCCGCCCGGCATGGGCTCGCGCCGCACGGCCGCCCCCGGAGGACAGGTCTCCAGACCACTCCGCGCCAGCACCAACCCTCCCGCGGCGAGCCCCAACGCCGCGATCCACCCCGGCGCCCCCCAGGAGACGGGGAGGGCCGGCGGACGGGGCGCTCCGACCCGCGACGGAGTCCTCGGCCGGCCATGCCGCCCCCGGCTCAGCACATGGAGGACGCCCTCGCGCATCCACAGCGTCCCGCAGGCCGAGCACGGCACCACCGCGACGCCCTGGAACACCACGGTCGCGCACGCGCCTCCACACGAGGCGCACTTCGCGGGCCGGCCCCCGGGCTCCTCCAACGTCCTGCGCAGCGAGTCCGCGCCCAGCCCGCGCTCGGTGAGGACCTGGGCCTGATCCCTGGCGGAGAGCAGATCACCGCCGCACAGGTCGCAGTGGGCCCCCATCCGGCCCTCCGTCCAGAAGAGGGGCGTCACGACCAGGCACTCCGGGCAGTCGTAGCCCGCTTCCTGCCGCGCCACCTCCACGGCCGGAGCGCTGATGGGCTCCGCCTCCGCCGCGGCCCCCACGCCCTCCCCGCCGGCATCGTGAAGCGTCCACAGCGCGGCCCGCAGGAAGCCCCCCTGCACGCACAGGAGCACCGCGTCCGCGCAGAGCACGGCCAGGCCCCACCGTGGCGCGAGCGTCTGGAACTCCGCGACCAGCAGGAGCGCCACCACGCCCTGGAGCAGCACGACGCCCACCGCCCCTACCTTCAGCGCGCGCACCCGGGCGCCCGGCACCGAGGCCAGGACCCCCGCGAGCCGAGGCAGCCCCACCGGCAGCAGGCCCGCGATCAGCCCTGCCCCCAACGCCTCGCGCCTCGGGGCCGGAACGGCGCCACGCCCCCGGAGCGCGTGCACCAGGACCGCCAGGAACAGGCCCCATGCCCCCCACGGCACCAGCGAGAGCACCAGCCCCCCTGCCCGCGGCGGCGCGCCCCACGACCCAGGCCCCAACACCCATGCCTCCAGGAGCCGTGGCATCCACGCCGGAGAGGCAAGCTGCCCGAGCCGCGCGACCCCGAACACACCCGCCAGCAGCCCCAGGACTCCCGGCCACCAGCGCCCCCACCACGGCCCTGTTCCTCCGTCCACCGGCGGCCCCGTCCAGGCATCACACGCGGCGCACGAGCCCCCTGGCGGGCACGCCGCACCGCAGCGCCCGCAGGCGCCCCCCTCATTGGCTTGTAAAGACATTTCCCCTCTGGATGAGACGGCGCGCACTCTAGTCACACCGCCTTGTCGCAGGAAAAGTCACCTCCATTTCGCAAGCATCTCCGGGGAGGGATTGACCCGCCCGAAGCGCCTTGCCTATAGGTCCGCGCCCAGAGGGGGGACGGGTCCTGGGAACCCGAGCCCTGAAGATTCACTGGACTGTCTTTATTTCAGGGAAAACCCATGTCATTGCTCAGCAGAGGGTGGCCGTGGCTCGTTGGGGGCGCATGTCTTTTGAGCGCGCCCGGGGTCCTCGCCCAGGGGTGGAATGCGCCCCGCCCGTCGCATTGGAAGGCATTGCCCAACACCAGCGTGAAGGTGGGGGACTCCACGAATGAGGCCTCCGCGAGCACCCTCCCGGACAAGAAGGCCTTCTGCCAGGAGGTGAAGGCGGTGGTCCGCACCGCGGGCAAGGGCTTCAGCCCGTTGCGGGGGACCGCCCGGAAAGACAACACAGAGGATGTCTCCATCTGGGAAGCCACGAAGAGCGTCCAGGACTTCCGCTGCGCCGTCTACCACACGCGGGTGCTGGGGGATTACGTGTACTGCGTGCAGGCGCACCAGGACTGCAAGGCCGCGCAGGATGGCTTCTACCTCTTCTCCAGCTACTTGATGTCCACGTGCTACCCGGGGTGGAGCTGGCAGGACTCGCGGCTGAGCACGTGGGACAGCTATGCCCAGCGCCGGATGGTGATGGCCACCAATGACGAGGGATTGCGCATCTCCCTGGAGACGGGCCGCGCGAAGGACTCCTACTCCCGCTGCGAGCTGACGCTCACCTTCGAGTTGCTCTGAAGCCAGGCGTCCGCGAGCCCCGCGAGCAGGAGCACGGGCGCCGCCAGCACCGCGCCGAACCAGGCCAGCGCATAGCCCAGCCCGAAGCCCATGCTCCAGGGGCCGCCCACGACGGTCCCGGACAGCACGCCCACGTACTGGCGCCCTCCGCCCAGGTGCAGCGACAGGAAGACCGCGGCGATGCCCAGCGCGGTGAGGACGAACGGATGACGCATCATCGGCGTGACTCCAGGTGCGGCGCCCCCACGAGGCGCCAGAGGGGCCCTTCGACGAGCGAGTACAGCAGCACCGCGTCCGCGAGCGGATTGCCCGCGGCGAAGCGCAGCCCGGTGTCGTCGCGCACCGGGAAGGCCGCGAAGTGGAGGCTGGTGAGCAGCCCGTCCAGCGCCTGCTGATCCTCGAACGCCGCCGCGCCCACGAGCGCGAGCCCGCTGGACCCCGCGTTCGCGTTCACCCACGGAATCGTGGGCCCGGAGTCGATGTCCTGCACCGCCTCCGCGGACGCGGGCCACTCCGCCGCCCACGCGAACCCCAGCGCCTGTCCCAGGAGCGCGGCGCGCGCACGCTGGTACTGCTCGCGCGCGAAGTCCGCGTCCACCACCTGGAGCATGTGCGCGGCGAGCCAGAGCGTGGAGCCCTCCGGCCCATCCTTCACCTTCCCGTCGAAGGTGAAGCTCGACACGAGCAACCCGCTCCCCGCGTCCGTCAGGTGCTCCCGCGCGGACACCACCCACCGGCGCAGCAGCGCGCCATGGTCCCGCCCGTCCACCCGGTCCGACAGACGCACCGCCGCGAGCGCCACCGTGTTGCAGAACGTCCAGCCCTCGTCGGGATAGCTCTCCCCGGCGAGCACCGGGGCCCGCTCCAGTTGTCCGGTGATGAGGTCCACGCGCTCACGCAGCAAGGGGGCGTAGTCCGCTCGCGGCTCCACCGCCTGACGCGCGGCCAGCATCAACGCCAGCTCCCCATCCACGAAGAGGCTGCGCCCCGCGGCGTCCCGGAAAGGCGCTGCCTTCACGTAGGGCAGGAAGAAGGCCTCGGTCGCCTGGCGCTCGTCCCGCAGCGTCCGGGCGATGAGCACGTCCACGACGGACAGGTGCTCCTCCTTCCGCGCGGGCTCCGACAGCGCGAGGTTCACGAACGAGAGCACGGAGAAGGTGCGCACCATCAGGTCCCACTCCGGGTTGGTGCGGTGGAGCACGTCCCGCTCGGCGCTCGCCTCCTGGAGGGAGAACGCCCGCTGACGTGAAGCCAGCGCCCCGGCGAGGGCCGCCACATCCCGGGGACGGAACAGCCCGTGGAGCGTTGGGAGCCAGACCGCCACGGCCAGCGCCAGCAGCATGAGTTTGCGTCGCATGCCCGGGAGTATCGGCCTCCTGTCGCGCGGGCCCCGGGCCATGAGACTGGACGGTCGCCGCCACGGGATGAACGGTCGCGGCTCCCTGCGACGCGACGCGGGCAGCGAGCGGCGGCACGGAATGCGACAACCGATGTCCCGGACACCGGGGTCCAGGTGTCTCAAGCGCCATGCGGACATCTGTTTGGAAAAGCCTGGGAGTGGGGGCGTGTTTGCTGGGAGGGGGAATCGCCCGGCCCCCTTCCGCGGAGGCATGCTCTGGCCCCACCTGCGTCACGAGCACCATCCGCGCTCCGCTGCCCGCGGGAGCCGCGGTCCCCGCGAACGTGCCAGCCCTGGTGGTGCTACCACCGGTCCTGCAAGCCATCGACCCCATGGGCCTGCGCCTGAGGACGGCGGACGGCGCCAGCGTGGAGGCGAGCCTCCTCGCGGGGCCTCACAGGAGTGGGGTCCTCATCCCCGCCGCCCCGCTCGTTCCCGGGACCGGATACCTGCTGGAGAGCAACACCCCCTGCCGGGACATGCAGCCCTCTCCGGCCATCTCGGTGGCCTTCACCGCCGGACCGGCGGTCGCGCTCCCCACGGCCTCGGGCAGCCTGAGCGCGGGCGCGGAACAGCAGACGTCCTTCGAGGTCTGGGGCGGCGCGCTGTGCTCCGTGGGCGTGGAGGGCAGCGTGCTGCCCCTGCGCTTCACGCCAGCCCCGGAGCTCGTGCCCTTCCTGCCGTGGGTGCACTGGACGCTGGAGGTGGATGGCCAGACGTGGGCCACGGCTCCACATGGCGCGGTGGACGCGGCCGGTGGCGTCATGTCCCCGAACCGGTTCGGGTACCCGCATGACCTGCTGAGTGTCTACGCGGTCTGCCACCTCCAGCCTTCCAATGATCGACCCCAGGACAAAGGCATCCCACCCGGACAGCATGTGGCCACGCTGCGTCCGGTGCTCGAACAGTCCGCCACGCCGCTCCCAGCCCTGGAGATTCCCTTCACGCTGACGTGTCCGAAAGAAACCCCCGACCCCGTCCCCGGCGACAGGGGCTGCTCACAGGTGGGCGGGGGCCTCACCGCGCTCGGGGTCCTCGCCACGCTCGGGCTCTGGCGGCGCTCGCGCCAAAGCCGTCCCTGAGGGATGTCCCAACCCACCGGCCTCCGGTGTCCAATGGGGCATGCACGGACACGCTTGGACCTGGAGCGCGGTGGGGATGTTCCTCCTGGGGATGAGCACGCTCATCCCCACTTCGGCGCACGCCTGTGTCGCCCCCAACTGCATGGTGGGCGTCCGCTTCCCCCTCCCCGAGGACGGCGGCGCGGTGCCCGCGAACGTCCCCGGACTGGTGACGGCGCCACCGCTGCTGGAGAACGTGGATCCCGCCACCGTCCGGCTGCTCCTCCCGGATGGAACACCCGTGCCCGCGACCGTCACGACAGGGGCCTACCAGGCGCAGGTCCTGATCCCAGACGCGCCGCTGGAGCCGGGCACCACGTACCGCCTCGAGGCGAAGGGCGTCTGTCAGTTCCAGCAGACCGAGCTCGAGTCCACGACCTTCACCGCCGGTCCCGCCCTCCCCCTGCCCACCACCCTCGGCACCCTGACGGTGGACGAGCCGAGCCAGGGGATCTTCACCATGTATGGGGACTCGAACTGCGGCAACACGCGGGTGAGTGGCGACTCCACCCTGCTGCGCTTCCAACCATCGCGGGAGCTGGCGCCGTTCCTTCCGTGGATGCATTGGACGGTGGAGGTGGACGGCCAGCCCTGGGCATCCGTGAAGCACAGCGGCGTGACGTCCCTGGGTGAGAACAACGTCGAGTCCTATCTCTACCAATACAACCGGCGGCTGTTCTTCCTCTACACGGTCTGCGGCTACACGAGCTGCGCGGATTCCTACCACCAGCCGCCGACCAATGGCCTCGCGCCCGGACGACACCGGGCCACGCTCCAGGGAACCCTGGAGCACGCGGACCTCACGCTGCCGCCGCTGAGCGTGGACTTCGAGCTGACCTGTCCGCAGAAGATCGCCGGCGCCGGAGTCAGCCTGGGGGGATGCTCGGATGGGGGATACGAGTGGGGTGGGTTGGACGGGGGCGTCGATGGGGGGAGCACCGCGCCCAACGACCCGCCTCCCGAGCCGGAGACTTCCAAGAAGGGCTGCTCCCAGACCGGAGGCGGCCTGACGCTGCTCGGCCTCCTCGCGACGCTCCGGCTCTTGCGCCGCTCGCGCCAAGACCGTCCCTGAGGGATGTCCCAACCCACCGGGCTCCCGTGTCCTAGAGAGCATGCACGGACACGCTTGGACATGGAGCGCGGTGGGGATGTTCCTCTTCGGGATGGGCGCGCTCATCCCTCCTTCGGCGCAGGCTTGTGTCGCCCCCAACTGCAGGGTGGACGTCCGCTTCCCCCTCCCCGAGAAAGGCAAGACGGTGCCCGCGAACATCCCGGGCCTGGTGACCGTGCCTCCGCTGCTGGAGAGCGTGGATCCCACCACCGTCCGGCTGCGCCTCCTGGATGGGCCGGCCGTGCCCTCGACCGTCACGACGGGGGCCCACCAGACGCAGGTCCTGGTCCCGAACGCACCACTGGTTCCGGGCACCTGGTACCGCATCGAGGCGAAGGGCGTCTGCCAGTTCCAGGAGACCCGGACCCAGTCCGCGACCTTCTTCACCGGACCCGCCCTCCCCCTGCCCACGACCGCCGGCACCCTGACGGCCGACCCGCCGACGAATGGGGCCTTCCCCCTGTATGAGGATTCAAGCTGCGGCAGCAGGTGGGTGAGGGGCGATTCCACCACGCTGCGCTTCACACCATCGCCGGAGCTGGTGCCGTTCATGCCGTGGGTGCATTGGACGGTGGAGGTGGACGGCCAGCCGTGGTCCTACGCGAAGCACGGCGGGCTGACCTCCACGGGTGAGGACGACTCCGAGTCGTATCCCTACGAATACAACCGGCGGCTGCTCTTGCTCTACACGGTCTGCGGCTATGCGGGCTGTGGGGCTTCCCACGAACAGCCACCCAACAGTGGCCTCGCGCCCGGATGGCACCGGGCTACGCTCACGGCGACGCTGGAGCAGGCGAGCCTCGCGCTTCCGCCGGTGAGCGTGGACTTCGAGCTGCCCCCCTGTGAGGCGCGGTTCGCGAACATGGGAGCTGGCGTGAGGGGCTGCGCGGATGGTGGGCCCGTGGACCCGCTCCCGCTCCCGCCCCCGCTCCCCGAGTCTGGGGACTCCAAGAAGGGCTGCTCCCAGACCGGGGGTGGCCTGACGGTGCTCGGCCTCCTCGCCACGGTCCGGCTCTGGCGCGGCCGGAGCTCGCGCCGCGCGAACGCCTGAGCGGGAGGAGGAAGCGCTCCAGGGGCAGGGCTCGAACCTGCGTCCAGCCGGACTAGAGCCGACCGCTCTACCACTGAGCTACCCTGGAGCCCCGCCAGCATGGAAGGGCCGGGCCCCGGGCGTCAATCGCGGGCCTTGTCGTCCGCGTGGACGACCCGCACCGAACCCGCCGCGTCGCGCTCGACGCGCACGGCCGGCGCATCTTCAGGCAGGGGCTCCACGTCCTTGCCGGAGAACCACCCCGCCTTGCGCAGCATCGAGGCCAGCTCCGGGTGCGAGACGACGACGCCGTGCACCAGCTCCGGCGTCGGCTTGAAGGGCACGGCGCGGCGGCCGTGCCTCGGAAACGTCCAGTGCTTCGCCTCGGGGTCCACGCCATGCGCGCGGCACACCGCCACCACCTGGGCGCGGGTGCAGGACACCTTGCCGGAGAACACCTCCCACGGCGCCGGGAGCGCGGCCCACACGAGGGTGTCGGGCTCCAGTCCTCCGCCATCCGCGCGGTGCCATGCCGCCACGTCCGCGGCCATGAGGCGCATCACCTTGCCGAAGCACAGCTGCTCGGCGACGTCCGCCATGCCCAGCGCATGCACCAGCGCCAGCCACCCCTGCCGCGACGCGTTCCAGGCGCCCGCGAGCGCGTTCCAGGTGCTGGAGTCATCTCCGCGCGACACCACCATCGTGGCGCGGTTGAACTGGCTGCGCGCCCAGGTCCGCTCCAGCAGCCGCGCCAGCTCCCCGAGCACCGCCGTCCACGTCCCGAAGAGCGCCAGCCGGTCCGCGCCATCCAAATGCCGCACGATGTCCAGGTCCGGCATGACGTGGGCGATGGCGAGCCAGCCCTCCCGGCAGGGCGCGCGGAGGAAGCGCGTGAGCAGCATGCGAGCCACGTCGTCGAACGGCGCGTCCTGCGATTGCGAGGTGAAGACGCTGCGGCGGTTGCAGCGGGCGGAGAAGTAGGCCACGAAGCACGCGGCCTCCCGCGAGGCGGCGAAGTCCGTCCAGCGGATGCGCGTGGCCAGGCTCGACTTCGCGATGCGCATCGCCTCGTACTTGCGCTGCTCCATCGCCAGCCGCTCCACCTTGCGCTCGAAGCGGCAGACGAAGCGGAACAGCTTGTTGTAGCGCCGCCGCGACACCTCCATGCCGGAGGCCTTGCGCTCCTTGCGCGACAGCCGGTCCTCCGAGAAGTCGCTCCGGCCGGGCGTCTTGTGGATCTCCTCCGCCAGCTGGCGCACCAACACGCGCACCTTCTCCACGTCCGCGCACTCCGCCGGACTCAGCGCCCGGGCGGTCTGGAAGAGCTCCACCGCCTTGCGCGCCTGCCGCTCCGGGGCGACGGGGCGGTCGAAGTCCTCGGCCATGGAGGTGAGCTCCTGGAGTCCCCGCCGCAGCGCGCCGCGTGCCGCGCGCTCCAGCACCGCGTGCTCCGCGAGGGAGAGGTCCTTCGCCAGTTGCAACACCAGGTCCGCCACGTCCTCCGGTCGGGGGCGCGCCTGGAGCGAGTCGAACAGGGCCTGGAGCACGGGCGTCGAATCCATGAGACCCACGATGATGCCAGCGGACGCCCTCCCTCGCGAAGGCTATGCCCGCCGCCAGAGGACGTCCCCGTCCGGACTCGCGACGGCATGACCGGCGCTCCCCACGGGCTCCTCCTTCCCGTCGCACAGGAAGTCGATGCTCGCGGCGTCCCGCGCGGGGACCTTCGCGAGGAAGCGCTCCCCCGACGCACCGCGTCCGACGATGACCCCGAACGTCGGCGTGCCCTCCCGCGCGTGGAACACCGTGTAGGTCTCCACGGTGCCAGGCCCGGTGTAGTCCTCCACGAAGGGGGGAATGGGCCCGCGCGCGGCGTCCGCCTCCGCCTGACAGTCGGATGAACAGGGGCGCGCCCCGGCGGGAAGCGGCTCCCGCGTGAGCACCAGGGCGTGGTTGTACGTCGCGAAGCCGCCGTTGCCGAAGAGCAGGCCGTGGCGGCCCTGTTCGCGCAGCCGTTGCACCATGAGGACCACCGCGTGGCTCATGGGGTTGGCGATGGGGGCGCCTCCGAACGTCAAGCCGCCGAACACGGTGGCGGGCTTCTCCAACGGCCAGCCCAGCACGCGGCGCGCCATCTTCGGCACGCAGGGGAAGCAGCTGTAGAGCTCCACGTGGTCCAGCGCCTCGGGGGTCAGCCCGTTCAGCGTCAGCGCGCGGCGCAGGGTGACAGCCATGCTCGGTGAGCGCGCGTAGCCATCTCGCGCGAGGAAGTCCTCGGGCTCATGCGCGGCGGCCCCCCGCCCCACGTACACGAGGCGGCCTTCCGGCACGCCCCGCGCGAGCGCGTTCTCCAGGCTGGTGACGAGGAACCCCGCGCCCTGATTGACCGAGCTGTTCGCCACCATCCGCTTGAGGTACGGAAACGCGATGGGGCGGTTGGCCGCCGAGGGCGTGAGGATGTCCTCGACCGACGCGGGCTCGCGGAGCCACGCGCCTGGGTTGCCAGCCGCGACCTGGGAGAACCGCGCCCAGAGCTCCCCGCTCTCCCGCTGCGCCTCCGCCAGCGACAGCCCGTCCGCGGCGCGGCCGGCGTTCTCATAGAGGGGATAGACGTCGATCGGCGTCAGGAGTCCATAGCGCCGCCGGTAGGCCTCGCGAGCGTGGACGCCAATGGTGCTCGCGGCGTTGTGCGCGGAGGGCGCGTCGCCCGCGGACAGGGCCGCGCGCCGGGCCGCCGTGCGCAGCGCCTCGCCGCCCACGACCGCCGCGACCTGGATGTCTCCGGCGGCGATCCGGTTGGCGGCCTCGTCGAGCAGCCGCACCGGGCTGTCGCCGCTGGCCTCCGCCGTCTGCTCACGCAGGCGCGGACGGGCCCCCAGCCGCTCCGCCAGCGAGAGCGACAGCTCCCCCACCTGCCGGAACGAGAGCTGATCAACGACGGCCAGCGAGTCGACCCGCGTCAGCCAGCCGCCGCCCGCGTCCGCGTCCGCTGCCCGGAGCGCGGCCTCCATCAGGCCTTGCGAGTCCAGCCCCCGCAGCGGGTCCTCGGAACGGTCGTTGACCTGCCCCACGCCCACGATGACGGGAATCCTGCTCGCGTCCTTCATGTCTCGGCTCCTTGTCCGCCCTGCCCTGCTCCCACGGCGGGGCCGCCCGGTCAATGCCGGCGCGGCATGTCAGCGAGGCGGGACGCGGGAGTCCTCTCCACCCAGGGCGCGAATGACAGACGCCCTGGGTGGGGCCAGGGTCAGATCCTGGACCAGGTGGAGGAGGTCCCGCTGAAGTACTCCGTCATCGAGGAGCCATCCGAGGTGACGACGATGCTGACCGGCACCCAGACGACGGAGCCGCCAGAGCAGATGCCACACTCGCCCGAGAAGGTATTGGCGCCCGTCTTGACGAGCCCTCGGAAGCTCTGTGACCCCACGGACCAGCAAGGGAAGCCCGAGGCGACGACCGACATATAGCCGTTGCCGCTCGCATCGATGGTCTGCACCCAGCCCCCATTCCACCAACTCCCAATGACCGAGTCTCCCGGCGTCAACACCGCCTGCTGGGTGCTCGCGATGTCTGGATTTTCAGACTCGACCCCAGGCCCGCCGCAGGCCAGGGCAAGGAAAGAGACCAGGGCAACGACAACGCTCGACGGCTTCATTCTTGAACTCCCCCAATGGGCGACAGCCATTCAGCCCATACCCAAACACATACGCCACCCACCAAGACATCCCAAGCACAACCTTCCTCCGCACCCCAGAGCCACCAAACTCCCCTTCAAGACGCAACTATTGACCCGCCAGACACAGAGGCTTGCCTTGACCGACCTGCCCCCCGCCCGGGCCCCACCGGCCCGTATTACCCGGGTACAATTGACACCCAATTTGATCCGGGTAATATTCCGGACACACTCCTCTCCGGATGCCACCATGCCTTCCCCTTCCGCCACCTGGACCGCCTTCGCCGGACAGCGCCTGATTGCCTCCGGGTCGCCCGCGGAGGTCGTCGCCGCCGCCCGGCGTGCGCTCGATGCGGGCACCACTGAAGCCCTGCTGCTGTTCGACGACGCGACCGGGCGGACGGTGGACTTCCACCTGCGTGGCTCGCTGGAGGACGTGCTCGCGCGTCTGCGCCCCACCCCGGACCCGGCGGCGGATGCCACCGAACCCCGGGGACCCGGACGCCCGAAGCTGGGCGTGGTGGCGCGTGAGGTGACGCTGCTGCCCCGGCACTGGGAGTGGCTGTCCCAACAGCCCGGCGGCGCCTCCGTGGCGCTGCGCAAGCTGGTGGAGGCCGCCCGCGCCAACAGCGGTGACGCCGACCGCGTCCGGCAGGCCCAGGCCGCCACCGACCGCTTCATGACCACGATGGCCGGCAACGCCCCGGGCTACGAAGAGGCCGCCCGCGCGCTCTACGCGAGCGACCGCACCCGCTTCAACAAGTGGACCCGAGCGTGGTCGGATGACATCCGCGACTGCGCCCGCCGGCTCGCGGCCCCTGTCTTCGCGAAGGAGGCCCCTTGAGTACGCCCCTCAACCGCCAGTGGGTGCTGAAGGCCCGTCCCCTCGACGAGGTGTCCGACGCCTGCTTCGAATGGCGCCACGCGCCCGTGCCCACTCCGGGTCCCGGAGAGGCGCTCGTGCGCGTCGTCTGGCTCTCCATCGAGCCCACGCAGCGCACCTGGCTCAATCCGCGCGCGACGTACATCCCACCCGTCGCGCTCGGCGAGGTGATGCGCGGGGTGGGCGTCGGGCAGGTCATCGCCTCTCGTTCGGAGCGGCTGTGCGTGGGCGACTGGGTGACGGGCATGACGGGCTGGCAGGACTACGCCCTGGCGAAGGACGCGGGCCTCTTCGGCTTCAACCCCGTGCCGGACGGCATCGACCCGAAGGCGATGCTGAACCTCTACGGCGCCAGTGGGCTGACGGCGTACTTCGGCATGACGGACGTGGGCCGCGCCGCGCCGGGCGAGACCGTCCTCGTGTCCGGCGCCGCGGGCAGCGTGGGCTCCCTCGCCGGGCAGGTCGCACGGCTCCGCGGCTGCCGCGTCATCGGCATCGCGGGCGGGGCGCACAAGGCCGACTGGGTCACTCGGACCGCCGGGTTCGACGCCTGCATCGACTACAAGTCCGAGGACGTCCGGGCGCGCCTCCAGACGCTGGCCCCCAGGGGCGTGGACGTCTTCTTCGACAACGTGGGCGGGCCGGTGCTGGAGGCGGCGCTGGACCACCTCGCCCGGGGCGCGAGGGTGGTGCTCTGCGGCGCGGTCTCCTCCGGCTACAAGGACCACGACTACGGCGCCACGCCGCGCAACTACATGCAGCTGGGCTTCAAGCGGGCGCGGATGGAGGGCTTCATCTTCCTCGACTACGTGTCTCGCTTTCCGGAGGCCTTCCGCGAGCTGTCCGCCTGGGCCGCCGGGGGAAGGCTCGTCCACGCGGAGTCCATCGCGGAGGGGTTGGAACACGCGCCGTCCGCCCTGCGCGGCCTGTTCGAGGGCAGGAACCTGGGCAAGCAGCTGGTCCGCGTCACCGGCGCCCCCTGAGTTCCTCCACGACCGGCGCCCCTCGAATCACGCCGCTGTGGCTTCGTCTTCCGCAATGGGGGTGTCCACGCCCTCCAGGCCCTCGCGGCGCTGGTCCATTCGCGCCTGCAGGGCCTTGACGATCTGCACGCAGGCGAGCGCGGTGCCCGCGGAACAGAGCGACATGAAGATGGCGAACACCAGGCTGGCGGATGAAGGCACACCCTCGACGGTGCCCATCTTGCGGACCACCCGCTGGTCCACCTGCTCCAGGACCCGGGCCAGGAGGTTCGCCCCCCACCACAGGGAGAGCGGGAGCGACGCGGCGAAGTGGGCGCCCCCCGCCTTCTCCGCGATGTCCTTCATGAGCTGGTAGGGCTTCACCCAGTTGAGCAGGGGAATCAGCCACATCCAGACCGCCATGGCGGGGGTCGTCTCCAGGTCCGCCCCCTGGGCCTTGAGCTGACGGACGACCCGGTGGACCCACATCAAGAAACCGACCTGGGCGGCGAGGGCGAAGAGCAGCGACAGGTACGTCACGCCATCCACGAGGGGCCCCGGGACCCGACCTGACTCCTCCAACGCGATGAAGACCCAGAAGAAGAGGGGGACCTTCAGCAAGGAGACCCCGGCGGCGACCTCCAGCAGGCGGAGGGTCCACCGCGCGCGGGCGCGGGAGTCCGGCACCGCCAGCACCGACAGCCGCACGCAGTCACGGCATTGGCCTCCGTCGTGCTCGCACCAAGAACAGACATACCTTCCGCAGCGCTCACAGGTGCGCACCGCCTCCCGGGCGGGATGGTGTGGGCATCTGGGCTGGGACTCAACTTCCCCCTCGACAGCACTGAGCATGATGAAAGTGATTACGACGCTTCTTCAACCCTGAGTCAACCCAGGCCCGAGCCGCTGCGCTTCTTCCGGGTAGGCAGTGGCTGGATGTACCTCTTCCGCCTGGAACCCGGCACCGCCACACCGGCGAGGTAACTGGCCCGGGCACGTATGTGTATGAGCCGCCCGGCAGCGAGGACAGCTGGCAGGCCGTGGGCGACGAGCCCGTGGTCCTGCTCGTCACCGTGAAGGGCGCCATCGAATCCCTGGACGACCGCGGGCAGGTGCTCCGCGGCGTGACGACCGCGAACCGGCTGGAGACGGACCGCCGCTGGTGCCAGGAGCACGGCTCGGAGCTCCTCGCCACCCTCGAATAGCCCGACGGAAACGAGGTTGTCGTGGCCCTGGGCCCCTGGCACAAGGTACGGATCCGCCCATCGCTCCCAACGAAGGAAGGCTCACCCATGCCCCCCAGGCCCACCCCACCCGCCCAGATCCAGGAGGCCCCCGCGCCCCTGCGTGAGTTCATCGAGGTGCTGCTCACGCTCGACGTGGAGGAACCGTGGGCCGAGCCCACGGAGGTGAAGCAGTCCGGCGCTGCGCCGTGGAGACCGGCCCAGCCCTACACCCTCGTGAAGGGGCCCCTGGAGGTCGAAGGCAACGTCCTCGTGGAGGCGGCCGGACACGACCAGGGCGTCCTCGTCGTCTTCGGCGATGTCACGTGCCGCAACCTCTACGTGGGCGTCGGCTTCTCGTTTGTGTGCACCGGGACGCTGCGCGTGAAGGAGGCGATTGTCGCGACCGCCGCGGACAGCGTCACGTACGTGGCGGGAGCGGTGGAGGCGCGACTGCTCGACTCCGGCTCGGGCGCGTGGCTCACGCTCTTTGGCGATCCGTCCCTGCTGCGCGTGGAGCACCTCACGTACTACGTGATGCACGGGAAAAAGCCCATCAAGTCCCCTCCTCCTCCGGACCTGCGCACGCTCGTCGTCCCGGAGGTGCTGGACCTGGAGGAGTGGGAATCGCTCTCGCCGGAGGAGCAGGCGGATGAGCAGCCCGAGGACCTCATCAAGCTCGACAACCGCGCCGCCAGGAAGCGCCTCGGGAGCGGCGCCAGCCTCTTCCAAGACCCCTGAAACGGCGGAGCCGGCGACGCGGGGCCGGCGGCAGGCGGGCCTGCCGCCCGCCTGCATCATGGGACGACGAGGCCGGGGAGCCGCGATGGATGAACCGGCCCTCCACATCGCGCTGGGTGACTGCTTCGACGGCCATCTTGATTGAAGTCGGAGCCATGGGGCGGCAGGAGCGGGACGCCCGCGTTGGCTGCTCGAATCGCCTCCTTGCCGCCTGTCTCGCGCTTCAGCCGGAGGACCCGTTTCACCGTGGCCCGGCCTCCGCGAAATGGCTCCGCCAATTCCTCGCACGTCTTGCCGCGCACCTCGAGAATGCGTCGACGTAAGCCATCGGAGATCGGTCGGGTCATCCCCCGAGCGGACAGCGAACGGACCTCCAGCAGGAGGAACGGCGGGGGGCTTGCTAGCGAGATGCCCCACTGGGATAACCGACCCGTCCGACTTTGAACGGGAAAAAAATGGAAGCCTCTCCCCGGAAACCCCTCGCCAGTACCTACATCGGCGCTCTTTTTCATCTCTGGGTCTTCCTGGGCTCGTTTCTCCTCTTCCAAGTCGAACTCATCCTCGCAAGGCGGCTGCTTCCCTCGTACGGCAGCAGCGCGGCCATCTGGACGACCTGTCTTGTTTTCTATCAAGCCATCCTGGTGCTCGGATACTTCTACTCGAGCCGGGTGACGCTGGCGGTTCAGCAGGGAAGCTATCGCTGGGCACATCTGCTCTTCGTGTTGATCGCGGTGGTCGTCTTCCCATTCCGACTGCATCACTTCGACCTGCCTCCTGTCGCAGCCATTCTCCTGACGTTGACGCTCTCCCTGGGATGGCCGTTCCTCGCCCTGTCGACAACCAGCGTCGTCGCACAAGGGTGGTTTACAAGAACGGAGCACCCTTCGAGGGCCGACCCGTTCTTTCTCTATGGGACCTCCAACGCAGGGGCACTCCTGGCGTTGCTTTCCTTCCCATTCCTGGTGGAACCCGCACTCGACCTCGAAGAGCAACTCCTGGCCTGGTATGTCGGGTACGGGTGTTTCGTTCTCCTGTCGTGCCTCTGCATCTTGTGTGTTCGCGCTGGAGCGCCCGCCGACAGGACGAAGGAAGCCATCCCCATCGCGGAGCCCGCCCCCCAGGTGCCGCGTGCATCACGAGTCACCTGGATGCTGCTCTCCGCGAGCGCCAACGCCCTGCTGCTTGCGGTCACGAACGTCCTCACCCTGGACGCATCCATCCCGCTGCTGTGGATCCTCCCCCTCTCACTCTACCTGCTGACCCTCATCATCTGCTTTTCCAAGCGCCCTCCCACCCCAACGGGGCTGAACCGTCTGGCGATAGGGAGCCTCGCCATCGCCTTCATCGCGGCCCTCTTCGCGTTGGCACGAGCACAGACATCCCTCCCCTCACTGGTCCTTCACAGCACCGTGCTGTGGGTGGGCTGTCTGCTGATGCATGGAAATCTCGTGTGGTGCCGCCCAAGCGACCCACGCCTCCTGGGCTCATTCTACCTCCACGTTTCGCTCGGCGGACTGGCCGGGACGCTCTTGCTTGCGCTGGTGGTCCCGCTGACGCTGGGCTCCCTGGCGCTTCCCTATCTGGATCACAGCCTGGCCGGCCTTCTTCTCCTGGGAGGGCTGGCTGCGCGCGATGTGATGCGTCAGGCCCAAGGGGTGCCACGCCCGAAGCTCGCACCCTATGTTTCGGGAGGGGCAGCGCTCTTCATCATCGCCATCCTCGTGCTCTCCGGATGGCTGCTCTCCCGCGGGCGAGTCGAGGGTTCCCGAACCTTCTATGGTCACTACACCGTCAAGGACACAGGAACCCTGAGGCTGTTTCAACACGGCAGCACCGTTCATGGCGTGGAGGACCTTCGCCCAGGTGAACGCGGAGAGCCGCTCTCGTACTACCACCGGGGCTCCGCCGTGGGTCGCGTGCTAGCCGTCGGGGGCGTTGGACGCAGTCAGGTCGCCGTGGTGGGGCTTGGCATTGGGAGCCTCGCGGCCTACGGCCGGCGCGGCGAATCCTGGGACTTCTACGAACTCGACCCCGAAGTCGAACGACTCGCCCGCCAGCACTTCAGCTTGCTCAACACCAGTCAGGCACACATCCGCGTGCTCACAGGCGATGCGCGCTTGCGAATCCAGGAAGCCGAAGCGCATCGCTACGACATCATCGTCCTCGATGCCTTCTCCAGCGACTTCGTTCCAACGCATCTGCTGACCCGTGAAGCCCTGGACCTCTATCTCCAGAAGCTGAAGCCGGGTGGACTCCTGCTCTTCCACGTCTCGAGCCGGCTGTTCAACCTCATCCCTGTCCTCACCCGCCTGAGCGCCGAGCTGAGAATCCAGGGGCTCGTCAGTCAAAACGAGACCCTTACCGCCGACGAGCTCGCGACCGGTCGTTCTCCCAGTGTCTGGTTCGCGATGAGCCCTGACAGCACGACCATCGGCATCCTCGAACAAGAGCTTCAATTCCAGGCGGTCAAGGCGTCTCCCGCCATGATGGGTCGGCGGGCCTGGACCGACAACTACGTCAATCTCCTGCACGCACTCGCCCGATAACGTCGAAGGGCAGCCAGACCGACCTCACCAGGTCCCATGGCGGCGGGACCAGGGCCTCAGGGCACGCGGATGCCGTGGCGCAGGAGCGGCGCCCGCACCTGCGTCTCCGCCGTCTCGCGGCTCACCGCGATGTAGTCCTGGGACTCCATCCAGCCCAGGTCCGTCACGTGCTCCAGCAGGAACCCCTCGCGGGTGACGCCGTCCTTCGTGGTGCTGCGAAGCCGCTCCCAGAGCGGCGCCTGGGCGTCCAGCGCCTCGCGCGCCACGCGCCCCAGCCGCTCCTTCTCCGCGGCCCCCAGCTCCGGGGCAATCCACTCCAGGTACAGGAACCCGAGGCGGCCATGCAGGGCCTCTTCCTGGACGAGCGTCGTGAGCACGGCGCGCGTCAGCGGATGCGACGTCGCGCGCAGGCACCCCGACAAGAGCGCGAAGGAGAGCGTCTCCCCCACGCAGCACACCCGCACGAGGAGCTCGCTGGCGCGCTGGAGGAAGGTGAGCGAAGGGTCGAACGCCACGGCGAAGCTCGCCGGGTCATAGGCAAGTCGGGCGCCGCCCCCCAGGGCCATGGCCATCCGCGCGCACAGCTCCACGTGGTGGACCTCCTCCGCGGGGAAGCGCGCCGCCAGGCTCCAGAGGTCCAGCGGGACACGCGCCTCGCCCATCACCTGCACCAGCTGCCCCATCACCGTGGCGCTCCCGAACTCGTTGAGCGCGCGCAGCGTCCACGAGTGCCGGGCCCGCTCCACCAGCAGCGGCGGATAGCGGGAGGGCTCCAGCGACGCCCAGGGATAGCGCTCGGCGACGTTCCCCGAGGCCCGCTCGTGCAGCGCCAGCGCGGGGCCGTCCGTCAAGTCGATTTCAAAGAGTTCGGGAGCCATGGCTCGCGGCCTCTAGGGAATCAGGATGGATCCGCCGTCCGCCCCGGCGTCGGGACCCGCGTCGACGCCCGCATCCAGGTGGTTGCTCCGGTCGCAGCCATCCTGAAAGCCGTCGTCGTAGTTGCAGGGGGCCGGATTCGTGGTCATCAGGGAACCGCACCCGGCGGCCGCGAGGGTCATGCCCACGGCGGAGGCCGTGAGCAGCGCCCGGCCGGCGCGGCGGCGACCCGCCATGGCGGGTTCGGACGGGATGGGAGGAGACGCAGGGTCCGGCTTCCGGGGGAAATCGCTCATGGTGCTCTCGCGGTTCGCCGGCCCGACTGCCCGCCGCGAACCCTATCCCGGATGGCCTGGAGCCACCAGCTGAGCCGCTCCCGCCGTGCGGCCTCCCCGCACCCAAAATGTCAGACACGGATGTTAGGTTTCTCCTCATCCGACGGCCTCGCGATGACAGACATTCGCGGCCGCGGGTGCAACACCTTCTCAACAACCAAGGAGCAAACCTTGAAGCGTCTGGCATGGAAGGCCTTCGCCGCTGCATGGCTGACATGGGCCCTGGCGGGATGTGGCGAGGAGCTGGAGTCGTCCGCGGACCTGGCTGTCGAAGCGCCGGTGGAAGGGGCCGCCGAAGCGGCCCCCGTGAAGGAGAAGGGCCCGCCTCCAGAGGAGCGGCTCCAGGCCCTGGCCGCCGGCTGCACGGGGCTGATCCCGCTCACCAGCAACGTGGCGGTGACCAACATCAGCGCGAACACCGGCGAGTGGTCCTGCACGTACACCCTGAGCGTCAACTCCGCGGCCAGCACGCTCAGCTTCGTCACCACCTCCGGCTCGGGGGACGCGGACCTCTATGTGCGGTACGGCGCGGAGCCGACGACGGGGACGTATGACTGCAAGTCCGACAAGAGCAGCAACGCGGAGAGCTGCGCCATCACCAACGCGCAGGTGGGCACGTACTACGTGAAGCTCTACGGCTACGCGGCCTTCACCGGCCTGAGCCTGACGGCGACCTATACGCCGAGCGGCAGCTCCGGCTGCACCAGCACGACGACGCTGACCAACGGCGTCCCGGCGTCCGGCCTGGGCACGGCGGCGGCGAGCTGGTCCTGCATCTACCTGCTCTATGTCCCCACGGGGGCGACCCGCGTGGACTTCGTCACCAGCGGGGGCACGGGCGACGGCGACCTGTACGTGCGCCGGGGCTCCTCCCCCAACGAGACGACGTATGACTGCAAGTCCTCCGGCTCCACCAACTCGGAGACGTGCACGCTCAACGTGACGGAGTCCGGCGTCTACTACGCGCGGATGTATGGCTATGGCGCGTTCTCCGGCGCGAGCCTCACGGGCACGTACACCCTGTCCGGCGGCTACCCGGGCTGCACCACGACCAGCCCGCTCACCAACAACTCCCCCACGTCCGGCGTGAGCGCGCCGCCCGGCACCTTCTCCTGTGACTACACGCTCAACGTGCCGGCGGGGGCCACCCGCCTCACCGTCGACACCTACGGCGGCTCCGGAGGCACCGCGCACCTCTACGTGAAGCGCGGCAGCGCGCCCACGATGACGGCCTATGACTGCGCCGGCACGCTGGGCGGCACCCACAACAGCCAGACATGCACCCTCAACGCGCCCGCGGCGGGCACCTGGCACGTGAAGCTCTACAACGCGGCCCCCTCCCTGACGCTCTCCGGAGCGTTCCTGCGCGCGACCTATGTGAGCAGTGGGGGTGGCACCGGCGTGCTGGTGAACAACCAGACGGTGTCCGGCCTGTCGGGCCTGAAGGACTCCTACCGCTACTGGACCCTCACCGTCCCGGCCGGGCAGACCGCCCTGGACGTGACGACCCTGGGCGGCACCGGCGACGCGGACCTCTACATCCGCCGGGACGCCGCGCCGGAGGACTTTGTCTACGACTGCCGCTCCATGGCCGCTGGGAACACGGAGTCGTGCCACCTGGGGTACCTGGCGGCCGGCGTCTACCACGTGATGCTCAAGGGCTACACGGACTACAGCGGCGTGCAGTTGAAGGCCTCGTACGCGCCGTGATGTGTGAAGCAGTGCCCGGCCCCGGGGTGATTTCTTCCCTCGGGGCCGGGGTTGGGGGAACACTCCGGCCCCATGAGTGCTCGGCGGTTCGACGTGGTGGTCCTCGGCTCGGGTCCGGGGGGTGAAGGGGCTTCGATGAAGGCGGTGAAGTCCGGCCGCCGGGTGTGCTCCGTGGAACAGAGCCCCCTCGTGGGCGGCGCCTGCACGCACACCGCCACCATCCCCTCCAAGGCGCTGCGCCACGCCATCCAGCGGCTGATGGACGTGCAGCAGGACCACCCGGAGCTGAGGGCGGACCTGGCCCGCCACACCACGCTCAAGGACATGATGCGGGCCGCGACCACGGTGGTGTCCAAGCAGGTGCAGCTGCGCAGCACCTTCTACGAGCGCAACCGCGTGGAGCTGGTGGTGGGCCGGGCGCGCTTCCGGGACGCCCACACCGTGGAGGTCACGGAGCCGCGCGGCTCCGTGGAGCTGCTCTCCGCGGACGCGTTCGTGGTGGCCACCGGCTCACGGCCCTACCACCCGGCGAGCGTGGACTTCCGCCACCCGCGCATCTTCGACTCGGACACCATCCTGCGGCTGCGCGAGTCCCCGCTGTCGATGATCATCTACGGCGCGGGCGTCATCGGCTGCGAGTACGCCTCCATGTTCCGGATGCTCGGCGTGAAGGTGGACCTGGTGAACACGCGGGACCGGCTGCTGTCCTTCCTGGACGACGAAATCTCCGACGCGCTCTCCTACCACCTGCGCGAGCAGGGCGTGCTCATCCGCCACCAGGAGGAGATGACCCAGGTGGAGGCGCACGACGACAGCGTGGTGCTCCACCTGAAGAGCGGCAAGCGGCTGAAGGCGGACGTCTTCCTCTGGGCCAACGGCCGCTCCGGCAACAGCCAGGACCTGGGCCTGGAGGCGCTGGGCATCGCGGTGGACTCGCGCGGGTGCATCCAGGTCAACGACGGCTACCAGACGTCCGTCCCGCACATCTACGCGGTGGGGGACGTGGTGGGCGCGCCCTCCCTGGCCAGCGCCTCCTATGACCAGGGCCGCTTCGCCGCCACGCACATCGTGGAGGGGCGGCTGGAGCACAAGCTGGTCAAGGACATCCCCACGGGCATCTACACCAGCCCGGAGATCAGCAGCCTGGGCCGCACCGAGCGCGAGCTCACCCTGGCGGGCGTCCCCTATGAAGTCGGCCACGCCTTCTTCAAGAGCCTGGCGCGCGCGCAGATCACCGGCCGCACCGTGGGCATGCTGAAGCTGCTCTTCCACCGGGAGACGCGGGAGATCCTCGGCATCCACTGCTTCGGGGACAACGCCTCGGAGATCATCCACATCGGGCAGGCCATCATGGCGCAGGACTGGCCGGGCAACAGCATCGACTACTTCATCAACACCACGTTCAACTACCCCACCATGGCGGAGGCGTACCGCGTGGCGGCGCTCAACGGCCTCAACCGGCTGTTCTGACGGGGCGTGGAGACACGAAGGGCACCGCGGGCCTGCTGGCCCACGGTGCCCCGGGTGTCACTTCAGGCGGCGGCTAGTAGCGGTAGGTGTCCTGCTTGTACGGGCCGCTCTTCTGCACGCCGATGTAGCTGGCCTGCTCCGGGGTGAGCTCCGTGAGCTGCGCGTTGAGCTTCTTCAGCTGGAGCCGGGCGACCTTCTCGTCCAGGTGCTTGGGCAGCACGTACACCTTGCCCACCTGGTACTTGTCGCTGTGCGAGTACAGCTCGATCTGCGCGATGGTCTGGTTCGCGAACGAGCTGGACATCACGTAGCTGGGGTGGCCGGTGCCGCAGCCCAGGTTCACCAGGCGGCCCTTCGCCAGCAGGATGATGCGCTTGTTGTCCGGGAAGATGACGTGGTCGACCTGGGGCTTGATCTCCTCCCACTGGTACTTCTCCAGGGAGGCGACCTCGATCTCATTGTCGAAGTGGCCGATGTTGCAGACGATGGCCTGGTCCTTCATCTTGGCCATGTGCTCGTGGGTGATGACACTCTTGTTACCCGTGGCGGTGACGAAGATGTCCGCCTTGTCCGCCGCGTAGTCCATGGTCACGACGCGGTAGCCCTCCATCGCGGCCTGGAGCGCGCAGATGGGGTCGATCTCCGTCACCCACACCTGGGCGGACAGCGCGCGCAGGGCCTGCGCGGAGCCCTTGCCCACGTCGCCATAGCCCGCAACGACGGCGATCTTCCCGGCCACCATCACGTCCGTGGCGCGCTTGATGCCGTCCACCAGGGACTCGCGGCAGCCGTACAGGTTGTCGAACTTGCTCTTCGTCACGCTGTCGTTGACGTTGATGGCGCGGAACAGGAGCGTGCCCTTGACGGACATCTCCTGGAGGCGGTGCACGCCCGTGGTGGTCTCCTCGGTGACGCCGAGGATCTTCGCGCTCTTGCGCGAGTACCAGGTCGCGTCCTCGGCGAGCTTCGCCTTGATGGAGGCGTACAGCTCACGCTCCTCCTCGCTCTGGGGGTTGGCGATGACGGACAGGTCCTTCTCCGCGCGCTTGCCCAGGTGCATGAGCAGCGTGGCGTCACCACCGTCGTCGAGGATCATGTTCGGACCCTCGTGGTCGCTGCCGGCAGGGCCGAACTCGAAGATGCGGTGGGTGAAGTCCCAGTACTCCTTCAGGGACTCGCCCTTGTGGGCGAACACCGGCGTGCCGGCCTCCACCAGCGCGGCGGCCGCGTGGTCCTGGGTGGAGAAGATGTTGCAGGACGCCCAGCGCACCTGGGCGCCCAGCGCCTGGAGCGTCTCCACCAGCACCGCGGTCTGGATGGTCATGTGCAACGAACCCGTGACGCGAGCGCCCTTGAGCGGCTGCTGCTTCGCGTACTCGTCGCGGATGGCCATGAGCGCCGGCATCTCGCTCTCGGCGATGCGGATCTCCTTGCGGCCCCAGCTGGCGAGCTTGAGGTCGGCGATGGCGTAGTCGTGATTCTGCTTCTGGGTAACCGCGGTCATGGTGTGGCTCCGGATCCAGGGGGCGCGCCGTGCTGGCGAGGAAGAGGACAGGCCCTTCACAGGCAGGCTCACCCTCGCAGGCAACGCGTACAGGTGAGCGCCGTTGGGTCATTCGGCTTCGAGCCTGGGGCCGGGAGGGCCTCGCAACGCTCCTCGAAGTCGCGGGGGAAACTACGGGAAGGCGTCCCGGATTTCAAAGGGAGAGTGGCCCCCCGGGGGGTGGCCAGAGGTCGCACGCGCAGGTGGCCTGGAGGACACCCAGGCGGGCGTGCCCCACGGGGTGGGAGGACCGGCCCCCTCGGCCGCCTGGGCACGCCCCCGGGCCATCGTGACCATCTGGTCTTCCTTCTTTCCCTGGAGTCACGATGTCCCTCCTGTACCGGTCGCTGTGGGCCCTGGCCGCGCTCGCCCTTTTTCCCTCGTCCTGCGTGAAGCGGGCCCCCGCGCCCGTGGAATCCCTCTCAACTACAAACATCCAGGCCGGGCGAAACCCTGTCAGCCCTGACGAATAAACAATCTCCCGCGCGTAAGAGAGACAGTCCGCCCACGCGCGGGGCGGCATTTCCAATGGAGCTGGCATGATGAAGAAGCATGCAACGCTGATGATGTGGGGCCTGGCGGCGCTGGCGGCGGGCTGTGGGGAGGCCCCCCGGGAGGAGGCGCCCCAGGCCGCGGCCTCCGAGCTCCAGGCCGCACCGGCCCAGGGCCTGCCGTCCGTGGAGCAGCTGGCGGCCACGCGGACCGACTCGGCGGTGACGGCGGTGCCGGTGAAGTACGTGGTCGACCCCGGCGCCGCGCCCCAGCTGCGCGCCTCCCCTGGCACGGAGGCCGCGCGGCAGGCGGAGTCCTCCGGCCTCACCACTCCTGGCGGCGCTCGCCGCGAGGCCCGGTAGTCCCACCCGTCATCGCGTCACGACCCGAGGAGGCTCACATGTCGATTCAAAAGTTCGCGGCGGCACTGGCGTTGGCGTTGGGACTGGGGACGGCGGGACCGGCCCATGCCTGGATGCAGTACTGCAATGGAACCAGCGTCACGATCTACACCACGTATGAGTGGTACTCGCCCTCCTGCGCCTCGGAGGATGGCAGCCTCTGGCAGAAGAAGGGCTGGTGGAGCCTGAACCCAGGCGAATGCAAGATTGTCTATGGCTCCTCCCTGCCGAACCGCTACTCGTATTACTACGCGGAGGGCGGCGGGAAGGTCTGGGCCGGCGCGTACTCCACGTGCACGCCGTCCACCGCCTTCGAGTGGTGCGACAACACCTGCAGCACCGCCTCGCGCTCCCTGGGCTACCGGCAGCTCGATACGGGCTCCTCGTCCAACTACACGCTGACGTTCAACCCCTGACGTCGGGCGCGTGAGGGCGGCCGGGCACTCCGGCCGGTGGACGGCAGGCTCCCTTCCGGGGCCTTTCGTCTCCAGGCATGGCCAGCTTCCCCCAGGGAGACACGCCATGCGGGAGACGCCACGCTCCAGGAAGCAGGCCGGCCTCCGGGCCCCCGGGGACCGCTCCGTCTCCTGGCACGCCCTGCCCCCCGAGGCGGTGCTGGCACAGCTGACCAGCACCGCCTCGGGACTGACGGAGGCGGCGGCCCGGGAGCGGCTCGCGCGTCACGGGCCCAACGTGCTGGAGCGCGAGCGCCCCGAGAGCGCGTGGAGGCTCCTGTGGCGGCAGGTGAACAGCCCCCTCATCTGGGTGCTCATCGCCTCCGCGGGGCTGGCCATCCTCCTGGGCAAGGTGACGGACGGGCTGGTGGTGGCCGCCGTGGTGGTGCTCAACACCGTCATCGGCTTCGTGCAGGAGTACCGGGCGGGCCGGGCCATCGCGGCGCTGAACCACATGGTGCCGGAGAGCACCCTGGTGCTGCGCGACGGCCACCCGGTGACCCGGCCCGCGGCGGAGCTGGTCCCCGGGGACGTCGTGCAGCTCGCGTCCGGGGACCGCGTCCCCGCGGACCTGCGCCTGCTGCACTCCCGCAACCTCCAGGTGGAGGAGGCCGCGCTCACCGGCGAGTCCGTCCCCTCCAGCAAGCACGTCGCGGCCGTCGCCGGGGACGCGGAGCTGGGGGACCGGGCGAGCCTGGCCTTCGGGGGCACGCTGGTGACCTCCGGCACGACGACCGCGGTGGTGGTGGCCACGGGGCGCGACACCGAGCTGGGCCGCATCTCCCACCTGATGGAGCAGGCCGCCGACCTGAGCACGCCGCTGACGCGGGAGCTCTCACGGCTGGGCCGCGTCATCACGGCGGGCATCGTCCTCATGTCCGGGGTGCTGCTGGGGGTGGGGATGCTGCGCGGGTATCCGTTCAGCGACGCCGTGCTGGTGGCCATCACCCTGGCGGTGGCCGCGATTCCGGAGGGCCTGCCCGCCATCGTCACCATCGCCCTGGCCATTGGCGTGCAGCGCATGGCGGCCCGGCGCGCCGTCATCCGGAAGCTGCCCGCGGTGGAGACGCTGGGCAGCACCACCGTCATCTGCACGGACAAGACGGGCACCCTCACGCGCAATGAGATGACCGTGCAGGCGCTGTGGACCTGGAAGGGGCACTACGCGCTCACCGGCGTGGGCCACACTCCCCGAGGGCAGGTCCTGCGCCACGGGCGCCCGCTGTCGCCGGTGCCGGAGGACGTGTACGCCCTGCTGCTCGCGGGCGTGCTCTGCAACGAAGCCGACCTCCAGCCCCGGGAGGGGCGCTGGGGGATGACCGGCGACCCCACGGAGGGCGCGCTGCTGTTCGCCGCGAAGAAGGGAGGGCTGGGCGTGACGGACCTGCGCGAGCGCCATCCCCGCCTGGACGCCATCCCCTTCGAGTCCGAACACCAGTTCATGGCCACGCTGAACGCGGGCGGCCCGGAGCACCGCGAGCTGTTCCTCAAGGGCGCCCCGGAGGCCGTGCTCCGCCGCTGCGGTCCCCAGACGGACCGGGACGCCGTGCTGGAGCAGGTCGACCGCATGGCCCGGCAGGGGCTGCGCGTGCTCGCGTTCGCGCGCAAGGACGCGCCCCACAGCGAGGCCCTGGTGCCGCACGACGCGGAGGAGGGCTTCACGCTGCTGGGGCTCCAGGGGATGATCGACCCGCCCCGCGAGGAGGCCGTGGCGTCCGTGGAGGCCTGCCACGCCGCCGGCATCCACGTGAAGATGATGACCGGCGACCACCTGGGCACGGCGGAGGCCATCGGGCTCCAGCTGGGCATCCACTCGCCGGAGCACCCGGGGCTCACGGGCGCGCGCCTGGCCGCCCTGAGCGACGCGGAGCTGGGCCGGGCGGTGCGGGACACGAACGTGTTCGCGCGCCTGGCCCCCGAACACAAGCTGCGGCTGGTGCGCGCGCTCCAGGCCCAGGGAGACGTGGTGGCGATGACGGGCGACGGCGTCAACGACGCGCCCGCGCTCAAGCAGGCCAACATCGGCGTGGCCATGGGCATCACCGGCACGGCGGTGTCCCGCGAGGCGGCGGACCTGGTGCTGACGGACGACAACTTCGCGACCATCGTCGCCGCCGTCGAGGAGGGCCGCCGCGTCTACGACAACCTGGTCAAGTCGCTGGCCTTCGTGCTGCCCACCAACCTGGGGCTCGCCCTCATCCTC
This sequence comes from Corallococcus sp. Z5C101001, assembly GCF_007352635.1. Lineage (NCBI taxonomy): Bacteria > Pseudomonadati > Myxococcota > Myxococcia > Myxococcales > Myxococcaceae > Corallococcus > Corallococcus sp. Z5C101001. Next base: position 266,381 of record NZ_VKLU01000011.1, read on the forward strand.
ATGCTGGGCGTGACCTTCTTCCCCCTCCAGGGAGCGGGCGGCGTGCACGAGCCGCTGCTGGCGATGCGCCCCACGCAGCTGCTGTGGATCAACCTGGTGGCCACCGTCACCCTGGCGCTGCCGCTGGCCTTCGAGGCCCGCGAGCGCCACGTCATGCGCCGCCCGCCGCGCGCGCCCGACACGCCGGTGCTCAGCCACTTCGTGGTGATGCGCACCGGCCTCGTCGCGCTGTTGATGGCGGCGGGCGCCATCGGCCTGTTCCTCTGGGAGCTCCAGCGCCAGGGGGGACGCGCCGCCGCCGCCAACGCGCTCGCGCTGGCCGAGGCCCGCACGATGGCGGTCAACACCGTCGTCAGCTTCCAGATCTTCTACCTGTGGCTGTGCCGCACGCTGACCGGCTCCACCCGGGAGGTGGGCTTCTCCAGCAACCGCGCCGTCTTCGTGGGCATCGCGCTGCTGGTGCTGTTGCAGGCGGCCTTCATGTACGTGCCCTTCCTCCAGCGCATCTTCGGCTCCGCGCCGTTGTCGTGGGGGGCCATCGGCCGGTCGGTGCTGGTGGGCGCCGCGGTCCTGCCCATCGTGGGGCTGGAGAAGTGGCTGCGCTCGCGGCGCCGCCCGGCACCCGCCCCGCGTTCGAGCCGGAGCACCGCGTGAGCAGGGCGCCGCTCGCGTGCCTTTGGCCCCTGCTCCCGCCCGGCGCGTGTCAGGCGAGGTCGGTGGCGGGGGTGACCGGCCCCGCTGGGAGCGTGAAGCCGAACGTGCTCCCTCCGCCGGCACGGCTCTCCGCGTGGACCTGTCCGCCGTGGGCCTCCACCAGCCCCTTCACGATGGCGAGCCCCAGACCCGCGCCCTCCCTCCGCTTCACTCCGGCCTGCCAGAAGCGCTCGAAGAGGTGCGGCAGGTCCGCCGCCGCGATGCCGGGGCCCGTGTCGCTCACCAGGAAGCGGACCTGTCCCGCCTCCGGCTGGACGCGCAGGGTGATGCGCCCACCCTCGGGCGTGAACTTGAGCGCGTTGCCCATCAGGTTGGAGAGGATCTGCAGCACCCGCTCACGGTCCGCGAGCACGGGGGGCAGGCCCCGCGGAACACGGGCCACCAGCTGAAGGGACTTCGCCTCCATCAGCGCGCGGTGCTGCTCCACCGCTTCCTGGATGAGCGGCGCCACCTCCAGCGACTCGCGGTCCACCGTCAGGTTGCCCCCCTCCATCCGCGCCACGTCCAGCAGGTCCTGGATGAGCCGGTTCGCGCGATGGACCGACTTCTCGATGGACTCCAGGGACTTGTGACCGCCAGGGGCGGGCAGGGCCCTGGCGAGCATCCCGGTGCTCAGCGAGATGACGTTGAGGGGCGCGCGCAGGTCGTGGGCCACGATGCGCAGGACCTCGTCGCGCACGCGGGTGGCCTGTTCGGACCGCTGATGCAGGTAGGCATTCTCCAGCGCGAGCGAGCCCCTGCGCGCCAGCTCCTCCGCCAGGGCGAGGTCGCGCGCCCCGTAGCGGCGCCCGGACTCGGAGGTGGCGAGGATGAGGGCCCCCAGGTTCTGCCCCCGGAACCGCAGGGCCACGATGAGCGCGGACGCCGGCGCGAGCCCGCGCAGGAACTCCAGGTGCGCGGCATCCTCCGCGGTCCGCTGGAGCACCTCCCACGAGACCTCCGGCAACAGCACCGGCTGTCCGCTGCGCAGCACGGAGGCGATGAGCCCCCCCTGGCGGAAGGGCGCATGCGGGTACTGCTTCAGCATCTCCCGCAGCCGGGCCGCCGTCTCCGGCATGGCGGCGGCGGTCTCCACCCCTTGCACGTCTCCGTCCTCCCCCAGGAAGTCCACCAGGCACCAGTCCGCCAGCGTCGGCACGGCGAGCGCCGCCACCGTGGCCAGCGTCTTCCGAGGCTCCAGCGACGCCGCCGCGAGCCGGGGGCCCACCTCCGCCAGGAAGCGCCACGCCTGCGCCAGCTCGTTGCGCTCCGTGATGTCCTGGATCTGCGAGATGAAGTGCAGCGCCGCCCCCTGGGCATCGCGAACCACCGAGCCCTTCACCAGGATGGTGATCCTCCGGCCGTCCTTGTGGATGTAGTGCTTCTCCCGCTGGAAGGAGTTGATGTCACCGCTCCGCAGCCGCTCGGCGTTCTCCTGGTCCGCCGGCAGGTCCTCGGGGACGGTGATGTCGCTGACCGACCGGCTGAGCAGCTCATCGCGTGAATAGCCGACGATGCCGCGGAGCGCGGCGTTCGTGTCGAGGAAGCGCCCGTCCACCGAGAGCAGCGCCATGCCGATGGGCGCGTGCTCGAACGCGGTCCGGAAGCGCTCCTCGCTCAGGCGCAGGACGTCCTCCGCCTGCAGCCGCCGCGCATGCAGCCGGGAGAGGGCGTCCGCGTTCCAGACGGACACGGCGATGAAGGCCACCATGACCAGGAGCACGAAGAGCGTGACGCCGAACGCGGTCCCGTACAGCCCCAACCACTCGCCCAGCAGACGGACCCCGCCCACCGCCAGGACCACGAAGAGGGCCGCGGGCAGCAGCCGCCGCGCGGAGTGGCCGCCCAGGTCGTCCCGCAGCAGCACGCCCAGCATGCCGTGCTCCGGATGGACGGAGAGGACGCCCAGCGACAGCAGCAACAGGGCCAGCGCGGTGTGGATGCCCATGGGCACGGAGGGCGGCATCCGCGGGTTCAGGGCGGCCACGTCGAGCGAGTGCTCCTGGTACAGGAACCCGATGAAGACCCGCGACGCGATCAGCGCGACGCCGAAGGCCAGCCAGCGCGCGGGGTACCAGCCCCGGCGCTCGCGGACGTGCAGCAGCCAGAGCGACACCCCCAGGAGCAGCAGGCTCAGCGCGCCCCCCGGGGAGGGGCGTACCCAGGACGACAGGTCGCTCCGCGCGAGGAGCGCCCTCAGCCAGGGCCCGGTGAAGCCGGGCCCCTCCTCGGCGGCGAGGTAGCGGCCCAGGCCTTCCGCCCCCAGCAGCACGGCCGCCGTCGCCAGGCCCCGCCCCACGCCCAGCCTCCAGCCGCGCGCGGCCGGGACGTGCAGCAGCCAGAGGGCGACGCCCGCCGCCATCAGGCCCAGCGCGATGTCGGGCGGCATGACCCGCGCGTCCACCGGGATGAGCCTCTGGATGAGGCTGGGGATCCCCAGCGCCCAGCCCCCCAACACGACCGCCGCCAGCAACGGAGCGAACACGCTCGCCACGGGCACGAGCACCGCGAACGCGCGCGCGAGCCGCCGCGGCGGGTGGCCCGGCGACGGCATGACGCGGGGGAGGCCTGGCGTCGGGGGGCTCATGGCGGGCGCGGCCCCGTCGCGGGCCGCGCCCGGCCGCGGGGACGACGCGGCGGACGGCGGCCCGCCTCTCGGGCGTCCGCCCCCCGCGACACATCCAGGAGAACGGGCAGGCGGCTGGCGGAAACGGGGACTCGCATGACACAGGCACCAGCAGAAACCTGGAGTCCGGTCCAGCGACTGGCAACGCAGCCCGTCCCCCAGGGGCGAAGGCGCACGGGGCGCACGGCTGGGAGGCGGGTGCTGGCGCGCCGAAGGCAGACGGCCCGACGCGCGCCGCGCCTCCTCCATCGCCCCGGGCATGGCGTGCGGACACGGTGACTACCTTCACGGCGTGACCGCGATTCGAGGCGCCCCCATGGCCATCGCCTGCACCACCAATTTCTCGGATGCCGCCCGGCGCACCAGCGACACCGTGGCGCTGCTCTCCCGACGGATGAACGCTCCGCTCTGCCTCATCCACGTGGTGTCCAAGACGCTGATGCGGACCTTCGGCCAGTCCGTCCGCGAGGCCGCCCTGTCCGCGCTCCAGGGAGAGGCGCGGAGGCTGGAGACCCTGGGCGCCGTGGGCGTCGAGACCGTGCTGCTGACGGGGGAGCCCGAGCAGGCCGTGAGCGAGCTGGCGGCGGAGCGGGGCTTCCAGCTGGTGGTGGCCTCGGCCCCGGACGAGCCGACGCCCTTCCGAGGCCTGGGGGGCACGGTGGACCGGATGGCGCAGGAGCTGGACGTCCCCTTCCTGGTGGTCCGCGGAAACGCGGCGCTGGAGGCCTGGGCGCGCGGGGAGCGGGCCCTGCGGGTGATGTTGGGCCTGGACCGCTCGCGGCCCTTCGAGGTCGCGCGCGAGTGGGTGAAGGGCCTGGCGAGGTTCGGCCCGCTGGAGGTGGTGGGCGGGCGCGTCTTCTGGGCCGGCACGGAGGCGGAGCGGCTGGGGCTGGAGCACCCGCACAACTACAAGGACATCTCCCCGGAGCTGCACGACGCGCTGGAGCAGGAGGCCGCCACGCTGTTGGAGCCGCTGCGCGCGGCGTCCACGTCCGTGCGCGTGCGGATGGAGCCGGGCCTGGGACGCGTCGCGGACCACCTGGTCGCGCTGGCCGCCGAGGAGCAGGTGGACCTGCTGGTGGTGGGCACGCACCAACGCAAGGCGCTGGCACGCCTGTGGAGCGTGTCCCAGGCCGCGCGGCGTCTGGCCTCCATGTCGGTGGTGAGCGTGCCGGTGCTCACGGCCGAGCAGGGGCTGGAGGCGGAGCTGCCCCGGGTGCGCTCGGTGCTCGCGAGCACGGACTTCATGGCGGCGGGGGACCGCGCCATCGCCTACGCCTTCGCCATCGCGCCCCCGGGGGGCACGGTGCACCTGCTGCACGTGGAGCCCGCGGACGCGACGCAAGAGGAACTCGAGGCCGCCCGGCGCCAGCTGGAGCTCCGGGTGCCCCGCGAGGCACAGGACGGGGCCCACCAGGTGGAGCTGTCGGTGCTGACCGGGGACGACGTGGCGGGCGTCATCACCCAGGCCGCGGAGCGGCACTGCGTGGACCTGCTGTGCCTGGGGACCCACGGCCGCACCGGCGTGAGCCGGGCGGTGCTGGGCTCGGTGGCGCAGCAGGTGATGGCGCGCAGCGACCGGCCCGCGGTGACGGTGCGCATGCCGCGCGCCTGAGCAAGAGGAGTGGAGCCATGCGAGCGACCGTGTTTCGAGGCATCGACAAGGTGGGCCTGGAGGACGTCGAACGTCCGAAGGCGGGCGTGGGGGAGGCAGTCGTCCGGGTGACGCTCACCACCATCTGCGGCACCGACGTGCACATCGTCCGGGGCGAGTACCCGGTGAAGCCGGGCCTCACCGTGGGCCATGAGATGGTGGGCGTCATCGACGCGCTGGGCGATGGCGTGACGGGCTATCAGGTGGGGCAGCGCGTGCTGGTGGGCGCCATCACCCCCTGCGGCCAGTGCCGGGGCTGCCTCTCCGGGCACGCGTCCCAATGCGGCCACGGCGAGGGCATGGAGGCGGCGGGGGGCTGGCGGCTGGGCAACACGATGAACGGCGTGCAGGCCGAGTACGTCCGCGTGCCCTTCGCGCAGGCCAACCTGGCGCCGATTCCAGATGAGCTGAAGGACGAACAGGTGTTGCTGCTGGCGGACATCGCCTCCACGGGCTTCAGCGGCGCGGAGTCCGGCGGCGTGAAGATTGGCGACGCGGTGGTGGTGTTCGCGCAGGGGCCCATTGGCCTGTGCGCCTCCGTGGGGGCCCGGCTGATGGGGGCCTCGCTGGTGATTGGCGTGGACGGAGACGAGTCGCGGCTGGCCATGGCGCGGAAGCTGGGCGTGGACGTGGCGCTCGACTTCCGCAACCAGGACGTGGTGGCGGAGGTGAAGCGGCTCACCGGGGGCGGCGTGGACGTGGCCATCGAGGCGTTGGGCACGCAGCAGACCTTCGAGAGCGCGCTGCGCTCGCTCAACCCCGGCGGCACGCTCTCCAGCCTGGGGGTGTACTCCGGCAAGCTGCAGCTGCCCTACGATGCCTTCGCGGCCGGGCTGGGCGACCACCGCATCGTCACCACGCTCTGTCCGGGCGGCAAGGAGCGCATGCGCCGCCTGATGGAGGTGGTGCGCACGAAGCGCGTGGACCTCACGCCGCTCTTCACGCACCGCTTCGCGCTCAAGGACATCCGCGAAGCCTATGCGCTGTTCAGCCAGCGCAAGGACGGCGTGCTCAAGGTCGCCATCCGGCCCTGAGCGGCTCCGGGGCCGGCGCCGGCGCGGACGCGTAGCGCGCGAGGCACCCGGGCAGCTTCGCGGCCAGCTCGTCCGGGCCGCCGAGCGTCAGCCCCAGGTCCTTGAGCAGGCCGTCCTCCACGCCGTAGATCCACCCATGCACGGTGAGCGGCTGTCCGCGCTCCCAGGCGTCCTGCACGATGGTGGTGTGGCTGACGTTCTGCACCTGCTCCAGCACGTTGAGTTCGCCCAGCCGGTCGTGCCGTTCGCGGGGGGACAGCCCTTCGCCCAGGAGCCGCTCATGCTTCTGGTGCACGTCCTGGATGTGCCGCAGCCAGTTGTCCGCCAGCCCCACCCGCTTGCGCTCCAGCGCGGCGCGCACGCCCGAGCAGCCGTAGTGGCCGCAGACGATGACGTGCCGGACGCGCAACAGGTCGATGGCGAATTGCAGCACCGACAGCGCGTTCAGGTCGGTGTGCACCACCACGTTGGCGATGTTGCGGTGGACGAACAGGTCGCCCGCCATCAGGTTGACGATTTGATTGGCCGGCACGCGGCTGTCGGAGCAGCCGATCCACAGGTACTCCGGAGACTGATGGCTGGCCATCTTCCGGAAGAAGTCGGCGTCCTTCTCCACCATCGAAGCGGCCCACTGGCGGTTGTTCTCGAACAGCGCGTCCAGCGTCGGGTCAGCGGCGTTCGGGTCGGTCATCCGCGGGACTCTAGCGGGTGCGCACGGGCACCCGCGGGGGCTTTCCGAGCCGCGCCAGAATATGCGCGTGGGTCGGCGTAATCCCCCCGACGGCGGCATTTCCCCGCTGACGCTCCCGAGGATGACTCCCCATGGAACGACCCCCGCTTCGCTTCCCGCGCTTCCTCCCCTTCGTGGCGGCCTCCGTGCTGGCCGCCTGTGGAGGGGGAGCGGACGACCCGGGAGACGGCCCCGGCCCGGACGGAGACCCGGGCGGCCCCTGTGTGCGGACCCTCTCCGAGAAGCTGACCGCCGCGACGACCTGGGCGCCGGGTGAGCAGCAGTGCACCTACGCGGTGACAGGCGTGGTGGAGGTCAGCGGCGCGCTCACCATCGCCCCTGGCACGGTGGTCCGCTTCGGCCCCAACGCGGGTTTGTTGATGACGGCGACAGGCTCCCTCAACGCGGTGGGCACGGAGGCCGCGCCCATCACCTTCACGGGGACGACGGCCACGCCGGGCTTCTGGAAGGGGCTCGCGTTCAAGTCCAACAACCCCGCGAACGTGCTGGAGCACGTGGTCATCTCCTACGCGGGCAGCGAGGACTCCTTCTGCTGTGACTTCTTCTACGGCCCGGGTGGGAGCATCGAGGCGCGGGCGGCCGTGCTGCTGGGCTCGCAGCTCCAGGACTCCATCACCCAGGTGCGCATCACGGATACGACGGTGGAGAAGAGCGGGACGCTGGGCCTCTTCGCCTTCAACAAGGCGCGGCTGCCCGGCTTCTCGCGCAACCTCTTCCGAGGCAACCTGGGCGCGCCCGTCACCGTGAGCCTGTCCATCGCGAGCGCGCTGGACGCCACCAGCATCTACTCCGGGAACAGCGCCACCAACCCCTCGGCCAATGGCGACAACACCGTCCACCTGCTGGCGGCGCCGGAGGCCGACACCGCCACGGCGCAGACGCTGCACAAGCTGGACGTGCCCTATGGCATCTCCACCGGCGTCCCGAACACGACCGTGGAGTACGCGGGCGCGCTCACGGTGGAGCCAGGCGTGCGGCTCCAGTTCGAAGCGGAGTCCGGCCTGCGCATCACGGCGACGGGCTCCCTGGTGGCGCGGGGCACGGCGGCGGCCCCCATCGTGTTCACGGGCAGGACGGAGACGCCGGGGTCCTGGAAGGGCATCTCCATCCGGTCCACGAACGCGAACAACGTCATCGCCTCCGCGCGGGTGAGCCATGGCGGCTCGGATCCATTCTGCTGCGACTCCTTCACGAGCGCGGGCGACATCCGGGCCAACATCTCCCTGGGCGGAGGCAATTCGGGGCGGGGCCGGTTGCAGCTGACGGACTCGCTCGTGTCGCAGGGGGCCGGCTGGGGCGTCTTCGTCTTCAAGGACTCCACCCTCACCCAGAGCGCCAACACCTTTGACGGCAACACCGGCACCGTGGGCTACCAGAATCCCCCCTTCGCGCCCTGAAGCCGCGCCTCCAACACGGCCTTGGGAGCCGCGCGCCGTTCCGGCAGGGACGGCGCGCGGCGGTGGGCGCTACCGGGGCGCGAGCGCGCCCACCAGCCACTTCAATGCTTGCATGAACTTCCCCCTCTGGAAGGCGTTGACGATAGGGTTTTGAACAATGCACGGCCAAGGCGCCCGGACCCACCCGAGCAATCACAGTCGGACGCGCCCGGCGTGCGCATCCTCCCAGTCATGAACGACTCCTCTGACTTCAAGACCGCGGACCTCTGCGATGCCCACGCGGACACCTCGCGGTTCCAGATCGCGGACCCTGGCTTCCTGGACTACGGCGGGCGCAGGAGCTTCAGCGGCCCCATCAGCACGGTGCGGGCGCCCGAGGACAACTCGCGGGTGCGCCAGGCGCTGGAGGAGCCCGGCCTGGGCCGCGTGCTGGTGGTGGACGGCGGGGGCAGCCGGCGGTGCGCGCTGGTGGGCGACGTGCTGGCGGCGCTCGGACAGAAGAACGGCTGGGCGGGCGTGGTGGTGAACGGCTGCATCCGCGACGCGGAGGAGGTGGGCCGCACCGACATCGGCGTGAAGGCCCTGGGCACCCACCCGCTCAGGAGCGGCAAGCGCAACGAGGGTCAGCGCGACGTGGAGGTGCGCTTCGCAGGAGTCACCTTCACCCCGGGCCACCACCTCTACGCGGACGCGGACGGCATCGTCACTTCCGAGCAGCCGCTGCGCTGACCTTCGCCCGCCCTGCCCCACCGGGCCACGCGGAGCGCAGCGTCCCCGCGATGGCGCGCAGCGCTTCGGCCCGGGGGTGTCCGGGACGCCACGCGAGGGCGAGCGTGCGGCCCGGCCCCGGCGGCGCGAAGGGCCGCACCACCAGCTGCCCCTGCCGGTTCTCCATGGGCACCGCCAGCTTGGGCAGCAGCGTGATGCCGCCCGCCGCCATCACCATCTGCGCGAGCGTCGTCAGGCTGGTGGCCCGGAAGTCCACCTCACGCGCGCCCACGCGCGTGCACAGGGCCAGCGTCTGGCTCCGGAAGCAGTGCCCGTCCTCCAGGAGCAGCACCTCCTCCTCGTCCAGGTCGCGCAGCTGCACCTGCTGCTTCTTCTCCAGCGGGTGCCCGGGAGGCGCCGCGACGACGAAGGGGTCCTCCGCGATGACCTCGTGCTCCACCGCGCGCCCCAGCTCCGTGTCCACCGCGAGCAGCGCCGCGTCCAGCCGGCCCTCATCCATGTCGCGCATGAGCAGCGCCGTCTTCTCCTCGCGCAGCCGCAGCCGCAGCTTCGGGTAGCGCTTCACCAGCGCGGGCACCACCTCCGGCAGCACATAGGGCGCCACCGTCGGGATGGCGCCCAGGTGCAGCGGGCCCGCGAAGGGGTCCCCCATCCGCGCCGCCGCCGTGAGGAGGTCCTCCGCCTCCGTGAGCACCCGGCGCGCCCTCGCCACCAGCTCCCGACCCTCTGGCGTGAGCAGCACGCGGCGCGCGTCCCGCTCGAACAGCTTCACCCCGAGCACCGCCTCCAGCTGCTGAATCTGCGCGCTCAGGGCCGGCTGGGAGACGTGGCACCGCTCGGCCGCCCGCCGGAAGCCCAGCGTCTCCGCCACCGCCACCACGTACTCCAACTGCCGCAGGCTGAGGTCGTTGAGCGAGGCCATGGCCCCTCCGTGAACCGATAACCCCTGCCTATCACTTCCATCCAAACGATGTCTTGGCCCGATTGCCGCCCGCTCTCTACCTTTCCCCGTCGAAGTGCCCCGAAAGCCCTCACGCAAAGGAAAGCGGCCATGTCCCAGCGCCCCACCCTCACCACCGAAGCCGGCGCCCCGGTCGCCGACAACCAGCTCTCGCAGACCGCCGGCCCCAGCGGCCCGGTGCTGCTCCAGGACCACCACCTGCTGGAGAAGCTGGCCCGCTTCAACCGCGAGCGCATCCCGGAGCGCGTGGTGCACGCGGTGGGCTCCGGCGCCTACGGCACCTTCGAGGTCACGTCGAAGGACGTGACGCGCTACACGCGCATGAAGGTCTTCAGCGAGGTGGGCAAGCAGACGGAGGTCTTCCTGCGCTTCTCCACCGTGGCGGGCTCCAAGGGTGCGCCGGACACCGCCCGCGACCCGCGCGGCTTCGCGGTGCGCTTCTACACGGAGGACGGCAACTGGGACCTCGTGGGCAACAACACGCCGGTGTTCTTCCTGCGCGACGGCATCAAGTTCCCGGACTTCATCCACTCGCAGAAGTACGACCCGTACACGAACTGCCAGGAGCCGGACAACGTCTGGGACTTCTTCTCCTACTCGCCGGAGGCCACGCACCAGTTCACCTGGCTGTTCGGCGACCGGGGCATCCCCGCGACGCTGCGGCACATGGACGGCTTCGGTTCACACACCTTCCAGTGGGTGAACGCGCGGGGCGAGCGCTCCTGGGTGAAGTTCCACTTCAAGACCGACCAGGGCATCCGCACCCTCACCTCGCCGGAGGCCGAAGCCCTGGGCGGGAAGGATCCGCAGCACCACCAGCGCGACCTGTACCAGGCCATCGAGCGCGGCGAGTTCCCCTCGTGGACGCTCAAGGTGCAGGTGATGCCGGAGGCGGACGCGGCGAACTACCGCTTCAACCCGTTCGACCTCACCAAGGTGTGGCCGCACCAGGACTACCCGCTGATGGAGGTGGGCAGGCTCACCCTGAACCGCAACCCGGAGAACTTCTTCGCGGAGGTGGAGCAGGCGGCGTTGGACCCCGCGCACTTCGTGCCCGGCATCGGCCCGTCGCCGGACCGGATGCTCCAGGCGCGGCTGTTCGCGTACGGCGATGCGCACCGCTACCGGGTGGGCATCAACAGCACGCAGCTGCCCGTGAACGCGCCGCGCGGCGTGAAGGGCGGCGCGCGCAACTACGGCCGTGACGGCGCCATGCGCTTCGACGGCAACGGCGGGCGCGGCCCCAACTACGAGCCGAACAGCTTCCACGGCCCCGCGCAGACGGACGCGTCCCCCGGCCTGGGCTACGCGGTGGACGGCATGACGGGCACCTTCGTGCACGGCAAGCACGCCGAGGACACCGACTTCGTGCAGGCGGGCGCCCTCTACCGGCTGATGGACGAGGCCGCGAAGGCGCGGCTGGTGGAGAACCTCTCCGGCAGCCTCGCCCAGGTGAGCCGCGAGGACATCATCACCCGCGCCATCGCCCACTTCCGCGCCGCCGACGAGGACTACGGCGCGCGCATCGCCACCGCCGTCCAGCAGCTGCGCCGCTCTCGCTAGAGAGAAAGGAACACCGCCCATGCTCCCCCACACCGTCATGAAGACCCTCGATGCCCCTCGTCCCTCGGACGGGGATTCCGACGACGCCGCGGTGGTCGACCTCGCGAGGACCGCGTTCGCGCTGGCCCGCGCGGGCGCGGCCCGGGACCTGGCGGTGATGCTCGACGCCGGGCTGCCCGCGGGCCTGCGCAACGAGCGCGGCGACTCGCTCCTGATGCTGGCCAGCTACCACGGCCACATGGAGGCGACGCACCTCCTGCTGAAGCGCGGGGCCAACCCGGAGCAGACCAACGACGCCGGGCAGACGCCGCTGGCCGGCGCCGCGTTCAAGGGCAGCGCGGCCATCGCCACGGTGCTGCTGGACGCGGGCGCGAAGGTGGACGGCGCGGGCGGAGACGGCCGCACGCCCCTGATGTTCGCGGCCATGTTCGACAAGCTGGACGTGGTGGAGCTGCTGCTCCAGCGCGGCGCCAACCCGGACCTCCGGGACGCGGACCAGCGCACCGCGCTCGCCTACGCCCGGGCGTTCGGGGCGTGGCGAGCGGCGGGCCGGCTGGAGCCGCGGCCTCCAGCCCAGGACTGACGGCCGGGGCGCGGGGCCTCAGGCGTTCGTGTGGCCCCAGGCGTTCTCGGACGGCTTGCCGCGCCCGTCCCCACGCAGGGGCGAGTCCTCCACCAGCGACGTGACGCTCTCCACGATGTGCTCGGCGTCGATGCCGGCGGCGTTCAGCAGCTCCGCGGGCTTGCCGGAGCCCGGCAGCTTCGTCACCGCCAGGCGCACCACCGTGGGCAGCAGCGCGCGCTCGCCCGTGAAGGCCTCCAGCACCGCGTCCGCGAGCCCGCCCTCGGCCCAGTGGTCCTCGACCACGACCAGCCTCCCCTGCGTCTCGCGCGCGGCCTCGCGCAGCGTCTTCGCGTCCACCGGCTTCACCGAATACAGGTCGATGACGCGCACCGGGATGCCCTCCTGCTTCAGCAGCTCATACGCCTTGAGCGCTTCGTGCAGCGTGATGCCGGCGGCCACCACCGTCGCCACGTCCTTGTCGGAGCGCCGCAGCACCTTGCTGCCGCCAAGGGGGAACGCCTCCGTCGCGGGGTAGAGCACCGGCGTCTTCTCACGCGTGCTGCGCAGGTAGGTGATGCCCGGGCGCTCCAGCACCTGCGCCAGCAGCTTCGCGGTCTGGTTCGGGTCGCTCGGGTAGAGCACCGTGCTGCCGCCCACCGCGCGCATCATCGCCAGGTCCTCCAGCGCCATCTGCGACGGCCCGTCCTCGCCAATGGAGACGCCCGCGTGGCTGCCACACAGGTGCACCGTCGCGTTGGAGATGGCCGCCATGCGCACCTGGTCATACGCGCGCGACAGGAAGGCCGCGAAGGTGCTGACGAAGACCTTCTTGCCCAGCACCGCCATGCCCACCGCGCTGGACACCATGTTCTGCTCCGCGATGAACATCTCGAAGTAGCGCTTCGGGTGCGCCTTGTGGAACTCGTCCGAGTACGTGGAGTTGGACACCTCCGCGTCCAGCGCCACCACGTCCGGCCGGGCGTTGCCCAGCGCCAGGAGCGCGTCGCCATACGCCTTGCGCGTGGCCTCCTTCTGGCCGACCTCGTACGTGGGCAGCTTCAGCGGCGCGGCCACGTCCAGGCCGGAGGGCTTCACCGCCTCCGGCTTCTTCACCTGGATGCGGACGTTCCGCTCGCCGCCCAGCTCGCGGATGGCGTCCTTCGCCTTGTCCTCCGGCAGCGGCTTGCCGTGCCAGCCTTCCTTGTTGGCGATGAGCGAGTAGCCGTGGCCCTTCTCCGTCTTGCAGATGAGGCAGGTGGGCTGCCCCTTCTTGCCCTGGGCTTCGGCGAAGGCGCGGTCGATGGCGCCCAGGTCGTGCCCATCCAGCGCGATGGCATGCCACCCGAACGCGCGGGCGCGGGCCACATAGGCCTCCACGTTCCAGCCCAGCTCCGTCGCGCGGCTCTGGCCCAGCCGGTTCACGTCGATGATCGCGCAGAGGTTGTCGAGCTGGTAGTGGCTGGCCTTGTCGAACGCCTCCCACACGGAGCCCTCCGCCGTCTCGCTGTCCCCCATCAGCACGTAGGTGCGGAAGGGCAGCCCGTCCATGCGCGCGGTGAGCGCCATGCCCACGCCGACGGCGAGCCCCTGGCCGAGCGACCCCGTGGCCACGTCCACGTACGGCAGCACGTGGGGGTTCGGGTGCCCCTCCAGCCGGCTGCCGAACTTGCGCAGGGTGAGCAGCTCCCGGTCGTCGATGGCGCCCGCCGCCTTGAAGGCGGAGTAGAGGACCGGGCAGGCATGGCCCTTGGAGAGCACGAAGCGGTCGTTGTTGGGCGCGCGCGGCTGCTGGAAGTCGAAGCGCAGGTACTTCTGGAACAGCACGGCCATGATGTCCGCCGCGGACATGGATGAGCTGGGGTGGCCCGAGCCCGCCGCCGTGGTGCAGCGGATGCTGTCGATGCGCAGCTGCGCCGCGAGGTCCGCCAAGGTGTCCGCCATCGTTTCGCTCCCGGAGTTCAGGGGGACAGGGGTGCCCCCCGGTACTGTGTTGACTGACGCGGCCCGCGAGAAGCGGTCGCCCCCGCTGGCCTCGCGTCCAGGCAGAATCCGCGAGTGCCTGCCTGCCCGGCCGGGCTCGGGGGGCGGCACGTGGTCATCTTGAAGGAACGCCATCCGGGCGCCCTGCGCCCCCGACGGGAGAACCCATGAATCCGCTTCGACAGCTCGCCGAGTTTGGCCAATCCGTCTGGGTGGACAACCTCCAGCGCAGCTACATCACGAAGGGCACGCTGAAGAAGTTCATCGACGAGGACGGCCTCAAGGGGCTCACCTCCAACCCGACCATCTTCCAGAAGGCGGTGTCGGGCAGCGACGACTATCAGGACCTCTTCGACGCGGCGAAGGGCCAGGGTCTGTCCGGCAACGACCTCTACGAGCAGCTGGCGGTGCGCGACGTGCAGGGCGCGGCGGACATCCTGCGCACCGTCTACGACGCGACGAAGGGCCAGGACGGCTTCGCGTCGCTGGAGGTGTCCCCCCGGCTGGCGCTCGACACGAAGGCCACCCTGGAGGAGGCGCGGCGGCTGTGGAAGACGCTCGCGCGGCCCAACGTGATGGTCAAGGTCCCGGGCACGGAGGCCGGCGTTCCGGCCTTCGAGCAGCTCACCTCCGAGGGCATCAACATCAACGTGACGCTGCTCTTCAGCCAGGAGCGCTACCGGCAGATCGCCGAGGCCTACGTGAGCGGCCTGGAGAAGCTGGCCGCGTCCGGAGGGGACGTGAGCCGCGTCGCCAGCGTGGCGTCGTTCTTCGTCAGCCGCATCGACACCCTGGCGGACAAGGAGATCGAAAAGAAGCTGAAGGCCGGCGCCACGCCCGAACAGCAGAAGGCGCTGGAGGGGCTGAGCGGCAAGGTGGCCATCGCCAACGCGAAGCTCGCCTACCGCATCTACAAGGAGATCTTCGGCGGCGCGCGCTGGAAGGCGCTCGCGGCGAAGGGCGCCAGGGTGCAGCGCGTGCTCTGGGCGAGCACCAGCACCAAGAGCCCGAAGCTGAGGGACGTGCTCTACGTGGAGGAGCTCATCGGCCGCGACACGGTGAACACCATGCCGCCCGCGACCATCGACGCGTTCCGCGACCACGGCAAGGTGCGCGCGAGCCTGGAGGAGGACCTCCCGGCCGCGGAGGCCACCCTGCGCCAGTTGGAGGCGGGCGGCATCTCCATGCGGAAGCTCACCGACACGCTGACCACGGATGGCATCCGCCTGTTCGAGGAGTCCTTCGACCAGCTCCTCTCCGCGGTGGGGGAGAAGCTGAAGAAGACCTGAGCCTCCGAAGGAGGGAGGGCCTGAAGACACTCCCCCCTCCTTCCAGTGCTTGTTGGAAGGCACTGCCCTGCCCCCCACCCTTCCGGACACTTGGGCCGGAAGGAGCCGTTCATGGGAGTGAAGAACTGGGGCGCCGTGGCGTGGCTGGCATTGGTGGGCTGCGGTGGCATGCCGGAGGAGGAGCAAGCGCGCCAGGTGGAGGCCCAGGCGTGCCCGTCCGGGGTGGCGTCGCGGGTGAAGGTGGTCATTCCTCCGCTCGCCAGCACCGCCACGCGGCTGCAGGGGCTGACCGACGTCCAGGGGACCCTCTACTTCGCCACCAACGGCCCCTCCTCCGAGGGCTCCATCCTGTGGCGCAGCAACGGCACGGCGGCGGGCACCGTCCCCGTCCGGGGCTTCCCCGTGGGGTACTCCGGCGTGGAGTCACCGGTGGCGGTGGGCAACCGGCTCTTCTTCCAGATGTCCGTGGCCATCACGGGGACGGAGCTGTGGGTCAGCGACGGGACGTCCCTGGGCACGAAGCTCGTCCGGGACATCACGTCAGGGCCGGAGGGCTCCACGTTGCTGAGCGCGACCGCGGTCAATGGCCGGCTGGTCTTCTTCCGGGCGCGCTCCGGCACCGAGGACGCCGAGCTGTGGCGCTCGGACGGGACGGCCGTGGGGACGCAGCGGATCAGCGTCCTCGGCGGCGTCAACGGACTCTATTCCCAGGCGACCCTGCAGGTCGGAGGCGCGCTGCTCTTCTTCCGGAACGAAGACTCGGGCACCCGGCTGTGGCGCACCGACGGCACGCTGGCGGGGACCCAGGCCGTCGCGGGCCTGAGCTCGCGGCGGCTGAACATCGTGCAGGTGGCGCAGGCGGGCAGCCTGGGCCTGTTCATCGTGGAGGACGGGCCCAACTCCCAGGTCTGGAAGACAGATGGCACGGGCGGGGGGACGGTGAAGCTGGAGACGTTCGGCCGGGCCGTCCACATCCTGGGCGTGCTGGGGTCCAAGGTCTACCTCTCGTCCGTGGACCTGGACACGCAGCAGCTGCGCATCCAGAGCCTCCTGCTGGCGGGCGGCGGCAAGGCGTCCGTGGCCACCCTGCCCCGATACAACGCGAACGCCTATCCCTTCGTGCAGCGGAGCACCCTGTCTGCGGGGAGCCTGTACTTCTCCGTCGCCCAGTTCGTTGACGGCCCCGCCCCGGCGGCCGTGGAGCTGTGGGCCACGGACGGCACGTCCGCGGGCACGCGCAAGCTCTTCCAGACGCTGTCCCGGAACGACGAATACGCCTCGCCCGTGTTCGCCACGGGAGAGGGCGTGGTCCTCTTCAGCGGCTCGGCCACGGGCAGCGGCCTGCAACCCTGGTTCACGCGGGGCACCGTGGCGACGACCGGGCGGTTCGCGACCACCGGGCCGGGAACGCCAGCCATCGCGCCAGACGGCTTCACCCGCCTGGGCAGCCGCGTCTACTTCCGCGCGCTGGATGACACCGACCGGGAACAGCTCTGGTCGGTGCCGGCGTCCTTCAGCTGCCCGGCGGGGTTCAACGACGCGCGGGAGTAGCCCTACCCACCGCTGTCCACCGGCATGAAGCCCGTGGACAGCGACGGCCGCGTCCCTACCGGTAGGTGTCCAGGTAGGCGCGGTGGCTGTTGGAGAACTCGAAGTTCGTGAACTGATCCCAGTTAATGGACCAGGTCATCAGCCCCTTGAAGCCCGGGTAGCCGCCGGCCTTGCGCAGCACGTAGGCGCCGCCGAAGGACTGGCCCTTCATCAGGTAGTCCAGCGCCTTCTGCACGTTGGCGGGCGTCGTGTAGCCGCCGCCCGCGGCCTGCGGCGAGGACGGCAGGCCGATGACGACCTGCTCCGGCTGGAGCGCCGGGAAGACCGCGCTCGCGTTGCCGCCCACGGGGAAGCCCTGGAGCAGCATCTCCGCCATGGCCACGTGGAAGTCCGGCGTGGCCTGCGCGTAGGCGCGGCCGTCCAGCGCCGTCACGGTGCCGGTGTTGTAGTGCTGCACGTGCAGGTACGTCAGCCGGTCGCGCAGCGCGTGGATGACGGGGAGGTAGGCGCCCCACGGGCCGCCGTAGGCCGCGAAGCCGCCCTGCACGTAGGCGGTCTCCGGGGCCATGGTGAGCAGGAAGCCCGCGCCGTTGTCGTTGAGCAACTGCCGGGTGCCCGCGATGAGGTTCTGGATGCGCGGCGTGGTGGGGTTGCGGAAGTCGGTGTCCCCGCCGTTGAGCGCCAGCGAGCTGCCCTCCAGGTCCAGGTCCAGGCCGTCAAAGCCATACGTGTTGACGAGCCCCTGCATGCTGGTGACGAAGGCCTGCCTCGCCGCCGCGTCGTCCAGGTGGATGGTGCCATTCGCGCCGCCCAGGGAGATGAGCACCTTGCGGCCCTGCGCCTTGAGCGTGGCGATGTCTGCCTTGAACTCCGCCACGGTGGCGTTGTACGGCGTGAAGCCCATGGTGCCCGACGGCGCGCCCGCCACCGGCTCCGCGAAGGCGACCTGGATGACATTGAACTTGGAGGAGATGTCGCGCAGCCGGATGTTGGTGGAGCCGTTGTCGAAGTTGTGCCAGTAGCCGACCAGCACCTTGCTGCCCGAGGGGGTGGAGTTGCCCGTCGTCACGGCGAGGCTGTTGCTGGCGGCGGAGCGGTTGCCCGCGGCGTCACGCGCCTTCGCGGTGAAGGTGTACGTCGTGTTCGCGGAGAGCCCCGTCACGGTGGCGCTGGTCGTGGTGGAGGTGACCGCCGCCGTGGTGGCGCCATTGACGAAGATTTCGTAGCCGGTGACGCCCACGTTGTCCGTGGACGCGTTGAAGGCCAGGGAGACGCTGGAGGCCGTCACGCCGGTGGAGCGCAGGGAGCCAGGCGCGGTGGGGGCCTGGGTGTCGGGCGCCGGGCGCGGGGGCGTGGTGGTGCTGAACGCCGCGCTCGCCGCGGAGCGGTTGCCCGCGGCATCGCGCGCCTTCACGGTGAAGGTGTACGTCGTGTCGGCGGACAAGCCAGACACGGTGGCGCTGAGCGTGGTGGAGGTGACGGCCGCCGTGGTGGCGCCATTGACGAAGACCTCGTAGCCGGTGACGCCCACGTTGTCGGTGGACGCGCTCCACGTCAGCGACACGCTGTCATACGTCTTGGAGGGGGACGCGAGGCCGGTGGGCGCGGTGGGGGCCTGGGTGTCCGCGGGCGGGTTGCCGGTGCGCTCCAGCCACAGCGCGAGCACATTGGGAGGCTCCCAGCCCACCAGCGAGGTGTGGGACTGCCGGCAGTCGTAGCCCTTGCCGCCATACGACGCGATGTCGCCCACGACATACGCGACGCCTGGGGCCCAGGCGCCCCGGTCCGCCGCGACGGCCAGGGCGGGGAGCAACAACAGGAGCGCGGCGGTGGCCATCCGCGCGGAGCGGGCCGCGCGTGAAGAGAGACGAGGGGGATGCATGGGGTGAAGCCTCCCGGGAAGGGGTGCGAGGCGGGCCGACGCAGCGAGCGCCCACCGCGCACCGGGTGCGGGAGACAGGGAGGACCGGAACCAGGAAAACGGGTCAAACGTCCTGGACGAATCCCTGTTCCCCACCTGCGAGGTGGGCGGCGTCCGGCCTCCCAGGAGCCCCACCGGTCCACTCGATTGCCCAAGGAGATGGAGGGGAAGTGCTAGAGGGGCGGCATGATCGTCCGTCCGCGGCTGCACTGGCTCCGCATGCTGTTCGTCTGGCGCGGCTCGGTGGTGTCCCGCATCCTGATGCGGCTGCTGTTCTTCCTCGGGCTGGCTTGTGGCGTGGTGGCGCTGCGGCCCCTGCCCTTCCACCTGGAAGCCGGCCCCCTGGGAATGCTGGGCGTGGCGCTGGCCATCTTCCTGGGGTTCCGCAACAGCACGGCGTACGACCGCTTCTGGGAGGGCCGCAAGCTGTGGGGGTCGCTGATCATCGTCACGCGCTCCTTTGCCCGACAGGCGTTCACCCTGCCCGTGCCCGCGCTCACCCCGGAGGAGCGTCGCGGCGTCTGCGACCGGCTCCGCGCGCTCGCGGTGACGCTGAACCACCAGCTCCGGGAGACCCGGGTCGACGTGGCCACACTGCCCCCGGGCGTGCGCGAGCAGGTGGTCCGCGCGGAGCACCGGCCAGCCCGGGTGTTGCTGGAGCTGGGCGCATGGCTGTCCGAGCAGCGCCGCCAGGGCCGATTGAGCGACATCCTGGTGGCCTCGCTCGATGAAAACCTGCACCGGATGGCGGAGGTGCTGGGCGGCTGCGAGCGCATCGCCACGACGCCGATTCCCTACGCGTACAGCGTCATGCTGCACCGGACGGTCTACATCTACAGCCTGATGCTGCCCTTCGCGTTGGCCGGCAGCCTGGGCTGGGCCACGCCGCTCGTCTCCACCTTCACTTCCTATACGTTCATCGCGCTCGACATGGTGACGTCGGAGCTGGAGGACCCGTTCGGGACCGAGCCCAACGACTTGCCGCTCGACGCGCTGACGCGCACCATCGAGCGCGCGGTGCTGGAGCTGGCGGGCGAGCCGCTTCCCCCGCCGCTGAAGCCCGACGACCGGTTCGTGCTGTCGTGACACCCGCCGGCCCGCTCCCGGTGGGTCGGTGGCCGGGACGCGGACCCAGGTCCGCCCTCCGGTCCGGCGGCCAGCGGGAGACAGGAAGCGAGTGCAAGGCGCACGTGCGCCTTGCGGCGCGGCGATGGGTGCACTAGCCATCCAGGAACAGAGGCCGACGGCGCCGACCGTTCGGGCCTTTCGAGGATGACTTCATGGCCCAGCGCCGTCCGACCCGACCCTCCGCCTCCCCTGCTCCGTCCAAGTCCCGCGGCGCCGCCAGCAAGGCCGCCACGAAGCCAGGGAAACAGCCCGCCCGAGGCAAGGCCCCCGCCACGGTGAAGAAGCCCGTGGCCGCCAGGCCGAAGTCGCCGGCAAGGGCGCTGAAGACCGCGCCCTCGAAGAAGGTGGCGGTGTCGAAGGGCAAGCCCGCGAAGACCCCTGTCGCGAAGAAGGTCGCGGCGAAGGCGGCTCCCTCGAAGGCAAAGCCCGCCGCGCGAGTTTCGAAGGCGCCCCCGCAGCCCTCGAAGGCATCCGCCGCGAAGGCTTCCACGCGGGCCCCGAAGTCCGCGCAGGGCCCGGAGGCTCCTGAGTCGAAGACGGGTCCCGGTGACAGCGCTTTGAAGCACGGGACGAAGACGCCGAAGGGCGCCTCCAAGCGGAAGAGCGCATCCGAAGTGACCACGCCTCATGAGCCCGCGACCGAGCGGCTGTCGTCGAACAGCGCGGAAGCAGCGGCGGCCGTGTCTCACGTGGAAGTGACCTCGCCCACGAGCACCATCGAGGGAACCCCTCCCGCGGCGGAGGCGGCTCCCGCGGAAGCGACCGAGGCCCCTGCGCGCAAGCTGTCAGGTCGCGCCGCGAAGAAGAAGACCGCGCCGGAGGTCTCCGCATCCGAGGCCGCCGAGAGCATGACTGCTCCGTCCGCTCCCGCTGAGTCCGAAGCGCCGTCCCCTGCCGCCGCGAGCAGCGAGACTCCCTCCACCCCCGCGAAGGCGAAGCGTGCCGGCAAGGGCGCGGCGCGAACCCCCTCCGAAGAGCCCCGTGAGGCAGAGGCCCCTGCTTCACCTGGACCGGCGAAGCCCGCGCGCACCGCCGATCCCCAGTACCTCATCCTCACCGGAGGCTCGCCCTTCCTGCGCGCCATCGGCTCCGTGCGCCGCGCGGACGGCGAGCCCCTGCCGGGCTTCGTCAACCTCACCGTGACCAAGATGTCCGCGCTCATGCTGCCCACCGAGCCGGGCGCGTATGAGTTCCGCTTCCAGGCCAGCAACGGGACCGGCGACTTCAAGCTCGCCCAGCGCAGCGAGACCGGGGCCCCTCGCAACGTGCGCGACTTCGAGATGGCCTCGTCGGGTGGCTTCCAGCTCTACCGCTTCACCATCTCCTGAGCCGGTGGGTCCGCGAGGCGCCCCGGAGGCGTACGCGGTCGACGATGGGCGCCCGACAAGCCGATGCCCATCGTGGAGCGGCTTCCTGGGCGCGGCGTCACCTCACGGCTCGTGAAGCCCCTCCCGCGACCGCGCCCACCCCTCTTGAGACAGCAGCTGCTCCACGCGAGTCCGCACCTCCTCGCGGATCTCGCGCACGCGCTCCACCGGCTTGCCCTTGGGGTCCTCCAGGGGCCAGTCGCCCCGCTTCAGCCCAGGCACGAAGGGGCACGCATCACCGCACCCCATGGTGATGAGCCACTGGGCTCCCTGGGCGAGTTCATCCGTGAGGTGCTGCGGCCTCGCCCCAGAGAGGTCGATGCCCACTTCGGCCATGACGGCCTGGACCTCGGGATGGACACAGGCGCCCGGCTGCGTGCCAGCGGACACGGCTCGCGCCCGCGCTGGGTCGGCCAGGGCGTTGAAGAACGCCGCCGCCATCTGGGAGCGGCCGGCGTTGTGCACACACGCGAAGATGACCTTCTTCATCGGGGCCTCAGCCACAGCGAGAGGTAGACGAGCGAGATGAGGGCGGGCACCTCGATGAGCGGGCCCACCACACCGGCCAGCGCTTCTCCAGAGGACATGCCGAAGACCCCCACGGCGACGGCGATGGCCAGCTCGAAGTTGTTGCCTGCCGCCGTGAAGGAGAGCGACGCGGTCTCCTCGTAGCTGAAGCCCAGCTTTCGCGAGAGGAAGAAGGCACCGGCGAACATGACGACGAAGTAGATCAGCAGCGGGATGCTGATCCGCACCACGTCCAGCGGCAGGCGCGTCAGCTTCTCCCCCTGCATCGCGAACATGAGCACGATGGTGTAGAGCAGGCCCAGCAACGCCGTGGGGCCCAGTCGGGGCAAGAAGCGCTGCTCGTACCAGGCCTCCCCCTTGAGGCGGGTCAGGCCCACGCGTGTCAGCGCGCCCGCCACCAACGGCACGCCCAGGAAGATGAGCACGCTCTTGGCGATGCTCCACATGGACACGTCGAACGCCGCGACATCCGCTCCAAGCCAGCCCGGAATGAGGGTGAGGAAGAGCCAGCCGAGCACCGAATAGAAGAGGATCTGGAAGACGGAGTTGAGCGCCACGAGCACGGCGGCGACCTCGTTGCTGCCGCAGGCCAGCATGTTCCAGATGAGGACCATGGCGATGCAGCGAGCAAGCCCGATGAGCACCAGGCCATTGCGGTAGTGCGGCAGGTCCGGCAGGAAGAGCCACGCCAGCGCGAACATCAGCAGGGGCCCCACCACCCAGTTGAGGAACAGGGACGTGGTGAAGAGCTTCCCTCGCGCGCGCAGACCCCCCAGCTCGCCGTAACGGACCTTCGCGAGCACCGGATACATCATCCACAGGAGGCCCAGCGCGATGGGCAGCGAAACGGTGTCCAGCTTCACCGTGTCCAGTCGACTGCCCAGGTCAGGAAAGAGGCGCCCCAGGCCAATGCCCAGGCCCATGGCGGCGAAGATCCACACCGGCAGGAAACGGTCGATGAGGGAGAGCTTCTTGACGATGCCTTCGGAGGCGATCAGCGAGGACATGGGTGGGAGCAACCCGGGAAACAGGGAGGCGCTACTTGCAGGCGTCAGGGCCGCAGGACTTCAGGACACGCGCCACTTCGCGCTGGAGCGCCGCGCGCGTAGCAAAGGCCGAGACGAGGGCCTGCACCTGGGAAGCGCACAGTGCGTCCGACTGCGGCGCCAACCGGTAGTAGACCCAACTGCCCTCGCGACGCGCCTCGACGAGCCCGGCGGCCTTGAGGACGGAGAGGTGCCGGGAGGTGTTGGACTGAGGAAGGGAGAGCGCGCTCTCCAGATGGCAGACGCACAACTCCGAGTGCGAGAGCAGGGCGACGATGCGCAGGCGCGTCTCGTCGCCAAGGGCCTTGAGGACGCGGGTCAGCGGACCCACATCAAGAGAAGGGCTGGCTGGCATGACGACATGAACATATTCGCATGTCGAAATGTTGGCAACAGGCGAGGGGCACGCCTGCCGGACAGGCGAGCCCCACCGCGCTCAGGACAGAGGGAAGGTGCTGCTCGCCGCGTCCCAGCCCCACCAGAGTCCGATGACGACCGACAGCGCCCCAGCGGCTCCCAGCAGGGCCACCCGCGTCGGCGTGCGCTGGGCCATGCGGCGCAGGGACAGGCCAGCCAGCCCCGTCAGGGCCGCCATTCCCAGGACGGACCCCAGGCCGAACGTAGCGATGTAGAGGAGCTGCGCGTTCAGGGACGGCAGCTCCGCCATCACGAGCGCTGTCAGCGCGCCACTGCCAGCCAGGCCGTGCACGAGGCCCACGACCAGGGGGCGCAGCGCCACGGGCCACCGCGACACGTGGACGTGGTCAGCGGAACCGGCGTGGGTATGCACCTGGGCACCGTGCTGGTGCAGGGTCCTGGGTCCCTGGGAGCCTTCTCGAAAGGCGACGCTCAGCGCGCGGACTCCCAGCCCGACGACCATCACGGCCACGGCCAGCTCCAACGCACTGCCAACGCGCTCTGGCATCTGAGTGCGCAGCGCGGCGAGCACGCCCCCCACGACGAACAGCGCCAGGCTGTGTCCCAAGCCCCAGGCCGCGCCCAACCACAGGCTTTCCCGAACAGGTCGGCTGCGCTCCATGGACAAGGTGGAGACCGCCGCCAGATGGTCGGGCTCCAGCGCATGGCGCATCCCCAACACGACTCCCACCAGACCTGCTCCCAGCAGTGCAAGCATCGCTGCCTCCAGCACGACGCGGCCATGGGGCTCCATCAGGGCGGGCCGTGCGCACCTTCTGGAGACGCCCTACGGTCCCTCGTGAACGGACCGCCATCGGAAGCGTCAGGTGGCTGGAGCCTCTTGCGTAGCGGCAAGCCCCCGGCGCGTCAACGCGGCGTTTCGACACGCGTCTACCTTCCCAGCTTGAGGGTGACCGCCGCCGTGTCCTCCACCGCTCCCTTCAGGGTGAAGCGCAGCTCCCAGACGCCGGGCATGAAGAGGTCCAACTCCGTCACGTCAAAGGTCCCAGGCTCGCGAGCGATGACGCGAGGGACTTCCTCGATCCCATGGCCCATGGAAGGCATCCAGGGCTGGACGGCCAGCACGACGTCGGGCACCGGCTTTCCCGACGCGGCGTCGGTGACCTGAACCCGCAACACCTGGACACCTCTTCGGAGGGGCACGGCCGCGGAGCGGACCTCCACGCGCAGGCGCCCCGAAGCACTGACCGCCGACCCCACGGCGGTCTCCGCGCGCACCACTCCCGCATCGCTCCCGGCATCCGGCACGGCCAGGGGTGCCGCGCCCAGCAAATGCAACCACATCACCAGCGCCTTCATGGCTTCCTCTCCTGGAGGCCCTTCGGCCCCGCCTCCCCTGTAGCGGAAGTGTCCGGGCACGGAGCGCGACACGTTGTCGCGGGAGCGCTGCGACAAGGTGTCGCATCGCATGGGGCCACCGGATGCGACAGGGTGCGCCGCCATGCCCTCCCCCTCCCCACGCTCCGAGCCGCATGCCGGGCGGTCGTGGCTGCTCGCGCTGCTGGGAGTGATGGGATTGACCCTGTTCGCGCTGGCATGCGCGGCGCTCGTGATGGTGCTGGACTTCGCCTGGTCGGGAACGGGCCACGACGACACCGTGGGCGAGGTGCTCGTACCGCCGCCCGTGTATGGCCCGCTGCCCTCCTTCACGCTTCGCGACGACCGGGGACGCGCCCTGGAGACCGGCCAGATCCAGGGCCAGCTCACGCTGCTCCAGTTCGCGTCGGAGCCGGATGCGCGCACCCTCCAATCCCTGCGAAGCATCCAGCAGCAACTGGACGCCGAAGGCGTGTCTGTTCAGGTCGTCATCGCGATGTCTCGCCTCCTGCCCTCGGACGAACCCGGCCCCCTGCCACCGGGCTGGCGACGGGTCTGGGATGGCGCCCGGTTGGAGGCGACAGCGCGCGGGCTGGGCATCCTCGCCCCAACGGATGCTCCGACGACTCCCGCTCCTTCCTCGAGCCCCCTGCTGCTGGTGGATCAACGAGGACAGGTGCGCGGAGCCTACGACCTGCTGCGGGCCCCTCGGACCTCCGAACGGCTCGTGGAGGACGCGCACTGTCTGAACACCTGCGGTCCCTTTTCCGTGCTCACCCACACGCTGAAAGAAACGCCACCGCTCGGGCGAGCGCCGCCTTCGGACAGGCCCTGAACCCCGAGCCCTCACCCACAAGGTTCCAATGAAGTCTTCGTCCATTTCCTTCACGGTGGCGCGCAGGCGGCTGCCCTGGTTCGCGCTCGCGGGCGGCCTGCTGGCCTTCGCGCTGCTGTTCGCCGCGTGGCCCCGGCTCCAGCAAGAACGTGCGCGCATCGCCGCCGAGAAGCTCCCGGTGTATGGACCGCTCCCGCGCTTCGCGCTGACCGACCAGACGGGACGGCCCTTCTCCGACGCCCAGATGCGGGGACACCTCTACGTCGCGGATTTCTTCTTCACCCGCTGCCCTACCGTGTGCCCGCTGTTGACGGAGAAGATGCTGCGGGTACAGCGGACGGCCAGGGAGCGGGGCCTGGCCCTGCACTTCGCTTCGTTCAGCGTGGATCCCCGCCACGACACGCCCGAGCGACTGACCGCGTATGCGCGTGACCATCACCTCGACACGTCCAACTGGACGCTGTTGACGGGCCCACTGGATGAGGTGGAGACGACCGTGCTGAAGGGCTTCCGGGTGATGATGGGTCGCGACGCCGACGCGAGGGACGACGACTTCTTCAGCGTCTTCCATGGAGAGCACTTCGTCCTCGTGGACGCCCAGGGACAGCTTCGCGGGTACTACAAGGTCACCGAAGGCGGACAAGGCCTGGAAAACCTGCTCCGGGACATAGAGCTGCTGGCGCTGGCGGAGGGTCCCATCGGCGCATCCCCCCGCCCGTGAACGTACCCAACCGGGGGCCAACCTCCCGGGTTGGATCTCCGTCTCCAGGCGGGAAGGACGTCACCGCTCCATGTCCACGAAGGAACCGGGTGCTAGCGTCGCGCCGCATGAAGGACTCGCTCGCCCGGCCCCCTCCGTATGAGGAGGAGCTGCGCATCGCGGTGGCCGAGGGACTCGTCTCGGAGGCGGACGCGCCCGCGTTGGAGGAAGAAGCCCGGCGCGTGGGCAAGGGCCCCCTCGCGCTGCTCCACGCGCACGGACGCATCTCCGACGCCACGCTCGCGGCCCTGATGCCACGCGCCGGCGCGGCCCTGGAGGCGTCGACGATGGCGCCGCTCACGCCCGCCGCCTCCCCGTCCCAGGCGGCGCCTCCCTTCCCGCTTCCACGGTGGGACCGCTACCAGGGCCTGCGCTTCCTGGGCCAGGGCGGAATGGGTCAGGTGTTCCTCGCGTATGATCCGCGCCTGCGCCGCGACGTCGCCCTCAAGTTCATGAAGGGCGACGATCCGGACGTCTTGCGGCGGCTGCTCGCCGAGGCCCGCGCCCAGGCCCGCGTGCACCACGAGCGCGTGTGCCCCGTGCATGAGATGGGTGAGGCCCAGGGCCGCGCCTTCATCGCGATGCGATACATCCCCGGGCGGACGCTGGGACAGCTCGCGGAAACACTCACCGTGGCACAGCAAGTCCGGCTGGTCCGCGAGGCCGCCCTGGGCGTCCACGCCGCGCACCTCGCGGGCCTCATCCACCGCGACCTCAAGCCCGGCAACATCCTGGTGGAGCGCACAGCGGACGGGCGCCTCCATCCCTACGTGATGGACTTCGGGCTCGCGCACGACTGGACCGCGCGCGGCGCCACCGCCACCGGCTCCGTGCTGGGCACGCCCCCCTACATGTCCCCGGAGCAGGCCCGGGGCGAGGTGGGCCAGCTGGACCGGCGCACGGATGTCTACAGCCTGGGCGCCACGCTCTACCACCTGCTCACGGGCCAGCCCCCCATCCCCGGCGCCAACGGCCTGGAGGTCCTCAGCCGCATCGCCACCGTGGAGCCCGTGCCTCCGCGCACGCTGCGCCCGGACGTGCCCGCGGACCTGGAAGCCATCGTCCTCAAGTGTCTGGAGAAGGACCGCGCCGCCCGCTACGACTCCGCGCTGGCGCTGGCGGAGGACCTGGACCGCTTCCTCGAGGACCGGCCCGTGCTCGCGCGGCCCGTGAGCCTGGGCTCCCGGCTGCGCAAGAAGGCCCGGCGGAACCGCGTCGCGGTGAGCGTGGCGGCCGTCGCGCTCGTCGCCGTGCTCGGCGCGCTCGTCCAGGTGCAGCTCACCCGCCGGCAGGCCGCACACCGCGAGCTCCTCTCCCGCCGCTTCACGGAGGCCGTGGAGCGCGTGGAGGCGCAGGTCCGCTACACCAGCATGGCCCGCCTGCACGACGTGCGCGCGGAGCGGGCCGAGCTGCGACACCGCCTGGAAGCGCTCGCCGGGGACGTCGCTCTCGGGGGCGAGGAGGCTCGGGGCCCGGGACTGTACGCGCTGGGCCGGGGCACGCTGGCCCTGGGAGACCCGGCGAAGGCCCGCGAGCAGTTGGAGGCGGCGTGGGAGGCGGGCTTCCACGAGCCGCGCCTCGCCTGGTCCCTGGCGCTCGCGCTGGGGCAGCTCTACCGCGACGCGCTCCTGGACGTGGAGAACGTCCAGGACCCCGAACGGCGGAAGTCGCGCCTCGCGGCAACCCAACGGGAGTACCGCGACCCGGCCCTCCTGTGGCTGCGCCGGAGCGAGGGCGCCGAGGTGCCGTCGCCGGACTACGTCGCCGCGCTGCTCGCCTTCCACGAGGACCGCTGGGACGACGCGCTGGCGCGGCTGGATGCCGCGGAGCCCCTGCCGCCCTGGTTCTTCGAAGCGCCCCTGCTGCGCGGCGACATCCTCCAGGCGCGCGCCCACCAGCGATGGAACCAGGGCGACCGCGACGGCGCCCGGGCGGACCTGGACGCCGGACGGCGGGTGCTCGCCTCCGCCGCCGCCACGGGGGAGAGCCTTCCCGAGGTCCAGCTCGCGCTCGCCCGGCTCGAGTACCGCGCCCTGGTGATGGCGCTGTACAGCCAGGGAGATGTGGAGCCGGCCGCCACCCACGGGCTGGAGGCGGTCGCGCGCGCGCTCGCGGCCGACGCGGACAGCGCGGAGGCCCACACCTGGGAGGCCCGCTTCCACAACCGGCGGGCCGAGGACTCCCTGCGCCGGGGCGCGGATCCAGAGGACTCACTCCAGCGGGCCATCGCCGCCGCCCGCCAGGTGCTGGCCACGCGGCCGAGCGATTCGCGGGCTCGCAAGGAGCTGGCGCAGAGCCTGCTGCGCGAGGCCCGGGCGAAGCAGGGCCGGGGCATGCCGCCAGACGCACCGCTCCAGGGTGCCCTGGAGGCGCTCGACGGTATTGATCCGCGCAAGCGGGACCATGAAGTCCCCGCCACGCGCGGCCTCATCTTCCGCGTCTGGGCGGACGCCGACACACAGCGGGGCGCGTCACCCTCGGAGCATCAGGCCCTGGCCATCGCGGCCTACCGTCAGGCGCTCCAACTGGACGCCGCGCTGCCGGATGTGTGGATCAACCTGGGCCAGCTCTACCTGACGCGGGCCTCGGATCCCCGCGCGGCGACGCCGGACGCGGACCTGGACGAGGCGCGGCGCGCGCTGGAGCAGGCGCGGCGCCTCAACCCGACGAACTTCGTGGCGTGGTTCCTGGGCGGCACGCTGCACACCGAGCTGGCCTCCCGCTCGCGGACCCGCGGTGGCGACCCGCGCCCGGACCTGGAGACCGCCGCCACGCTCTTCGAGCGCGGCATCACCATCAACGCGCGCGTGGCCCCGCTGCACAACGGGCTGGGCATCGTCCGGGCGGAGCAGGCCCGCGAGGCCTGGGACCGCGGCGAAGACCCCTTCCCCTTCCTGGACGCGGCCCAGGCCGCCTACGCGAAGGCCGTGGAGGCCGCGCCCCGCCAGGGCTGGGGCCAGAACAACACGGGAGATGTGCACTTCGCCCGCGCGGAGTGGCGCGACGCCCTGGGAGAAGCGCCGGACGCGGAGGTGCGCGCCGCGCAGGCGTCCTACGAGGAGGCCGTGGCGCTGCTGCCCGGACAGGCCACGCCGTGGGCCAACCTCGCGCGCCTGCACCTCCTCCAGGCCACGCGGGCGCTGGCGCGGGGACGTCCCGCGGCGGAGGCCCTGAGCCGGGCGGGAGCGGCGCTCGACGAGGCCTTGCGCCGGAACCCGGAGGAGCCCCTGGCGTGGCGACTCCAGGCGGAGCTGGCCAGCGCGCGGGCCCGCGCCCTGCCCACGGTCCAGGCCGACGCGGCCTTCACGCGGGCCTCGAGCCGCTTCGACGCCGCCATGGAACGGGAGCCCCGGAGCCTGGAGACGCGCCTGGCCTTCGCGCGCATGTGCCTTGCGTGGGCCCAGGCCCGGAAGGCCGCCGGACAGGACGCGGCGCCCGTGCTCGCGCGCGGCCTGGAGGCCGTGGACGCGCTGCTCGCGCTCCACGCCGACTGGGCAGAGGCGCGGTGGCTGCGCGCCAGCTTGCGTCTCACGCGCGAGCCCGACCTGCCCGAGGCACTCCAGGAGCGCGCCGCCGCCATCGCCGCCAACCCGCATCTCGCGGGCCGTGGACCTCCGTCAAAGCCTGCTCCGTAGCGGTCGAGCCGGAACGGCCCTGCATCCGCCAGCGCACCCGAGGGCAACGCGCACTCAGGGCCAAGCAAGCCGGCGGGGTTCAGCGGCGCATGCGAAGGGCGCCGGGGCACCCGCCCTGCCCATCACGGGCAGGGCGGAGAGGCCGTCACTTCTCGCGGGGATAGTTGCCCGTCGTGTAGACGTCCAGGCTGCCGGTCTTCGACTCAATGGTACCACCCGGGGGGCAGCGCTCGGTGTCGACGCACAGCACGTGGGGGCCCGGCTGGGCGCCGACCTCTCCCTTCCATGTGTCACCCTCATTCTGGAGGATGAACAGGCCCGACGTGTCGTTGGTGAAGAGCGTCTCCGGGTCGGTCCACTGCACCTTGACGGGGCCTCTGTCGCATTGAGACTGGAAGATGACGGTGGCCTGCTGGAAGGCGCAGGAGTTCACCGAGCCGGTCTTCAATCCCTCACAGCCCACCTGGATGGTCAGGTTCTCCCGGGCGATGCTGTTGTTGGTCGGACAGACATTGACGCCACCGTTGGCCTCCTCCGGCGCTGGCGTCCCCGCCGTCTTGCAACCTCCCACCGCGAGCAGTCCCGCCACCCACCACCACCCGCGAGCTCCGACGCCGTCCCTGCGCTTGTGCTTCGTCACGACCGTTCCTCCTCCGTCTGGATGATTCAGTCCTCGCGCACGTCCAGGCCCAGTTCCTTGAGTCGCCGCGCGAGCGCCCGCCGAGACACCTCCAGCGTGCGCACCATCGCGTCCAGCCTGCCACCCGTGGCGGCATGCACACGCGCGATCTCCTCCGCGCCCAGCGACCCGGCGGTCCGGATGCCCGGGCTGCGCTCGATGAGATGGTAGATGGACGTGCGGTGGATGCCCAACCGATCCGCCGCCGCCTGGAAGTCCCAGTCCCCTTCGCGCAGCGCCGCCAGCAGCTCCGCCTCCGGAATGTCCGCCGGCCGCCGCCGCCCCACCGGCTCACCCGTCACCGGTGCCGAAGCGGGTGCATCCGGCGCGGGCACGGGCGCGCCCGCGGGCCGCCCCATCGGGGTGCCCGGACTCGCGGACAGCTCCGCGTCCAGCTGCGGATCCGGCCGCAGCCGGGACTGTCCCCGGCTGCCGATGACCAGCTGGCGAACCACGTTGCGCAGCTGCCGCACGTTGCCCGGCCAGCCATGGCGCAGGAGGCGGACCGCGAGCGCCGGAGGCAGCCACGGCTCCGTGGACGGCGGCGGCCAGGGCTCGCCCATCGCCTCCAGCTCCTCCCGCGCGAAGTGGTGCAACAGGACGCCCAGGTCCTCACGCCGTTCACGCAGCGGAGGCACGCGCAGCGAGAAGCCCGCGAGCCGGTGCAGCAGCGGCGCCTTGAAGCGCCCCTCCTGGATCTGCTGCTCCAGGAGCGCGTCCGTCGCGGCGACCAGCCGCACGTCCACCGCCAGGGGCACGCGCTCACCCACGCGGTAGATCTCCCCCGTCTCCAGCACGCGCAGCAGCATCACCTGCACCTCGGGCGGAGCCTCCCCCACCTCGTCGAGGAACAGCGTGCCGCCATGGGCCGCCTGGAAGAAGCCGTCCTGGTCCCGCACGGAGCCGGTGAAGGAACCCCGGCGCGCGCCGAAGAGCTCCGCCGCGGCCAGCTCCCGGGGAATGGCGCCCAGGTTCACGCTCACGAACGGCCGGGCCCGCCGGGGGCCGCACTGGTGGAGCGCGCGGGCGATGAGCTCCTTGCCGGAGCCCGTCTCGCCGCGCACGAGCACCGGAACGTTCAGGTCCGCCACCCGGGAGATCTGCGCGCGCACGCGCTGGAGGCCCACGCTGGCGCCCACCATGCCCAGCGGCTCGCCTCCATCCTCCGGGGGTGAAGCCCCGTGCAGCAGGAGCACCACCCGCCCCGCCACTTCCAGCGGCACGCCCGCGGCGACCTCATCGGCGGAGAACAGCCAGGGGCCGGACAGCACCAGCTCTCCGACGCGCACCCGGCTGCCGTCGCCCGGCTCCACCCGCACGCCGCCCTCCGGCAGGGCCTGGAAGCGCACCGCCTTGCGGCTCACGAACGGATCCTCCAGGGGACGCCCCCCGGACAGGCCCGGACGCTGGAAGAGGGGCTCCGCGCGAGAGAGGGCCAGCGCCCCACCAGGCGCGGCGGGCAACAGCACCCGCTCGCCCACGCGGTCCACCTGGGGATGCACTGCGAGCGTCAGCGCCGGCACGAGCGCGGCGGCGGGCACGCTCCCTTCACGCTCCGGCGCATCAGCCGTGGAGATGTCGACAAAGGGGGGCGGACGCATGACGGGCTCGGACGGTCCGCAGTCTACACCCACCCCCCATGCACCAGACGGTCCTGCCCCTGGGGGCAGGACCGTCCGGGTTCTTCAAGGATTCAATGACGGCCCGTCGAAAGCCGCGTCCCGGGCGAAGGATGCCAGGGTGAGCACGGTGCGTCCGACGATGGCACGCACCGGCCCTGGCAGCTCCTCCAGCAGCAGGGGCACCTCCGGCAGGATGACCCGCCGGTACACCCACCCCCGCCCCCGCGGCTCCAGGTCATAGGCATACAGCCCCCGCTCCCCCATGGCCCGGAAGTCGCGCAGGTAGCGCTCCCGCATGTCCTGCGTGGCGAACACCTCCCGCGCCTCCAGTCCAGGGGCCACCCGGGGTTCGCCCCCGAGCGCGGGAGCGGTCCGGAAGTAGCGCTGGACCTGGCGCAGGTCCTCCCAGGAGACCGCGATGCTCGCCGGGAGGGGCCGGCCCAGGGACGTGAAGTGCGCGAGCCGCCCTTCGCCGTCCACCGCGAACCAGTCCAGGTCCCATGCCTGCTGTGCGTCCTCTGGGATGCGCGTCATCGCAAGGGACCTCGTGGCCTCACTGGCCGCTGTCGAACGTCGCGTTCCGCGGGAATGCGTCCCGGCCGAACAACCGCTCGCAGTTCTCGCAGACCGGCATGTTCCTGCCAGTCCTTGGCCGGAAGGGGTTGGTGAAGCGGATGTCCTCCCACTCGGCGCCCTGCTGCAGCAGCGCGTTGGCCGCCCGCTGTTCCGCGCACGCCCCCAGGAAGTTGTTGCACACCCCGCGTTGTCCCACCCTGCCCCGTCCGAACTGTCCCTCGATCTCCGCGCGCATGCGGGGGTGCATGTTCGCCCCCCGGGGAACGGAGCCGCTGCCCTCCACCGAGATCAGATTCGACCCCGCTCGCGAGTCGTACGCGGCCACGCCCGAAGCGCGCCACTGTTCGTGGTAGTCGTCCCAGAAGACGCTGGCCTCGGTCGTGTCCTGCCATGCCTCGGTCGCGGCGGCGTTCGCCTCGCCCAGCGTGCAGTTGTGGACCCAGGCCTCCAGCCGGCCCACGAAGTACGTGCGCAGCTCGCGGACCTGCAGGTCGTGCACGGGCCGGGGCTCGGCCAGCGCCCGCACGCTCACGACGCGCAGCCAGGTCCCCTTCGCCGAGTACACCGCGTCGTCCGGCCCCAGCCGGCCCACCTCCGTCCAGCCCCGGTCCCGGGCCCAGAACGGGTGGGCGGGCGTGGAGACGATCCGCTCGGAGGCGCCCTCCTCCTCCGACTGGAGCACCACCTCCACCACCGGCACGGCGTCCTTCTCACGCGTCGCCACGAGCGCGCGCAGCGCCATGAACCCGGTGGCGTCGTCCTGGCTGAGCACCGCCACGCCCGCCTGGAGCGTCTCGATGGCGCGCGGCCCGTCCGCCGTGGCCACCCACGTCCCCGCGACGAAGCTGTTGGGGCATGGCGCGCGGTCCGACGTGAGCGAGTCGGCGGCGGACGTGCCCTGCGTGTCCGCCGTCTCCTCCACGCCCGTGCGCAGCACGGTGCCCTCGGCTTCTCCCGCGGCCCGCTGCGATGCCGCGGTGGCCTCGCGCGCGCCCGCGGCCTCCAGCTGCGACGCCTCGCTCTCCGCCAGGCCCACGCCGGACTCCGCGGTCTCACCGAAGCCGCCGGTGAGCATGCCCAGCACCGCGCCCACGCCCTGCTGGATGCCGTACTGCTTCCAGCTGAAGGACTTGCCGCTGGTGGCGCTGTACATGATCCCGTTGATGCCCGCGCCAATGAAGGCCCCGCCCACGGACTCCAGCGCGCCGTCGCTCACGACGTCGATGACGACGCCCACGGCGACCTCCAGCGTGCCCAGCGTCGCGCCCAGCACGCTGTCCCAGACGCTGTGGCCCGTCGGGTCCGTGTACGTGACGGGGTTGTTGATGGCGAAGGCGAAGCGGTTGAGCGAATCGCGCCCGGAGATGCGGCTCGCGGTGCGCGAGTCGGGCGTGAGGAAGCGCCCCAGCGCCGGGTCGTAGTAGCGCGCCCCGAAGTAGAGCAGCCCGGTGGGCTCGTCCGCCTCGCGGCCCTGGAACTTGGGCCGGAAGTCGTCCGGGCCCGTCGTCTTCGGGCGGAAGACGCCGCCGTACGGCAGGTACGCCACCTGCGACGCCTTCTTCCCCGAGGCATCCGTGGTGAGCGCGGTGCTGCCCAGGTGGTCCGCGTGGAAGTACAGCGTCCCCGGCTGGGGATAGCCCGCGCCGGGCGCACCC
The DNA here is from genome assembly GCF_007352635.1 of Corallococcus sp. Z5C101001. Classification (NCBI taxonomy): domain Bacteria; kingdom Pseudomonadati; phylum Myxococcota; class Myxococcia; order Myxococcales; family Myxococcaceae; genus Corallococcus; species Corallococcus sp. Z5C101001. The sequence goes on from NZ_VKLU01000011.1 coordinate 300,681, forward strand.
GACACCGTGCCGGACACCGCCACCGTCACGGCGGCCACCATGCCGTCCGGGCCCATCACCGCGCGCGTGGCCTCCACCGCGCCGCCGGGCAGCTTCGTGACGGTGTACGCCGGATCCGGGTACAGGCTCGTCACGCCGCCGCCGTCCACCTTGCGCAGCCGGTTGCCGTTGGGGCCGTACTGGAGCGAGGAGAGGACGGGGACGCCGCCCTGGGTCACCTGCGTGAGGCGGTTGCGCGCGTCGTAGGTGAAGGCCCAGGTGGAGCCCTGCGCCTGCTTGGACACCACGTTGCCGCTGGCGTCGTAGCCCAGCGAGAACACGGTGGCCGCGCCCTGCGTGCCCTTCAGCGCGCGGTGCGCCTGGTACGTGTACGCGACGCCGTTGTTGTTCGTGAGGTTGCCGGACGCGTCGTAGGCGAACGTCCGCGCGCCATACAGCCCCTGCGCGGAGGCCTGGGACAGCCGGTCGTTCGCGTAGGTGAACAGCTGGCTGAAGTCCACGCCGCCGGCCTTCACGGCGTCGGTGATGCCGGTGACACGCGCCAGGTGGTCCCACTGGATCCCCTGCGCCACCAGCGTCTGCTGGGCGGAGTCCTGGACCTGCTGCGTGTTCAGCTCCCCCTGCGGCGCGTAGGTGTACGAGGCGCGGGCGCCATTGCCATACACCACCTGCTGGGGATTCCCCTGGGCGTTGAAGCCGCTGTAGCTCGCGAACGTCGTCGTGCCGGACGCAAGGGTGGTGAGGTTGCCCTGCGCGTAGGTGCGCTGGAGCACCGTCCCATCCGGATACGTCAGGGTGCGCACGCGCGCGAGCGGGTCATACGCGCGCACGGTGGTGTACGCGGACGGCTCGCCCTGGAGCAGGACGCGGCTCTGGGTGCGGTTGCCGTAGGGGTCGTAGGCGAAGGTGGACTGGAACACCTGCGCGCCGCCCTGCTGGCCGGTCACCTGCGTGAGCTGTCCTCCGCCGAAGGCCGCCGCCGGGTCGTCATAGCCATAGGTGTAGACGGTGCCGTCGGAGCCCGTGGAGGTGAGGATCCGGCCCAGGCCGTCATAGGTGAAGCGCGTCGTCTGCCCCCGCGCGTCCGTCACCTGGGACAGGTAGCCCGTCCTCGCGTCGTAGGCGTACGTGCTGGCCTTCGCGCCCGCGGACGCGCCGGTGTTCTGGTCCGGGTTGTCCGCGGTGAGGCGGCGGTTGAGCGAGTCATACGTCACGGTGTTGGTGACGCCCGACGGGTTGGAGCCCGTCATCGCGTCCGTCACCGACGTCAGCCGCCCCAGCGCGTCGTAGGCGAGCGCCGTGGTGGCATTGCCCTCCTGGGGGACGACGATCTGGAGGGGCTTTCGCTGGCCGCGGTAGTACGCGTACTTGAAGACCTTCTGGGTCTGGTACGGCTCTCCCACCGCGGAGGTGAGCGTGGCGGTGTCCACGCCCGTGTACGCCACCTGGGTGACGGAGGTCTCCGTGCCCTGCGAGCCCGCGGGCCGCGTGTGGCGCGTGAGCCGGCCGTAGACGTCGAAGGCGTTCGTGCTCCACAGCGTGGGCCCGCCCGTGCCCGGCGTGCAGGAGGGCCCGTCGCCCGGGAAGGACTGGAGGACGGACTCCTGGAGGACGCGGTTGTCGCCGTCATACACGCGGCACGACACCCCGTTGCCGTCGGAGGCCGCGCCCTGCGCCACCTCCTTGAAGCTGCGGCCCAGCCCGTCCAGGTGGACGTGGGTCCAGCGCCAGTCCGGCGTGCCGCCGCTCGCGGTCCAGCCCTGGAGCGTGTTCTCCGTGACGAAGACCCCCAGGGCGTCGGTGCTCCACGCCTGGGTCTTGAGCGTGGCGACGGCCGCGGCGCGGAAGGTGGGCGCCGCCAGGCCCGTCACCCCGGGGCTGACGCAGTTCGTGTCCGTGGCCATGCCGCTGGAGGGCACGGGCCCCTGCGTGGCGCGCTCCCGGCCAAAGGCATCCAGGCAGGTGAGCTGGGAAGCGCCCGCGGTCGTCAGGATGGCCACCTGCGTGCCGTGGGCCGCGTCGTAGCCGTAGCGCTCGCTCAGCGCGGTGCCGGCCGCGTTGGCCGGGAACGTCTTCGTGTCCGGGTACGTGTGGAAGGCGGACTCATACGTCGTCGTGATGACGCCGCCCCCGGGCAGCATCTGCCGGGTCCGGTTGCCGAAGCCGTCATACCCATACGCCGTCGTGAGGAAGGCGCCCTGCGTGCTGTCCCAGGTGCCCAGGGACGCCAGGCTCCACCGGCCATCCGTCGTGTACGCCAGGTGTTGCAGCGAGAAGTCCGTGCTCGCGTTGAACGCCGTGAAGCTCGAGCACGCGCTCGTGCGGGAGACCTTGGTGTCGGTGAGGTAGCCCAGGCGCCAGCGCGCCGCGTCGTTCGAGTACTGGCTGCACGTGTAGACGTTGTCGCTGGGGGACGCGTCCACGCCCTTCGCGTTCGTGATGCCCAGGTCGCTCTCCAGCACGGTGTTGCCGTACGCGTCGTACTGGTACTGCGTGACGTGGGAGTCGCCATAGATGCCATAGGCATACGCGTCCGTCTGGACGCGCGTCTTCTGCACCAGCGTGACGCTCTGGCTCGTGGCCGTGGCGCCCTTCGCCGTGCTGACGGCGGAGTAGTCCGTCCGGCTGGAGGACAGCAGCGTGTCCGTCTTGCCCTTGGGGCACAGCGGATCCTTGGACACCGTGGCGTCGCACCGCGTCTGGAGGACGGACGGCGTGCCGGTGTACGGGAAGGCCTGGTTGTACGTGGTGACCAGCACCTGGCCGTCCTGCGCGTCATGCTTCGTCACCTGCTGGAAGCCGAGCCAGCCGCGCCCCTGCCGGTCGATGAGGGCCCGCGCGTACTGGTACGTGTCCGTGTACGCGTACGCGGCGCCGCCGGGCAGCGCGTTGTGCATCACCGTCTTCGCCACCAGCTGCATCACGCCGCCGCCCACCACCTGGAAGGGCATCTGCGCGGGGGCGCTCTGGAAGACGTAGGCCAGCGCGTCGGAGCTGGGATAGGTGGGGGCCGCCGTGCCCGCGTTCGCCGTGTAGACGGACGGGTCGGACATGGGGACGTAGGTGATGTCCACCTGCCCGCCCAGGCCGTCCACCACGCTGCTCACCAGGTCCGGCGTGGGGCCCTGGGCGATGAAGTTCGTGAAGGAGAGGCCCGAGCCGTTCGGCCAGCCCTGCACCAGGTCCACGAGCCCGTCGCCGTCCACGTCCATGGGGTACGTGGTGGCCACGTTCGCGGCGCTCAGCGCCGTCTGGGTGTCCGTGCCTGAGTCAAAGCCCGCGCCGGTGTTGCGGTAGACGAGCAGGTCCAGCGTCCCGCCGTTGTTCCACGCCTGCACCAGGTCCGTGCGGCCGTCGCCATTCACATCCATGGGCCAGAACGCGGAGAGGTCCGTGGCGGAGCGGCCGGTGTTGGTGGAGCCACCGTCCACGAAGTGCCCGTCCCCGGTGGAGACGAAGGCCTGGAGGTTCAGCGTCCCCTGCGACACCCAGCCCTGCACCAGGTCCATCACCCCGTCCGCGTTCACGTCCACGGGCCACACCGCGAGCGCCCCGGCACGGCCGCTCCCGAAGGACGAATCCACGCCGCTCCCGAACGTCTGGCCATTGGAGAGATACGCGGTGAGCTGGGTGGCGCCCGACGCGGACTGCCACGCCTGCACCAGGTCCACCTGCCCGTCCGCGTTCACGTCCATGGGCCACCACCGCGCCCCCGCCTGCCCGCCCAGCGTCGTGCTCGGCCCCGCGGTGAAGCCCTGGCCGTTGCTCAGGAGCGTCTGGAAGCCCATCTGCCCGGACGCGGCCGACGCCAGCACCAGGTCCGTGCGGCCATCGCCATTCACGTCCATGGGGTACGCCTGGGCGTAGCTGCTGCTCGTGCCCGGGGCGCTGGCGTTGGTGGCGGTGAAGCCACAGGACGTCGCGTTGGACAGGTACGTCGTCACCTGGAGCGCGCCGCCCTGGCTCCACAGCTGCACCAGGTCCACGCGACCGTCGCCGTTGACGTCCATGGGCAGCAGCCGCTGCTGGCTTCCCGCCGCGATGGACGTGGGGGTCGCGCACGCGGTGAAGCCCGTGCCCGTGGACAGGTACACGTACGCCTTCATCGACTGGCCATTGGACAGGTAGAGCAGGTCCGCCTTCCCGTCGCCGTTGACGTCCCCGGGCAGCAGCGCCGTGAAGCCCTGGGGCACCTGGAGCTTCGGATCGCTCGGCGTGAAGGCCACGGCGGAGGCCCCCTGGAACTGGAAGGACGTCGCGGGCAGACAGGGCGCCGACGCGCCGGTGCCCGCGCACACGCGGGCGCTCGTCACGCGGCTGCGGCCGGTGGACGGGCCGGTGCCGTAGGTGAGCCGGTAGTCCTTCACCGCGGTGTCATTCACATACGTCGTGACGTTGGACAGGAGCGCGCGCGTGAGGATGGGCGAGCCGCCCACGTAGCGGCTCGACACGTCGCCGCGCGCCACGTACGAGAAGCGCACGGAGCGGTTCGCGGCCACCGCGGGGACCACCGTCGCGTTGGCCGTGTAGTCGATGCGCACCGGGTAGAACTGGCCGTCCGCGGCGCTCGTGCTGGAGATGGGCGCCTGCGAATAGCTGACGTTCAGCGTGTTGCCGTTCAGGTCCTTCACCTGGGTGAGCGCCCAGACGCGCGCTTCGGCACGGCCCACGGCGAGGACGCGGCTGTCGGTGCTCGCGCCGTAGGTCCACTGCTGCCCCTGCGCGGTGGTGACGGTGAAGGAGCAGGGGCCGGAGCCGCACTGCTGCTGCGACGCCTGCACCTGACGCCACGTCTCCAGCTCCGTGCGGTAGACGGAGGCCGGGGCCCCGTAGGCGCCGGTGACGTTGATGAGGCGCTGGCCGTCCAGACAGAAGCGGTCCTGCGCGTCGTAGCCGATGCTGCCGCGCACGCCGTCCACGGCGAAGGTCTGCTTGCAGCGGGAGATGGCGGACAGCCCCTGGAGCTGCCACCCCATCCCCACGGTGCCGTCGCCGGACATGCTGCCGTAGACGAGCGACAGGCTCGGATCCAACCCCTGGATGCCGGACGGCACGTCGATGGCGACGGAGTACTGCGCGTCACCGTTGGCGCCCGGCGTGAACCGGCCCGGGAGCATGCCCACCGGCGCGGCGGCGCCGTCCATTGGGAGCGCGACGGCACTCAGGGTTTGGGGCTCCACGCGCTTGGGAGCCACGGAGGTACATCTCAGGGAGACGAGGACCAGCAGCGCGAGCATCAGCGCGCCCAGTCGTCCCGGGGAGGCGAGGTTCGGTGGGGTGTCTTTGGACATGGAGGCTCCAGCACGCGCGGGGCCACCGCGCGCGTCGGGTCGACAAGGGAGGGAGGCGGGAAAGACACGAGGCCCCGGAGAGCGGGTGCGCTCCAGGGCCTCGGGGCGGGCTTCGGTGTGAGGTGGACTAGGAGTTGGAGACGAGCTGCGAAGGCACCCAGACCGGCCCCACGGGCGGGTTGTAGTTGCCCTGCGCGTAGAACAGCCCGGGCGAGCTGGTGGCGTAGCAGGACACGTCCAGGTCCGCGCCGCTGCCCTCGTCACTCCAGATGAGCGAGCCGATGAGCCCCTGCTTCACGAGGTCGAAACGGATGCAGCGCAGGTTGGGGATGTAGGGCGAGTTGTAGCCCGTCTGCGACACCGCCCCGAGCGCCACGTAGCCCTGGGGCGCGATGGGCATCCAGAGCGAGCCGTCCATGTCCGCGCCGCTGCCCTGGTCGGTCCAGATGAGCGCATAGCCGGTGGGCGCCGCGAGCGCGGGGTTCGTCGGATCATCGTTCTGCACGGACACGGTGAGGACGGAGCCGGAGGGCGGGTTGTAGTTGCCCTGGGCGTAGTCCCCCAGCAGGAACGTGGTGTCACCGGACACGACGCCCCGGTAGAAACAGCCGTCCAGGTCCGCGCCGGAGCCCTTGTCGCTGTACATGAGCTGGAACTGGTTGACGGTGCCAAAGGTGAGGATCGGCGGGCCACTCATGGGGGTGCTCTCTTTCGATGGAGGCGGCGGGAGGTGCGTGGGTCCTCCGGCGCCGCGGGCCGGGGACGCACCCTCCTTGAGCAACCGCGATGCCACCGGCCCTCCCCGTGTGCTTTCCAGCGGTTGGCCCGTCCACGCGGGCCCCCGACCCGGATTCACGCGTGAACGCGCGCCGTCCTCGCGTGAATTCACGCGTCGACGCACGCACGCCCGGGGCGCGTGAAGCCGCGTCCCCCCGCCCTCAGCCGGGCAGCACCCGGGAGAGGAGCGCGAGCCCCGGCGCCTCCAGGGGCACGCGGCCCCGCAGCGCGGAGAACAGCGACCACCCGTGGTCGGACAGGAGCACCACGGCCGCGTCCGCCGCGACGCACAGGCCCATGAAGCCCACGGAGCCGCCCATCGCGGACGAGCGCCACACCACGTCGTGTCCGCGCACCCGGGAGACGTTCCACCCCAGGCCCCGCTGCCACGGCCCGGCCTTCACGCGGGGCGCCTGCATGCGGGACAGGGCCCGCGTGAAGAAGGGCTCCCCCCGCCCGAGGCTCGCTTCGAGGAAGCGCAGCACGTCCCCCACGGTGGCGTGCAGCGCCCCCGCCCCGGGGAGCGCCGGGAAGGTCCAGGGCGGCACGGGCTTGCCTCGCGCGGTGTGGCCGGACAACAGGCGCGGCGCCTGCTCGTCGGTGACGCGCGCCGTGGTGTCCGCGAGGCCCAGGGGCTTGCAGAGCAGGTCCCGCATCGCGTGCCCGTAGTTCAACACCGCGCGCCGGGAGAGCGCGTGGCCGAGCACGCCCATGCCCAGGAAGGACTCGGAGGACGGGTGCGGCGGCGGACGCTGGGGGTGGTAGCCCCGAAGGAACTCGCCGAACAGGCCCGCGGAGTAGTGGCCGAACGGGTCGTCCGGATTCTGGGGGGCCGCGTCCAGGTTGGGGGGCAGGTTGGGCAGGCCCGCGGTGTGCGTCGCCAGCTGCTCCAGGGTGATGGCGCGCGCGACCTCGTCGCTCAGCAACGACGCGGGGATCAACCGCCCCAGGGGCTCGTCGAGCCGCACGTCGCCCCGCTCCACCATCACCGACAGCAGCGCCGCGGTGAAGACCTCCGTGAGCGACCCCAGGGAGAAGATCGCCTCCGTGGACGGAGGGGGCCCCTTGTGGCGAAGGCCTTCGACGTGCGTCGTCCCTTGCCAGCTCATGGCCGCGCACACGGAGGCAGTGGGGTAGCCGCGCAGGTAGCGCCGCAGCTCCGCGTGGAGGAGATCCGAAGGGTTCGGCATGGGCTGGGGCTTTACGGGTCCCCTGCCCCGGGTGGCAAGCCCCCTGGAGGCCGGCGTGTCAGACGTCACCGTGAGGGGGCGTCGGAGACAGGAAGCCCTCCAGCTCCAGACATGCAGCCCGTGGTCGCGTGCTCACGCCTCCACCGTGGCCGTGTCAGGTCCCCTGTGTCCCGGCGTCAGCGAGGGCCCTGCCGTTCCACTCGCAATGACGAAAGGTGCCTGGATGCCCATCCCCCTTGTCGTGGTGGAGTCGTTCCGCGAAACCCGGAGGTCGCGATGAGCCCTTCGCGCGAGGCGACGGCGATCCTCTTCGGGCGCAACCCGCACCAGCCAGACCCCTTCGACGTGGAGGCCGACGCGGCGGAGGCCCTGGGTGTGGACACGTATCAGGCGGACCTCTCCGCCCTGCTGTCCGGGGACGCCGAGCGGGCGCTCAGCGGGGTGCCGGAGCGAGGGCGGCTGCGGCTGCTGTACCGGGGCTGGATGCTCACGGAGGAGGAGTACGGCGCGCTCGACGAAGCGGTGGCGGCGCTGGGGCACCGGCTGATGACGACGCCAGAGCAGTACGCCGCCGCGCACTACCTGCCCCGCTGGTATCCGCGCCTCGCCCGCTACACCGCGCGCTCCGTCTGGACGGAGGGGACGGACGTGGCGGAGGCGTGGCATGCGGCGCGGCGGCTCGGGCCGTCGCCGTGGATCGTGAAGGACCACGTGAAGTCCGCGAAGGAGCGCTGGGCGGAGGCGTGCTTCGTGCCCGCGGACGCCACGCGCGAGGACTTCGAGCGCGTCTGCCTGAACCTGCTCGACGCGCGAGGCGACCGCTTCGAGCGCGGCTTCGTGGTGCGCCGCTTCCTGCCGCTCAAGGTCTACGGGCGCACGCCCGAGGGGCCCGCGCACCTGGAGTTCCGGCTGTTCTTCGGCCGGGGCCGGCTGCTCGCGGCGGAGCCGTACCACGAGTTCGACGTGGAGGTGCCTGACTTCTCCGCCTTCGCGCCGCTGGGCCAGCGCATCGCGTCTCCGTTCTTCACGCTGGACGTCGCGATGCTGGAGGACGGGGGCTGGGCGGTGGTGGAGGTGAATGACGGCGGCGTCTCCGGCCTGCCGCCGGGGCTCGATCCCCGCGACCTCTTGGCCGCGCTGCTCGGCATCCGGTAGCCTGGAAGGCAGGTCCCGCCGCTGGAGGACCGGTGTTAGCGTCCACGGCCATGATGGACACCGCTCCCCGGCGACGGGGTTTGCTCCCGCGCCTCGCCGCCCTCCTGCTGCTCGGACTCGCCGCGTGCGGCGGCTGTCAGCGGACGGATGCCGAGCGCGCCGCGAAGGAGCGCGCGGAGATCGACCAGCGCATGCGCGACTCGGTCGCGCTCGTGCCCTACCGCGCGCTCAAGCTCACCCTGCGCGCGGACGGCGACCCGAAGGCCCCGGAGGAGGTCGCGCTGCTGTGGAGGGCCCTGGCCGAGACGCGCGCCCTGCCGGACAAGCCCCTCACGGACGAGGCGACGCGCGCGGCGGCCCGCACGTACCTGGACCTGGGCATCGCCTTCTACAAGGCGCGCAAGGCGCTCCAGACGCGCGACGAGGACGAATTTCCCCTGCTGTGGTCCCGGTGGGCCCCCACCTCCACGCCCCCCACGGCCTATGACGCGGGCCAGGAGCACGCCCTCTTCGCGGCCCTCTGGCTGCTGCTGGACGCCGCCGAGCGCTCCGACCGCGTCCCCGCCACGGAGCTCGTCTTCTACGAGCTGTCGCGCGCCACGCCCGCGCCCACCTGGCCCCCGTCCATGCGCGTCGCGGTGCGCGCGAACCGGGGGCTCTCCTTCTGCCTCGGCGGCTACCACTACGCCGCCGAGGAGGAGCTGACCGCCTTCCTCACCGAAGCCGAGCAGCTCCCCCCGGACGACTTCCCCGCCCTGCGGGACACCACGCCGGCGCAGTCACGCGAGGCGGCGCTCGCCGCGGGACACTTCCTGCGCGCGTGGAACCGCATGGGCCTGAAGCGTGAACGCGCCGCGGAGGACGACATCGAGCAGGGCCTGCGCTCGCTCCAGGCGCTGGGGGTGGAGAACGAGCTGACGTGGTGGGGCTGGGCCCTCATCCACACCCGGCGCGGACGCTACGAGGACGCCGCGGCGTCGCTCGACCGGCTCGCCGCCAGCCCCTTCCTGCAAGAGACGGAGCAGCGCGAGGTGCACGACAGCGCGGAGGCCTTGCGCAAGCACGGCGACAGCCTGCCGCTGTTCCAGCAGACGCGCGCGGGCCTGCTCCTGGGAAGGGCCCTGCTGGCGCGCGCGGGAGGACTGGAGCACGTGCTCACCGTGGTGCTCGGCCCCGAGCGGGCGAAGCAGCTCTACGCCCCGCTGCGCTGGATGGACCGCGTGCGGCAGGGCACCGCGAAGCTCTCTCCGGAGCAGGTGGCCCAGGGCGCGGGCGAAACGCTCGACCGCGCCCGGGAGGCGGGGAGCCGTGGCTGGAAGGCCCTCCAGCAGCGCCTGGACGACGCGGTCCCGGACAAGGCCACGGCCCAGGACGGCCCCCCATGAGTCGCCCACGCGGTGCCTCGCAGGGCTGAGTAATCCAGGATATCTTTTCTATCAAACTTGTCCTGGAGGAGTCTGTGATGAAGCGTTTCCTGTTCGTGGCGATGGCCGTGCTGGGATTGCAGGCGGTGGCGTGCGGCGGCCCGATGGATGCGGGCGAGCCCGGCGCGGAGCCGCCGGCGGCCGACGTCACGGCGATGTCCGTCTGTTCAACGACGTGCCCCGGGGGCGCGACCCTCTCCTGCACGGGCAACGTGTGCAACGCGGTGCAGGGCCAGTCGGTCACCTGTGACGGCCAGCGCAGCGACTGTCCCACGCTCCAGACGGTGACGTTCTACTGCGAGGCGGGGAACACCACGCTGAGCTGCAGTGGCTACTCCGTCCAGACGCTGCCCCCGCAGGGCAACAAGATCTGCGGCGGCGTTTCGTGCGACGGAGCCTCGACCTGGTGCCCGGCCTTCACCGACGACCGCGAGTGCTTCTGACTCGACCTTCGCCATTCCGGCCTGCCGCCCAAGCCGCCTGTGAGGGCGGCGGGTCCGAGGCATGCGCGGAGAGGATGCGGGAGAAGGTGCGAGCAGGGTCGGACCAGCAGACGCCGCAGAGGATGTCCTGAGCCGGATGGAGGACGTCGACCGGCTGGGTGCGCTGCCCTGTCGTGCACGCGGTGACGGCAGCGCTGGGGTCAAGTCCCGAATCAGACGGTCACCCCAGCTGCCGGTGACTTCGATGTCGCTTCGTTCGATGCGGCGGCGAGGCCGGGATTCTCGAACGGTCTCGCGTAGTGCAGCGACCCGCCCAGGGAGACTGGGGAGGGCCGCACTTCACCTGGCTTGGTGGGCGCCGTAGCGGGCTACCACCTACCGCTGTTGAGCGACGATGAGACCGCGTCGCACATCGACGGCGTAGAGCCCGCCGGCATCCGTGGCGCTGTCGTTCGGGTCGCAGAGTTCGGTATGCGCGTAGATGCCAACCAGGACGATGCCATCCGGCAGCTGCTCCACCGATACCTGGTAGACGTCGCGACGGAAGAGGCACAGCTCGACCGGCGTGGCGTCCTTGGGTGGCTTGCGGTCCAAGGGGAGAAAGTCATCCATCGCGAGTTGGACGGCGGTCGCGATGTCCCCACTGAGGAGCGTTGTCCGGCCCTCCTGAAAGGAGAGGGCCGGGAAGACGAACTTCTGGGCCTCTTCGGGAGGCGCGCGTGGTGGGCGCGTCGAGTGCCGGAATAGGGAGCACCCGCTCAACGCAACGAGCGACAGAACGAGCAGCGACGCACGTCTCATCGGGAGTCCTCCGGCACAGTCTGAATGATGCCGCTATCCTTGTTCATGACGCGCCCGATGAGCACCCAGCGACGCTCCTTTCGCACGTAGACCTCTCCGGGGCGTTCCTGCTCAAGGTATGGGATGTACATCTGCACGGTGCACGAGGTGTCCATCTGCACGCGGAACGAGTACCGCTGGCGAGACTTCCAGCGATCTTGAATGGAAAGCGACGAGTAGCGCCATGGGTGGGTGTGGTAGTCCGCGAGGATCGCCGTCCGCCCCCGCTCATCCACCACTCTTTTCGGCACGCGGCAGTCCTTGAAGTCGCTGTTCACGGCGCTCGGGCGCCGCGTCTCCAGGGCAGCGGGCCAGGACGCATAGTAGCGGCCCTCGTAAGAGTAGATGACGCCACAGTACTCCTGGCCATACTCGCCTTTCGGTGGCGCGGCGGCGGGCAACGCCATGAGCGGGGCGCACAGTTGGTCTATGATGGAATCTGCTTCGACGGAAGGGTCGATGGCGGGCCATGGCCCACGGACCCATGGAGTCTCGCGACCATCGCGGACCTCGATCCCAAAGTACGTCCCGTCGCCATCCCGGAGATACGAGTAGCCGCTGCACGCCGCGAGTAGCATGAGCGCTACCAGCCAGCGTAACGGCGTCAAGCCTTCACTGGCTCTCCAGGGGAAGCGGGGACCGAGTGCGCTGGCGGCACACGAGAGGGGGCGGGAATCCGTCATGGCATATCATGCCATGACGGATAAAAAATGAAGTTAAACCAGACATTTTTATCATGCTCTGGCGGGTGGGCGTCTGCATTCTGCGTGGTGCAACCTATCCCGTTGGTCGAGTGCACATCGAGCACCTCCCGTGCTTGGTGCTCGGCCTCGCGGTACGTGGAGCGCGCCGGCTCCGACCGCGTCCGTGCCCTGAAGATTACTGTCCATCTCCCGCTGCGCCAGCTGCCACGCCTCGTCCGCCTGCCCCAGGCGCTGCGCGAGCGCATCCCTTGTTGTCGTGTCCTTGGCGCAGGGAAGTGCAGGAGTCGTGCAGCCCAGAGCGGCTCTGGTTTCGCCTCCTTGAACAAGGGTCGGCAAGATGAACCGCGCCCCGTCGCGCCTTCTCTCAGAATCGACCCGCCGCCCTCACAGGCGGCTTGAGCAGCAGGCCGGAATGGCGAAAGTCGAGTCAGACTCAGGGCGTCGCCGCCTCGCCCAGCGCCTTCACGGGGTAGTGCCCCGGGGAGGCGCGGAAGCGGCGCTCCAGCTGGCCGGGCGCGAGCACGCCCCGCTCGAATAGCGCGAGCAGGAAGTCCTCGTAGGTGCCAGTCCGGGAGGAGCCGGCGCGCTTCAGCTCCTCGTAGAGCACGAAGGCCAGGACGTGGATGCCGTCATCGTGGTCCGCGAAGAACTCCGCGCCCGTGAGCGGCTGGCCGTCCCGCTTCCGCAGCAATCCCTCTCGCTCGCTGACGAAGACGTCGATGGCCTCCGCGCAGTCCTCCTCCGTCAGTCCGCGCGCCTCGGTGTAGCCGAACGCGGGGTCATGCTCGCGCACGAGCCGCTGGAAGTAGGGGTCCGCCTCCAGCGCCGACAGCCGCTCGTCGAGAACACCCGCGCGCACGAAGGGCGGGTGCAGCAGCTCATGCGCCGCCGTCTTCACCGTGACGTCCATGGGGTAGGTGGCGTCCGTGAGGAAGTTCCATCCCGTCACCCGGATGCCATGCGGCCGGGCGAACATGAGGACGTGCGCGTTCAGCGCGGCCACCTGGAGCTCCCGCCCCAGCACCTGCTCATCCCAGCCCACCACGTCATACGGGGCCAGCTTCGCGGCCAGCCCCGCGATGGCCTGCTCCACCTTCGGCAGGTACTCCGCGCGCCAGATGCGCGCGAACCCGACGCGCTGGAGGAAGGCCAGCAACACACCCAGGTCCTGCCGCACGTCCTCCATCTCCGCGAAGCCGTCCTCCTGGCCATACGTCGTGGCCAGGAAGGCCGCGCGCATCCTCCGCCACGCGGCGTCGTCCTCCACCGTCGCCGTCAGCCCGTCCACCGTGGTGGCCCCCGAGACCGAGAAGACGAGCGACAGGAAGGGGCCCACCATCTTCCCGCCCTGCTTCGCCATCCGCTCGGTGAGGTGCGCGAGCGCCGCCTGCTCCGGAGCGCCCAGCAGCGCGGAGAAGCGCTGGAACTCCGCCGGATAGTGGCGCGTGTAGAAGTCCTCGCCGCGCAGCAGGTTCAGCAGGCACAGGGCGTCATAGGCCTCCGACGGGCGGAGCACCCAGGGGGTGCGCCCCGCGTCCACGCGGTGCACCCCGGGCTCCCAGGGAGGAGGGACGGGCCGTGTGCCCGCGCAGGCGGACAGCATCAGGGCCGCCAACAGCGCCCCGGCACGGCGGAAGAGGATCCACGATTCCGAAGTCATGGTCGCCAGCGTGGACCGGGCCCGCGCTCGCGTCTTGGACGAAACCTACCGCCTGGAACGAGACGCAGGCCCCGCGAGCCGCCGGTACTCCGCCGGGGTCAGGTGCAGCCGGCGCCGAAACTCACGCGTCAGGTGGCTCTGGTCGCAGTAGCCCGCGTCGAGCGCGATGTCGCCGAGCGGCCGCTCCGTCTCGCGCAGCGCCCGGCCCGCCCGCTCCAGCCGCGAGCGCCGCAGGTACTCCGCGGGGCTGCACCGGTACGTCTGGCGGAACGCCCGGCCCAGCCGCAGGGGACTCACCCCCGCTTCCCGCGCCAGCGCCGCGAGCGTGGGCGGCGGCCCCCGGACCGCGTCGAGCCGCTCCTGGACGCGGCCCAGCCACGTCGGCGGGCCCCCTTCCTTGCGCGGCGCGGACGCGCGCACGGCCTCCGCCAGCAGCTCCAGCGACAACCCCTCGATGGCCAGCGCCGCCACGTCGTCCGCACGCCGGAACTCCTGGTAGACGCGCGCCCCCAACGTGGACAGCCGCACCGACGAAAGCTCCATCCGGGGATCCAACCCCGCGACGAGCGGACACCGCACCCGCCAGTACGCCTCCGAGAAGTCGATGTTGAAGGTGCGCGTGCGCACGTCCCGGATGTGCTGCGCGTGCGCGAGCTCGGGCGCCTGGAAGGCGACCGACCGCGGAGTGCACTCCCGGGCGCGCCCCTCCACCACGTCCGTGAAGCCCCCTTCCAGCGTGAGCCGGAAGCCCGCGTGGCGGTGCCGGTGCGGCGGCAACCGGACCCCGGGCGCGTAGGTGCTCTCCGTCAAGACGAGCCCCGGCACCTCCACGCGCTGGAGGGGGGTGCCCAGGTAATGGCCGAAGTCGAGGACAGGTGCGGAGGACACCCCTCCTTCATGCACGGGACCCGGCTCCATTGCATCCCCGGCCTCCGATTCCGTCCGCTCACGGCTGGCCCGTGAGCCAGGAATACGCGTGGGGGTAGCGCCAGCGGATGAAGGCGCGCGCCAGCGGATTCATGCCCCAGTGGATGGGGATGGGGTCCACGACGAAGCCCAGCCCGTCCTCGAACGGCTCCAGCGGCGCCGCGTCGGGCCCGTGCAGTCCCCCCACGAGCGTCCGGGCTTCAAAGCGGCGGCAGACCTGCGCGAACGCGTAGAGGAGGCCGGTGGAGATGTTCAGCGGCAGCGCCCAGCTGGCGTAGTACGCGCTGAACCCGTACGCGACGCCGTCCACCACGTAGCCATCCAGGTAGCCGCCCAGCTTTCCATCCACCAGCCCCGCGAGCACGCACCAGTGGTCCGATACGAAGTAGCGCCGCAGGCTCTTGAGGTACTCGTCCAGCGTGGGAATCTTCTTGGGGCGTGTTCGCGTCAGCGCATCCCGGATGACGCCGTAGCCCTGCTCCAGGAGCAGTGACGGGCCGGTGAGCTGGACGATGCGCACCAGGCGCTGGCACTGGCGCAGCTCGCCGCGCCGGTCGGAATCCAGGTGCTGGACGTCATAGGTGTCCAGGTCGCGCAGCCGCGCCACGGGCACCTGGCCGGTGGCCGCGCTCGCCGTCTCCGGCGTCAGCGCCGCCCGGAAGCCCCAGGACAGCGGGGTGGGGGCCGTGGCCTCGTCGGGCGTCAGCCGCGCCAGCAGGTGCACCGGCTGGAAGAAGCCGGGCAGGCCTGACTGCTCCCAGTAGTGCCCCCGGTGGGAGATGACGCGGACACCCTCCTCGCGACGGCGCTCGGCCAGCTCCCGCTCCGTGAGGCACGTGAAGTGGGCCTCCGTGACCTCACGCAGCTGGGGAAGGGACAGGACCATGGAAACCCCTCGACGAACGGCCGGGAGCGTCAGGAACGGGGGCGCGCCTTGACGCAGCCAGAGGGTATCGGGGCAGGCCTGGCGTCTGTCATTACCCCCGGAGGGAGGCGACGATGTCTTGATTCGGGCGCTCGCCCTCCACTCGGCCCTGGAGGATGGGCCCGGTGTCGCCTCGCTGGGGACCCCTAACGCGTTCCAGACACTTGGCGCGCGGTGGGCTTACGCTCGCATCCGCGACCCCAAAGACTTGCGCCCCATGCAACGGGGCCTCCTCCGGGCCACGGTGTCATGCGTGAGCGCCTGCGCTGGGGGCCCGAGGTACGCCCCCATCCGCGGCCTTCACCCACAGGAGCCGCCTCACATGCGCATCGTCTACCTGCACCAGCACTTCAACACGCCCACCCCGCACGGGGACACACGCTCCTACGAGCTGGCCCGCAGGCTGGTCACCCTGGGCCACGAGGTCCACATGGTGACGTCCGACCCGCGCACGGACGGCGGCGCGGGCCGGGGCTGGCGCGAGTCCAACGAGAGCGGCATCCAGGTGCACTGGCTCCCGGCGCCCTCCAGCGGCGCGATGAGCTACACGGAGCGCGTCCGGACCTCGGGCCACTTCGCGCTCAACGCCACACGCCGCGCGGCGCGGCTGCCGGCGGACGTGTTCTTCGCCACCAGCACGCCGCTCACCATCGCGGTGCCGGGCATCGCCGCCTCGCGGTGGAACAAGCGCCCCATGGTCTTCGAGGTCCGCGACCTCTGGCCCGCCTTCCCCATCGCCGTGGGTGCCCTCAAGAGCCGCTCCGCCATCCTGGCCGCGCAGCTCCTGGAGAAGGCGGCCTACGCGGGCGCGGAGCACATCGTCGCGCTGTCCCCGGGGATGAAGGCCGGCGTGCAGGCGGCGGGCGTGGCTCCAGAGAAGATCACCATCATCCCCACCCTCTGCGACCCGGAGCGCTTCCAGGTGCCGGCGTCCGCGGGCGCGGAGTTCCGCCAGAGGCATGCGTGGCTGGGGAACCGCCCCATGGTGCTGTACGCCGGCACGCTGGGGCTGGTGAACGGCGTGGACTACCTGGTCCGGGTGGCGGCGGAGATGCGCGAATGGGACCCGGAGGTGCGCTTCGTCATCATGGGCCGGGGCCGCGAGGAGGCCTCGCTGCACGCGCTGGCGGAGGCGCTGGGCGTGAAGGACCAGAACCTCTTCTTCCTGCCCGGCGTGCCCAAGGAGCAGGTGCCCGCGCTGCTGAGCGCGGCCTCCCTGGCCATGTCCCTCTTCACTGACGTGACGGGCATGCAGGACACCTCCGCCAACAAGTTCTTCGACGTGCTCGCGGCGGGACGCCCGCTGGCGCTCAACTATGGAGGCTGGCAGGCGGAGCTGATGGACCGGGAGCCCTTCGGCCTGCGCCTGCCGCCCAAGGACATCCCCGCCGCGGCGCGCATGCTGGCGCGCCGGCTGCGCGACCCGAAGTGGCTCGCGGAGGCCGGGGCGCTGGCGAGCAGGCTGGGCCGGGAGCGCTACTCCGCGGACACCGCCGCCCAGCGGCTGGCGGAGGTGCTACAGCGCGCGGCCCGGGCCCGGTCATGACGAACCGCCCGGTGGAGCGCCACGCCACCGGGCCGCGCCCCCTGCCCGTCAACCCGTGGTCCGCAGCGCCTGTTTCCGGGGAGTGGCGCGAACCGCCTCCACCACCCGCTCCAGCTCCCGGGCCGTGAGGCTGGAGCCAGAAGGCAGGCACAGCCCCTGACGGAAGAGCTCCTCCGCCACGCAGCCCCGCCGCCGTTCGAAGTTCGCGAAGACGGGTTGCAGGTGCATGGGCTTCCACACCGGCCGCGCCTCGATGTTCTCCCGCTCGAGCGCGCTCCGCACCGCCTCCCGGTCCGCGCCGAACACCGCCGGGTCGATGGTGATGGCCGTCAGCCAGCGCGTATGCCGGCCCCACGGGGCCTCCGGCATGAACGCGATGCCGGGCAGGTCCTGGAAGGCGTTCGCGTAGAACGCGTGGTTCGCGCGGCGCGCCGCCACCCGGTCCTCCAGCACCTGCAACTGCCCCCGGCCAATCCCAGCCAGCACGTTGCTGAGCCGGTAGTTGTAGCCAATCTCCGAGTGCTGGCAGTGCGTCGCCGTGTCCCGGGCCTGCGTGGCCAGCTTGAGCGCGTGCCGGGCCAGCTCCCCGTCCGGCGACACCAGCATCCCGCCCCCGGACGTGGTGAGGATCTTATCGCCGTTGAACGAATAGATGCCCACCCGCCCCACGGTGCCCGGCACGCGGCCCTTGTACGTGCTGCCCAGGGCCTCCGCCGCGTCCTCCACCATGGGCACGCCGTAGCGGTCGCACGCGGCCAGGAGCGGATCCAGGTCCGCGCTCTGGCCGTAGAGGTGCACCACCACCACGGCGCGCGGCAGCCGGCCCACTCGGGCGCGCATCGCCAGCTCCTCCTCCAGCAGCACCGGGTCCATGTTCCAGGACGTGCGCTCGCTGTCGATGAAGACGGGCGAAGCCCCCAGGTAGCGGATGGGGTTCACCGTCGCGGCGAAGGTGAGCGTGCTCACCAGCACGTCATCTCCGGGCCCCACGCCCAGCAACTGGAGCGCCAGGTGGAGCGCGGCCGTGCCGGAGCTCAGCGCGACCGCGTGAGGCGTGCCCACGCACCGGGCGAACTCATCCTGGAAGGCGTCCACGTGCGGCCCCAAGGGGGCGATCCAATTGTTCTCGAACGCTTCGTCGACATAGCCGCGCTCGAGCGTGCCCATGTGGGGTGAGGACAGGTGGATGCGGGAGGACATGCGACTGGCTCCAATCGGGGGGCCGGGGGCATGGCCCCGGTGAAGGCATGGAGCGTTCGCACACTCCCCTCCCCCGCGCGCTCGGGCCGGAGGAGGGGGGTTCTGTCCGCATTGTGGAACTGGGGCATGTCCGCAAAAAGCCACACGCGTCGCGCTCCTCCAGGGGGCCCATCCTTCCGGATGAGGGTGGAGGAATGGGGCCCTCGGGAGAGGTCATGGAGCGACAGCGCAGGTCGTCCCGTGTCGGAGCGCCGCGGGGTGTGTTTCGCGCGTTGCTCACCGTGGCCTGTGTGCTGGGCGGGCCCCGTGTCGAGGGCCAGGAGCGTGTGCCGCTCCCTCCACCGTTCTGGCTCCCCGCCTTCACCGCGCCCATGCATCCGTCGGCCAGCGGCGCTCGCGCCGCCGAGCTCGCCGGGCCCAGCTTCCGCGCCCAGACGGTGCGGATGTTCGTGCGTCCGACGCTGGCGGGCCCTCGCCTGAGGCTCGTGTTGAGCAACCAGTACGGGACGCAGCCCCTGCGGCTGGAGGCGGTCCGGGTGGCCCTGCGAGTCAGCGGCATCACCATCGACCCCGCGACGGTCCGGGAGGTTCGCTTCGCGGGTGCGGCCTCCGTCAGCATCCCTCCAGGCCGGACGGCCGTCAGTGAAGCCGTCGAGCTCGCGGTCGATGGCCAGCGGGATGTGGCCGTCTCGCTCTATTTCCTGGAGCGCTCGGGCGCGGTGACGTGGCACCTCCAGGGCGCCAACAGCACCTATGTCTCCGCGAGCGGCGACCACACGGCGGCGCGGACCTTCGAGTCCGCGCTCACGACGCGCAGTCTCTATTTCCTCACCGCGCTGCACGTGGACGCGGCGCACGACGCATCCCTGGTCGCGACGTTCGGTGACTCCATCACCGACGGCGCGGGCTCCACGGTGGACACGGGGCGCTCGTGGCCGGCCCGCCTGGCCCAGCGGCTGGCGGCGCGGGGTGGCAAGCCCGTGGGCGTGCTCAACGCGGGGCTGTCAGGGAACCGGCTGTTGAAGGACGACTATGGGCCCAAGGGGTCGCAGCGCTTCGAGCGAGACGTGCTGGCCCAGCGGGGCGTCAAGGCCGTCATCCTCCTGGAGGGCATCAACGACATCGGTCGGTCGGGGCCCGCTTCCGGAGCAGTGACCGCCGCGCAAATCATCCAGGGTTACGAACAGCTCATCCAGCGTGCGCGGGCCAAGGGCCTGAAGGTGTATGGCGGAACCCTGACGCCCATGCAGGGCCACCCCTACTTCACGCCGGAGCACGAGGCCCTGCGCGAGGCCGTGAACCAGTGGATCCGTGGCGCTGGCGGGTTCGATGCGGTGATTGACTTCGAGGCGGCGGTGAGAGACCCGGCCAACCCCGACGCGATCCGCAAGGAGCTGACCGTGGAGGGACTGCATCCCAATGACGCGGGCGCCGAGCGCATGGCCAACGCCATCGACCTCCGCCTGTGGGAGTAAACGTCCGCCACGGCACTCGACGCCATCGCGCTTCGCCCCCGTCACGTGACTCCAGCCTGTCTGGCCGCGTCCTTCACGTGGACGGACCCGCGCGGGTCCCCGTCCACGGGGCACCGCCAATCAGCGCGAGCGCAATGGCGACACCCCGCGGACCTCCCCCGGCGGCAGCGGACCGATGTGCTTCATCCACTGGCTGAACTCCTTCTCATGGGGGAAGACATTGAAATAGACATCGCCGACGGTGCCCGTGGTGGGCGTGGCCCGCAGCCAGAGATGCAACGAGCCATCCTCCCCCAGGCGCGCGAGCCCGATGGCATCCGGGGCGGGTGTCCCAGGGGATGCCGGCACGGGAGGCCCGCCGCCCTCCTCCGGCGTCCGCTGGAGCGCGGCAAGCACCTCGCGAGCCGAGTCCCGCCACAGCGCGCCGGTCCCGGAGAGGCCCTGTCGTGCGTCGAGCCGCCGGGCGATTTCGGGGAGGAGTTGGGGACGCAGCCGCTCGATGGCCGCGGCGCTCCAGCCCGTGGAGCGCCGGCTCCGGTTCAGACACCCGAGGAGCCGCTCCAGGTCGGCCTCGGACAGGAACGCGTCCGACCGCGCGAGCCAGGTCTCGTAGAAGGCGGGGAGGAACCACTCCTGCTCATGCCTCACGACCGCGACGGACCGGTTCCAATCCCAGGACGGGGCCAGCCCCAGCTCCTCCGGGTTCCAGGTGCGGAAGCCGGTGCGCCCGTCAACGAACTTCAGGAACTCGCGCCAGCGCGCCTCCGGGCTGGCCAGGGACTCGATGCGCGTCCGGCATCGGCGCAGGTCCTCGGGCGTGGCGGCGGGGTCCGTCACCACCAGGTCGCAGGACTTCTCCACCGCGCCGCGCTCGACCTCCGCGCGCAGCCCCCTGCGCTCCTTCCGGCGCCGGGACTCGAAGGCGCGGCCGGCCAGCGCCTCGCCCCCAAGGAGCGCCAGGAAGACCGCCGCCGCGCACGGCAGCCCCACCGCCAGGGGCAGGCCCAGGCCCAGGGGCACCTCGCCCCACGGCCGCGAGGAGAAGAAGCGCCGCCAGATGACCCACAGGGTGAGGAGCAGCGGGACGATGGCGATGACGGCCGAGAGCGCGTTCATCGCCCGATGCGCGAGGGTGATGCCACGGCGGTAGGCCTCGCCGCTGAAGGCCAGCGCCACGAACGTGGCCCCCATCAGGGCCACGGCCAGCACCAGCTCCACCCCCAGACCCACCACCGCCAGGAACGTGCCCATTGGAAGGCTCCCTCGACACCGGCGGGGAGCCGGGGCCCCACCGTAGCGCAAGCCGCTTCACCCGGCGGTGGACGGGCGCCGCCCATGCGCCTTGCTCCCCCGGGGCCTTGCCCGTCACGCTTGAGCCCATGACGACAGAATTCATCCTGCTCCGGCACGGGGAGACGGAGTGGAACGCCCAGGACCGTTTGCAGGGACACATGAACAGCTCCCTGAGCCGCGAAGGGCTGCGGCAGGCGGACGCCCTGGCCGAGCGCCTCGCCACCCTCCCCTTCCAGGCGCTCTACAGCAGCGACCTGGATCGCGCGGTGGAGACGGCGGCCCGCATCGCGGCGAGTACGGGTCACGCCCTCCAGCCGGATGCACGCCTGCGCGAGCGTGCGCTGGGCATCCTCGAAGGGCTGACGCGCATGGAGGCCCGACAGCGATACCCAGACGTCTTCGCCGCGTACACGGAGGGCGGCGCCGACTACGTCGTCCCCAAGGGCGAGAGCGCGTCCCAGCGACTGCGGCTGGCGCTCCAGTGTCTGGGGGAGCTGGGGGCACGGCACCCGGAGGCCCGCGTCGTGGTGGTCACCCATGGAGGGCTGCTCAGCGGACTGCTCCGCCATTGCCTGGGCATCCCGCCGTCCACGCCACGCGCCTTCTCCGTCCTCAACGCCGGCTGGAACCAGTTCGACCTGCACGAAGGCGGCTTCCGGATGGTGACCTGGGGGGACGTCAGCCACCTGCGCGGCCTCAGCCTGGATGACACGTGACCCGCGGCCACGGGACAACAGGCCGCGTGCCACCGAGCGTCGGCCCCTGGACAGCCCGCGGTGCCATCCAGCGATGGGTGGACAACACCATCACAGGAGCTATCCAGTTGCGTTAATTGCCAGGGCGGGGGCGCTTAGCAAGACGTGCAGGGCCCATCCAGAGTCGTTCGGTCTCCCGTTTCATCACTTCACCGAGGCCAACATGTTTTCAGGACAGGTCGTGCGCCGTTGGACCGCCGCCAGCGCGGTTTCGCTGCTGATCATCGGGTGTGGTCCCCAGGCCACCGAGGAGCAGCCGCCCCAGCCGGGGGCTCCCGCCGCCACGTCGCAGGAAATCGTCGGTGGCGCCAACACCACCATCGCGCAGAACCCGTGGCAGGTGTCGCTGCAGAGCAGCGGCGGCAGCCACTTCTGCGGCGGCACCATCATCAACGAGAGCTGGATCCTCACCGCGCAGCACTGCGTGAACTCCGGGGGCAGCATCTCCAAGCCGGGCCGCGTGGTGGCCGGCATCACCAAGCGCAGCGGCAGCAGCGCCGGGCAGATCCGCACGGTGTCGCAGGTGTTCGTCTACCCGGGCTATGTCGACGCCAACGTGGGCAAGGACGCGGCGCTGCTGAAGCTGTCCTCGCCGCTGGACCTGAGCGGCGCGAACGCGAAGGCCATCCCGCGGGTCACCGAGGAGGACGAGGCGGCGGGCGTGACCAACGCGGGCGTCATCGCGCGCGTCACGGGCTGGGGCACGCTGAGCAGCGGCTCCTCCTCCCTGCCGGACACGCTCCAGACGGTGAACGTGGCCCTCATCACCAACGCCTCCGCGCAGTCCAGCTACCCCAGCGAGACCATCGGCGCGGACCAGCTGGGCGCGGCGTCGCCGGGCAAGGACTCCTGCCAGGGTGACAGCGGGGGGCCCCTCACCGTCCTCAAGGGCGGCACCCAGGTGCTCGCGGGCATCGTGAGCTGGGGCTACGGCTGCGCCGACGCGCGCTACCCGGGCATGTACGGCCGCGTGTCGTCCTTCGAGAACTGGATCACCAACACCCTCAACGGCGCGTCCCACGGCACGACGGTGCTCGACCTGGGCGGCCTGTCGGGCGCCACCGGCTCCTTCACGCACTACGCCATCAACGTCCCCTCGGGCACCACCGCGCTGACGGTGTTCCAGTCGGGCGGCACGGGCGACGCGGACCTGTACGTGCGCCAGGGCGCGCAGCCCACCACGTCCCTGTACAACTGCCGCCCGTACGCCAGCGGCAACGAGGAGACCTGCACCTTCAACACCCCCACCGCCGGCACCTGGTACGTGTCCGTGCGCGGCTACAGCGCGTTCACGGGCGTCTCCTTGAAGGCCACCGTGCAGTAGCCCTCCGCCTGGCGCGGGTGTGCGCCGCGAAGCCCTCTTCGTCCCGCGCGGAGGAAGGGGGCTTTCGTGTTTCGTCCCTCTCTCGCGTCCTGGGTGCTAGACCTACCGGATGGCCCGGAACGTCCCCAGAGCCTCCCGCTGCCCCCACTGCAACGCACCCTTCACGCCGCAGGTCTCGCGGACGCACTACACCTGCGGCTACTGCGGCCATGCGTTCGACCTGGAAGGGCCGCCTTCGATTCCGCCCGCCCCGCCAGCGCCCGCCTCCGCGCCGACGAACCCGCAGGTCGCGATGATCATCGCGGGGTCCGTGGGGGTGCTCCTGCTGGGGGTGATCGTCGCGGTGTTCGCATGGCGCGGCGACCCTCCAGAGGAGGTCCCCCCCTCCAGGCCCCAGCCCGTCTCCAGCCCGCCCCCGGCCGTTGTCCCCCCGCCCCCCTTCGTTCCCAGTCCTCCTCCGCCGCCCCGCCCGGAGCGCCTCCAGTGGGCGGAGCGGGATGCGCCGGTGTTCGTGGACCTCAACGGGGATGGGACCGACGAGATCATCGGGCACGTGAGCCGCTACAACTCCGGCTCGACGGACCTGGTGGCCGCCTTCGACGGGAAGACGTTCGAGAAGCTCTGGGAGACGCTGCCCTCGGAGGGGCCGGATGCCTCCAGCACGACGAAGGTCATCGCCCAGGGCGGGCGGCTGGTGATGAGCGAGCAGCGCGCGGTGAACCTGCTGGAGCTCGAAACGGGCAAGCGGCTGGGGCGCGTGGCGCTGTCGGACTCGCCGCGCCGGCTCTGCATCCCGCCAGGAGACACGGAGTCCGTCTGGGTGGAGGTGGTGGACCGCAAGCACCTGCTCTTCAACACCCGCACGGCCACCGCACGGCCCGCGCCCCGGGCCCCGCCCGGCTGCGCGACGCCGCCCCTGAGCCCCCAGACCTGCAACATGCTCCGCCCCGCGGAACACCCCACGCCCTGCATCCGCTCCAGCTACCCGCCCTCCGACATCCGCGGCTTCTCCACGCAGTACCTCTACCGGGCGAACGGCTACACCCTGGCGCTGGGCTCGCGGTGGCCGGGGACGCAGGTGCCCCTGGTGGCGGTGTACGAGCCTGGGAACCGGAAGCCCCTGTGGCACGGCGTCGTCGCGGACGGGGATCCGCTCCTGCTGAGGGACACGCCCCCGAAGACCGCCGACATCACCCGTGACGCGGTGTACATCCTCTACGAGATGGAGCAGGGAGGCGCGCGGCTCATCCGGCGCGACCTGCGCACCGGCGCCATCGCCTGGGACGTGGCGGTGCCCCGCACCAACATGGGCACGTCCCCGTCCGTCATCTGGATCCAGGGCGAACGCATCTACGTGCCGCACTGGCAATCGCTGGAGGTGTTCGACGCGGCGACGGGCAACCTCGTCGGCACGCTCGGACCAGAGTGACGCGGAGGAAGCGTCCCGCGCCTCAGTAGACGGCGAGCAGGTGGATCTTCACGCGGGGGTTGCCGAGGTATTCCTCCAACCGCCAGCGGGTCCACATCCCGTCCTCATGGATGCCCACGCCGCCATCCGTGGGGGCGTCCGCGCTGGCGAGCGCATCGCGCAGCTGCGACACCGCCCAGGTGTCGAACTTCGGATCCCCGGAGCCTTCCAGCACCTTGAGGTCCACCAGGCGGCCATCGCGCGCCTGCCGCACCTCCACGATGGCGGCGAGCGCGAGCACGGGGGCCGTGACATCCATCATGGCCATGTTCGCCGCGCGCCCGGACTCCGCGGCGGCGCGCATCCGGTCAAAGCCTTCCATCCGGAAGTCGCGCTCCTTCGTGGAGTCGGGACTGCCCGTGCGGCCGAACCGCTCCATCGCCTCCAATTGTTCGCGCCGCAGCCGCCCGAGCACCACGCGGGCATCGGGCGGGGGCGGGTCCACCAGCCGCTCCGCGAAGCCCTGGCGCAGCTTCGCGAAGTAGGGAGGCATCGCGCCCCCAGAGGCCCGCGCCGCCGCCGCCGCGTCCTTGGCCCACCCGTCCACCCGCCGCTGCACGTGCTCCGCCTCCAGGGCGGCCAACGCCTTCGGGTCGGGCTGCGAGCCGGGGTCGTTGCGGATCGTCCGTCCCGTCGACGGCGGTCCTCCCTTCAGCAGCCCGCCGCCCATCAGCCCCCGAGGATTCAGGTCGAGCTTGGGGCCCGCGCTCGGGACATCCCCGCCCCGCGGCGTGGAGGCCGCGGCCAGCGCGTCGGAGCGTTGCGCTGACGGCGTGCTCTCCGCCAGCGCATCGGGCGCCATCGGCTCTGGCGCGGGCCTGGAGGGCGCTTCATGAGGGGCGGGCTGCGCGATGGGCGCTGTCGGTGCACGCGGGGCCGACCTGGGCGGCTTCGGAACGGGCCGGGCGGGAGGCGGCGTGGACACGGGCGGCGAATCCCGGGTCACGATCTCCATCTCGATGGCCCGCGGCGCGGACGGCCTCCGCACGCGTCCGGCGGAGCTCCGCGACAGCGCCAGGAAGAGCGCCGCGTGCAGGAGCCCTGACACCAGGACCAGGAGGAACAGCTGTGAGCGCCGGGACACGGCAGACAGCTTGCTCCGTCCCGGAGAGCGGGAGAAGAGGCTCGGAGCGTGGGCGTCATCCCGCCACGCCCCCCTGCCTCCCCGCCGCCAGCGCTCGTCAGGGGGGCGCCAGTGTCCGGCCCCCCGGGATGAGCCTGCTCGTCCGCCCGATGCGCTGGAGCACCTTGTCGTGCGCCAGCCTGCCCACCCGGTGGAAGGACCCGAGCGCGCCGCGGCCCGGCGCGTGGACTACGGGCCGCCCGGAGGCACGGTGCAGATCCAGGTGTTGTTGGACATGCAGTAGCAGCCCCCCGTGGGCTGACCATCCAGACAGCACTGCCTCTCGGTGCCCGCGAACGGACAGTCCGTGCCTTCGATGAACGTGCACGTGTTCGCGCGCGAGCAGGTCAGCGGCGGAGGCGTCGTCGGGCAGTACTGGTAGGAGCCATTGCACTGCACATAGGAGCCGTCCACGGAAGAGCAGGACGTCCCCGAACACGACAGCGTCGTCCCCGACCCACAGGAGATCGAACACGTGGCCAGGGCGCTGGAGACCTCCCCCAGCTCCTCCGACACGTCACCAGTGGCCGGTCCACCACAGGCCACCAGGGCCGTGACGGCCAGGGCCGTAAGTACTCCCAGGACATGCTTCATGACGGGCTTCCCTTCGTGTGGGTGATGGCGCGTGGCGGGGGCCACTCGCCGCCAGGAATTGAACCACGCCAATTCCACGAATGTCACGAAAGGCAGTCTGTTCTGTCAAAATGAGCTTCGATAGGATTGGCGTGGCTTTCATCAAAGCCAACCTCCCCCCGCGCGCCGGCACCATGAAAGGCGGGCGCATGGCGTACGCTGGTCGCTCCCGGGAGGATCACCATGTGCCGGAGCATCAAGACCCTGTTCAACTTCGAGCCGCCCGCCTCCGACGCGGAGGTGCGGGCGGCGGCCCTCCAGTTCGTGCGGAAGCTGAGCGGCACCAGCGCGCCCTCCAAGGCGAACGAGGAGGCGTTCCACCGCGCCGTCGAGGACATCACGGAGGTCGCGCGCCGGCTGATGGACTCCCTGGTCACCACCGCCCCGCCGAGAAACCGCGACATGGAAGCGATGAAGGCGAAGCTGCGGTCGGCGAAGCGCTTCGCGGTCCGCTGACGGCCTCTTCCTCCTGGAGTCACCGATGCGGCGAATCGTGATGTTCAACCAGCTGTCGGCGGACGGCGCCTTCGCGGCCCCGGACGGAAGCCTGGATTGGGTCGTGGCGGACGCGGAGCTTGAACGGGAGTCCGTCGAGTCCTTGCCGAGCTTCGACACGATGCTCTTCGGACGCCGGACCTACGAGATGTTCGAGTCGTTCTGGCCGAACGCCGTCGACGCCGCCAGCACCTCGCCGGACCCGCACGTCGAGGGACGCAGGAGCGAAGGGGTCCGCGCCATGGGCGTGTGGATCAACGCGTCAGCGAAACTGGTGTTCTCCACGACGCGCAAGGCCGTCACCTGGAACAACTCCCGCCTCCTGCCCTCCTTCGACCCGAGAGAGGTGGAGGCGCTGAAGCGGCAGCCGGGAAGGGACCTGATGCTCTTCGGCAGCGCTTCGCTCGTGTCACAGCTGTCGGAGCACGGGCTGATTGACGAATACCAATTCGCCATCAGCCCGCGGCTCTTGGGCAGCGGCCGTCCGCTGCTCGGGAGCGTGCCCCTGCGCCTCCCGCTGAAGCTGCTGGAGGCCAAGGCGTACCCGTCTGGCCTTGTCATGCTCCGCTACGCGAAGGCGGACTCCGCCTCCCACGAGTGAACGTTGAAGTCCTGCTCACGCCAGGGGCCTCAGCGCGAGCCCGCCACATCCATCGCCTGATCGAAGGCGAGCCTGCGGGCCGCCTCGCCCCACCGGGATTCAATGGGTTTTGACGGTCTCGCGGGGATCCGCTATACCCCGTCTCGATAATGCATATCAATTTCATTTAACATCCCGCCTCTTCTTGGACTGGCCTTTCCCGTGAGCCCCTCTCCCCAGCGTTTCCCGCTCCTCCTCGCGGCCCTGATTGGCGTCGCGGCCATCGGCCTCGCCGTCTACGTCCTGCGCCCCTCGGAGGCCCCTGCTCCGGCGGGAGCGGCACCGGAGGCGGCGGCGTCCCCCGGCGCTGGAGCGGGCCGCCCCATCACGCACGCGCAGGGCAGCACCGTGGTGGCCGCGAACCTGAAGGAGGTCGTGGTCTTCGACCTCGCCGCGCTGGACACGCTGGACGCGCTGGGGGTGGAGGTGCAGGGGGTGGCCGGCGAGTACTTCCCCGGCCAGCTGGCGAAGTACGCGGACGCGAAGAAGTACCCGCGCTTCGGGACCCTGTTCGAGCCCGACTACGAGGCCATCCACGCGGCCCGGCCGGACCTGGTCATCACCGGCGGCCGCTCCAGCGCCCGGTACGCGAAGCTCTCCGCCATCGCGCCCACCATCGACCAGCTGACGGACGACGCGCACTACCTGGACACGGTGGTGGGCAACACGGAGCGGCTGGCGTCCGTCTTCGGCAAGGAGGAGCGGGCCCGCGCGCTGATTGAATCGCTGCGCCAGGCCATCTCCGACCTGAAGCAGACCACCGCCGCTCGGGGACGGGGGCTCATCGTCCTGACGTCTGGCGGCCGGATGAGCGCTTAT
Source organism: Corallococcus sp. Z5C101001 (assembly GCF_007352635.1). NCBI lineage: Bacteria > Pseudomonadati > Myxococcota > Myxococcia > Myxococcales > Myxococcaceae > Corallococcus > Corallococcus sp. Z5C101001. The sequence continues at coordinate 328,788 of NZ_VKLU01000011.1, forward strand.
GGCCCGGGCTCGCGCTTCGGGGTGCTGCACGAGGACTTCGGCATCCCGCCCGCGGCCCCGTCGCTCAAGGCGTCGCTTCACGGCGAGGCCATTGGCTCGGAGTTCATCCTGGAGACGAACCCGGACTGGCTCTTCGTCATCGACCGGGACGCGGCCATTGGCGAGGGCGGCGGCGCGCAGCGGCTGCTGGACAACGAGCTGGTGCGCCAGACGTCTGCGTGGAAGCAGGGGCAGGTCGTGTACCTGGACCCCGCCAACACCTATCTCATCGGCGGCGGCATCCAGTCCGTGCGGCGCCTGCTGGAGCAGATCTCCGATGTCTACGCGAAGCCCCGACAGCCCACCGCACCTTGAGGCGGAGGGCTTCGCGAGGAGCGAGCCCGCCCCGTCCCCCGCGGTCCGCTCGCGAGCCCCGGGTGCGACAGCGGGAGGCGCCCTGCCGCTGCTCGCCGTTGCGGGGCTCGCGGTGCTGGTGCTCGCGGGCGTGAGCCTGCTGATTGGCGTGAGCCACGTGTCCTGGGACGCGCTCCTGGCGCCGCAAGAGAACCACCGCGCCGTGCAGGTGCTGGTCATCAGCCGCGTCCCGCGCACCCTGGCGCTGGTGCTCGCGGGCATGTCGCTGGCGGTGGCGGGCCTCATCATGCAGATGCTCGCGCGCAACCGCTTCGTGGAGCCCTTCACCGCGGGCACGGCGGAGTCCGCGAGCCTGGGCCTGCTGGCCGTCACGATCTTCGCGCCCGGCCTGCCCATCCTCGCCCGGACGGCGGTCGCCGCCGGCTTCTCCATGGCGGGCACCGCGCTGTTCCTGCTCATCCTGCGGCGGATCCCGCTCCGCTCGGCGCTGGTCGTGCCCATCGTCGGGCTGGTGTTGGGGGCCATCTTCGACGCGACGACGACGTTCTTCGCCTACCGCTTCTCGCTGCTCCAGTCGCTGATGTCCTGGACCACGGGTGACTTCTCCAGCGTGCTGCGCGGCCGGTACGAGCTGCTCTGGGGCGCCTTCGTCCTCACGGTCGTCGCGTACGTCGTCGCGGACCGCTTCACGGTCGCCGGCATGGGCGAGGCCTTCACCACCAACCTGGGCCTGAGCCACCCGCGCATCGTCGCGCTGGGGCTGGCCATCGTCGCGATGGTCACCGCCGTGGTGGTGGCGACCGTGGGCATGATTCCCTTCATCGGGCTCATCGTGCCGAACCTCGTCAGCCTCATCGTGGGGGACAACGCGCGCCGCTCCATCCCGTGGGTGGCGGTGATGGGCGCGGGCTTCGTCCTCGTGTGCGACATCGCCGGGCGCGTGGTGCGCCAGCCCTATGAGATTCCCGTGGGCACGGTGGCGGGCGTGGTGGGCAGCCTGTTGTTCCTCCACCTGCTGCTCCGGAGGGACGCCCGTGTGGGCTAGCGCGCTCCGAGCGGAAGGCCACGAGCGGCGGCTGCTCCTCCTGGGAGGACTTGCCGTCCTGTGCGTCGTCGTGTTCATGACCGTGGACGCGGGAGGGCGGTGGGACTTCGTGCTGCCGTTCCGCGGGCGCAAGGTCGCGACGGTGCTGCTGGTGGGCTACGCCATCGCCGTCTCCACGGTGCTGTTCCAGACCGTGACGGAGAACCGCGTCCTCACGCCCGCCATCATGGGCTTCGACACGCTCTATGTGTTGCTCCAGACGTGCCTGCTCTTCTTCCTGGGCTCACGCACGGTGGCCACCCTGGACATCCGCCTGCTGTTCGCGGTGGAGGTCGCGGTGATGGTGCTCTTCTCCGGCGTGCTGCACCGGTGGCTCTTCTGGGGCGGCAGGCGGAGCATCCACCTGTTGCTGCTCACGGGCGTGGTGATGGGCGTGCTCTTCCGCAGCCTGTCCACCTTCCTCCAGCGGGTCATCGCCCCGGCCGAGTTCGCCTTCCTGGAGGACCGCTTCTTCGCCAGCTTCAACAACCCGGACCCCGACCTGCTCCTCGTGTCCGCGGTGATGACGGTGGGCGTGTCGCTGTTGGGCCTGCGCCTGCTGCGCACCTGCGACGTCCTGAGCCTGGGCCGCGACCTGGCCATCAACCTGGGCGTGGACCACCGCCGGGCGGTGTCGCTGCTGCTGGTGGTGGTGGCCGTGCTGGTGTCTGTGTCCACGGCGCTCGTGGGGCCCGTGACCTTCTTCGGCCTGCTGGTGGCGAACCTGGCGCACGGGCTGGTGCGCTCGCACCGGCACATCCACGTGCTGCCCGCCGCCATCTTCCTCGCGGTGGTGGGCCTGCTGGGGGGCCAGTTCGTGCTGGAGCGCATCTTCTCCTTTGGCGCCAACCTGCGCGTCATCATCGAGTTCCTGGGCGGGCTGATGTTCATCGCCCTGCTCATGCGAGGCGCGCTGCGATGATCGAAGCCCGGAATGTCTCCCGCCGCTACGGCGACACCCTGGTGGTGGACGACGTCACGCTGCGCATCCCCGAAAGCGGCGTCACCTCCATCATCGGCCCCAACGGCGCCGGCAAGTCCACGCTGCTGTCGATGATCAGCCGCCTGTTGCCCCTGTCCTCCGGCACCGTGCTCGTGGACGACCTGGACGTGGCCCGGACGCCCGGCGACGCGCTGGCGCGCAAGCTGGCCATCCTGCGCCAGGACAACCCCATCACCGCGCGGCTCACGGTGCGCGACCTGGTGACGTTCGGCCGCTACCCACACTCCAAGGGGCGCCCCACGGTGGAGGACCGCGCCTTCGTGGAGGGGGCGCTCCACCACCTGGGCCTGGAGTCCATCGCCCACCGCTTCCTGGACGAGCTGTCCGGCGGCCAGCGCCAGCGCGCCTTCGTGGCGATGGTGCTGTGCCAGGACACGCACTACGTCCTCCTGGATGAGCCGCTCAACAGCCTGGACATGAAGCACGCGGTGTCCATGATGAAGGAGCTGCGGCGCGCGGCGGACACGCTGGGCAAGAGCGTCGTGCTGGTGCTGCACGACCTCAACTACGCCTCCTGCTACTCCGACCACGTCATCGCGATGCGCGACGGCAAGGTCGCCTTCCAGGGGGCCCCCGACGAGCTGATGCGCTCGGACGTGCTGCGGCGCATCTACGACCTGGACATCGACATCCACCGGCTCGACGGGAAGCTCATCGCCGTCCACTACCGCTGAGGCCCCCTGGCGGCGAGCGGCCTCCGCACCCGCGTGGGGCGCGGAGCCGCTTCTCACCTGGGGGACAGGACGCGCTCAGCTCCGCGTGAACACCAGGGGCTCCGGCTCCCCTTCCCAGAACAGCTCCGCGGCCTTGCCGGTGAGCCGCACTCGCAGGTGGTCATTCCCCTCCACCGCGAACAGCCCCTCCGCCGTCAACGGCACCAGCCGGGCCTCCGGACGCTTCCCGCGCACGAGCCAGAGCGCGCCCTCGCGCAAGGTGGCCACGACCTCCCCGAAGCGGCCCGCCAGCGACTTCATGCGGGCCGGGCTCACGGACACCGGCTGGAGCCGAGCCTCCAGCCCCGTCCGCGCCCAGGTGTACGCGGCGAGCTGCTGGGGCGCGACCCCAGGGGCCGCCATCAACCGCTTCAGGGCCCGGAGCTGGGCCACCTCCAGCGCCTGCGCGGGAGGGACCTCCACGTCCGGGGCGATGCCCACGCCCTCCCAGTTGGTCTGGCTGACGGCGTGGACGGGGTAGCCCTCCGGCACGCTGAGCATGAAGCACGGCGCGACGGGCACGAAGCCGTTGTTGTTCGCGGCGCCCGCGGTCCTGGCGCCGATCAGCTCGCCCAGCTTGAACTGCTGCACGTCATAGGCGAAGTCCTCGCCCGCGGACGCCACGCCACGGTCAATCAAGACATACAGCGGCTTGCCCATCAGCCGCCCCGCCGGGACATGCGCCAGCGTGCGGGACTGCGCGGGCGGCGCGTCAGCCCGGTGGAAGGTCATCAGCAGGGTGTCCTCGTCCAGGAAGTGGCTGACCAGGTACTGCACCGCCGCGGCGTGGCCGCCGCCGTTGCCCCGCAGGTCGATGATGTACGCGTCCCCGCCCTTCAAGAACCGGAGGGCGTCGTCGTAGGCCACGCCCGTCTCGTCCCGCGTCCAATGGAAGCCGGAGATGCGCAGGAGGCGGACGTTCCCAGGCAGGACGCGCAGCTCGGTCAGACCGTAGTGCTCACGCAGGCCCCACTCTCGCATGAACGCGTCGTCATCCCGGCTCCCCGCCGGGGCGGCCTTCGCGGCGGCGTACCTCGCGGGCTCGTTCAGGAGGTACAGGTGCAGGTCCTTGCTGGCGTCCTTCAGGTCCAGGGTGATGCGCTCCGCCAGCAGGGCGGGCGAGTCCACGTCATAGCGCCCCGCCTTGCGTGACTGGCCCAGCCGCCCCAGGACCGCCGCGCGCTTCTCCGGGAAGGCATAGGCCGTCCGCACCGCCTCCTCGACCCCCGCCAGGGCCGCGTCGCGCTCCTCGGCGGTGAGCCGGGCACGGGCGGGGCCTTCGACGCGCACGGCGGGCGCCGGCGGTTGTGCCAGGGCCGGAGCGGCGCCCGACGACAGCAACATCAACACAGCGGCGAAACAGCGGTCAGACATCCTCATCCAGGTCTCCTGATACGTCCGAGTCATCCCCATGCAAGGTGTCGCCAATGCGGGCCCGTAGGCCGCGCCGGTCGAGGGCCTGCTCCAGGCCCGCCAGGTCCGCGAGCAGCGTCGGCGCCCCTTCCGCGAGCACCTGGGTGGCCGCCGCTTGGATGGCGGCCCACAGCGGCGCCAACCTCCGCGCCGTCTCCCGCCCCCGGGCGGTGAGCTTCAATCGCTGACGCCGGCCGTCCTGCGGGTCCGCCTCGCTGGCGATCAACTTCTCGCGCTCCAGCGCCGTGCGCACCTGGCTCACGGCCGCGTGCGTGATGCCCAGCCGCTGCGCCAGCTCCCCCACCGTCAGGGGTCCTGCGTCCCGCAGCGACGTGAAGACCCCGTACCACCTCGGCTCGAACCGCTCGCCCGAGGCCTCGTAGGCGGCGTGGACATCCCGGTCCAGCCGCTCCACCAGCCGCCGCAGCCGAGACCCAAAGGCCCCAGCCCCCTGTCTGACCACGTCATCCATGAATCCGTAAGTACTTACCTATTCTGCCATTGTCAATGAAGGGGCCCGACACACGCCAGGACGGAAATCCGTGACACGCGTGTCACGCCTGAGCACCCCGGACGGTGTGTCAGGCCCTCTCCCTCCTCTGTGACTGTGTGTGGCACCTGACTTGCTCTGCCAGCGCTCCACCATGAGTCGATCCGGTCCGTCCCCCTCCTTCGAAGCGTCTCCTCCGGTCTTGCGCCCCAGGTTCTGGGCGGCACGCCTGCTGTTGTTCGTGGCCTGCGTCAGCGTGGTGGCCACCTCCGAGCCCGTCTCCGAGGACGTCCTGTCCGAGGAGTACGTGGGCGCCCCGCTGAGCATCACGACCGAGGCACCCAAGGTGGTGCGCCGCCTCATCGTCCGGGCCTCCGCGCCGAAGCCTCCCTCCAAGGAGGTGGAGGCGGAGATGACGGCGCGGGTCACGGCGCGGTGGCGTCCCTCTGATCCCAGCCAGACAGCGAGCCCCTGGCTCCGGGTGTCCCTGGTCGACACAGCGAACAACTACGCCATTGGAAGCAAGCTCGGCGTGCTGACGGAAGGAGCGCCCGTGACGGTGGAGGTGGAGCCATCCACGAACCTCTCCACGTACTGCGAGCTGGACCAGGGCTGTGAATGGAGCGCGGACCTCACCCTCGAGGTGCAGCCCAACGCCGCCCCCGGGACGGTCGAGCTGGAGTGGACGGCGCAGGCCCGGGCGCGGGTGGTGGGCACCTCCAGCACCCCCAAGGGCTTCACCGTGAACGTCTCCGAGCCCTGAACCTGGAGCTGAAAACCCCATGCGAATCCCCATCCCCTCCTGTGTCCGGCACCTGCTGCCAGCTGCCCTCCTGCTGCTGACCCCCGCCTGCTTGAGCATGAATAGCTCGGCGGAGAAGGACTCCGAGACCGAATCCCTCACCCTGACCCCAGCCGAGTCTCACGCCGAAGCGCGGCTGCACGTGGTGGCCGCCCCCCGGGCGGGCAAGCGCGCGAAGCTCTCCTACATCAACCTCAACTTCGACATGGAGCAGTCCTGGCGGCCACAGGAGACAGACGTCCCGGCGGTCCAGCCCTGGTACCGCGTCAGGCTGGTGGATGAGCGCGACGGGCACGTCGCGGCCGAAGACATCCTCGCATTGACGGAGCCGAACAAGACGTACCTCGTGGGCCTGCGCCCCGAGTTGGGCTTGGAGGACAAGGAGATCGAGCGGTTCGAGGCCACCTACCGGCTCGAGTTCGACCGGCAGGGGCCGCCCTCCGAAGGTCCCATCCAGATTGGATGGAAGGCCCATCTGAATGCGCTGGCCGATGAAGACGATGTGAAGGACATCGAGCTCACGCTGGCGACACCCTGACGGCCGCCGGTAGGACGTTGGATGTGATGGCTCCCCCTGCCGAATGGGGGAGCCGTCACCGCGCGCGCTTGCGCCGGGGGGAAGGCGGGGGCTTCGCGAGCAGCTCCGCCTGGGCGGCGATGGTCCGCGCCAGGAAGTCCACCACCGCGCGCACCCGCGCGTTGTGGGCCAGGTCCTCGTGAAACACCAGCCATACGGTCCGCTCCAGCTCTGGCAGCGCATCCCGGAGAGGAACCAGCTCGGGGTGCAGGTGGCCGAAGTACGCCGGCAGCAGCGCCACCCCCAGCCCTTCGCGAGCAGCCTGGAGCAGCCCCAGGATGGAGGTGAGCCGCACCGGGACGGTGGCCTTCGCCGCGTGCATGTCCAGCCACTTCGACTCCGGCCAGCGCCTCGAGTCCTGCGCATAGCCGATGACGGCATGCCCCTGGAGCCCCGCGTCCAAGCGCACCGGCCCCCGGCGCTCCAGGTACGCCCGGGACGCGAAGGGCACGACGCCAATGGCAGCCACCTTCCGGGCTCGCAGGGAGGCTTCCCGCGGCCGCACCAGCCGGATCGCGACATCCGCGTCGCGCCGCACGAGCGACAGGGACTCGTAGCCGGAGAGCAGGTGCAACTCGATTTCGGGATGCTGCTCCTGGAAGGCCGCCAGCCACGGCATCACGTTGTGCACCAGGAAGGAGTCCGTGGCCGTGACGGTCACGGGGCCGGAGGGGCGCAGGTCCTCCCCGCTGGCCAGCCGCTCCACGCGCAGCGCCTCCGCCTCCACCGCCTCCGCGGCCGGCAGGATGCGCAGCGCCACCGCCGTGGGCCGGAAGCCCGTGGGCGTGCGGTCGAAGAGCCGCGCCCCCAGCTCCTGCTCCAGCACGGCCAGCCGCCGCCCCACGGTGGTCTGGTCCACCTTCAGCAGACGCGCCGCCGCGGAGAGGTTCCCGCCCCTCGCGATGGCCAGGAAGTGCCGCAGGTCGCTCCACTCGGGCATGGTCTGTATTCTCGCAGAAGCACCCTGCGGAAACGGGCATTTTCGCAGACCCTCCTCCGTCGCCATCCTCCCCGGCGTTTCCTTCCACCGAGGAGTTCGCGCCCGTGAAGCCCCTTCCCAAGCTCGTCGCCGCCGTCGCAGTCGTCTCCGCGTTCACCTTCGCCGCCGCCAAGGGCCGCGAGGCGGCCACGTTCCAGCAGACCGCCTATGACAAGCTCGCCTGGACGGAGCTGATGCCCGGCGGCCCCTCCGTGCACGTCCTGTGGGGCGACATGAAGAAGGGCCCATACGCCCTCCTGATGAAGTTCCCCGCTGGGTTCGACTCGGGGCCGCACACCCACTCCGCCGGCTACCACGGCGTGCTGGTGAAGGGCCGGATGACGAACACCAGCGAAGGTGCCACCGGGGCCGGCCCCGTCGAGGCCGGCAGCACCTGGGACCAGCCTGGAAAGGTCGTGCACCGCAACCAGTGCGCGGCGGACGCCGAGTGCGTGATGCTCATCGCCCAGGACAAGCCATTCGACTTCGCCCCAGCTCCGGCGAAGTAGCCCGAGCGAGGGTGCGTCAGACCTGGATGGGCACCACGAGGCTGGCGGAGTAGCCATCCGTGGTGTTCCCCGTCACGGTCGCCAGCTGCCTGGACACGCCGTCGCTGAAGACGTTGTCGCTGGAGAGGGAGATCTGGCTGAGGTTTCGGACGCTCTGCGAGTAGCCCGAGGTGGCGAACACCTGATTGCAGACGTCCTCCGGCAGGGCCAGCTGGGACGTGGCGACCTTGTTCCGGGAGGAGTTGACCGAATCCAGGGAGGGATAGATCTCGAAGTGGATGTGCGGCCAGCGGCCGCTGTAGCAGGCAGGGAAGATGCTGGTGAAGGACACCTTGCCCTCTTCGTCCGTCTGCTGCACGCCGCGCAGGTAGTTCTCCTGGGTGACGCCGGACGAATACATCGAGTACAGGCCCGCGCGGTCGCAGTGCCACAGGTAGATGGCGTAACCCCGCAGCGGGGTGCAGCTGTCGTTGCTGGCGACCAGGGTGAGGGTGACGGTGAGCGGGACGCCCTGCGCCACGCCGGTCGCGCCCGCGATGCTGGAGCGGATGTCGCCGCGGACGATGCCCGACAGCACCAGGGCGTTGGCCCCGTTGGAGCCGTCGCCGGGATAGGGGCCGGCCGTCTCCTCGGGGATCCTCGAGCATCCCGAGGCATCACCGCCGCCGGTCTCCGAGCCACCGCAGCCGATGAGGGGGATGAGGCTGCTGAACGCCATCCAGCGCAGCAGCTCCCGCCGGTCCGTGCGCGTCGCCAGGATGCGCAGGTCCTCCTGGAGTCCGTGGTGGTGATTCCGTTCGTCGTCGCGCATCTGTGTGCACCCCCTGTGAACGTCCCTGACGCTAGGGGAAAGGTCTTAAGCGAGTCCTAAGCCGCCCCAGGTGACGCCTTTTTGCAATCCCGAGGGAGGGGTCCTGACGTACCTGTCGGGCTCCTCGATGAGGGAGCAAGCGGATGGCGAAGGCCGCAAGGAAGAGGCTGGCGTGGGGGCTGTGCGCCGTGGTCTTGCACGGCTGTGCGGGGGCCCAAGCCACGGTGCCCCATGAACCCCGGAGCGAGACACCCATGACGAAGCGTGCGAGTGGCCCTTTCGACGTCAAGCTGACCCCGATGGCGCCGGAGGAAGGAACGGTGGAGGCGGCCCTGGGCCGGATGACGCTGGACAAGCGCTATCACGGAGGGCTGGAGGCCACGAGCCAGGGGCAGATGCTGGCGGTGCGGTCCCCGGTGGAGGGTTCCGCGGGATATGTCGCGATGGAGCGCGTCAGCGGGACCCTGGACGGACGGAGCGGCACCTTCGCGCTCCAGCACTCCGGGACGATGACGCGCGGGGCACCCCAGCTGGTCATCACCGTGGTACCGGACTCCGCCACCGGTGAGCTGGTGGGGCTCGCCGGGACGATGACCATCGACATCGCTCCGGGAGGCCAGCACTCCTACGCCTTCCAGTACACGCTCGCCGGGACGCCGTGAGCCTGGCGCCCGGGAGCGCGTATCACCAGCGCGCTCAGGGCGCGCAGTAGCGGACCGCCTGGAGCGTGAATGACTGCGGGCTCTGGGTGGACGTCATCACGAGCGCGCCCATCCAGTTCTCCGGCAGCTCCTCCAGCCGTACCCACTGCGAATAGCGGTGCAGCGACAGCGGCGCGGGCCCGGGTGTCCAATCCATCGGGCTGCCACCATGCCCCAGCCCCCAGAACCGGCCCCACCAGTCGAACATGGAGTCGCCTCCTTCAGGAGCCCTGAACTCGGAGAGCCACCCCACCTGGAGCCTGCGGGACGTCGTCGCGACACCGAACCAGGGCACCTCGCCCGGAGTGGTCACAGCCAGGGTCTGTGTGGTCACTTCACCGAAGAGGTTCCCCAGGACCCTGATGGCTTGGGTGCCGCCCTGTTGGCTGCGGAGCACCATGACAGGGGACTCCAGAGGGCCTCCTGCTCCCGCACCCAACTCCACGAGCTCAGCGTCTGGATAGGCGTCCGACGAGAAGGTCCGCGGCTCGCCGACTGGATTCAGATCGGCATCGAAGCGCTGGAGCCGCAACACCCCCTGCTGCGGGCTGTCCACTCGCTCGAGGACCAGCACCAGGAAGCCCCCATCACGCAGCCCCATCACGGCCTGGGTGATGAGAATGGTTCCGTTGTCGAGCGCCTGCATCAGGACCCGTGGTGCGACCATCACCTGCCCGTCCAGGTCCGTGAGCGTCCCCGACATCACTCGTCCGCCGTGCCCGACACCGGTCACATTCCGCCAGGTCGCCAGCACTCGCGTCCCGTCCGCCGACACAGCCGCCCTCGTGACCCTGTCCCATACGGGCTGATCGAAGAGGAGCATGCCCTCCGCGGGCTCGCCCTCCCGCGCCACGGGACGCCCCTGCTCATCGAGATCAGCCATTGCATCCTTGCTTCCATCATCCCAGCATTGACGGACCGGACATCCGTCTCGCTGCGGAACATGCTGAGTTCAACTCATATTATCGCGCTCCCCCAAACGACTGACATCACCATCAAGGCGACAGGCAATTCAACCTGCCTCACCGGGGCACCCGAACCCACGACAGCGCCTGGAGCGCCGCGAACCAGGCCCCCGCGACCAGCGCGTGGCGCAGGTGGTTCGCCCGGGCCCACCGCATCGCGGTCTCCACCGCGCTCGCCGAGTCGGACGCCTGCATCAGCCGCACCATCGTAGGGATGAAGTACGAGAAGGTGAGCAGCCGATCCACGAGCGCGACCAGGGCCGCCGCCAGCCACCATGAGCGCAGCGGGCCCGTGGCGTGCGCGGCGAAGAAGAGGCTCGCCAGGGTGAGCAGCGTCAGGGGTCCCGTGCTGACGAAACCCCAGAAGCGCCGCCCCACGTCGTCCGCGCGCGCCGCCTCCGAGGACCAGCGCGCGCCAGGGGTGTCCAGCCACCGGGGGAGCACGATGCGGTGCTCATAGAGACCCGCGCCAAACGCGATGCCCAGGTTGACCACGAAGAGCCACAGGAGGACTTCCGCCACCGACAGCTTCAGGTTCATCATGGCCACAGGATGCGTCCCGGGGGCGTGAGCGTCTTTCGTGCCCTTGTGCTGTCTTTCAAGTTCCTGCGGTGTTCCTCCATGAATTCCCGCCACGCCCTCCTTCAACAGATTGGCGCCGACGTCGTCCGCTTCCAGGAAGCCTCCGCCGAGTTCGATGCGGCCGTCGGCGAGGTGCTCGCGCTCGGGCACGCGGAGCTGGCGTGCCTGGCGCAGCTTCACTTCGGAGGCCCCGTGCCGCTGAGCGCGGTCGCTCGGGGCGCCGACGTGGCGCGGCTGGAGCTCGCTGGGTACGTCCAGCGGGAAGGCACCGGCAGCCGCGGGCGGCTCGCGCTCACCGGACATGCCCGTGAATGGATTGAAACCCTCTGGGGCCCCCTCCAAGCGGATGGACTCCAGCTGATGGCACCCCTCCCAGAGGCGGACCTGAAGGTCATCGCCAGCTTCCTGACCGCGGCGCGAGCGGTCCAGGACCTTCACGCCGCACGCCTCGCGAAGCTGCTCCAGGCGCCTGGGGGCTCGCGAGCGGCGCGCAGGCGAGGCGGGCTCTCCGCCGCGGCGCTCCACCGCGTGAAGCTCTTCGTTGAAGCGCACCTCGCACGGCGGATCCGCGTGGGGGAGCTGGCTCAGCGCTCGGGCCTGAGCGTCTTCTACTTCACCCGGGCCTTCCGGCAGTCCACGGGGATGACGCCACACGCCTACGTGCAGCAGCGGCGGGTGGAGCGGGCGCGCGAGCTGTTGGGCCAGTCGACCCGGTCCCTGGGAGACATCGCGCTCGAGGTCGGCTTCAGCTCGCAGAGCCACTTCACCACCGTCTTCCGCCGGCTCACCGGGCTGACGCCCGCCCGCCTCCGGCGCGCGGGGCGTTGAGGGCCGGGCGCGCGAAGATCCGGCCCGGCGGGCGTAGAAGCGGGTGACCGGCGTTTTCACCGGGATTTCCGGCGGCTGAGTCCCCTCCTCCCAGGTTCCTCCACCATGCCCCGACCCAAGAGCCCTCTCGTCTGGATCCTCCTCGCCGTCGGAGGCGCCTGCGCCCTGTGCTGTACCGGCACGTTGGGGCTCATGGTGCTCGGCCTCCTGGGCGGCGATGCCACTCCGGGGGCCGTGGCCACCAGCCCCATGAACCGGGCGCGTGCCGGAACCCGGGGCGAGCCCGGCGGCTTCGCGTTCGACGCCCCACCGGGATGGAAGAAGCTGGAGGACGGGCGGTTCATCCTCGAATGGGTCGACCGCGGCGACACGCTCGGGGTGGAGGCGCTCCGGCTTCCGAGCGTGCCCGGACTCGACGACGGCGAAGGCAAGCTCGCACGGCTGTGGCGGGAGCGCATTGGCGCGGACTGGAACGACGTGAAGCCCAACCCGCTGGCGATGCGGCGCTTCGTGACCAACGGGGCGCGCGCCTACTTCACCGCGGCGGAGGTGCGCTCCAAGACAAACAACCGCTCCTTCCGCGTGAGCCTCTATCTGGTGGAGGCGGACGACCGCCTGGAGCCGCTGGTCTTCATCCAGAGCTTCATGACGCCCGGTGGGATCGCCGAGTCCCTGTCGGCCTCCTTCTCCTGGAACGCGTCCTACCCCAGGGTGGAGGAGGCGCTGAAGGGCGTGCGCGGGAGCCCTGTCGGCCTGCCGCTGGTGGATGACGCGGAGGTGGTGGGAGACTTCCTCTACGGCAGCAGCACCTCCACCCAGTGGGTCAATGCCTATACCGGTAGCGCCACCATGACGGCGGTCTCCTACAGCGCCGAATACAGCTTCGGCGCGAACCACGCGTTCCAATACAAATACGCGGGCGCGTCGGGCCAGGTGGGCGCGATGAGGTTCGGCTCCGAGGACGACCAGGGCACCTGGAGCGTGAAGCACGACGTGCTGACCGTCGCGGGAGCGAAGCGGACACGCCGGTTCCTGCTCGTCGGAGCCGCGCGAACGCCAGAGGGCAGGCGCACCCTCTATCTCATGCCTGAGCACCCGGGCTGGTCCCTCTCCCCCGGCGGCATCGCCCAGCACGCCGAGCTGTACGTGGCCAAGGATTAGACACGAAGGGCCCGCCTCCGGTGGGGGCGGGCCGTGATGCACCGAACGGAATACGCATCGACCCGGCTTCCTGGGCAATGACGAGCGTGATTCCAGGCGGAGTCCCCTCCAAGAGCGGGCGACACCTCACGCCCGGTGCGCTCCGCATTCTGGATGCCTTCCGCACGACCAGCCCCATGAGTTGCGTCCGTAACACCTGTCGGAGGACGCCGGGGTGTCGCGTGGGCGTTGGATTCAGCGCGAGCCCCTGGCCCACCACTCGCCAGGAGGACAAATGAAGTCGGTCGTAGCGCATGAAGGGTTTGAGCCTTGTCGTCGTCGATCCCTGCTCCAGGCCTTGCTGATTCCTTCGGCGGCCCTGGCGGTTCTCCTGACGGCGGAGACAGGGTGGGCGGCCTGCAACGATGGGGTCAAGGCGTCCTGCACTGTCATCGGTGATGATTGCCCGGGAGAGAAGGTCTGCGACGGTGGGATCTGGAGCGAGTGCACGCCCACGCTCTGCCACCCACCGCCGGCCCTGACGCCCGTGCTGCGCTCGGAGGGACTGGGAACGGGGAACGAGCTCTACTCATCCACCACGGGCCCCACGAGCACACGCTCCTTCGTCCATGCACGAACCTTCACGGTCATCGCGACAGCGAACGCGGGCCCGGCCGTGAACATGCTGCGGCTGTCAGGAAACGTTGACGTCGTGTGCGAACTGGGAGGAACGGAGTCCACCTTCCGCACGCCCTTCTTCCAGGACGTGGTCGCGAGCGGGACCACCGCCGGACTGACGCTCTCCCGGACCTTCAATACGTCCGCCGCGGTGTGTCCCACCACCGCGGCATACCGCCGCACCGCGGTCCGCTATGAGATGGCCGCCACGATGTACGCAGCGGATGGACGGGTTGTGTCCACGTGGCCCGCCAAGGCGGAATACCTGCGGCTCCTCAAGTTCATGAGCTGGAACATCCATCACGGCGTGGGCACGGACTCCGTGCTGAACCTGCAGCGAATCTCCAACACCCTGCTGGCATCCGGCGCCCACTTCGCGGGCTTCCAGGACGTGGATCGCCACTGGTCAGGGCGCAGTGACTGCCAGGACCAGCCCGAACTGCTGAGGCAGCAGACGGGGATGAGTGTGCTCTACAGCCCCAGCCTCGACGAGGGCGCCAATCTCTTCCAGTGTGGCCTGGGAAGCCACCGGCAGTATGGCAATGCGTTGCTCAGCCGGTTCCCCATCACCTCGAACTCCATCGGGTTCCTGTACCATCCGGATGGGTTCGAGCGGCGCAGCGTCCAGGCGGCGGTGGTCACCATCGGCGGGACGCCGCTGACCCTCTTCTCGTCCCACCTCCAGCACGGCTCGACTGAGAACGACAAGCTCGTCCGCTACTTCCAGGCGCTGGAGCTGGAGGACTTCATCGGCAACTTTGGCGGCCAGCCCAAGTTCCTGATGGCGGACCTCAATGCCGAAGAGAGCACCTGGGAACTTCAGCCGATTCGCGATGCCCTCCAGGACTCCTGGTTCGCGGCGGGCAATGCCTCGCGGAGTCGAATCGACTATGTCTTTTCGTCGCCCCTCCCCGTGAGCCGGGCCTTCTTCGTGGACACCCTCGCGTCCGACCACCACGCCTACGTGAGCTGGATCAGCCTGGAGCCCACGAGCGTGCCCTGACCCGGAGCCCGCGGGGGGGAGGTGACGAAGATGCTCCGGGGGACCGGGGTGGGCTAGCATCCGCCGGCCATGAAGGGCCTCCCTCCCGCGTCCCCCCGCCTCGCCCTCCCGGGGCGTGCGCCGTCCATCCCTCCTGGGAGCGCGCACGCCGCGACAGGATGGGAAGAGGGAGGGAGCAGGTGAGGCTCTCCGGCTTCGTGATTCACGGCAACAACCGGGACACCCTTCCACGGTGCCTGGAGGGGCTGCTGTCTGTCTGCGACGAGGTCGTCGCGCTGGACTCGATGTCCACGGACGGCTCCACCGAAATCGCGACGCGGATGGGAGCCCGCTCGGTGTCGTTCCCCTGGGCGGGCTACGGCGCCGCGAGGGCCGCCGCGATCTCCGCGCTGGGCCCGTCCGACTACGTCTTCTTTCTCGACTCGGACGAGCACCTGGAGCCCGAGTCCATCCAGGCCATCCGGGACTGGAAGGCAACGGAGCCTCGGGACCCCGTCTACCGCCTGCCCCGGCATGACTGGGCGGAGGTGGAGGGCCGCCGCTTCCTCTACCGGACCGAGTGGCGCGCGCGCCTCATCCGCCGGGATGTCGCGGTCTGGCGCCCCGAGATGATCGTCCACGAGGCCCTGCCTCGCATGCGCGCGCTGCGCATCCAGGCCCCCATCGAGCACCAGTTCGCGACCTCCGTCTCCTGGCGCTCCGCCAAGGAGGAGCGCTACGCGATGCTGTGGGCCGTCATGGCCTTCGCCGAGGGCCGGCGACTCAAGCCCGCGCTGATTCAACGCCCCGTGCACGTGCTGCGCGATGGGCTCCTGCACGGCGCGCTCTGGCGCGGAGGGTTCGCGGCCTTGAAGCTCGCATGGGTGGTGGCGGGCTATCACGCGGCCAAGTACCGCTACCTGCGTGAGCTGCGGCAGGGCCGCCACCCCGAGCTGATCCAGGCCTTCCGGGAGCAGCGCTATGGGGAGCTGTTCCAGAAGATCCGGACCGGCGAACTCACCGGGTGACGGAGCGGGCCCCCTGGCGCGCGGCGCCGCGGCGGTCTACCGCTTCGCCGCGGAGCCGGCCTTCGCCTGCTCCGCCTGCTTCTTGAGCGCGAGCAGCGTTCCACGAGCCCGCTGGGTGGAGCGGCGGCGCAGGGCGGGGTCGTACTCGATGGCCCGGCCCAGGTCCTTCAGCCCCTCCGGCACCTTGCCGCGGCGCAGGAGGATCTCCCCACGGCCCACCAGCGCGTCCACGTTGGTGCTGTTGAAGCGCAGGGCCTGGTCATACGCCTCGAACGCGTCATCCACCCGGTCGACCGTCATGTACGCGGCGCCCAGCTGCGCGCGAAACACGGTGTCGTGCGGCGCGGCGGCCACCAGGCCCTCGAAGATCTGCAGCGCGACCTTCACGCGGCCCGCCAGCAACATCTGGTGGCCGGTGGCGGCGTACTTGTAGAGCCGGTCGTTCGACAGCCCGAGGAACTGCCCGAGCGTGACCTCGCCCCGGATGAGCCCTTCCTCCAGGGACGGAGCATCCTTCGGCGCATCTTTCGGCGCGGCCTTGGGAGACACGGGCTTGCGGCTCACGGACACCTCATCCGGGGGCCCCGGAGGGCCCCCTTCCAGGGGGTTGCGGTCAGACGAACAGGTTGCGCTTGACCATATCATTCAGGCGGCCGACGTCGTCGAGCGCGCTGAACATGGTCTTCACGCTGTCGAAGGCCTTGGTGATGGCCTTCGCGTGCTCGTCCTTGTCGTACTTGCCCAGGTCGTCCTTGCCCGTGAACGGGTTGAAGCCCAGCGACTGCGTGTTGCCCAGCGCGTTGAACGTGCGGGTCACGGACTCCGTGGCCTTGGTCAGCGCGTTGTCGCGGGTGGTGTCGAAGGTCGCCTTGTTGAACGTGGCCGAGCTGGTCTTCCCGTCCGAGCTGGAGATGGCCTTCTCGCTCAGCGTCATGAAGTCGCCGGTCTTGAACTTGTCGACGGTGCCGTCGTTGCCGGTCACCTCGCGGCCCCCGTAGGACCAGGAGGCCGTGGAGTCACCCATGTTCAGGCGGTCTTCGAAGTGCTTGGTGGTGAAGTCCGCGGAGACCTCCCAGCCATCCTTCTGGATGGTGCCGACCTTGCCCTTGCCCTTGTCGATGTCGGTGACCTGGATGTGGTCGTCGCCGCAGGTGATGTCCAGCTTGCCCGTCACCGTCATCCCGTTGCCGTACGGCACGGTGCCCACGTGGATCTGCGTGCCGTCACCCAGCACGAAGGTCGTGTCGCGCTTGAAGTCGAACTTGCCGCCGTCGCTCTCGTCGACGTGCGGGTCGCCCCAGATGCGGGTGCTCTTGCCGTCCGGGCCGGAGATCTTCCACTCCTGGGTGCCCAGCTGTTCAATCTTGTAGCCGCCCGGCGTGGTGATGACGCCGTTGTTGTCGACCTTGAGCTTGTCGGCGGGGCGCATCTGCGCTTCCCACTTCGGCGCCTCGGAGGGGAAGGCCCCGTTCGTGGTGGCCCCCTGCTGAGTGTCCGCGGGCGCCTGCTGGCTGGTCACGAACGCGCTGCCGTCCGGGGTCTTCGTCGTCGACGCAGGCTGCGCCGAGGCCTGCTTCAGCTGCGCCTCGATGAGCTTCAACGCCTCGTTGGCCGTCGACTCGATGAGCTTGAGGTTCTTCGCAAGCTCCGCCTCGCTCAAGCCGGGAGCATTGGTGGCGCTCTGCAGGACGCGGGTGCTGCTGCCGGTGGAGGTGATACCAGCCATGATCTTCCCCTCGGTGTTGGGCGCCTGCGAGGCGCCGGATATCTCACTGAGGGTTATCCCTCCGGGGCGATCAGAAGTTGTGCCTACATGGTGAATTCCACCAGGGCGGAAAACCGGGCGCGCCGCCTCCCGGGGTGAGGCCGGCGCCACCCAGGCCGGACTACCAGCCCTGGTTGTCCAGGGCGACGCGCAGGCTGGTGAGGAAGGCGTACTTGATGGCGGTGGCGCTGGCCTTGTCCTTCACCATGTCGTCCGCCATCTTCATCCAGGCGGAGACCTCCGAGGAGCTAGGAGGGCGGTAGCTGCTGCCCAGCACCTCGTGGAGGGCCTCGTCCAACACGCGCATCAGCGTGGCGCGGTCCGTCTTGTCCAGGCCGTCGCGGGCCTCGCGCATCATGGAGGGCAGCGTGTTCTTCACGCCGGACGCGTTCAGCTTGTTCTCGTCCACCAGCTTCTTGGCCTCCCCCTCCCAGCGGGACAGCTCGCCGGCGCTGGGCTCGCGGCCATAGGTGGCCTTGAAGGCGTCCTTCGCCAGGGTGCGCAGCGTGGCGGCGTCCGTCTTGTCCAGGCCGTCGCGCACCTCCCGCATCATCCCGGGCAGCGTGTTCTTCACGCCGGTCGCGTTCAGCTTGTTCTCGTCCACCAGCTTCTTGGCCTCTCCCTCCCAGCGGGACAGCTCGCCGGCGCTGGGCTCGCGGCCGAAGGTGGTCTTGAAGGCGTCCTTCGCCAGGGTGCGCAGCGTGGCGGCGTCTGTCTTGTCCAGGCCGTCGCGCACCTCCCGCATCATGGAGGGCAGCGTGCTCTTCACGCCGGTCGCGTTCAGCTTGTTCTCGTCCACCAGCTTCTTGGCCTCTCCCTCCCAGCGGGACAGCTCGCCGGCGCTGGGCTCGCGGCCGAAGGTGGTCTTGAAGGCGTCCTTCGCCAGGGTGCGCAGCGTGGCGGCGTCTGTCTTGTCCAGGCCGTCGCGCACCTCCCGCATCATGGAGGGCAGCGTGCTCTTCACGCCGGTCGCGTTCAGCTTGTTCTCGTCCACCAGCTTCTTGGCCTCTCCCTCCCAGCGGGACAGCTCGCCGGCGCTGGGCTCGCGGCCGAAGACGGACTTGAAGGTCTCCTTCGCGAGGCCGCGCAGCGCGGCGGGGTCTGTCTTGTCCAGGCCGTCGCGCACCTCCCGCATCATGGAGGGGAGGTTGTATTTGATGGAGGTGGCGTCCATCCCCTGGTCCGCCAGCTTCTGGGCTTCGGCGGTCCAGCGGCTCAGCTCACCCTCCCCTGGAGCCCGGCCGAAGAGGCTCTTGAACGTCTCGCTCGCCATGGAGCGCAGCTCGGCGGTGCTCGGCTTCACCGTGGAGCCTGACTGGATGGCCTTCAGCTTCTCGATGACCGCGTACTTGATCTCCGTGGCGCTCTTGCCCTTACCCGCAAGGTCATTCGCGAGCGCGATCATCTCCTTGCGCTCGTTCGAGGACGGAACGCGCCCGATCTGACGGTAGGCCTCGTCGACCTTGTTGGTGAGCACGTCCGGCCTGGGCCGGCTGTCTGGCAGCAGCGGCCCGGTGGGAGCCGCCTTGGCCTGCGGCGTCGTGACGTACTGCGTCCGGGCCACGTCCGTCGGCGCCGCCGCGGTGGGGGCCGCCACCGCCTGCGCGCTGGTCAACTCCTGCAACCCTTGGAGGAACTGCAGCTCCATGGCCTGCGCAGACGGGGCCGCCGCCGGCGTCTGGGTATTGGAAGGAATGGCACTGAGTGGACGCTCGCTCACCTTCATGGAATCTCCTCTGGAATGGAAAAGCGGGCCCCCCGCCATCTCAAATCATCCAAGAATAGCCAGAAAAGTTGCCATGAATGCCAGCACCCTGTCTTCTGTCGTTGCCGCAACGACAGTGCGCCCCGGACATACATCCCAGGAATGGGGGCAAGGCATGCGGGCGGAGGGACCGCAGGTGTTCGCACGCGCGGCCTGCTGGGAGTCTGGCTTCCCGGAGGCACCACGGCGGCTGGGAACGCCCAACTTTATGGGCCATGGAGAAGACAGCCCGCCCCCATCGCCATGCATTGAAGTGGGCGCTCGGCGCCATCGCCGCCGTACTGGTGTTGGTCGTCGGTGCGCTGGCACTGAAGTCCACGTGGATCGCCGAGCGCCTGCGTGGAGAGCTGGAAAGCATCGCCACCCGGTCGCTCGGCCGCCAGGTGAGCGTCGGCAAGCTCGAAACCCATTGGTTTCCGAAGCCTGGCGCCACGGTCACGAACCTGCGGGTCGAGGGGGCGGCCAATGAACCGCCCTTCCTGGAAGCCTCCCACGCGACGGCGACCGTTCAGCTCTGGCCGCTGATCCGGAGCCTGGGCAAGGACGTGCGCGTCGGCGCGCTGAAGCTGGACCAGACGAAGCTGAACCTCGTGCGGCACAAGGACGGGACGTGGAACTACGAGTCGCTCGGGGGGCCGCCCAAGCCTTCGCCGGCTCCCTCGCCGGGAGCCTCCGCTTCTGGCCGGGAGACGCTCATCGAGGACCTTGAGATCCGCGATGGCATCGTGAATGTGATGGACCAGCAGGCGACCGGTGGCAATGCCATCGTGGCGCTGCGGGACATCGACGTGACGTTGAAGGGCCTGGGGCCGGGCCGAGCGCTCAAGGGCTCCTTGAAGACGGCGCTCGCCGCGCCAAAGCAGAACGTGGCGGTGGACTTCAAGGTCGACCCCCTCCCCGCGGGGAAGATTCAGCCCGGACAGCCGTGGCCCCAGGTGACGATGCGCCTGCGTGGCAAGGACCTCTCCGTGAATGCGTTCCGGGACTTCCTGCCTCCAAAGGCAGCCAACTACTTCACCGGAGGCCAGGTGGACGTCAACGCGGACGTGAAGACCGAACAGGGCATGTACACGCTCGTCGGCCAGGGGGCCGCGAAGGCGCTGAAGCTTCGCGGTGAGCCGGCCAGCGGCGCGTTCACCTTCGCCTCCCGCGTCGACCCGGCCCATGTGAAGGCGGCGAAGGTCGACTTCACGCGGATCTCGCTCAAGGGGCCGGGCATCGACCTCGCGGGGAGCACTTCGGTGTCGATGGCGCCGATGCACGTGCGCTTCGCGTTCCAGGGGCAGGAGCTCGACCTGGGACACCTGCTGGGCGCACTGCCCCCCTCACAGCCCCAGACGCAGACCCAGGAAGCGACCTCCTCCACCGCGCTGCCTGCCTCGGTGCGCACGGGGCTCGCGAAGGTGGACGTGGGCGGCACCATCAAGTTCGCGAAGGTCCACCACGGCACGCTCGAGGCGACGAACGTGGATGCGCAGGCGAAGCTGGATGATGGCGTGCTGCTCCTCCAACACGGGAGCGCGACCGTCTACAGCGGGCACGCGGACCTCAGCGGGACCCGGGTGGACCTCACGAAGAAGCAGCCGGAGTGGTCGCTGAAGATGGCGCTCACCGGGATGGACACAGCCCAGGCCTTCCAGGCGCTGTCAGGGCACCCGTCCCTGAAGGGCAAGGCCAGCGGCCAGCTTCAGCTCACCGGTACTGGCGTGGATTGGGACCAGACGCGCAACACCATCACCGGCGAGGGGAACGTGCAGCTCCGCGACGGGGCGCTCACGACAGCGAGCCTGGGAGACAAGGTCACGCCAGTCCTGACGCAGGGACTGACGAGCTTGGGGCACAAGAACACGGCGGGCACGGTCGCGAAGACAGCGCAGGGCACGCAACTGAAGGACCTGAACGCGCAGTTCCGGGTCCAGGGTGGCTGGGTCGCGTTCACGAAGCCCATGGCCTTCGAGTCTGACATTGGCAGCGGGACCGTGGATGGCCGGGTGGGTCTGGATGAGCGGCTGGACCTCAAGGGCACCCTCAACGCTTCGGAGGCCTTCGTCTCCGGAATCACCCACGGCGCGATTCCCATCAAGGCTCCCGTCGCCATTCCGCTGACCATCACGGGCACGATTGGCTCACCGGAGGTGAGGCCGGGCAGCCCGCTGAACATCGCCCAGGGGCTGCTGCCCAAGGTGGGGGGCGGCAACCCGGTGAACCAGGCACGCAAGGGCCTGGGGGACCTCTTCAAGCGGCCCCAGCCCCAGAAATAGGGCTCCGCGGCACTCCTGATGGGTCGGAGAGACAGGGCCTCATGGACGCGCCCGCGCGGGCGCTCGGCTGATTTTTCTGGGACGGGGGCCGGCTCGGTCCCTCCTTCTCCATGGCAGCCCGCTTTCCACTCCCTCGCCCCACCCAGGAGGCGCCCATGGACTACCGCATCAAGTCAGGTGACACGCTGTCCCAGATCGCCAAGACGCACCACACCAGCGTCAGCGCGCTGATGAAGGCCAACCCGAAGCTCAAGGACGCGAACGTCATCCAGGCGGGCAAGTCCCTGAACATCCCTGGCAAGACGGACGGGTTCGATGACAAGCCCTCGCGGGCCATGGGCTCCCAGTCGTCAGCGAAGTCCGACGCCAAGAACACCACCTCCGGCGCGGACGCCGCGTCCTCCGGTGGCGCGAAGGGCGCCAAGGGCAATCCCTTGGACATCGCGAAGAAGCACCTGAACAAGAACGCCGGGTCGCTGAAGCTGGAGAAGAAGGGAGTGGGCGCCGACATGGACGACAACGTCGGCAACAAGGTCAACTGCGCCAACTTCGTCTCCGCGTGCCTGGAGCAGGCCGGGCAGATCAAGGACAACCAGCACAGCAACCTGGTGCGCGGCCTCCAGAACAACCTGGACAAGGACAAGAACTTCAAGCGCGTGTCCTTGAAGGATGCCAAGCCCGGCGACGTGGTCAGCTTGAAGACGGGCTCGGGTGTCGATGACCGCCACGTGGTGATCTTCGCGGGCTGGAAGAATGGGAAGGCGGAGTTCATCGGCTCGAACAACCGGAACCCCGACCGCACGCAGCGGATCACCATGACGATGTCGAACGCCCCCGTCCTGTCCGTCCACCACTACACGGGCTGACACCGACCGTGGAGGGGTGGACGGCCAGTCGCGGGCCGGGAGGTGCTTCACGCAGGGAGCCGGGTGCGCCGCGGCTCCCCGCCTTCAGACCCCGGCGGCCCGGTCACCGTGCGTTCGGGGCGGTCCCGACCACGTTCACCGTGGCCGTGGCGCTGGCCGCGATGCCGAAGTCATCCTGGTTGATGAGCAGCTCCACGGTGTGAACGCCCCGCGCATTCAGCGGAACGGTCTTGGTCATCGTGAACGAGTAGGCGCCGCCCGGAGGCAGGTTGACGCCCCAGTCGGACCAGGAGGTCTCCCAGCCGTCAGGCAGGGTGGACCAGAAGTCGTACCAGACCCAATTGCATGAGGCGGAGTCATTGTCGGTGACGGTCACCGACCACGTGACGTCCGAGCCCGGGGCCGCCGTCACCGTCGCCGGTGAGAGCGAGAGCGTGGGCGGCGTCGCGATGCAGCGCTCGACGACCTCCACGGTGGCCGTCCGCTGCACGGTCTGGCTGCCCCGCGTGACGGTGACGCCCGCCGTGTAGGAGCCGAGCGGCGTGCTGTAGGGCACATACGTCTGGAGGACCAGGGTGTCGGAGCTGGCGGCCGCGAGGGTGCGCTGCGCGGGCAGCGGGTCCGCGCCCCAGCCCGTGGGGACGATGGCGGCGAGCTGGAAGGTGCTCGGACCGCAGCCGGCCGAGTCCCGGTTGGTGATGGACAGCTCGAACTCCGGTCGTGCTCCGGGCGAGAAGGTGGGCTCCAGGGCCGTCACCCGCACCTCGGGCGCGGCCTGCACGCAGGTCGTCACGCGGCGCTGGACGCTCACCGTCAGCCCCGCGGACGTCGCCGCGTTCACCGTGAGGGAGAGGTCGCCATAGGGGTCATTCCACGTCGTGCCCGGCAGCAGGGCCGGGTCGCTCCAGGACGACGTCTGGGGCGTGAAGTCGAGCAGATGGGTGCCGCCGCGCGTCTCCGCGTCCGCCAGGTGGATGAGCGCGCCGCCGAACACCTGGGACGCCAGCGTCGACTCGAAGCGCCCCACGGGCTGGCGGTACTCCACCCACAGCCAGTCGTTGGTGCCAGGGCGCCGGCGCACCTTGAGCGCCTTGAGTCCACCGGAGGCCACCATCGGCGCCAGCGTGAAGGTGCCACCCGTGGCGTCCACCTCGGCCACGGCGGACGGAGCCAACCAGCCGATGCGCGCCTTGTGCGGCGCCGCGTAGTGGCCCAGGTTCCAGGAGCCCATCGTGGAGAAGAGGTCTCCATATTCGTCGATGGTGCCCAGGGCGCCCGGCATGCCCAGCGGCTCCGTGGAGAAGTCTCGAGAGCCCGCGTGGTCCAGCGTGAGGTTGTGTCCCGCCTCATGCGTCACCAGCTTCACGGCGGTGTCGTTGTTCCCCATCCAGTCAGCGACGAGCCACGCCATGGAGGCCGTCACGGTGCCATCCGCCGTCACGACCTGTCCGCAGGACAGGGTGGCCTGTCCCGCATAGGAGCAGCCCTGCGAGGGATTGGGGTGGACGATGAAGATGCGGTCGTACTGCGTGAAGTCCACGTCCGCGTCCGCCGCTCGCACGGCGGCGTCGCGCATGGCATCCACCTCTGAACAGGAATAGGCGCGGTCCAGCGTGTACCAGCCCACCACGTTGCCCGTGGTGGTGGTGCGTCCCTCGGAGACCTCGCTCCAGTAGCTCGCCAGCGAGCGCTGCGTGGAGGAGAAGAAGCTGTCGTGGATGCCCTGCGGGGTGACGGCGGGCCGGGGCATGCCCGGGAAGTCCGCGAGGATGACCAGGCTGCGCTGAACCCCAGTGAGCCCGCACGTTCCCAAGGTGGACTGCAAGGCCGCGGCCTGACGGTCCACTTCCACGCTCCGGGCCGTGAACCGGTGCGCCCCCTCGGTTCCGCGCAACGTCACGCGCAGGCCACTGCGCAACCCTTCCGGTGCCCCGCCGGTGAAGACCACCGGTCGGTGCTGGTTCCCGGTGAAGAGGAAGTACTCCTCGCGCGACTCAGCCAGCGAGGGCGCGTCCGCGACCCGGACCTCGAGCACGCCCTGCACCACCTGCTCACGGCTGGCGTCCCGAGGCGCAGGGGCCGCGTGCTCCTCTGGGACGGAGACCTGCGGGTTACAGGCCGCGAGCCACACGGCCGCGGTGATGCTCCACATGCGGGACATTTCCCCTCCGGCGAGTGGCGGCCCGGCGCGGGAGTGCGCCTGGCGACCGCCGCGCGCCTTGTGCCCCCAGTCGCGCCCGCGCGCAACGACGATTGGGAGCGGAGCGCCGCGGCGTCACCGGGCACGGGAGGCGACGCCGCCATGCAAGGCTTGCCGGACGCGTGCAAGGTTTGCCGTGCCGGCGCGCGGTTTCCGGCAAGCCTTGCCAGGCACGGTGCGCCGTCGTGGGCCGGGCCTCCGGGTTCAGGGTTGGCATCCGGGTTGCTCAGGAGGATGCGTGCTCAGCCCATCATCAAGGCGGGCCTGAAACGGAGACTGGCTTTGAGAACCCGAATCCTCCTTTTGCTCGCGGCATTGTTCTTCATCCACATCCCTCTTTCCGCCCAGGCCCAGGATATGGACTATCCGAGGTGCGGAACCCCCTACCCGAAGTGGTGGTGGAACAAGAATGGGCTCCTCGAGAAGGTCGGGATCCGCAACTGGGACATCCAGCAGGTCGGGCGCACGTTCCAGGTCCGCTTCGACGCCGTGAACCTCACGGACGCCGTCCTCGACTCCGGGCAGGTGTACACGTTGAGCCACGCGGCCGTGGACCCCTCCGGGCACCGGGATCCTTCGTCGCTCACCGTGCCCGCGGATCCTCGCGCGCTGCTGGGCGCGGAGGCGATTGTCCAGGGCCGGCTCCCCAGGCTGGCGCCCGGCCAGTCCGTCACCATCCGCGCGGAGGCGCAGGCCTTCCGGGAGGATGCGAACCACCTGCTGACGATCAGCTTCCTGGACGGCCAGCAGGTGCGCCTCCCGGCGGAGCCCGAGCCGTCGCCCTGGTTCTGGGTGCGCGTCCTCCAGCCGGACACGCGGGGTGCCGTCTTCCGCACCGTGACGAGCTCCGTGGAGGCCGTGGACTCGCGGATCCCGGGCTACGAGGCGCGCCATGTCCGCGCCACGCTCCAGAACGTGGGCAGCGTCACGCTGCGCGAAGGCACGCCCGTGGCCATGGGGCACAGCAGCGCGGCTTCGGCGGCGGGCCTCTGGAGCCCGGAGGATGACAAGGACCCGAATGATCCGGGCAACCCCTACGCCGTCATCTTCCGCACGATCCCGTACCAGGGTGTCCTCGAACGGGCCGTGGCACCGGGTGGCACCTTCACGGTGGAGGGAACGGTGTATCTGCCCCCGGGTCCCTGCATGCAGCTGATCACCGTGTCGGTGGGGCGCTGAGTTCCTGAAGCACACCGGCGTGGAACACCCGGGCCCGCTCCACCGGGCTCCACTCGTCGGTGCCGGTCCAGAGGCCCTCCTCCAGACCGTCCTTGACCTCCCCCCGGCCCCAGAGCCGCTTCTCCGAGGCATCCTCGGTGTGACTCGGGGGGAGGTGGTACTGCCAGGTCCCCTGCCGCACGCCGTTCTCGAAGTGGCCAGAAGCCAGGGGGGCTCCGGTCATGAAGAAGAAGCGGAAGGGGCCCTCCGGCTTGTCGTCCTTGAAGGCTCCCTCCGACTTCACCTTTCCATTGGGCCATCTCGCGTCCGGCGTCACCGCCGTGGGGTAGTAGGACGCGGACCCGGCATAGAGGGAGAGCTCGTCGGCGGGGTCGCTGGCGTTCTGCTTCCTCGGCTTCTTCGCACCGGTTCCCGCCGCCAGGGCCTTGCGGCGGACCTTCTCGATGCGGGCGATACACCAGTCATCGAAGCTCGCCGGCTTCTTCTGGGAGAGCGCGAGACTCTCTTCGATCTCCCAGACGCGCGGCTCCTCTCCGTCGAGCCTCAAGCACCAGCCGCCCACGTCGGAGAGGTCGGAGCCCGCGAAGAACGCGCCATTGGCGCGACGGACCGCCGCCTGGAGGAGCGCCTTGTAGAGGTGCCAGTCGAAACCGGCCTCCGCGAGCCCGATGGTGGGCTGAAGGTGCAGGGGGACGAAGGCCAGTTGAAGTCCCGGGGCCAGGATCGACGGATACCCGCACCGAGCGACGAACGCGCGCAGGGCGGGCGGCACCAGGTGCGCCCAGAGGGGGTGCGGCGCGTCGTCGGTCGGCGAGCCTTCGCGGATCCAATGCCTCTTGCCGTTCGCGTCCAGAAGAGACTTCAGCGCTTCAAAGGCGGCCGCGGCACGAGATTCCATCATCCCCGGAAGCATAGCCCCGCCCGTGCGCGGCAGGTCGTGCCTCGGTCCGTCACACGGCCTCGGGGACATCCTTCGCCGGGGGGCCTTCGTACCGGGTCAGGTGGCCCTCCAGCTGTTGATCCAGGCCCATGGAGCAACACCCACTCAGGCTCGCGTTCAACAGGGCGGAGAGGTCCTCCTCCGTGCCTCGCCGGGAGAGTGCCCGGATGGCCTCCTCGACTTCGGGCGAGACGTGGGGAAAAAAGACAAGGGACGGGAATTCACCCGCCCCCCGGGCGCGAGCATCGGCGAGGACCGCCAGGAACAGCGGCCGGCTCTCTTCCGCGTCCAACGTCCCGAGCCACCCCAACGCCTCGGCGCGGGTCCAGGGGTCGGGCTCTTCGTGGGCGAGCCGACGCAGTGGATCGAGCCACTCCCGCCGGCCCTGCTGGACGAGCCCCGCGAATGCCTGGAGGCGAACCCTGGGGCTGCTGTCGTGAGTCAGGGTCAGGAGCTTGTCACACCAGCCCGCTCCGGACTCGCCGAGCGCGAGCAGCCCCTTGAGGGCAAACTCCCATCGCTCTTCATGGGGTCCTCGCAGCACGGCCAGGAACAGGGGACGGTCCGCGGGCAACGGGTTGGCCGAGGCATACCGGAGGATCCTTTCCACGAGCAGCGAGTTGTCTGGATATCGCTCCGCCGCGAGCGCCCAGCGGACGGCGACGGCGCGGTCCCGCACCCACAGGGCATCGAGCAGCTCCATGCGGACGCTCGACGCCACATCGAAGTCACAGAGCAGCCGGTACAGCACCCGCCGCCGGGCCTCACCCCATTCACACAACACCTCCCTCGCATAGCGGAAGGCCCGGGGATGCTTCACGAGACCGCAGGGCACGGTGCAGGCAACGCTCTCCATCCGCACGACGCGTTCGAGCCGGCGCAGCAGCCCGTCCTCTCCAAGATGCGCAAGCAGGTCCGACAGGGGAAGCAGGAGCGTTTCCACGGCCCATCGACGCAAGCTTGGAGAAGTGCCGGTGAGACCTGCCAGCGCGTCGGGGGACTGTCGCCACACCATCCAAACCTCTACATCCTCCAGTTGCTCGGCCGTCAGCTCTCGACTCCACTCCACGAGGTGCGTCCATGCTTCGGGCCGCTCGCGCAGGGCAAGCGCCACGTTGACGTTGAGCAAGCGACCCGATGGGCCCTGCGCCTCCAAGAGCTGGCGGTCGCATGAGTTCCAGCGCGCGAACAGCCACTCCATGAGCGCCGGGGGTTGAGGGACTCCATGCTGGGGGACGGGGAACCGGAACTGGTTGCTTTCGAGCAGGGCCTCGACCACGCGCTGGCGTTGGCTGAGGCCCGCCAAGGACCGGCGCCTGTCGCAACCGCGAAGCCTTGAGAGGAGTCGGGCCCGGTCACCGGGGTCCATCCGGGCGAGGGCCTCCTCGATGTCCGCTCCGAAGTCCTCGAGCCGCACAAAGAAGAGGAGATACGACAGCTTGAAGGAGGGAGCGTCGGGCTCGACTGCCTCTTCATGGAGCTGGAGCAGTTCCCGCGCGGAGAGCGTCATGCCGTGCTTCAAAACGGCTCGCAGCGCCATGTCTCGAACGAGGGGGTCTTCTCGTGGGTCGAGCAGCAGGGACTTGAGGAGGGGGTGCAGCCCGGCGCCCCCGACAATGCCTAACAACCAGACGATTCGGCACCGCGAGTCGGCGGACTCTCGTGGAGTCTCATCCAGGAGGGACCGCAACTGCGCGCGGAGACTCTCGCGCGAGGACCACACCAACGGGCGAAGCGAGGACACACAGGACGCCGAATCGGGACCGGCTGGCGAAACCGGCTGCGAGAGCGCAGGAAGTGCCATGCAGCGTAATGGAGCCATGGACCGGGCGCAAACCCACCCTCCCCACGATGCCCAGGCCCCGCGCTCCACTCCGGGCCGCCTGTCCTCGGGTCTGTTCCTCCGGGAACTCCTTCGCCTACGGGCGGAAGAGCAGCCGGTCCAGGAACGAGCGGCGCCGCGGGATGACGGGAGTCCCACGCTGTTCCGGCAGGTCGTCGAGGCTCAGCTCTCCCCCGTCCCCTCCCGAGAACAGCCAGAGGTCGACGTCCCCTGCGTCCGGAGCGGGCGTGCTCAGGCTCTCGTACAGCCCCACCTCCTCCATGCGAAGGTGCGCAGGGAGCTGCTTGAAGCCATCCTCCTTCGCGGCCTTCAGCGCCGCCGCCAGCGCGCGCACCTCCGAGGGCGTCAGGCAGTACGCGGTGTGCGCACGGCCGAGCCGCTTCGCGCGCTCCGGGAGGCGCTCGAGATGCGCCACGACATCCGCGCGCGAGGGCACCTCCCACAGGAACCCGAGCAGGTTGGTATCTCCATACGCATGGAGGATGGCTCCGAGCCACGCGAAGAACCCGCCGACGGAATCGGCGTGGAAGATCATCCGGGCCCCCAGCTCCCGCAGGTACTCGGGGGCCACCCACTCCTGGCCTGGGTCGATGAGGATCCGCTCGAGATAGCGGCCCGAATCCTCGCCTCGCATGGGCTCACATTCCGGCTCGGGCTCCTGCGCTTCCTTGAGCGCGGGGAGCAGGAACGCCGGACGCTCCAGGAGCGCCACGGGCAGGCGGAAGAAGCTGAATGCGTTTCCCATGAGGCGCCCAAGCTACCAGCCGAGCCCCCTGGCTCATTCGTCTTCGTCCACGAGCCTCCGCCGCGCCAGGGAGTTGACGTATACGCTGAGGCCATGGTGCGTGCGGCATGGTGGAAGTGGTGGGTGGCGGCCTTCGCCTACTGGACGGTGCAGGGCC
Organism: Corallococcus sp. Z5C101001; assembly: GCF_007352635.1. NCBI lineage: Bacteria > Pseudomonadati > Myxococcota > Myxococcia > Myxococcales > Myxococcaceae > Corallococcus > Corallococcus sp. Z5C101001. The sequence continues at coordinate 358,148 of NZ_VKLU01000011.1, forward strand.
TGGCCGCCGCCAGCGAGGCCCACTCCGTCCGCGAGGTGACGTGGCGCCATGCCCTGCTCACCGAGGGCATCTCCCACGTGCTGTGGGTGCCCATCACCCTCGCCATCCTGCACTTCAGCCTGCGCTACCCGCTCGAGCGGCGACGCTGGCGCTCACGCGTCGCCCTGCACGTGGCCGGTGCACTCGCCGTCTCGCTCATCCGCGCCACGCTCATCTATGCGCTGGATCCGTGGGTCGGTTGGTATGCCACCCCGCCCGCGTACGGCGCGGTGCTCAAGCACGCGCTGGTCTACAACCCCTTCATCTACCTGACGCTCCTGGGAGTGGCGCATGCCGTCTACTTCGCCGAGCAGCTCCGGCTGAGGGACACCCAGCTCGCGCGCGCGCAGCTGCACGTCCTCAAGGCACAGCTCCATCCGCACTTCCTCTTCAACACGCTGCACTCCATCTCCGCCCTCGTGCACCGGGATCCAGGCGGCAGCGAACGGATGATCGCCCGCCTGAGCGACCTGCTGCGCGGCACGCTCGACGCGGCGGCCCGGGAGGAAGTGTCGCTTCAAGAAGAGCTGCGCACCCTCCAGCTCTACCTGGACATCCAGGGGGTGCGCTTCACCGACCGCCTTCGGGTGCGGCACGAGATCGAGCAGGACGTGCTCGGGGCGCAGGTACCCCACCTCGTGCTCCAACCCCTGGTGGAGAACGCCATCCAGCATGGCATCGCGCCGCGCTCGACCCCCGGCACGGTGACCGTCGTCGCCCGGCGCTCGGGCTCCGAGCTGCACCTGGAGGTGCGTGACGACGGCGTCGGGCTGCGGCCCGGCGCGGACACGGCCCCAGGTGGACCTGGGAGCGGCAAGGGGCTGTGGATCACCCGGGAGCGCCTGCTCCAGCTCTACGGCGCCAACCAGCGGATGGAGCTGCGAGGCGCACCGGAAGGAGGCGCCTGCGTGACGCTCGCCATCCCCTTGCGGCTGGAGTCCGCGGCGTGAGCCCCCCCATCCGCGTGCTCATCGTCGACGACGAACCGCTCGCCCGCGAACGCCTCAAGGATGTCCTGGCCGACGAAGCCGACATGTCCGTCATCGGCGAGTGCCGCGACGGCGGCGAGGCCATCGCGGCGATCCTCCGGGAGCGCCCGGACCTCGTCCTGCTGGATGTGGAGATGCCCGAGCCCAACGGCTTCGGCGTGCTCCGCGCGGTGTCCCCCGAGCACCAACCGGCGGTCATCTTCGTGACCGCCCACCGCGACTTCGCGGTCCAGGCGTTCGAGGCCAACGCGCTCGACTACCTGCTCAAGCCCTTCGACCGAGAGCGTTTCCGCCTCAGCCTCACGCGGGTGAGGGCGCGCCGCCGCACCGGCGCGACGGAGCTCGATTCGGAGCTCCTGGAGCGGCTGGACTCGCTGTCGCTCCGGCGGTCACCACCCTCCGAGCCCTACCTGACGCGGCTGGTGACCAAGGTGGGCTGGCGCATGAAGTTCCTGCGCGTCGAGGACATCGACTACCTGGAGGCCGAGGGCAACTATGTCTCCGTGCACCTGGGCAAGGAGTCCTACCTGGTCCGGGAGACGATGAACGCGCTGGAGGCGAAGCTGGACCCCAAGGCCTTCGTGCGCGCGCACCGCTCGCTCATCCTCCGGATCGACCGCGTCGAGGAGGTGGAGCCCCTGCCTCCCGGCGAATACGTCCTCACGCTGCGCAACGGCACCCGGTTGACGTCGGGCCGGAGCTACCGCGCACGGCTCCAGCGGGTGCTCGACCTGCCGTCCTGAGCCACGTCCGGACTCCGGCCTCCACGGCTCGTCCCTGGACCTCCACCGTTCGTCACAACGCCGTCGTCCCCCGAGCGAAGTCAGGCGACCGTCGCCTCCTCAACCGAGGAGACATCGCATGCATCGCTTCATGCCGAAGACGTCGTGGTCCCTGAGCCTGATGCTCGCCGTATCGTCCGTGGCGCTGGCGTGCGGCGGGACCGAGCCGGAACAGAAGCCGGAGCCCAAGTCGGACGAAGCCCTGGTGATGGAGGAGCTGGCCGCCCGGGGCCTGGATCCCGCTGGAGCGGCGGGAGGTTCGCACTGCACGCCGGGCGGGACGCTCTTCGCGCCCGGGGAGATCTCCCTGCCGGAGCGCTCGGAGTACCGGATCACCTTCTCCGCGGATGGACAGACGGCGTACTACCACGTGGACACGGCGGAGCCCCCCACGCAGATCATCTACGTGTCGCACCGGGTGAACGGACACTTCACCCCGGGCGTGGTGGCGTCGTTCTCCGGCACGTACGCGGACTCGGACCCCTTCCTCGCTCCGGATGGCCGCTCGCTCTACTTCTCCTCCGCCCGTCCCGTGAATGGCGTGCCCCGCGAGGACACCGACCTCTGGGTCGTCCGCCGCACCGCGAGCGGAGAGTGGGGCGAGCCCGAGCACCTGGGCCCCCAAGTCAACTCGGACCGCCAGGAGCTCTTCGCGAGCGTGACGAATGACGGGACGCTCTACTTCGCCAGCGGCACCTTCGACTCGGACTTCGACATCTACAGCGCGGAGCCGCGCGGCACGGGCTTCGCTCCCGCGGAGCGGCTGGGCGTCGGGGTGAACAGCACGGACTACTGGGAGTACAACTCGCAGATCTCCCCGGATGGCCGGCTCCTCATCTTCGCCTCGCTCAACCGCGAGGAGGGCTACGGCCTGGGCGACCTGTACGCGAGCGTCAAGCTCGGCGGGCGGTGGCTCAAGGCCATCAACCTGGGGCCGGGGGTGAACACGGAGAAGGACGAGTTCCACCCCACGCTGAGCCCCGACGGAAAGGGCATCTACTTCGTGCGGCAGACCTGGGACCCGTACGTGCCGTCTGACTTCTACCACGTCGAGCTGCGCTGCCTGCTGCCCTGACCTTCAGGGGGCTCAGGGCCCGGCGCACTCCGGCCGCAGCTGCTGGTAGCGCCGGATGAGCAGCAGCCGGGCCCTGTCGAACGCCGCGCCGTCATCCGGGACGGCCCAGGCATGCGGGATGAGCTGCCGGGCCACGGCGCGCGCGTAGCCCGGGTCTCCCGCGTCGCTCACCAGCTTCAGCCATTCGTAGTCCTGCATGCCCAGCCGGATGAGCTTCATGCGCAGGGAGGGCAGGGGCACCTCCGTGGTGCCGCCGATGATGGACGGGAGCCCCGGGTAGAAGAGCGTGCCATCGCCGTTGCCATTGAAGCGGAACTGGGTCGTCCACGCCGTCGAGAGCAGCCCCACCGTCTGGTAGTACAGCTCGCCGCGCGCGCCCTCGACGAAGTCCAGCCATTGCATGCCTCGCGCCTTCGCCGCGGAGCGGTCCACCATGTACGAGGGCCAGCCCTGCCCCGGCGTGTTCTCCGGGAGAGGGGGCTCGCCGGGGACGCAGCCGTGGCTCGCGCAGCTCTGGTACAGCCACAGCTCACGACCGGGGCGTGAGAGGAAGTCGTCGTACTTGGGGCGCTGGTTGCCCACGTAGGGGGGCAGCGTCCCGTCGATGAAGTTCACCAGCACGGTGTCCAGGTCGATGTCCTCCAGGAGCCCGTGGTTCTCCAGCTCCGTGACGGTGGTGGTGAGCAGCGTGCGCAGGCGCGGCGCCACGGTGCGGGTCAGGCCCGCGCGGGCGGTCGCCTCCGCCCAAGAGGTGCCATAGGGCGGCTCGTCCCCCACGTAGTCGAAGGCGCGCGAGAGCCACCCACGGGCCTCCGCCTGGGATTGGAACTCCGCGAGCGACGCGCCGTTGCCCGGCCCCAGGTACTGCATGGCCGTCATGCGGGCGCCGGACAGCCGGTTGGGAGCACGGCCCGCGAGGAAGGGCCCCCAGCGCGACGCGAAGGTGTCGTAGTCCGGCAGGTCCCAGGTGGGTTGATCCACCTGCCGGGGAAAGCCGCTCGCCAGCGTGATGCGGTGCTCCAGCGCCATCCGATGGAACCGCTTCAACAGCCGGACCTGGGTCTCCACGGGACACAGCGGATCCCCGGTGAAGGCACGGCACACATGCGGAGGCCAGAGCAGGAAGGCGCTGCGCAGGGAGGACGTGCTCGGCAGCACCGCGTCCACCACCTGGAGGTGCACCGTCACGCTCGCGACGAACCCCGCGCCCTTCAAGCGCACCCCACCGGAATAGCGTCCCGGGGGAGCGTGCGCCGGCACGTGCACGTCCACCCAGAGGGCCCGGGACTCACCGGCTGGGACATCGAAGGGAAACGCCAGTCGCTTCTCCCCCACCACCTCGTCCACGTCTGGCACCAGGCCGTCCGGCCAGCGTCCGGCCGTGCCAGGAGGCGTGGGGGTGGTGATGTCCAGCAGCGCCTCCCGGTAGAGCAGGACGTCCTCTCCGTGGATGCGCGCCCGCCTCCCCTCGAAGCCCGGCGGCGACGCGCTCACGCTCCGCAGTCCCGCCGAGCCTCCGTGCAGGACCACCTGGAAGGAGGCGAACTCGTTGCGCGCGGCCGTCAGCTCCAGCTCCGGCTGGAAGCGGGGCGGGGTCTCCGGGCGCACCTTCACCATCGCGCTCTCCGCCCAGATGGCGGGCGGGGTCGGATGCGCCGCGACAGCGGCGGCCCACAGCCAGGACAAGATGCCCATCCAAGGTGCCAGGGATTGCATGGACAGACAGCCTGAGAGGCGAAAGGAATTGAGTCAACCCGCCCTCCAGTCCCGGTGCTCGGGCCCACACCGGGGCCTGCGGCCTCACCGCCCCAGCCGAGCCGCCAGCTCGAGCCGTGCGGCCACGGCCAGGCTGTCCGCGCGGTTGTTCTCCACGTCGTCCGAGTGGCCGCGCACCCAGTGCCAGGACACCTCGTGGACGCGGACCGCCTCCAGCAGCTCGCGCCACAGGTCCGCGTTCGACACGGCCTTCTTGTCCGACGTGCGCCAGCCGTTGCTCTGCCACTTGTCCAGCCACTTCGCCTCGAAGGCATTGCAGACGTACTTCGAGTCGGTGAACACCTGGACGCGGCACGGCATCTTCAGGGCCTTCAGCGCCACCAACGCCGCGGTCAGCTCCATCCGGTTGTTGGTGGAGTCCGCCTCCGAGCCCTGGAGCTCCTTGCGGTACGCCTTGCGGTCGGGGGCGATGAGGATGGCGCCCCAGCCGCCCAGGCCGGGGTTCGGCGAGCAGGCGCCATCGCAGTAGATGTGAACGAGGGGGAGCGACATCGGGCGCGCATCCTACGACCGAACCGCCCCCCGGCCATCAAGGCGTGGAGGGCACCGCGACGCTTTCCTTCCCCGCCACCAGCACCTCGCGCCGCAACAACAGCCGCGCGTCGCTCTTGGGCAGGATGCGCACCTGGAAGCGGCGCTGGCCCAGGTCCTCGGCCGTGAAGACGCCCCGGTCGCTCACCAGCAGCAGCGCGGTGGGCACCACGTCCCTGGCCGAGTGGTTGCCGTAGTAGTGCACCACCACGTGGTACGGCCCCGGCGCCGCCTTCTTCGCGTGGTACAGCTCCGGCCCCAGGCCATCCGTGATGTCCCAGTACAGCCGGCCCCCCAGCCGCGTCTCCTTGTGCTGGTAGAAGCACTTCTCCCCGTCTGGCTCGAAGACCCACAGGTCGATGTCCGTGTTGTCCGAGTTCCAGTGCGTGGTGAGCTGATAGTCGATGGGCTGCGGCTTCCCGAGCGTCGCCCACCCGTCCGGCCCCGGCAGCTCCTCGCGGCGCGAGTACAGCACGCCCGCCACGTCCTTGAGCTGGGATTGCCGCTCCAGGCCCGCAAGCATCCGCGCGTAGTGGACGGCGGCCACGACCCGGACCTCGCTCCCATGCCGCTTCCAGGGACGCGCCAGCACGATCTCGTAGTTCCGCGCCGCCTCCGAGTAGCGCCCGGAGGCATCCAGCGCCAGGGCCTCCTCCAGGTAGGCCTGTGGCTCGAAGGGACGGCGCAGACGCACGTGTTCGAAGAGCTCCGCCGCCGCCGGATACTGCCCCAGGGCCAGCAGGCCGTACCCCACCAGCCGCAGGGCCTCCGCGTCCTGCGGGCGCAGCTCCACCGGCGACGACAGGGCCCGCACCGCGCCCCAGGTGTCTCCAGCGAACGCGCGCCTGCGGGCGACCGCCTCGTAGATCATCACGTCGTCCCGGTTCTCCCGCCGAGCCTTGCGGTAGAGCAGCTCCGCCTGAAGCCGCTCCTCTCCCCCCGCGTAGGGCTCGTCCCGCAGCGGCTGGCGGCGCAGGGGCGCGGGGAGCTTCGCCTCCTTCAGCCGGGCCACGACCGCGCGGCCGGAGGCCGGCACGTCGTCCAGCGCGATGCCCAGGAGCTTGTCCCGGCGCTGGTCCTCCTCCTGGCGCCGCAGCGACTCCAGGTTCGACAGGTCCACCTGCTCGTCGCGGACCGCGTAGCGCGTGTAGTCGCCCTCGGACTCCAGCACGAGCATGGACGCGCGGGAGTTGGCCAGCCGGTAGTGCTGGCTGAGCGCCACCACCATCCGGTCCAGCCGCTCGTCATCCAGGGACACCAGCCGCGACACGAACAGCTCCGCCCACGCTCGGGGCGCGAACGCGCTGTTCTCATCGAGCGGCAGCGGGATGCGCAGCGTGCGCTCGGGGCCGGTGCCCGCCTGGGTCACGACCTCCAACTGCGCCGCGCCCTTCCCCGTCAGCCGCCCCGCCACCTGCAGCTCCTGACCGGGGAAGACGAGGCGCGGCCTGCCCGCCACCACCAGGTCCTTCACGTCCGCGCCCACCACGGACACCTTCGCCAGCACCACCGACGCCGCGCGGTGCGCCTTCGCCGCCGCGTCCACGTCCGCGGCGGACAGGACGCTCACCCCGCGCCCGCCACTGGAGCGCGCCAGCGCATCGAAGAGCTCCGTGTTCACCGCCGCCTCGCCGAACCGGTACGTCACCCAACGCAGCGACTCCACGCACGGGTGCCGGGACAGGAGCGCGTCCACGCTGCTCTGGCCCCAGGTGATGTTGCCGTCGGAGAGCAGGAACGCCGTCACGCGCTCGCCGGGGGCCGCGGGCTTGAGCCACTCGCGCCCGGCCCGGTCGAGCTCCTCCAACGCGCCATCCACGTGCGACGCGCCCTCCAGGAAGATGCGCTCCAGCTCCGCGAAGCTCTCCTGCCGGTGCCGGGCATCGTTCACGCGGAAGCCCGGTCCGTGCAGCCACCGGGGGCGCACATCGAAGAGGAGCACCGCGTACTCCTTCAAGGTCGGGTCCTTCTCCAGCAGCGCGCGCAGCGTGGCCGCCTGGATGGCCCAGGCGTTGCCGTCCTCGGAGGACAGCGAGGTGTCCACCACCAGCACCGCGCGGCCCGTGGGCGCCCCCTCCTCGCCGGAGGTGAGCCTCGCGGGCAGCCGCACCCGAGCGTGGAAGGCGTGGCCCGGCAGCCCCGCGTCATCCGTGCCCACCAGCACGTCCGCGTCCTCGTGGCGCGGCTTCAGGGCCACGGCCAGCGCTCCGTCACCCGTGAGCTTCGGGAAGTCGTAGACCTGCCAGTCGCCCACCTTGCGCGCCTTCGCGCCCGGCTCCGGCTGCACCGTGACCTCCGGCGCCTGCCGGGGATCCACGTGGACGCGCGCGGTGATGCGCACCTCCTGGCCCGCGCCCGGCGGCAGCGGCCACGTGTAGCGCAGCCGCTCGCCATCGGAGAGGAGCGTCTGCTCATACGCGATGACGACGCGCTTGAGGGACTTCGGCGGCAGGGGGAAGACACGCGCGCTGAAGGAGGATGCGCCCGACCACTCCAGCAGCGCGGGGTCCACCTTGCGGCGCACCACGTCCTCGTACACCTCCCGGGCGCGCTTCTGCTCGACGACGCGGGCTTCCTGGATGTCCCCCCAGGAGCGCTTCGCTCCTCGGGGCGCGGGCGGCGCGGAGGCGGCGAGCCGCTCCGACTCCGTCGAGTCGTCTCCCAGCGGGGGCAGCAGGTCCGACGACTGGAAGAGCGACGGCGCATCCACCGTCACCGCTCCGGAGTACAGCGCGAAGCCAGCCACCGTCGCGCCTCCGGGGAGCGGGTAGTAGAACGTGCCTTCGAGGCTGCGGCCCGTGTCGTTCTCGAAGAGGTGGTCCACCACCGTCCGGGCTCGCGAGCCCTGGATGTACGTGACGACGCGGATGGCGCGGGCCTTGAGGGGCTGATAGCGGCCGTCGTCGCTCATCACCAGCACCTTGGCGGCGCGCGGCGCGGACTCCACGCGAGGAAGCACTGGCTTCGCGGCGTCCGACTTCTCGGCCTCCTTCTTCGCGGGCGCCGCTCCCCCTCCACCAGCCCCGACCCCACGCACACCACCGCTACCGCCCTTGATGATCTGGATGACCGATTGGCGTCGCTGCTCGAGGACGGGGGCCGAGGGAGGCGGAGCGGCCCCAGCCGAGGACGCGCCTCGTGGCCCCTCGGCGAAGGCCTCTGCTCGCGGAGGGGAGGCGGGCGCGGGTTCGGGCGGCTCGGCGACCGCGTCCTCCTCCATGTCCATGTCGCGTGGCGCCAGGGCCTCCGATTCACCCAATCCCGGTGCCTCGTCGGCGTGGCCTCGCGCCCGAGGTGCGGCGCTTGTCGGCGCGGGACCCAGGCGATGGCGCAGAGCGTCCGAACCCTGGCCATGGTGGCCCGACAGCGCCGCGAGCTGCTGCTCGGAGAGCACCTGCGGATCCGCCACGGAGTCACGCAGCGCCGCGAGGTCCACTTCACCGGTATCGGGCTGTCCCGCGGCGGTGGCTGGCGCCACCAGTCCGGCCTGCGCGAAGGCCGTGGGCACTTCACTTGGAGCCGCGGGCGGGGAGGCGTTGGGGTCGGAGTCCCGCTTGCAGCCCGCGGCGAGGAACCCCAATAACAGCAGGAAGGTGGAGGCGCGGACGAGTCGCATGCCCCGGGACGCTAGCCCATCTGCTCCGCGCCAGCGTATGGGGGGCCAGGACAGGACCCGGTGGATGACGCAGCCGCGATGCGGCATGACGGGTCGTGGCTGTCGAACCCAAGCCTCGGTTCAGCGAACGGGGCCGCCCGCGCGGATGCGCTGGACTGGCATCACGGCAGCGGTCAGTCGCGCCCTGTCAGCCAATCCTGGACGCCCTGAAGGGAGGGAGGAACGCGAGACGCCGCGCACCAGTCGACAAGCAGGTGGCGCGCATCTTCCCTACTTGCGCCACCTGCATCCATCAGACAGGGCCCAGGCCCCACGGGCAGACTGTCTACTGCAGGTCGCAGCCAGGGATGCAGTAGTTCACGTTGATGAGCGTGCGCGAGGCAGGCAGGTTCGACTGACAGCCGGCGTACTGCGTGGCGGGAGTGGCCTGGATGCGCGAGGCGCCGCACTTCACGACACAGGCGCGGATGTCCTCGAACCAGTAGACGAGGTCGTTGTTCGGGCAGTTGGGCGGGATGCCGATGCCCTGCTCCGTGCTCGTCATCGCGTCGCGCTCCGGCACGTCGACCGCGGACTCGGCCCCACCACCGCAGGCCACCAGGGACAGGCTGCACATCGCGAACAGGGAAACAACGATACGCTTTGCGTGCATGGCAACTCCTTCAAGACCGAGGGAGAGGAGAATCATGTCCTATCTGGGGCTCCCCGCGAAGCGCTCCTCTGACGCGCGGGCCTTGACACCTCGGACGCCACCGCCATGCACTATCAAGGGGTGAGCGGGCAGCCACGCTTCGCGCCCCACCGCTGACCCGCTCAAGAGTCTCGATTCAGGTCGTCGCGGTCGGCGGCAATGGCAGATGCGGCGCAGCAGCAGATGCTGAAGCCGTCGGCGCACTGGGGCTGTGCCCGGGGCCGCTTTCAACGAGGCGTTGACGCGTCAGGGAGGAGATGTGCCTGCCCAGAATTCAATCGCCTTGGACTGGCACGTCCAGGCTCACTTCGAGCAGGACCGTGAAGACGGGACTGCCCCAACCCTTCGAGAGCCATCCCGAAAGCGTGGAATGGGCTACGCGGGCATCCGCCTCCCGTCATCGGGCCTGGGTGTGGCGAAGGCACCGCCATACTCCGGGAGTTCGAACGCATTGGCTGCATGGGTGACAAGCCTCTCGAACACGCGCTCGAGGGGCTTCGCGGTGAGCATCCGGTAGAACTGGTTGCGCAGGAACAGCCCAGGCCGCGTGCGGGGTGCGAAGAAACCGCCCACGCGCTTCGCGCCGTCCTGTGCGGGAGTCGCATAGGGCCGCATCCGGGCCTCGAAGCGCGCGAAGGCAGCGGAGTGCGCGTCCGGGCTCGCGCTGAGCTCTCCCGCGAGCACATACGCCCCCACTACCGCGAGGGGCGTGCCCTGCCCCCCGAGCGTGCCACCCCACGCCGCGTCTCCGAGCAGCACCACGCGTCCTTGCCAGTACCGTTCAAGCCGCACGGAGCCGACGTCATCGAAGTAGACGTCCTCCGCTTCGAGCAGCCCGTCCACGAGCTGCCGCGTCTTCCACCCCGCGCCCGCGAAAGCCGCTGAGACCGCTTCGCGCGCCGCGGTCGGAGAACGTTCGCGTGGCCCGAGGGGTGCACCCGTGAAGACAAACAGCGCGCGGGACTGCTCCGCGTCACGCGCGCTGGTGACGCTCACCCCACGCCCCGGCTCGCTGTAGATGACGCCGCGCTGCCTCAGCCCCAGCACGTTTGGCAGGGTGCAGCCAGCGACGCGGTAGCCGTGGTGCATCAGACAGTCATGGGCCCCGCCGAAGAGCAGCGAGCGCACGTTCGAGCGAAGCCCATCCGCGCCCACCACCAGGTCGAAGCGCTGCGGGGTGTGCTGTTCGAACGCGACCTCCACGCCGCCAGGGGTCTCGTGCAGCGAGGTCGGGGCGTCCCCGAAGCGATACTCCACGGTCTCTCGCGTCCGCTCGAAGAGCAGCTGACAGAGGTCCCCGCGCTGGAGCTCGACGTCGCCGCTCATCATCAGCGGGGGCAGCTCCACCCGTGTCCGGCCCTTGGCGTCGATGAGGGCCTGCGTCCCTAGCCGCGTCCGCCGGTCGTGGATCGCCTCCCACAACCCCATGCGCTCGAGCACGCTCCGGTGCACGGGACCGCGGAAGTCCACGGCCTGCCCACCGGTGCGCAGCGAGTGAGCGCGTTCGACGACGGTGACCCGCCAGCCCTGCCCCGCGAGCCACCCGGCGAGTGAGGGGCCCGCGATTCCTGCTCCAACGATGAGGACGTGAGGTCGTGCCATGATGCGTACGCTGTACGCACGCACCCTCCGCCGCAATGTGCCCCGCGACGATGTTGCCCGGTGTTCTAGCTCAAGCGAACGCGTGCGCCAGGGCGTGCGGATGCGCCGCGCTCTGTACTAGTACAAGCCTCATGGGAACGGCCCCCTACCAGCGTATCGTCGAGGACGTGAAGAAGCAGGTCCGCGCCGGCGCGCTCCAGCCCGGCGACCGGTTGCCGTCCACCCGGGAGCTCGCCCGGCAGTGGAAGGTCGCGCTCGCGACGGCGGCGCATGCCATGAGGGTGCTCGCGCAGGAGGGCGTGGTGAAGGCCCTGCCGCGTGTGGGCACCGTTGTCGCTGGGGGCGCCTCCCGGACCGGTGCGGCGCGCGGCACGGCGGAGTCCACGCGCGAGCGCATCGTGCGCGCGGCGATCACCATGGCGGATGACGAAGGCCTGCCAGCGCTTTCCATTCGTGGAGTCGCATCGAAGCTGGGCCTGCCGGTGATGTCGCTCTACCGGTACGTCGCGAGCAAGGAGGTGCTGCTCGTGATGATGGCGGAGGCGGCGTTCGCGGAGGAGCCGCTGCCACGGGAGCCTCCGCAGGGCTGGCGCGCGCAGTTGGAGCTGGCGGCGCGGCTGGAGTGGCGGGTCTTCAAGCGGCACCCCTGGCTCGCGCGCGTGGTGAACCTCACGCGGCCCCAGCCGCAGCCGGGTGCGCTCGCCTTCGCGGACTGGGTGATGCGCGCGCTCCTGGAGACGCGGCTCCCGGCGCAGGACATGATGAGCGTCCACGTGCTGCTCCACGCGTTCGTGCAGGGCATCGCGGTCAACCTCGAGTCCGAAGCCGACGCGGTCGCGCAGACGGGCATGAACGACGAGGAGTTCATGCGGCAGACCGAGTCCGTCTTCCTCCGCTTCGCGACGTCAGGGCGCTTCCCGCACTTCGCGAAGGTGCTCGCCGACCTGCGCACGGGCTTCGACCTGGACTTCGACGCACTGTTCGAATCGGGCCTGCGCGTCTGGCTCGACGGCCTCGAAGTCCGGCTCGCGAAGCGGTGATGATCCGGCCACCGCCCCACTTCTACTGTGACGCGGGCAGTTCGCCGTGACGTCGCAGGGCGGAGGCCAGGACGCGGAAGGGCCCGGGTGCCGAGCCGCCCGTCGCCGGAGCTGCCCGGGCGCAGTCCCCTCTTCGCATGGTGGTGGGAAGGACTCTGAGCATCCCTCGCGGCTCGACACCCGAGGACGTTGGGGTCATCTCACCCCCGCACCGCCGCCTTGACTTCAGGACCTGCGAGCCCGTTTGATTACAAATAATTATCAACTGGAATCAGGAACCGTCATGCCCGATGTCGAAACCGCGCTGGAGATGCTGGAGTACTGCCGTTTCGCATACAAGGCATACGCCCAGACCTGCACCTACCCGCTGGACCCATTCTACGAGGCGCATGGGGCCGGAAAGTGGCAGGGCGCGCGAGACCGCGTGATGGCCCATGTGCACAAGCTCATGGACAGCGACGAGGACGTCCGCAAGTTCGACCCCATTGAATACAATCTCACCCAGCTCCCCAATCCCTCGCACGGCATCGTGTATCGCGGTGGCTCCGCGGAAGAGCCCTACATCCTCTTCCAGCCACGCGAACTCGACCGCTCCATCTCCTATGTGCAGGGCGTGGCCCTGGATGGAAGCGACATCTGGGGCTTCGACATCCACGGCGCGATCGGCTCGAAGCGGTGCTGCTACTTCCAGGGCAAGACGGGCATGACCCAGACGCACCCGGAGGCGGGCTGGCCCAGTTGGATGGGAGCGGCGATCTATGACCCGGACAAGCAGCGGATGGTCATCACCTTCCGGGGGAGCCGGAGCGGAAAAGGGGGCCGCGCCCTGTCACAGGCCCTGGTCAAGAGCGCGGGGAGCCCGGACTGGGTCACGGACATGAACCACCTGAAGGCCGTCCAGGTCCCGCGGTTCAGCCGGGCGAGCCTCGCGTGCGGGTTCTGGTATGCCTATGAGAGCTGCCGGGAGTCGCTGGAAGGCGCCTTCCTGGAGGCACTGCACCACCGGGGACTCAAGGAGATCATCTTCACGGGGCACAGCCTGGGCGGTGCGCTCGCGCAATGCGCATACATCGACATGATGGGAGGGGAGCTGCTCAGCCGGAGCGCGGCGATGCAGCGGATCAAGAAGACGGTGCCCATCTCCTGCTATGCCATCTCCGCCCCGCCCATCGTCCTGGGCCGTGAATCTGCGGCGAAGGTCTCCGTGCACGTGGGGGCGATGAATATCTTCCACTACTTCTCGCCCAAGGACGCCGTGCACCACAGCGCGAAGGTGGATTTCTCCGGGGTGACGGCGGTGAACTCGGTCGTGGGCTTTTCGACGCATCCGCTCACGACGGCGGTCCACCTGGGCACGGAGTTTCCCCTGGAGGGGTGCACGGCCGCCTTCCCCGACTCGCACGAACCCGAGGAGGTGCGACGGGGGCTCGTCGCGGCCATCGCGAGCTTTCGGCGCATGGGCCTGGGCGCGGACCCGGGGTTCTGGCCCACCTTCGAGTTCAACCCTTGCGGCGCGTGGGGCGCGTCCGTCCGGCACGGGTGGGCCACGGGTACGCTCGCGGAGAACCTGAAGATGGCGCTCGTGAGCAGCGTCTCGGACGGGGGGACCCAGGCCCGGGCGGAGCTCTGGTCGGAGGTCATCAAGGGGATGGAGAGCGGTGGGTACCGCCGCCTGGACGACACGAGCGGCGCCGCGTTCGACTCCTTTGGCGATGCGGTGCGTTTGGTCGGCGAGCTCAGCAATCCCTTCACGGACAACCGGGCGCAGAACGCGCTGGAGTTGAAGAAGCTCCGGACCGCGCTGCTCAAGTCCTACGAGGGGGCCTCGAGCCACAAGGCCACCTCGAGCGTCTACTTCGTGATGCTCCAGTACCTGACCGCGATGCAGTACGGACTCGACATCGTCTGAGTCAGCGGCCCTGGAAGTGGGGCGGCCGGCGCTCGGCGAAGGCGGAGAAGGCCTCCGTCAGGTCATGGGACTGGAGGAACGCCGAGTTCCACACCGCCACGTAGCGAAGCCCATCCGCGATGGACTTGTCCGCGCAGTACTCCATCACCTGCTTGGCGCCCTGGATGACGAGCGGCGGATTGTCGGCGATGCGCCGCGCCGTCGCCCGTGCCTCCGTGAGCAGGGCCTCGGGCGTGGGGAAGACCTCATTGACCAGGCCGATGCGCAGCGCGCGAGCGGCGTCCACGTCGCCGCCGGTGTAGGCCAGCTCGCGGGTGTTCCCCTCGCCGATGATGCGCGGAAGGCGCTGGAGCGCGCCCAGGTCCGCGACGATGCCGACCTTCACCTCGCGCAGGGAGAACTTCGCGTCCTGCGAGCAGTACCGGAAGTCACACGCGGCGATGAGGTCCATGCCCCCGCCAATGCACCAGCCATGCACCGCGGCGATGACGGGCTTCTTGCACCTCGCCACCCCTTCGGTGGCCTGCTGCATCTCCCCAATCAGCTTGAGCAGCCGGCTGCGCTCCAGGGCCAGGTTGCTCTCCGCGGTGAGCAGCGGCCCCAGGGACTCCATCATCCCCATCAGGTCGAGGCCATAGGTGAAGTGGCTGCCCTCGCCGCGCACCAGCACGACGCGCACCTCGTCGTCGGCGTCCAGCGCGCGAAGCGCCTCGGGCATCTCCCGCCAGAAGTCGGGGCCCATGGCGTTGCCCTTGCCGGGACCGGTGAGCACCAGCTCGGCGATGCCGTCGCCCTTCTCGATGCGCAATGACTTGTACGAAGTGCTCATCCGTTTCCTCCCAGGAAGGTTCGCCGGAGGCACTTGAGCAGATGCAGCGCGGCTTCGTCCACGGACGTGCCGCATACCGAGGTGCCGGGCGTTACTCCCACTCCTTCGCGACGTCCCTCGGGGCCGGTGGGGGAGGGGGCGGAGGGAAGTAGCGCGCCCGGTGGTGATCCCAGTCCGACCAGGTCACCTTCTGCCCGAACTCGGCCACCCTGCCCCGCACGTCATCGACGGAGGACTGACGCTCACGTCCGTCGGTGAAGGCCTGATCGACGCGACCCTCCTTGAACGTGGCGCGGAAGATGAGCGTCTTCTCGCTACACCTCGTCCCCGTATAGATGGGCTTGAAGCGAACGCCATCCACACGGACCAGGTGATACTCCAGCTTGTTGTATTTCTGGTTGGGCTCCAGTCGGCCCATGCTGCACCGGGCGACCACCTCGGAAACCTCGTGCAGGAACACCCGGGAGTTGGCCGCCGCCTCCGGAATCAGGCCGGGCGCGTCCCTTGGATTCATGTCCGCCAGCGCGTTGTCGATGCTCTCGTTGAGCAGCCGCGCGAGTGTCGGGCTGGGGATGTTGCCGGGCACTTCGGGCGGCGCCAGCCAGGGCGTCAGGATGAAGTAGCCACCGGGAAGCATGACCGCCAGGGAGAAGCCCACCACCAGCGCCACGTTGGTCCGCTTCGCCCGCTCTTGCTCTTGCGTCATCGCTTCGGTCCCCAGGGCGAGGAGGTCCCACGCTCCCCCGCGTTCGCGCTGACGCCGGGACTATCATGAAACGAGCCGTTGAAGGTTCCGTCAACGGCAGCAAGACGCCCGAAGAACAAGCCGGGCTGAAAACATTGAAGACATCCGACCTGACACGAGGTGCTCTAAACCCGCGACGGCGCACGCCTTTCGCTGAGTCGTGAGTGAATCCGGCCACTTCGAGTCCACGGGGCAGACCTCGCCAGTCCCACCTGTCACCCGGAGTCCTCTCCCGTCTTGGAGACATTTTGGAGACGAAGCCAGGGGCTCACTGAGCCCTTCCATGGGCGAGGCGTGAGGGACTGGGAGCTGCCGCCATCTGGTCTCGAATCAAGGCCGGGGAAGCGGTCCAGGGTTCGCCCCTCCTGACGCACTGTCCTGGTCGCGCCTCGAACCACCCGAGCAGCCAGGGGTTCCACGGAAGCCCGTGGGAGCCCCTCCGCAGTGTGAGCCCTGACGAGGTGTGGCAGGGGAGGGGCAGGTGGAGGAGTGAAATTGCCCCGATTCCGCAGAGCGTTCCGCGCTTTCGCCCTCAAGCGGCCCTTCTTGGCCCCTCTTCACCAGCCCGCCGCCCTCAACAGGGCTCCTCTCCGTCCTATACTTTCGCCTTGCTGCCTCCGTCTGGCATTGGAGTCGCAGCCAGAGTATGAGCGGTCGATGAGGCGCAGGAGCGGCTGGCTCCTGCGAAGCGGGGCTTTCTGGCAGAGTGTGTGCTTTCGCCAGGGGCCCGCCATGCAGAGCAGTGCCATCACCGAAGTGTTCCTGCCGATTGCGTTGGGCGTCATCATGCTCGGCCTCGGGCTGAGCCTCACCCTCGCGGACTTCCGCCGCGTTGCGTTGTATCCGCGCGCGGCGCTGGTGGGCCTGGGCTGTCAGACGCTGCTCATGCCTGGGGTCTGTTACGCCATCGCGACCGGCTTCGGGCTACCACCCCAGCTCGCCGTGGGGTTGATGCTGCTCTCCGCCACGCCGGGCGGCGCGACGGCGAACCTCTTCAGTCACTTGGCCAAGGGCGATGTCGCGCTGAACGTCAGCCTGACGGCGGTCAACAGCGTGCTGTCGCTGCTCACGCTGCCGCTCATCGTGAACTTCTCCCTGGCGCACTTCATGGGGGAGGAGCGCGCCATTCCGTTGCAGTTCGCGAAGATCGTCCAGGTGTTCGGCATCGTCCTGGTGCCCATCTCGCTGGGAATGTTCGTGCGCGCGAAGCGGCCGGCGCTCGCGGATGGCCTGGACCGGCCGGTGCGCATCATCTCGGCGCTGTTCCTGGTGCTCGTGGTGCTCGCGGCGACGCTCAAGGAGCGGGACCAGTTGGTCACGTACTTCCAGAGCGTGGGGCTCGCGGCGCTGGCCTTCAACCTGGCCAGCATGGCGGTGGGCTTCGTGGTGCCCAGCCTGCTGCGCGTCGAGCGCAAGCAGGCGGTGGCGATCGCGATGGAGGTGGGCATCCACAACGGCACGCTCGCCATCGCCATCGCGTCCAGCCCCCGGTTGCTCAATGACGGCGTGATGGCCATTCCCGCGGCCATCTACAGCGTCATCATGTTCTTCACCGCCGGAGTCTTCGGCGCCGTGGTCGCCCGGAGGCAGGCCCCGAGCGCGACCGCGGAGGACCTCCAACCGCGCAGGGCTCCGTGAAGCAGGTGGGCCGGCGCGGGAGCCCCCGGGGGCCTCGGGGGGCTCGATCCGCCACGGCCGCGGATATGCGCTTCACGGATGCGCGGAGGGCGCGGGGCCGGCGACACGCTCCAGGGGCACGGGGTGCGCGTGCGCGGCGACAGGCTCCATGGGCGCGGGCTGCATGAGTCCTGCGCCCAGGAGCGCCCCCTCCATCGAGCCGTGCATCCGCCCTTCGAGCAGGTGCTTCGCGATCGGCTCGAGCGCGGCCTCCAGATGGGGCGGCACCTTCACCAGGGCCAGGTGCGCGCTGCGCACGGCGAGGAACTCCGCCAGGTACTGGAGCGTCGCCACACCGGCGGCGTCCACGAGCGACACCCGCGACAGGTCGACAACCACGAGCTTCGCCCATGGCGGGCCGTCCACGAGGTCGTAGAGCTTCAGGTGGTTGATGAACAGGATGGGCCCGTCCACGCGCGCGACCATGAGGTCCAGCGCTTCGGGGGTGTGGGGCGTTTCGGGGGCCTGCGTGTGCAGGTTGCGCTGCAGCTGCGACGCATCCGTCACCCGCTGCACCTCCAGCCGCAGGGCGCCATGGCGCCGCACGTAGAGGATGCTCGCCAGCGCGAGCCCGGCCCCGATGCCGGCGAACACGTTGAACACCGCGATACCCAGCGCGGTGACGAGCACCACGCTCAACGTCGACTTGGATTGATTCCACATGGCGACAAGGCCCTCCAGATTGAGCAGGCGCACCCCCACCACCAGCAGGATGGCGGTGAGTGCGGCAATGGGGATTCGCGCCACCAGGGACGCGAGCAGCGCCATGGCCACGAAGAGCCACAGTGCATGCAGGACGGAAGCAGCGCGGGTGCGCGCACCCGCTTGAATGGAAGCGCTGGCGCGCACGATGGCGCCCATCACCGGGAAGCCACCCACGAGTCCGGCGGTCATGTTGGCCAGGCCTTGCGCCATCAGGTCCTGGTCCAGGTCACTCTGGGTGCGCGCCCCCGTGAGCGTGTCCAGCGAGCTGGTCGCGAGCAGCGAGCCCAGCGACGCGAGCAACGCGAGGCCGAACGCCGCCGGCAGGAGCGACGCGAGGTGCACGCCTTCGAAGGACGGCAGCGTCGGCATGGGCAGCGAGCGCGGCAGGGCGCCCACCGCGTCGTAGCCCGCCCCGAGCGTGACCATGAGCACGGTGCCGAGCGTCAGCCCCACGAGGACCGCGGGGATGCGCTTGTGGAGCCGGGGCAGCCCCACCATGGCCAGCGCCGTGAGGGCTCCGGCCGCGACCCCGAGCCACCCCACGTGGTCGCCCCAGGTGCGCCGCAGCACGAGCGCCACGGCGTTCGCATGCGTGTCCTCCACCGCGAACAGCCGCGGCAGCTGCGTGTTGAGCAGCAGAAGCCCGATGCCCACCGTGAAGCCCATCACCACTGGCCGGGGAATGAGCCGCGCGAACCGGCCGGCGCGCACGAGCCCCAACGCCACCTGCATGGCGCCCGCGAGCACCGTGGCGATGGCGAGGCCCGCGGCCCCATGCGCCGCCACGATGGCCGCGGCCATGGGCAGCAGCGCCGCCTCCGGGCCGGTGACCTGGAAGCGGCTGCCACTGAGCAGCCCGCCCACGACGCCGGCCACCACGCCGGAGACGAGCCCCACGCTCGCGGGCAGTCCCGCCGCGGTGGCGAGCGCGACATTGAGGGGAAGGGCCACGCACGCCACGCTCAGGCCGGCGGCCGCGTCGGCTGGCAGGCTGCTGGGCTGCACCATCTCGCGCCAGCTTTGGAGGAGCTCGCCCGCACGGCGGGTCGAGAAGGGTCGCTTGGAGAGAGCGGTCGTCGAACGCATGGACGACACGCCTTTCAGGTGTCGTGCCAGGGGCCGTGTCAGAGGGAGGCGTGCCCCCGCTGTCGGTCCACACCAGCAGCGCCCTGTCGGCTCCGACCAACACTGTTGGGACCGACAGACGGCCGTGCGAAGGGACGGGCCGTGCGCACGGGCGCGGGTTAGATTGCGCGCCATGTTGGTGCTTCGACTGCGTGCCCGGCTCCTGTTGTCCTACGCCGTGGTCACCGCGCTGCTGTTGGCCGCGTTCTCACAGATGGCCGTGGGCCTCATGCACACCCACGAGGTGGTGGCGAGCGTGGGCCAAGAGGAGCTCGCGTCCTTCGAGCGGGAGCAGCGGGTGTACGTCGCGGCCTGGGCGCTCGAACTGGCGGTGCGGCGCGGCGTGGTGGCCTGCGAGCAGCACGACAGCAGCGCGGCCTCCGTGCACCGCGCTGTCGCCAGCGCGCGCCAGGATCTCCAGACCGCGCTCGGCGCCGGCTCGGAGCGACTCGACGCGGGCTTCCGCGCGAGCGCCCAGGACTATGTGCAGTACGCCCTGCAACTGGAGCAGGCCGGCACCTGTGAGTCGATGCTGTCGTTCCCCCTCCGTGAGCGGCGGCTGCACCTGGATGAGGTCCTCACCACGGTGTGGTCCGAGCGCACGCGGGACATGCGCCTGGCCATCCAGGCGAAGGAGGACCACGCGCGCGCCATCGGCTCGGCGTCGCTGCGCTCCGGCGGACTCTTCGGCCTCCTGGGCATCCTCGCCGCGGGAGCGCTCGCCCTGTCGCAGGCGCGCGCGGTGTCGAACTCGGTGGCGCTGCTCTCCACGCATGCGCGCCGCATCGGCCAGGGGGACTTCAGCCCGCTGCCCCCCCTGCGAGGCCCCGAGGAGCTGCGCGCGCTCTCGTTGGACCTGGACCGCATGCGTGGGCGCCTGGCGGAGCTGGATCAGCTCAAGAGCGCGTTCGTGGCTTCGGTGTCCCACGACCTGCGCACGCCGCTGGCCCGGGTGCGCGAGGCCCTCTCGCTCCTGGGCGATGGCAGCACGGGCCCCCTGACGCCGCAGCAGGCCCGCGTGGTGAAGCTCGCCCAGGCCGCGTGCGAGCGGGAGATCCGCATGGTGACCTCCGTGTTGGACCTGTCGCGCGTGCAGTCCGGCCAGCCGCTGCAGCGCAACGCCGGGGCCTCGGTGGACCAGATCGTCCAGAACGTCCTCCGGGACCTTGCCTTCGAAGCGGATGAGCGCAAGGTCCAGCTGGTGTACGACCCCGCCTCGAAGCCCGTGCGTGCGCCCATCGACGACCCCCTGGTCGAGCGCGCCCTGTCCAACCTGGTGAGCAACGCCATCGCGGTCTCCAGCGCGGGCAAGACGGTGCGCATCACGTGTGAGCTGGTGAGCCGCAAGCGCCATGGCGCCGCCAGCGCCGTTCCCGCGGTCCAGCTGTCCGTCGCGGACCAGGGCCCGGGCGTGCCCGCGCACGCGCGCGAGTGGATCTTCCGGCCCTTCGCGAGCCTCGAGGTCGGCGGGCGCCGCAGCACGGGGCTGGGCCTGACCATCGCGCGTGAGATGGTCGCCGCGCATGGCGGTGAGCTGTCGCTCGCGGACACTTCCGGGCCTGGCGCCACCTTCACCTTCTGGATTCCCCTTGAAGACTCCGCGTCCCCCGGAGGCCGCCTTGACGCCTGAGCCCCCCGTCCAGCAGCCCCATGTGCTCCTGGTGGACGATGACCTCCAGCTCGCGGAGCTGATGTCCATGCGGATGACTTCACGCGGCTACCGCGTGACCGTGGAAGGCGAGGGCAAGGCCGCCCTGCGCAGGCTCTCGCAGGAGCGCGTGGACGCGATGGTGCTCGACCTGCGTCTGGAGGACATGGATGGCATGGATGTGCTCCGGGCCGTGCGGCAGCGTGCGCCCGAGCTGTCCGTCATCATGCTCACCGCGCACGGCTCCATCGAAACCGCGGTGCAGGCCATGCAGGAGGGGGCCTACGGCTTCCTGACCAAGCCGTTTCACGACCACGAGCTCATGCAGAAGCTCACGCACGCGCTCGAGCGTTCGCTGCTGCGCCAGGAGGTGGCCGAGCTGCGGCGGCGCATGGGGGAGGAAGGCGAGCCCCTGCTGCTGGGCATCAGCGAGGCCATTTCGCGCGTGCGCGAGGTGATTGCCCGCATCGCCCCCACCGACGCCACGGTCCTGCTCACCGGCGAGAGTGGCACCGGCAAGGAGCTGGCGGCGCGGATGCTCCACGTGCTCTCGCGCCGCAACACGGGGCGCTTCGTCGCCGTCAACTGCGGCGCCCTTCCGCCAGAGCTGCTGGAGAGCGAGCTGTTCGGTCACGTGAAGGGCGCGTTCTCCGGGGCCGTGCGCGAGCGCGAAGGCCTGTTTGGCGCGGCCAACGGCGGCACGCTGTTCCTGGATGAAATCGGCGAGGCGTCCCCGTCCGTGCAGGTGAAGCTCCTGCGCGTGCTACAGGAGCAGCGGCTCACGCGCGTGGGCGCGGACGTGGAGGAGCCCGTGGACGTGCGGGTGGTCGCCGCCACCAACCGGGACCTCGCGGAAGAGGTGGCCGCGAAGCGCTTCCGCCAGGACCTCTACTTCCGGCTGCACGTGGTGCCCATCGAGCTGCCACCCCTGCGCGAGCGGCTCGAGGACATCCCCCTGCTCGCGCAACTCTTCCTGGAGCGCACGGCGAGCCGCTACGGCCTGCGTCCGCCGCGCCTGTCGCCCGCGACGGTGGAGCTGATGCAGCGCTATGGCTGGCCGGGCAACGTCCGGGAGCTCATCCACGAGATGGAGGCCGCGGTGCTCCTGGCCGGTGCGGACGAGCTCCAGCCGCGGCATGTGCCCCGCCTGGGGCAGGCGCTGGAGCGGCCCCCGGCCGGGAGCGCGCAGCTGCCGGTGGTTCCGGCCGGGACGGAGGACCTGCCCTCGCTGCGCGAAGCCCGCGATGCCTTCGAGCGCGCCTACCTGGCGGAGGCCATGCGCCGCTGCAATGGCAGTGTCAGTGCAGCGGCGCGAATGGCCGGGCGCAACCGGAGCGACTTCTACGACCTGCTCAAGCGGCACGGACTGTCCGCCGCTGACTTCAAGGGACCCTCCGAGGGCGGGCCCACGGGTTGAGCCCGCCCCTTCGCCGCGGTGGCTACGGCGTCCTCACGCAGACCCCGCGCTGGGGCTCCGTCTTCAGTTTGAACGACGTCTGGCCCGAGGACAGGTTGATGCCCAGGGCCGTGGTGGTCGGTGAGCTCCAGGTGCTGGAGCTCCAGAAGGAGTCCGCGGACCAGCGGGAGACGGGGCTCACACCGCACCAGTTCCTGCTGCGGACGCGGGTGCTCCACGCCCTGGCCCTGCTGCGCGACACGCGAAGGCCGGTGACGGAGATTGCGTTCGACGTGGGGTTCGGGGACCTGTCGAACTTCATCCACACGTTCCGCAGGGAGCTGGGCTGCTCCCCGCGGGCCTTCCGCGAGACGACGCCCGCGGCCTGGGCCGCCGCGGGCCTCCAGACTCAGGGCGCGCAGTAGCGCACGGACTGGAGGCTGTAGCTTTCCGTCGGCATGTTGGTAGCGGTCATCAGGAGCGCCCCCATCCAGTGTCCGGGGAGCTCATGCATC
Source organism: Corallococcus sp. Z5C101001 (assembly GCF_007352635.1). Lineage (NCBI taxonomy): Bacteria > Pseudomonadati > Myxococcota > Myxococcia > Myxococcales > Myxococcaceae > Corallococcus > Corallococcus sp. Z5C101001. The sequence goes on from NZ_VKLU01000011.1 coordinate 380,838, forward strand.
AACACCCACTGCGAATAGCGGTGCAGGGCCATGTACTGGGGGCCCGGGCTCTGGTCCTTCGCGAGGCCGTTGGGCCCCCGGGTCCAGAACCGGCCCTCCCAGTTGAAGAACGTGTCGTCCGCCCCCTGGGGGGACACGTCGCGCACGGAGAGCCAAGCCATCTGGAGGCCCCTGGAGGTCATCGTGGCGCCGAACCACGGCACCTCGCCCTCCGTCGTGGACACGAGCGTTTCCGGAACACCCCCCTCGAGAACGGACCGGACCTGCTTGAGCGGGGAAGGACGAACCGACGTCTCGCGATAGAGCAGCGACGGCTTGTCGCCCAGCAACATGGCCGTGGGCGAATACCCCACGTCGAGCACCCGCGACTGGGTCGCGGCCGACAGGCTGCCGTCGTAGCGCATCAACTGGATGCGTGACGGCTGGTCGACGCCATGGTCTTCCAGCACCATCAACAGGAACCCTCCATCCTCGAGCCCCATCACGGTCGGAGTGGAGAGCCTGACCTGCTCCTCCTTCGTCAGGAACAGGATCCAGGGACCGCTCACCACGCCTCCGTCCAGGTCCACGACCCGCCCCAGCACCTCCTTGGCATTGCTCGTGGCGCTCCAGACCACCGCGAGCTGCTGCCCATCCCTGCTCGCGGCCACCCGCGCGGAGACCGTGACCTGGAAGTGTTGGAAGATGACGACGCCCCCCGCGGGGCCCACGGGGTTGCCCTGCTCATCCAGGTGAACGAGGCGACCTTGCGAGACGACGTCCGAGGTCACGTACCGCCCGACGTAGACCAGCGCCGGTCCACGTGCGGTCCGCACCAGGCTGACCGAGGTGATCGGAGCGGGGCCGGGCGCGACGGGCACCTGAATGACGGCCTGCAGCTTCAGGGACGCATCGAGACGGCGCACCTGGATCGTGTCCGAGCCCGCGACGGATGCCACCAGGAAGCCCCCAGACACGGGCAGGCTGTCCACGAGGCCTCCGTACGGCGGCGTTCCCAGGGAATCCACCTGCGCCCAGGTGGCCGGATCCGCCACCCCGTCACAATCGTTGTCCAGCCCGTCGCAACGCGTCTCCGTGGCCTCGTAGTCCGCGCCATAGGAGCGCGCGGTGCATACGGGCTCATAGGCGCCGTCCACCATGGCCCGTCTGGCTCCGGCACAGACGCCCTGGGTCTTCTCGCAGGGCAGGGCCTGCGCCACGCCACTGTCGGGCGTCCCGGCGTCGTCCGTGCTGCCCGCATCCGTCCCGGCATCCACCTGCGTGCCGGCATCCGGCCCGGGGCCCGACGGGCTCGTGTTGGAACCACAGCCCACGAGCAGCAGGGCCATCAACAACGACACGCTGCCCAACGACTTCACGACCCATTGCATGTTCACAGACCTCAAGGAGCGCAGTAGCGGAGCGAGTGAAGGGTGTAGGCCCTGGGGGTTTCCGTGGCGGTCATCAGGAGCGCGCCCATCCACTAGCCCGGGAGCTCCTGCAGCCGAACCCAGTCGCCCTGTCGCTCCATGGGCATGCGCGCGGGTCCGGGAGTCCACTCCGTCACGACGCCCGAGGGGCTCCGGCCCCAGAGCCGTCCGTTCCACGGATAGAAGGCACTCAAGCCAGGAGTATAGGCGGCGCTCAAGGAGATCCAGGCCATCTGGAGCCCCCGGGAGGTCATCGTGGCGCCAAGCACGCCGGTCTGGCTCCACGACGTGGGCGTCAGCGTCTCCGACATGCTCGGGCCGAACAGGGATTGCACCAGGTGGACCCGGGGAAGGTGTCCGTCGGGTTCGCGGTAGAGCATCACGGGCTCCCCGACGCCGCCCTCTTCCGTGGGAGGCTGCCACAGCAACATGGGAAGGGCTCCATGCGCCAGCGGGAGGAGCTTCACTCCGTCATCCGGCGAGAGCTCTCGGTCGAAACGCTTCAGCCAGACGCGCCCCCCGAAAAAATCGCCCGTGTTCTCGTTCGTCGTCATCAGGAAGCCGCCCGTCTCCAGTCCCACCACCGAGGGTGAGGAGAGAAGGAACCCGCTCGACTGGAACAGCGCATGAGGTGGCGTCAGGGCCTGTCCGCTCGCATCCACGGTCATGCCCCGCACCTCGTAGGATTCGAAGGTGCGGGTCCAGACCACGGCGATCCGCTCCCCATCCAGGGATGGAGCCACACGCGTGAAGACAAAGGCACTCGGTTCCTCGAAAAGAACCAGGCCCTCCGGTGAGCCGATGGGCGTCCCCTGTTCATCCAGTGGCACGAAGCGTCCCCGCGTGACGCCGTCCGAATTCATCGCGGTGAAGGAGAGCGCGACACCGCGCGAGGTGCGCACCAACTGGGCACTCGTGATGAGCGCGAAGTCAGGAGGCAGTGGAATGAGCGATGAGCCCCGCAGGGCGAGGGCTTCATCGAACCGGAGCACCTGGATCCCCTCCGGGCTGTCGACGAAGACCATCAGGAAGCCCCCTGCCACACGGAGGCTGTCCACGGTGTTGTCAGCGGGTGCCCACTTCATCGGAGCGACGTCCGACCAGGTCGCGGGATCCGCGACGCCGTCGCAGTCGTTGTCCAGGCCGTCGCAGCGCGTCTCTGACGCCTCGTAGTCCGCGCCATAGGAGCGAGCCGTGCATACCGGCTCGTAGGCGCCATCCACCAGCGCCCGTTTGGCACCCGCGCACACGCCCTGGGTCCGTTCGCACGGCAGGGCCTCCGCCACGCCGCTGTCGGGCATCCCCGCGTCGTCCGTGACGCCCGCGTCGTCCGTGACGCCCGCGTCGTCCGCGTCGTCCGTGACGCCCGCGTCGTCCGTGACGCCCGCGTCGTCCGTGACGCCCGCGTCCACTTCCGTCCCAGCATCCGGCGGCTTCGTGGAGGGTCCACAGCCCACGAGCAACAGGGCCACCACCAACGACACACTTCCCCACGGCGATTGCATGGTCCCCTGACTCCCTGCGCCGACCAAAACAGAATTCAATGCAAAACCAGAATTTACACTGGTTCTTCCCCAGCGTCCAAAGCCTAGCATGGCCGCCGCGGTCGCTAGAATGGATCCATGCAGGCGTGGGCCCTCCGGAATCCCTATGACCCTCGCAGCAACGCCAGCCCGCGCAGGAAGTCCTCTGGCAATGGCGACTCCACCTGGATGATCTGGCCCGTCGCGGAGGAAGGCACCTCCAGCCGCCACGCGTGTAGGGCCCGCCGTCCCACCGCGAGCGCCGCCGGATGCTTGCGCGCCTCCTCCGTGCCGTAGCGCGAATCCCCCAGCACCGGGAACCCGGCCTCCGACAGCTGCACGCGGATCTGGTGCGTGCGCCCCGTGTCCAGGTCGATGTCCAGCAGCGCCCCTTCGCGGAACCGCTCGCGCACCGTGAACGTCAGCGCCGCCCTCCGCGCGGAGGGCACGCGGGTGGTGAAGCGGCGCTTGCCTATACCTAGGGGCTTGGGGGGCTGCTGTTCATGGTGGATAGCGCGAGCAAGCACCCGACGGGTGGAGACCTTGTCCACGGGGTCATGCGGGTTTGCGGGGCCCGCGCGTCGGTCAATGCATTCTTTGTAAACTGTCTCAGGCGTCACCTTGAGATCATGAACAAGACCACCAGACCACCCGTGCCTACGGTCTGACGGTGCTGACCCTGGATGAATCCGGTGCGCGGCGAGCGCTGATCGAGCACCGGCTGGTGATGCGAAGCGCGGATCTCTTCAGGACGGGCGGCGCGGCCGAACCCGGTGGCGCCGCGCTCGGCGGCCCCAGGCCGGGCATGTCCGAGCCCGGTGGCGTCAAAGAAGCCCTCCTGCTTCGATCTCCGAGGGCGCTCCTCCCGGGCCGCCCTGCGCTGACAACACCTGACGGAGGCGCGGGCCGGGCGGGGCCGCGAACGCGTCCCCGCCTCCTTCTGGCGGCACGTGGCCCCCCCTGCCGCCATCGGCCGTGCGCCATCCGCTCAGGGGCTCACGGTGAAGGTCCGCGTGTAGCTGTTGTTCGCCTCGTTGCTCTCCTGGACGGTATTGCCATCATCCACGCGCATGGTGAGGGTGTAGGTGCCCGCGGGCAGGGGATTCAGCTGGATGTCCGTCACCCCCTGGCCCGACAGCGACAGGAGACCGGTGGAGGACGCGGTGACCAGGGAGCTGCCCTGCAGCGTGAGCAGGACGGTGAAGGGCCCCGCGTCGGCGTTGCCGAAGTTGGCCCAGGCCAGGTCGATGTAGACCGACTGGGCCGTCGTGATGACGGCGCTGTTCGTGCTCGTCCCGGGCTGGTTGGACACCACGATGGGCGCGGACCAGCCGGACGGCGTGAAGGGGGCCAGGTCGGGCAACGGGCAGGACGAGGTCACGATCCGCTGATTGCCCGGGTTGGAGGTGCCCACGCTCACCCAGGCCGCCGGTCCCGCGGTCACGTCCTCCAGGCTGTTCGACGTCCCCGAGCTCCGGCTCACCCACGACCCGGAGCCGGACGAACTCGCGATCTGTCCCCCCTGGCCGACGACGACCCAGACGCCATCCAGATACGCGCCACTGAACCAGGCCAGGGTGCTGGGCGTCGCATCCAGGGACCACGACTGCCCCGTGGTGGACTTGTAGAGCCTTCCATCCGAGGTGCCCGCCACGAACTGCCCCCCGCCGGAGGCGACGAACTTGAAGGTCGCGCCGGGCACGTAGGCGGCATAGGACCAGGTCGTCCCATTGGACGAGGAGTAGACGTCGCCCTCCTGGCCCGTCACGACGAACACGCCACTCCCGAACGCGACGCCACGGCTCGCGGTGGTCGCTCCCGACGCGGGGATGGAGTTGACGACGTTCCAGGAGAGCCCTCCGTCCGTCGACGCGATGATCAACGAGTACCAATGGAAGCTGGCGTCCAGGTAGGACCCCGTGACGACCCAGGCCCCGTTGCCATAGGCCACGTGGCCGAGCACGAAGCCCGAACCGAAGGACACGGTCCCCGTGACGGGCCCGCTCAACAGGGAGATGCGCCCTTCGGTTCCCACCGCGACGAAGGTCCCGTTCCCGTACGCCACGTCCAGATAGGAGAAGGGGCTTGAAGCGGTGGACAGGTCGCTCCAGGCCGTCCCATTGCCGGAGGTGAGGATCTCCCCGCTGTTTCCCACCGCCACATAGACGCCGTCGCCGTAGGCGACACCGCCCAGGATCCTCCCGGGCGCCACCTGCGGCTGAACGGCCCAGGCATTCGGCTGGCAGGCCGCGAGCGCCGCCAACGCCCGCTCAGCGGTGGGCGCCGAAGCGGTGACCCCCGTCAGGTCCACCGCCATTCCACGGGAGGTGACAAGCCTTGCCTCATCCCGCACGCGCAACGCCTGCTCCGACAGGCGTGACTGGGAGGGCGTTTCGACCTCGGCCGCGGAGCGCTCCAGGGCGGCTCGGGGCCACGCGGCCCACTCCGCGGGCGCCGTGCTCCGGGGCTCGCTCGCTGTGAGGTCGGGTTCGGCTCCGCAGCCCGCCAGGGAGATGACGGAGAGCAGCGATAGGATGGACAATCCATGACGTCGATAGGGAATAGAAGACATGGGGGCTTCTCCTGATAAGGGAAAGGGGCGGGTGGGAATTCAGACATGGGGGGCTTGGTAAGGGCAAGCCTGACTCCAGGCGTGGCAAGAAAAGCCCTCATTCCAAGACGGGGTCCGGCCTGACTTGGGAGCCCGGCCCCTTGGACAGGAGGACCGGTCGCGCCGGGTCCCCTCCCCCGGAACGTTCGAGGTGACACCTTCCGGTGGGGGCGCGGTGTTCCCTTCGCGCACCGCATCTATCGAGGGGAAATCACCATGTCTTTGTTCGTACCCGCGCAGGTTCCCGCCGAGCATCTCAGGGTGGCTCAGCGGCAAGCTGCTGGGGGTGACGCTCACAAGCCGCACCCACGCCCTGGGCCACGCGCTCGTGGGAAGCCTGCGCGCGGAGGTCCGCCAGTCATGCATTGCCCTCGCGGCCTGCGACGCTGGGCCCGGCACAGGGGCCACCCCTGCTGCGGCTTCTACGCGGACGCACCACCCAGGTCCTTCCCTGCGTGTCTTCCAGACGCGCTTGCGTCCCGAGAGGACCTGGATGCGCCTCGCTTGAAGCACCTCTCCCTCTCGTCACGAGCGGTACACGACATGCAACGGCTGCTGCACCACCGTTGCTGTCACATCGGTACCACGAGAGAGAGAAGACGACGCATGCTCTGCCAGTACTGCGAAACCGAACTAGCGAGTGAGGAAGACGGAACCTGCTGCACTGGCTGCGGCATGCCCCCCTCAGCCGCGGCAGCCGCTGCCAAGTCAGTCGAACAACAGATGGCCGCCGAGGCGCAGGGGGTCTCCAGCAAGGGCGGCACGGGTTCCCATTGCGACCACGGGTTCCGGCCTGACGACTGCCAGAAATGCAACCAGCCGACTCGCTGCCAACACAAGCAAGTGGCCCAGGATTGCGTCTCGTGCAAGCAAGCCGCGAACGCCAGTCACCTCAAGAGTCCGGCCGCCGCTCTTGGAGGGGTATCCGCCGCCGCTGCTGCTGGCGCCGCTGGCAATGGTGCCGCCGCTGCCGCCGCCGCCCAATCCGCGACGCCAGCGGCCCCTAAAAAGAACAATGAGGCGCGTCGGTTGCAGAGGAAGCTCGACGCCGCGAGAAAGGCGGAGGGTAAGAACAAGGCCCCTCCCGCTGCCGGAGCTGGGGCCGCCGCGAAAGACGGTGCTCCCGCAGCCGCAGCCGCGGCCGCGAGCAAGGCGCCCACCGGAAAAGGCACCGCAGGATATTCGAACACGTGGACCAAGGCGGATGAAGAACTCTACGCGTTCGTGGGACCGGAACTCAAAGTGAAAAAACAAGTCCTCCAGGCCATGCTCCAGAAATGGCAGAGCGCGCTGTCCCCCTTCCACAAAGCCGGACTCGAAACAGTCAAGGCAGAATGGGGCAGCAAATACAAAATCCAGATGGATACCCTCCTGGCGAAATGGATTGTGGATGACGCCAAGGCACCGCTAGGCGACGGGTCCCGTGCCAACGGCAGTTGGGCGGTGAAGCAGATCCGAGAGAATGCCAGACGGCTCGCGGAGGACCCCACCTTCAATACCCTCTTCCCGAGAGGGATTGGATCGCTGCACCACAAGGTCTCTCAAGCAACATTGAAGGCCTTGGCCCAGAAGCTCGAGACCGCGAAGGAAGAAGGCGAGCCGCTCCGTGTATTCCTGAGGTATATCCAGGCCCGGATCCGGCCCCATGCCGAAAAAACGGACTATGAAGAACTGCTGCTCAACCTCCCCGCGAACCTCGAGGTGGGCCCGCAAGCCGAGTTACGAACGGATGACCCTGGAGATGCATTCGACCCCAACCATGTCAAGCCTGGTACGCTGTCACCTCGGTCGAAGCAATTGTCAGAAGTCGACCGGCTTGTACGGAACAAGGACTTCCAATGGAAGCGCATCGCCGAGCTCCTCTTGGAAGCCGACAAGGCGCACCAGAAAATGCTCCTGGCCCTGAAAATCCGGGAGCTCCTCACCCCTCCAGTACCAGGTCGCTGGGACAAGGCTGGGGGCAAGTACACCAAGCAATGAAGTCGTGATTCGAGGTGCGCCGCGCTGCCAACCCTGGCTCACCGCCAGGCCGATGCCGCTGCCTTGGGGCTTGGTGGTGAAGAAGGGCACGAAGAGGTTACCCCTATCCACCAGCCCCGGCCCCTCGTTCCCCCAAGCAGGTGAGGAGGAGGCGAGAGCGGGAAAGGAGGCAGCTGCCAGAACGGAGCGGATGAAGCAGAGAACGCCGCGAGTGGACTTACGCCGAGTTGCTGAGGAGGACGTTCGACTTCGACGTGTTCGCCTGCGTGAAGTGGGCCGGCCTGTGCCCCGAGCGGCGGCACAGCCTCTGCTCCGGCCCGGCGCACAGCCCGCGGGGCACCCCCCAGCGGCCCTTCTTGGCCCCTCTTCACCAGCCCGCCCCCCTCAACACGGCTCCTCTCCGTCCTCTACTTGTCGGCCCTGGTAAGCGGTCACCCACTTCGCGGACGAGCCTTTCAACTCCAGCGCCACCTTCTGGGTGCGCTCGGAGTCATACAACGCCTGCTCGCAGCAGGGGCCTTCACCGCGGCCACACGGAGCGGGCCGAAATATGTTGAAGATGGGCACATGTCGCCGCCCCCGGCCCATCCCTCCCTGACCTCTCTCGTGCCTCCGCCGGGAGAGCTCCTCCGCACGCAGCAAAAAGCCGGCCGGTCCGCCGTGGTCGGGCTGATGCTCCTCTGGTGCGCCGCCTTCGTGAGTCCCTTCGTGACCTACCAGGCGGACGTGAAGGCGGCGGAGGGCGAGCTCCTCATCCACCTGTCGGACCGCGCGGGCCTCCAGGCCCAGGCGCTGGGCGCTCACCTCGGACTGCTGCGCTCGGAGCTGCAACGGCTCGCGGAGCACCCGTCGCTCAGACCCGAGGACGGAGTAGCAGGCCCCGAGCTGGCGCTCCTCGAGAATGCCTTCGGCCACACGTCGCTCTTCTCGGGGGGCGTCGCGCTGGTGTCCGCGACCGGCCAGCGCATCTGGAGCGACCCGGTGAACATGCCGCTCGGGCGCACAGCGCTCACCTCGCGCCCCTGGTTCCGGCGGATGATGGAGAAGCAGGCCGCCTCGGTGGGACTGGTGGACGAGGAAGGCGGAGGGCTCATCGCGGTCGCGGTCCCCATCGTGCGCGACGACCATGTCGTGGGCCTCCTCGTGGGTGAGCTCGCGACGGCGAGCGAGCTGCTGCCGCCCCATCGCGGGACGAACGAGTCCATGGTCGCCCTGCTCGGCGAGCGCGGCCGGCTCCTCCTCCCGGCGACGCCCCCTCCCCTCCTGCGTCAGGTGGATCTCGCCGCGCACCTTCGCCCGCTGGTGGACGCTCCAGGGGCCGTCACGCTCGGAGGCGCGCGGTTCCTCGGCGCGGCGGCGCTCGTTCCCGGAACCGAGATGCTGCTCGTCGTGCTCGAGGACGAGGCGCGGGACCGCGCGCTGCTCAAGCGCCGCTACCTGGGCCAGCTCGGGACTCACACCGCGCTGCTCGGCGGAGTGCTCCTGCTCTTCACCGTGCTCCTGCGCCGCTCCTACCGTTCGCTGATGGCCGCCGAAGAACACCTGCGGCGCCAGGAGACGATGGCGGCGCTCGGCACGGCCTCCTCGCTCATCGCCCACGAGGTGAAGAACGCGCTCAACAGCATGCAGGCCGCGCTCAGCATGATTCGCGCGAAGGGAGGGGAGACGGCCCTGCCCGTCCAGGCGCTGCGTTCCCAGGCGGACCGGCTCGGACACCTCGCCCGCTCCCTGCTGAGCTTCGCCTCCCCCCAGTCCACGCAGCAGCGCAGCTGCGAGATGCACCTGCTCGTCCAGGACGCGCTTCAAGCCGTGAGGCTCCTGCCGGAAGCAGCGGATGTCGCCGTCGAGACCTCCTTGCAGGAGGGGCTCTTCGTGAAGGGGGATCCGACGCTGCTGGTCTCCGCGGTCGACAACCTCATCCGCAACGCCGTCGAAGCGGGCGCCGTGGCTCATGACACAGGACAGCAGCCGACGCCTCGCGTCGAAGTCCGGCTCCTGCGCGAAGGCGCGGAGGTGGTGCTCCTCGTGGAGGACAACGCAGGAGGCGTGCCCCCGGCCTTCGAGCCCAGGCTCTGGGAGCCCTTCGCGGTGGGCCGCTCGAGGGGCATCGGGCTTGGGCTTCCGATGGTGCGCACGGCCATCCGCGCGCATGATGGAGGAAGCGTTTCCGATACACGCGTGCCCGGAGGCAGCCGCTTCACGGTTCGCCTCCCGCTTGAGAAAATGGCTTCATGAGCACCTCCCTGCTGCTCGTCGATGACGACAGGACCTTCTCCTCGCTCGCGGCCTCCATGCTGAGCCAGGAGGGTTTTCGCGTCCGGGTCGCGCGCTCACTGCATGAGACCCGCGTCGCGCTCGCCGCCGAGGCGCCAGACCTGGTGCTGCTGGACCGCAGGCTGCCGGACGGAGATGGGCTCGACTTCCTGCCCGAGCTGCGCGCCCAGCTTCCGGCGACCATCGTGCTGATGGTGACCGCGCACGGCGACATCGAGAGCGCGGTCGAAGCCATCCGCGCGGGTGCCCGCGACTACCTGAGCAAGCCGGTCGAGATCGACGACCTGGTGATGCGCGCACGCCGCGCGGCGAGCGACCTCCAGCTCCAGGAACGGCTGCGTCAGGCCGAGAGCGTCCTTGAAGGACGGCATCGGATGGCGGAGCCCCGCTCGCCGGCGATGCAGCGGACGCTCGTGATGCTGGAGCGGATCGCCACCACGCCGCGCAGCCCCGTCCTCCTGCTCGGGGAGACCGGGACCGGGAAGGCGGTGCTCGCCCGCCACCTCCACGCCCTGCGCCAGAAGCAGGGAGCCTTCGTGCAGATCAACTGCGCCGCGCTTCCGGACACGATGATGGAGAGCGAGCTCTTCGGACACGAGCGCGGCGCCTTCACGGACGCGAAGACGGCCAGGCGCGGGCTCGTGGAGCTCGCGAACGACGGGCTCCTCTTTCTCGACGAGGTGGGTGAGCTGCCGCTCGCGCTCCAGGCCAAGCTGCTCACGTTCCTCGACAAGGGGGCCTTCCGGCGGCTCGGCGGGATGACGGAACTCACGAGCACCGCCCGCATCGTGGCGGCCACCAACAAGGACCTCGAAGCGGAGGTCGCCGCCGGGCGCTTTCGCGAGGACCTCCTCTTCCGGCTGAGCGTGTTCCGGGTGGACGTCCCCCCCTTGCGTGAGCGCCGTGAGGACGTGCTGCCGCTCGCACGGACGCTCGTGCAGGAGCTCAGCTCGGAGCTCGGCCGGCGCCCGGTCCCCTTCTCACCCGCCGCGGAGGAGCGCCTGCTGAGCTATCCCTTCCCCGGCAACGTCCGGGAGCTGCGCAACGTGCTCGAGCGGGCGCTCGTGCTCGAGGGCGGGCCCACGCTCGAGCTCCAGGCGCTCGCCAAGGGGGGCGGCGCGCAGGCCCCGATCGACCCCAACGCGTTCTTCGTGTCGGGCCCACCCCGGCCGCTCGATGAAGTGGAGCGGCTCTACGTCCGGCACGTGCTCGAGCAGCTCGGAGGCAGGCGCGTGGAGGCGGCCCGCGCACTGGGTCTGTCCTACCCGACCTTCCTCCGCCGCATGGAGGAGAGCCCGCCCTCGGAGTGAAGGAATTTAAAATTCGTTCATCGCCCGGACCGACGGATTCACGTTTCTTTCATCGCCCGGTCTGGAAGCGCCACGCCCCCGACGGGAGGGGCCCGGGGCGGTCTGGCACAACGCTTGCGTAGCCCCCTGTCACGTCGAGCCCCGGTTGCGGCCCGGCGGATGACAGGGAGCGCGTGCAATGACTTCGGATGTAAAGGCTGCAGAGGCGAAGCCGTCGTTGAAGGCGATTCTCGCTTCGGATTTGCCAGCTTCGCTGGTGGTGTTCCTGGTGGCCCTGCCCCTCTGCATGGGCATCGCGCTCGCCTCTGGAGCGCCCATCATGGCGGGACTCATTGCCGGCGTCGTGGGAGGCCTGGTGGTGGGCTTCCTGGGCGGCGTGCCGCTGCTCGTGAGCGGCCCCGCGGCGGGCCTCGCGGTGATGGTCTTCGGCTTCATCCAGCAGCTGGGCTTCGCCGTGACGTGCGCGGCGGTGGCGGCGGCGGGACTCGTGCAGGTGGCGCTCGGCGGCCTGAAGGTCGCGCGCTCGGCGCTGGCCATCTCGCCGGCCGTGATCCACGGGATGCTCGCGGGTATCGGCATCCTCATCGTGCTGGGGCAGGTGCACATCGTTCTCGGTGGCTCTCCGCAGAGCAATGCCTGGAACAACCTGCGTGAGCTGCCCGGGCAGATCCTCAACCTTCATGGAGCGGCCACGCTGCTGGGCCTGCTGACGCTGGGAGTCCTCATCGCGTGGGGGTTCCTGCCGAACGGGCGGCTGAAGAAGGTCCCGGGGCCGCTGGTGGCGGTCGTGGGCGGGACCGTGGTCGCGGCGGTGATGAACGCGGACGTGGCGCGGGTGCAGCTGGCGGCGGATGCGCTGGCGGCCATCAAGCTGCCGTCCCTTCCGGAGGGCTCCATGTGGGGCGCCTTCTTCGTCGCCGTGTTCTCCCTCGCCCTCGTGGCGAGCGCCGAATCGCTCCTGAGCGCGGTGGCGACCGACAAGCTCCACACGGGCCCGCGGGCGAACCTGGACCGCGAGCTGCTCGCGCAGGGCGTGGCGAACACCGTCTCCGGTCTGCTCGGCGGCCTGCCCATCACCGGCGTCATCGTGCGCAGCGCGGCGAACATCAACGCCGGCGCGAAGACGCGCTGGTCGGCGGTGCTCCATGCGGTGTGGATGCTCGCCTTCATCACCCTGCTGGGGCGCCTGGCGGCGTACGTGCCCCTGACGGTGCTCGCCGGCCTGCTCGTGCACGTGGGCATGAAGCTCGTGAACCTGGCCCACATCCGGGAGCTGCGGCACCGCGGTGAGCTGCCCGTGTACCTCATCACCGTGTTCGGCGTCGTGGGCATCAACCTGCTCGCGGGCATCGGTCTGGGACTCGGCGCGGCCATCCTCCGGCTCCTGTGGCAGCTGGGCCAGGTGCGCGTGGAGATCCGCGCCGCCAATGGCATTCATCAGGTCTGCATCAGCGGAGCGCTGACGTTCGTCGGGGTGCCGAAGCTGTCGACGGCGCTCGCGAAGGTCCCCGCGGGCTCCCGGGTGGAGGTGGACGTGGCGGTGAACACGCTCGACCACTCCGGCTTCGAGGCGCTCGAGAGCTGGGCGGACACGTATCGCAAGACGGGCGGCACCGTGACCATGGAGCCGCTCGAGGACGTCTGGACCCGGCGCAGCGCGCGTGCGGGCCCGGCGCCGGGCTCCGCGGCGCCAACCCCTTCCTCCCCCGTTCATCACGTTTCGACTCTCTCTCCCGGAGGTGTGCAGTGAAGAAGCTCATCAGAGGCCTGCTCGATTTCCAGCGTCACACGCTGCCCTCGTACCGCGCGACCTTCGCGAGGCTCGCGAAGGGGCAATCCCCTGACTGCCTCTTCATCAGCTGCTCGGACAGCCGCGTGGTGCCGAACCTGCTCGTCTCCACGGACCCGGGCGACCTCTTCACCGTGCGCAACGTGGGAAACCTGGTCCCGTCGGCCACGCCCGGCGGTCAGCCCTCGGCGGACCGCGGAGAGGCGGCGGCCATCGAGTTCTCCCTGGGCTTCCTGCCCATCGAGGACGTCGTGGTCTGCGGCCACTCGGGCTGCGGCGCGATGAAGGCCATCCTGGCCGGCGGCGCCGTGGACGGCGCTCCGAACCTCGAGAAGTGGCTCGCGCACGGAGCGCCCTCGCTCAAGAAGCTGCGTGAGAACAACTCCCAGGTGGGCGAGGGGCTGCCCGACGCGGATCGCCTCTCCCAGCTGAACGTCCTCGAGCAGCTCGAGCACCTGAAGACCTACCCCATCGTGCGCGACCGGCTCGCGGCGGGGACGCTGCGGCTGCACGGCTGGTGGTTCGACATCGGGGCGGCGCAGGTCCACGCCTACCGGGCGGACCTCGGCCGCTTCGTGCCCATCGACGAGACCGAGGGCGACCGCCTCCTGACGTCGCTGTCTGACGAGCAGCCCGGGCTCCGCGCCGTCCAGTAAGGCGGCATCGAGGCAGGCCACGTCGAGCCTCGGCGAGCCCGCGTGCAGCGTGGGTCGCCGGGGCTTCGCTTCAACCCCCTGCCAGCCACCTTTCGCCCTCGGCGGCAGGGGCTGGCAAGGCGGCGAGCCGCTTCAGGGGCCCAGCGCCGTGATCGCCACGAAGCGCTGGACCTCCTCGGGCTCCGTTGCATGGAAGGTGATGGGAATGACGCAGCCTCGCGTCATCACGGCTTGCTCATGGACGCCTCATTCGTCCGGCACTGCCTCGTGGTCTAGAGTACGGACCCATGTGTTGGCGCTGGCTGTTCCTGTCCCTGGTACTTGGAGTCACCGGATGTGCCCATCCGGGCATCCCGACCCTGCCCGCGAGCCATGGGCATCTGATGTCCGTGATGGAGGACTTCCAGTCGAAGAGGGGCCTCCCGTCGACAGGGCTCTGGGACCTGTCGATAGGGGACGAGGCCCCGCCCGGGCCGCCGCCCAAACTGGATCCAGCGCAGGCGCCTCGCGTCTTCGAGGAGGCGGTCAAGACGCTGCGTGGTACCCCCGGAGAGGATGCCGTCCTCCGCGCATTCCAGGACGTCTCGGCCGCGTGCGCCGCGGAGCTCGCCGAAGCTTGCACGTTCGCGTCCGGGGCGCTCACCCGTCCGGAGCCGATCTCTCCGGCGGCCTTCAGGTATCCCGAGACGTTGGTCGAGCAAGGTGCGTTCGCATTCATGGTCTTCCAGTGCCACATCGACACGGATGGCCACGTGCGTGACTGCACGGTCGTGGAAGGGGCTCGGCTTCCCGGCATCGAGCAGAACCTCGCGGCGCTTCAGTCGGCGCGATACCGTCCCGCGACCCTCTCGGGGCATCCCATGAGGACTGACTACACCTTCTACGTGCGCTTCATCCCGAGCGGGCTCACGTTGACCCGGCAACAAGAACAGGACTGGGCCCGGCTGCGGGTGCGCCAGAATCCCGATAGCCGTTCGGCATGGCTCAACCTGGCCCGGAAGCTCGCGGAGCAGGCTCCAGGAGATCCGCTCTATCCCCAGGCCGTCGCCCGCACCTGGTTCCTGGCGCCCAGGAATGGGTGGGCGGCCATCGAGTCCGCGTGGCAGTTCGTGCAGTCAGGCCAGTATGCGCCGGCCCTCCGTGCGGTGCGTCCCTTCGTGCGACGCAGCCACAATCCCTATGTGCTGGAGACCGCCGCCGCCGCGCAGTTCGGGCTGAAGCAGTGCACCGCCGCACTGGCCGAACAACAGAAGGCCGTGGAGCTGCTGCCCGCGGAATGGCCCGCGCCCGAGAAGGAACGTTTCCAGGCCAGGCTCCAGGACTACCAGTCCGCCTGCGCCACGTCCCTGGCCGCTCCCTGACGCAATGTGCCCAGGCGGGTGCTTCGGGAACTGCCGCCTCCCGTTGGGCGCGAGCTTGGCACGGGCTCTGGGCCGAGGCCGGATCCTTCGTGCGCAGGAGCGCCGCGCACGGCCGCCGGGCTTCGGCCCGGCTTGGACGCTCAGCGGGCTGCCTCCGAAATCGCGGCCCGCAACTTCTCCGGCGCTCCCGGGTTCACAGGGGAGAAGTAGCGACAAGAGCGGCCACCGGGTCAAGGCCATCAACCTCACGGAGCAGGCCATCGCCTGCCGTGCGCGACGGCATCCCGTTCGACAACCCCCATTGAGCGCGCCCCGCGCCGCGGGTGCTCGATCCCGCGCGAACAGCTCTTCGAACGGCCTGCTGTCCTCGATGGCGCGGTTCGCGTCGCGCTGTCTTCACGGCGCGTGACAACGCCGTGTCAGCGTTCCCCGCAGCAGGTGAGGAGGAGGCGAGAGCGGGAAAGGAGGCAGCGGCCAGAACGGAGCGGATGAAGCAGAGAACGCCGCGAGTGGACGGGGCCGAATTGCTGAGGAGGACGTTCGACTTCGACGTGTTCGCCTGCGTGAAGTGTGGAGGCCGCAGGAGAGTGCGGGCATACCTGACGGCCCCCGGTGAGGGGCGCGCCATTCTGGAGCACCTGGCATTGCCCTCGCGGCCTGCCGTCTGGCTCGACCGCTTGGGCCGGCATGTGCCCCGAGCCGCAGCACAGCCTCTGCTCCGGCACGGCGCACAGCCCGCGGCCCCCTCCAGCGGCCCTTCTTGGCCCCTCTTCACCAGCCCGCCGCCCTCACCAGGGCTCCTCTCCGTCCTATACTTCCTATACTTTGGATCAACAATGCAGCGTGGCGTTGCTGGTCGTGATCAATGGGCCTCTACGCAAATCGGCTCGTCTGCGTCTTCAAGATGGAAGCACGACTGCCCGCCTGGGCAATCCGCGTCAGAAGAGCAAGGAACTTCACAGCTGTGAACTGCTCTGAAACGTCCTTTGTCTATCTGCCTGTGGACTGTCGTGATGCATTTACGACCCACAGGGCAATCGTCTGATCGCCTGCAAGACCCTTCGTCGAAGACGCCACTCGCATCAAGCAGAAGCGCTGAGCAGAGAAGAAAGACCAGTACAGCGCCTATGGACGCCGCCCTCCGCAGCCATTGCCGGTGGAATGCCATGATGACTCCTTCCAGCACTTCTCAACGGTGTCCTCAGTGTCGTCCCAGCCCGGGCTCCATTTGCCGAACGGGGTACCCCAGCCGTCCTTGGCGGAAGGCGCCGTGATGCCAATAGTCTGACACATATGGATGGCCTCGTGTATGAGCATTTGCGCGAGCTCTTCGGTATTGTCGAACGAATACCCTGGCACGGTCGTGTTTCCGCAGAGCCAACGTGCCAGCCCGAGTTGCGTCCGGTCCGGATTCAGGCCACCACGAATCCCGCCAGTCATGTCGAAGATGCGGGCGGTAGGTGGTGTCGACTCATCCAACCACGGGCAGATATCACACGGAAGAGCACATTTTGTGCAGCTTTGCTGGGAAGAGACTCCTCCGGATTCCTTTTGACATCCCGCCTTTACCTTTGCTCGTGCGAGTGCCTCACTCCAGTTCTTGCATTCGCCTTCAGGCCGGATGAACAGACCGGTCGGATCCGAGTTCCTTACTGGATTGTTCCCCGCATATGAGTACGCAGCCCAAGAACCCGACTTGGCATCAACAGCCATCATCGGCTCCGGCTGCAGGTATCCCCCTGTGTCAGGGAAGTTGTCGCCTCGGCTGAGCGGCCGGGATGACCACGCCCTGGGGGCGAGAGCAGGCAGGAC